>NZ_CP022132.1:1200000-1800000 GCF_002211785.1 Francisella halioticida
TCTTCAATTTATTCTATGAAACTAACCCTTTTATGTGGATATAATAAGAGTTTGGTAATGGCTATTAATAACAGCATATGAAAATATATAGATTATCACCTTCCAAAAGTCAGGTCCAATCTCGAACAATATACCCCAAAATATTGATATATAAAGGTTTCATTTTTTACAATACTGAAAAGGTACTATTCAAGTTACCAATGTAACAAAAAGTCCCTCTATTTTGATGTTTTATAATTAAGCTGCTAACTCCAAAACTGGAGATGGAAAAGAATTACTAGAAGCTTGACCAAAAGCACCATAGCTAAAACCTGTTGAAACAAAGCTTAAAGCTACTACTGTTGTTAATATTACTTTTTTCATTTTGATAATCTTTTATATAATTTAAATTTTATATTCCTATTATGATATTTGACTTAACTAAAGTCAAATATATGGTTTTTATAAATACTATAAGATTAAGTTATGGTTACCAAGGCCTTTAAAAATTATCTCTCGCATTATAGAGATCTTATAAAGAGTATTTCCTAAAATTTTTAGATCACTAGCACTTAACTTCTATCTATAAAATGATAATTTTTATTTACTCATAACCATCTAAGCCACTTATATTGCTAGGTCTAAAACCAACTAATACTATTAGTTGTAAAGCTATTCTAGTTAATATTCGACCTTGATAGTTAATCTATATCATTTAAATTAGATTGATCACCTATTCTATAAATTAAAACCCTTAAGTATTAACCTTGTTTGTAGCTATATCTCTAACAATATTATATTTCGTATAACTTCTTACCCACAGCTAAAGAAAAGATACCTGATAATAGTGTTTTGATTTTCTTTTGAATATTTTTACGGTCTCTTTATCAAAGATACTAACTATTTTCCATGTCTCTATTTCATCTATTTTATGATATTTAAGCTTTAGTAGATATTTATCAAATAGTCTTTGCTTATAAGTATCCTCTGATTTCAAGGGTCTGCACCTCATGGCCTTTTAACATCTAAATACCTTTCTGTAACATTACTGAATAAGTTACCATCTTGTAGCTTCTATTTTTTTTTCTCTATTTTTGAATTCTTACAATTTGCTAGAAGTTTATTGTATTCAGATACTTTATCTCTACCTCTGCTATTGATGTCTTTGTATTGACCAAGGGTAATCTTATCTTTAGATCCATTAAATGAGAATCTATAAGTACCAGCTATAATTACCCTTAGGCCTAGATAATAGATATAATCTTTCACCATCTTCTCTATAGACTTTGGCTTTTTTTAATTCTTTTATATCTTTTGATCTTTCTATGAATTGTTTAGTTAGAATACCCATAATGATAAACAAAAAATCTCAAGGTACCACAAAGCTAGAGATTGGACAATACAATTAGATACACGATGAGACAGTAAATATATCTCAAAGCATTTATATTATTATGATACTTGATGATATTAGTTGAAACAACAATATGGTGCCCGGGGCCGGACTCGAACCGGCACGGAGGTTAAGCTCCGAGGGATTTTAAGTCCCTTGTGTCTACCAATTTCACCACCCGGGCAGTATGGAGGCTGAGGCCGGAATCGAACCGGCGTCCAAGGCTTTGCAGGCCTCTGCATAACCATTTTGCTACTCAGCCATACATGCACAAATTTATGGAGCGGGAAACGAGGTTCGAACTCGCGACCCCAACCTTGGCAAGGTTGTGCTCTACCACTGAGCTATTCCCGCTTTATAGAAACATATGTTACCTTATTTTAAAGTTTTGTCAACACTGATATATACTAAATCACTATAATATTTTCTTTATTTTTTTATCACTTTAACTATTAACATCAAAAGTTATTTTAAATATTTTTTGAATATCATTTATTAGCTTAATATTAGGTGATTTACTTAAATCAACTCTACCATTATTTTCCATAGGATTATGCTTTTTCAGAGATTTTGTATCATCAATCAACATATTTAATAACGCGGTCTGATTAACTGGTTTATTTGCTTTTGCATGAATGCTTATATTCTTAGTATTTTGTAAAAACATTGCAAAAGATGATAAGGCCTTTCTCAAGAACTGATTTTGCTGTTGTACTGCAAATAGCTGTAATAAAGCCCCATATGATCCAAGTATTTGCTGAGGAGTTGTATTTGGATCCTTATTTGTATATCTTGCAACCTTTTCCAACAAACCATTATTTACAAAACTAAAATCAATATTTGTCAAACATAGCTGATTATTACAGTTATATAGATTTTTATGCTTCTTATCCGTTACCCCAAGATATGGTAATAAGTCTAATTTACCATTAACTACTGCTTTTGTACTAGCACTTAGATTAGATAAGCCTTCAGCTGTTATATTAAAATTATTATTATATTTGGAATCTTTATAACTACTATCTGAGGTTATTTTTATGTTTAATTGTTTTTTATCTAAAAGATTAAGAATCTTCTGAACTGGAGATTTTTTAGAAAAAGAATCTTTATCAAAACTTAATTCAATTGCAATATCTGCTGTATTTGTTTGAATATATGCATTTTTCCAAAATACGTTAGAGCCATTTATTATATCCTTCATTTGAGTATTCTCTAAATCAATACCATCAGCTACAAGATTATACTTAACATGACTTTGTGAACCTAAGCTACCATCAACATTAAGTTCAAACTCTCCCGAACTTTTACCTAGTGATCCATTGATATCTAAATTAGGAGTTTGCTTATAATCTTTACCTAGATATTGCAATGTTGTTTCTTTCAAAACCTCTGAAAAATTAGCATCAAAATTAAGATTTTTTATTTTTGAGCTCATTACTTTATTTTTTAAACTTGCTAAAAAATCATTATCAAAAGTAGTATCTGATAAATCAAAATTTGTTAATTCAAAATCTTCCTTAAAAAAAGTTTTTTTATTTATTGTAGAATCAAGCTCAAATTTTAATATACTATCACTATGATCGTATTCAATCTCAAAGTTATATACACTTTTTCCTATCGCATTCATAGCTATTTTGTACAGATTATTATCTCCTGATAATTTCTTAGAATCTACTTTTGCACTGACTGCATTGCTGTTTGCTACAGCAGATGCTAAATTTGTAACTTTTAAACCTTCTACTTTTATAGACACATCATTATTAATTTTTTGATTAACTTTTAGGCCCTTAACTACAAGCTTATCTATAGATACGTTAGGGTTTTTATTACCATTACTTACAATCAAAATATCTGAAGCAGTAATATCACCATTGCTATTCTTATCGACTTTACCTACTGTAACATGAGTTTGAAAAGGAAATAAAGAATCTAAATTACTAATAATAGTGTTTTTTATAAAACTACTATCCTGTGTAGTTGTCTTGTGTGAAGGTACAATTGCAGTTGCATATAGATTAGTAGTAGCTAAAGTAGCTGCACAAACTGATGTTATCAAAAATATTTTTTTTAAACTCATGTTACCCTCTTTCTAGTTTATTTTTTCTAATTTTAAAAAATCTAAATCTTTTTTACGTAATGAAAAGATTCCACAATTTGTTTCAAAGGCTATAGGTCCGCCAAAGATTGATCTGTTTATAACTTTCATTTCCTGACCCTCTAAGACTCCCATTGCTATTATTTTATCTTTAAAAGCATTTGGACAGCTATTATGGAAACCTTTAATAATAAATTTATCATTTTTATGATAGCTCATAACAAAACCCTATATATTTTTATATCACTATTAATTATAATCTTTCTTTAGTATAACATTAATAGATTAAACCTAAGTTTAGTTTATAAAAAATTTATCACCAAAATAAAGCTTATGAAAGATCTATCAAAATTGGATATACCTAAAAAACAAAAAAAAGATATTCAGCCAAAACCTGAAAAACCTAAGTTAAACAAAAAAAAGAAACTACTTATAATTGCCATCATATGTCTTTTAAGTGTTGCAATTGTATCAAAACTTATCAATAAGATTAAGGCTGAAGAAAAAGCAAAGATAGAACAGCAAATCGATAAAAAAGAAACCACAAAAAATACTAAACAAGATCAAAAAGCTAATAATAATCAAAAACCAAATTTTTCTGAGAATACTCCAAGTGGTAAAATGATATTTACATTTTATAACAATCTTAAACATGATAGTGTTAGCGTAAATGTGAATCCTGAAGCTAAGAGAGCTCAATACAAATATACATATATATATCAAATAGCATCTTTTAGAAACATGAATGAAACCTCATGGTATGTCAAAAAGATGAAAAAAGATGGTTTAAATCCTCAGTTCAAACGTGTTGGCAACTGGATCAGAATGTACATAGGTCCATATGATAGTAAGCGTGCTATGGCACCAGATGTTATCAAACTACAAAGAATAGGACTAAATGGAGGATTTCCTAGAGAAGTTAGCCGCACCAAAATAAAACCTAAGAGTGATAAAAAGAATTCTAAAACATCTACTGATGAAAAAGATAACTCTAATAAAAAAACTCAGAAAAACTAAAAGGGATCAAAAATTATTCTTTAACTCTCTTAACTTTACAAACATATCTCTACCTAATGAATAGCTTGGTAAAACCTTAGTGAGATTATCATCATTTATAGCTCTAATAAAAATATTAAACTTACTTTCTTCTGCTAAATTAACTATTGGTTTCTTAGATGCTTCTAAATCACAGACTTGCTCTATATAATACTTAAAATTTTCATCTTCAGGTAATATGCTTAATGCAAAATCCAAATTATTTTGCCAATAATCATGTGCTGGATACGGTTTAATATTTGCATCCAGGTTTGCAATTTTAACTAAAGATTCATATAATTTATTTACATCTGCTGTTTGAGCATGCACACCACCTACACCAGCATTAAATAAAGTATCACCACAAAATAGAGCCTTTTCTCGCTCAAATAAAAAGCTAACATGATCTGATATATGACCAGGAGTATATAAGACTTTAAAAGTAGCAAACCCTAAATTAATTAAATCACCATCTTTAACATATGTATCAGGTTTAAACAAATCATTATCAGTATATGCATAAATTTTAGTGTTAGGGTAAAGCTCAACTAGTTTTTTAACCCCAGCAATATGATCACCATGTTTATGTGTTATAAGTATTGCTTTAAGTTGTAAATTATTTTTCTTAATAAACTCATCAAAAATTTCAACCTTTAAAGGATCAATAATTATCGCATTATTATTATCATATAAAAGATATTGATAATTTCTCAAACTATTGTCTAAAAACCATCTTTTAACTTGCATATACTAACCTCTTAATTAATTATTTCTATAAATTAGTCTTGCCTCTGATAAATCTAAGTCCGCAATCTCACCATTTTTTATAAAAAACTTACATAAAATATGTGAATATCTTTCTAAATCTAACATAGACAGTGAATCTTTAATATTTCTCTCAACATAATCATAAATCATTTTAAAACTAACATTATCTGATTTAATTACTGCCAACTCTAGTAATGTAATAATACTACGATAATCATAATTACCTTTATCAAGAACTTTATTAGCTAATCTAGAAATAGGCATATTAAAAGCATTAACATAAAGCTTTAACATTTCTGCAGTCATATTAGAACTATTAAATTGCTTTTTAGCAAACTTCTCTGCGAAAGTCATCTCATTTAAAGCTACTAACTGCTCCAAATAAACTCTACTTAAGGTTAATGTAGCATCTGATTTATTATAAATATCTGATAATTTATCAAAATTTTTGGCCTGTCTTAGTGCTAACACGATTAGTTTTTCTTCAATATCTGTTTTTAAAAAAGCATCATACTTTTCCAAAACTTTCAGTGCAAACGTATCATCCTTATCAGCCAAAGCAATATTACCAGCTAAATTAGTAATACTTGGCATAAATCTCTTATTGTTACACTCTAATAAGACTAAGACTCTTGACCTAGCTTCACTAAACTTTTGAACTAGATAAAACCGATATACTTCGAAAAATTTGTATGTAATGCTTTTACTATCTATTTGCTTTAGAGATTTTTCAAGTTCTTTAATATCCGCTGAACTAGATATTATTTCAAATTTTCTAAATAGAATATAATCTTTTAAATATTTAGGAGTTAATCTTGCCAGACTTGCAACACTCAACTGTTGCATTAGTTTATCATTTCTCAATAAAATATCAGCCACTATGTCAACAAATCTCTCCTGCTTATCGACCATAAATAAACCCAAAAACCAACTAAATAATAAATAAGGAAAACTAAAGCCTAGCTTGATTATCCTAACTCCAAAAATTATTAAGGAAAATAATACTGCTACCGCGAAAACAAATGCTACCATATTCATTTTTATAGTTTTATCGGATAAAACAAGCATAATATAACCATGATACCGGGTAGCACAAATACCTACTATTGTGGCTATGATAACAGCTATTATAAGCTTTATAATATTTATCATTTGTTACTTCCCTTTTTACTTGAGCTGGCATTTAGCACTGATTCTTTAGTTAAAAGATCATTTTGCTGGCTTGATAACTGGTTAATAACTTTATCAAGAGTATTGTCTAAATCTTCAGTTTCTCGAGACTGAATGCTTTGTATGGTTTTTTCCAAGTTTTTAGCATTACTGTCCTGAACAAAATATTTTTCTAAAATATTTATAAGACTTGTTTTATCTAGTGTAATATCAGCCTTATTATTCGTATACATTGCTGTTTGCAAAGAGATTAAAAGTTGATATAAATTATCTGAAATAAACTGTTTTGCTTGTTTAGTTGATACAAGAATTTGATTTTTAGGAATATCTTGAATTTTAACAATTGAGTTTAATAGCTTCATATATTTATTTTCAGATTGCTTAGTTTTTACTGAACCTACATTCTCAGGAGTAATATACTTTAACTTACCAAACTGCTGCTCAATATTAATAAACTCTTTGATAACATCTTCTCTAGAAGCGTATCTTTTTAAAGTATTTTTGATATTTTGACGATCAATTGCACTTATATTCGCAACTTTACTTGCTTCAATCTTATCAAAGGCTATATCAACTAGATCATTTGCTCTTTGAACATCTCCACTAAAAGTTACAACATCTTTTGCTAAAATCAAATAATCAATTGCTGATTGAATATTTGTAATACCCATCTGCATATACAAATCTTTTGTTGGGGCCGCTAGCTGACTATTTACAATTGAAAGCTGCGATTGGATTGCTTTTATACTATTTTGTTGCGAATCTTTTTGACTACTTACATCATCAAGAATAGTCATTTGATCACTTTGAGCTTGTTTAATCCTGGTTAATTGTTTTTGTAAAATAGTATACTGATATGTTTCATTATTAGTACTTTTGGACCTAACTATTGAATTAACAGTCACATAACCGGCCATACCCATAGCTACCAATGACACTACAAGACTGAATTTAGATATAATCGTTCTTGAGCTTTTATCTTTAGTCCTATTTTTTTCCACAATAGTATTTCTAACACCACTACTCTGCTGATGAGAATCTTTTGTTACCGACATTTCTACTAGCCTCTGTAATTTCCAATATTTTCCTACAAATATAATCGTTATCTATTTTTTCGAGCTTTAAGATGTTTTTAAAGCCCTGCTTATTTACAAATTCTAGCATCTTTGGGCTAGTTATGGTAATAATTGCGTCTTTTGGAGCCGATGTTTTTACAAAAATCCTAATTAACGATCTAAATACATCTAAGCTTGTTACAACTATAACTTTAGGATTTTGTTGTGAGAATGATTGTATGTATCTATTATACAAGTAATCAACTTCTTCAAAAACTCTTTCATAGGTTTCAAACTTATAACACTTTGTATATTTAGAAAGCTCTTTTATTAAAAAATCATTCCCTCCAACGCCAGAAACAATCGCAAGCTCTTGTTCTGATATGTCATGTTGAAAGATCAATTGAAACAATTCTTGTGAATTATATTTAGTACGAGGGTATTCCGCATTTAATCCAAACTCCCTAAGAAGTCTGGTAGTGCTAGCTCCAATCGCATATATTTTTTTATTAACAAATAGTTTTGGGTAATACTGCTTAAACAAACCTTCTACTGCATATTTACTCGTAAAAATAATTGTATTATATTGGTGAATTCTTTCAGATATATTTTTATAAAAGATCTTTATAACTGGTAAACCAATAGCTCTACAATTTTTAGAACAAAGCAACTCTACTAAATCGAGAGTATCTTTTTCTGGTCTACAAACAAGTATTTCCATTTACTGGTTTTTAGTTGCTGTTGCATATATATAATTAAGCATTGACTTTAAACCATTCGTTCTATTTGAGCTTAAATTATTACCAAAGCCAATTTGCCTAACAAAGTCCACATTCGAGTTCAATATATCACTCGGAGTAGCATCGTTATATATTCGCAACAAAACTGCTATAAGACCTGAAACTATTAAAGCATCACTAGTAGCAATAAAGTTTAACTTACCATTATAGATACTACTGTCAAACCAAACCTGAGATTGACATCCTTTGACCAAATTACTATTAGTTTTTTTACTTTCTGTAAAATTTGGTAGTTGCTTACCTAATGAAATAATATAGTCATACTTATCTTCCCAATCATCAAAGAAAGATAACTCATCTATTAGCTCTTGTTGTCGCTGTATAACTTGACTTGCCATATTAACAAATATTTAAATAATTACCTCAAAACTTAGTGAATATATTAACATAAATCTCTAATTATATAAAAGCTTATGAAAAGCTATAAAATTTCCAAAAAAATATTGACAGCATATCAAAACAATCATATAATACACCTCGTTACTCCCCGATAGCTCAGTTGGTAGAGCAGTTGACTGTTAATCAATTGGTCGGCGGTTCAAGTCCGTCTCGGGGAGCCACAAAATATTCAGAATAATTTCTTATATACTACGTTAAGTTTTGACTTAGAGCAGTTTAGTAGTTTATATTTTTTTCCTCCTTTCTTATCTCTAAATATATGAATTCTAAACAGCTCTAAGTATATTCAAACTCTTGTTATCAATTTAATTTATATGCTTAAAAAAATAGATTGATTTAACTTATAAAAAAATCAAGATATAATTATTTGGAAAAATAAAATGATTTTCTTAATATTTTCAACAACATTACTAAGCCTTATATTTGCAGTAACAAATAAATATAAAACTTCAAAAATACTTTTTTTCACTTCTCTAATACTACTACTAATAATGTTTATTCCTCACACTATTAGATATATCAACATTCAACTGTAGGAGAGCAGATTATGAAATAAAATATTTTAGATCTTTTTGATTGTTTCGCTATTATCGGTATATCTATAATATTAATCACAGCTTTTTACTATCAAATATTTTTCCAAGAGCTTCCTTGTGCATTATGCATATTTCAAAGAATAGCATTAAGCCTAATCAGTTTTGGATTAATACTAAATTTAACTTATGGAAATAAATATAAGCATTATCTTTTTGTAATATTAGTTGCATTATTAAACGCTGCTGTTGCTACTACACAAATTCTTTTACATATAGTTCCCGGAACAGGTAGTTATGGAGACTCAATTTTTTCATTACATATGTATACCTGGAGTTTTGTCGTAAGTATCGTGTTTATTATATATGCAACAGTTTGTGGTCTTATAACACCAGATCAAAATAGAATAAAGAAGAGTTTTAGTATTATTTCAAAAATAGCCATTGTTTTAATAATATGTTTGACCTTAGCAAATACAATAAGCGTTTTCATTGAATGCGGACCATATTTATGCCCATCAGATCCAAATAGCTACTGGCTTTTTGAACTTTTTTCTAAATAAGAAAAATATACTGACTGTAATAAATGATTAACTTATTTTTCTTTTAACATAACTATACATCTTAAAAGTTACAAGCATTAATATTTTTTTTGCTATAATTTAGCTCATATTTTGATTTATAATAATTATAGACATTATGAAAGCAACACAAACACTTATTGCTACTACCAAAGAGCTTCCTAAAGAAGCTGTTCTTATCAGTCACCAATATATGCTAAAAGCTGGCCTTATAAAAAAGCTGGCTTCAGGTATATATACATGGATGCCTATGGGATTGAAAGTATTACAAAAAATTCAAGAAATTGTCCGTACAGAAATGAATAAAGCTGGAGCAAGTGAACTACTTTTACCAAGTATACTCCCTTCTGAACTTTTACAAGAGACTCATCGTTGGGATAAGTTTGGACCAGAACTTCTAAAATTAAAAGATAGACATGGCAGAGACTTCTGCTATGGCCCTACTCATGAAGAACCTATAGTAGACATGGCTAGAGACACTATCAAAAGCTATAAACAGTTACCTCTAAATTTATATCAAATTCAAACAAAATTCAGAGATGAGATCCGTCCTCGCTTCGGAGTAATGCGCGCTCGTGAATTTATTATGAAAGACTCGTACTCTTTTCATGAGAATAGCAAATGTCTAAATAGTACATACAAAGTAATGTTTCAAACTTATTGTAATATTTTAGATGAAATAGGCTTAGAATATCGTCCTGTAAAAGCAGATAATGGTGCAATTGGTGGCGACAATAGCCATGAGTTTCAAGTGCTAGCAAATGCAGGAGAAGATATTATTTGCTATAGTAATGGTAGTGATTATGCAGCAAACATAGAGCTCGCTACTTATGCAAAACCTTATCTTAATAAAAAAGAGACTTCTCAAAATTCTATAGATAAAATTCATACGCCAAATATGAAAACTATTGAGAAGCTTTGTAAAGAAATGAGGTTTGATATTAAACAAACTATAAAAACTATGATTATTAAAGATATGGAAGGAAGGTTTTTTGCATTAGTTGTCAGAGGTGACCATGAGCTTAATGAAACAAAAATCAATAAGCTTCCTCAAGTATCCGCGCCATATACTTTAGCTTCACGTGAAGAAATTTTTAAACTTTTAAATGCTAATCCTGGCTCACTTGGTATATATAACTGTCCTATTCAAATAATTGCAGATTATAGTGCTGTAGCTATTTCAGACTTATGCTGTGGCGCTAATGAAGATGATTACCACCTAACAAATGTAAATTGGAATAAAGATGTAACTAACTATGAAGTTGATGATATTCGAAATGTGGTAGCTGGAGATGTATCTCCAGATGGTAATGGCACTTTAAAGCTAACAAACGGTATTGAGGTTGGACATATCTTTGAACTTGGAGATGTATATTCAAAATCAATGAACACAACTGTGATTGGACAAGATGGTAAATCTAGACCTCTTTTAATGGGTTGTTATGGTTTTGGTGTATCTCGAGTTATGGCAGCAGCAATTGAGCAATCTCATGATGATAAGGGCATAATATGGCCAGAAACCATAGCACCATTTGAAGTTGCTATATTACCAATAAATTATAACAAATCAGAAAATGTTAAAAAAGTTGCTGATAAACTTTATCAACAATTATTAGCTAAAGGTATTGATGTACTATTAGATGATCGTGGAGCTCGACCTGGAGTAATGTTTGCTGATGCTGATCTTGTGGGCTACTCTCATCATATTGTAATTGGTGACAGACTATTAGAGCAAAGACTTATAGAATATAAAAATCGTAGGACCCAAGAAAAGCAAGAAATAACTATAGAGCAATTAATTAACATACTAGGATAAAATTTTTATTCAGTTCCTCATATATTTCTTTATTAATTTTAAAATAGTAAACTGTCCCTGTTATTCAATACCACTTTATAAAATATTTTTATTCCTTGCTTTTATGCAGCATCTAAAATACCAGAATATACTTCATCAGGAGTCATATATCCAATACTAGAATGTAGTCTTTCATTGTTGTAAATATCAATATATTCTTTGATACCTACTTTAGCCTCTTTCATAGTTATATATGATGCCGGATAAACATTTTCATATTTCAGTGTTCTCCAAAATCTCTCAATTGCAATATTATCTATAGATCTTCCTTTAGCATCCATAGATATATTTATTTTATTATCAGATAATATTTTAATATGCTCTTTTGCTGTATATTGAGTTCCTTGATCAGAGTTAAAGATATCAGGTTTACCATATTTAAATAACGCTTCTTTTAACACACTAGTTGTTAGATGTGTATCCATAGTATTAGAAATCTTCCAAGCTAGTATTTTCTTGCTATGCCAATCTATTATGGCTGCTAAATATGCATACCCACATTCTAGTCTAATATACGTGATATCAGCACTCCATACCTTATTAGCTTTATCTATAACAACCTGATTCGTCTCATTTTTAAATACATTAAGTAAGTATGGATATTTCTTGTGTTGCTTATTAATGACAGTTGTCTTTTTTTTAGGATACAATGCCTTAATACCCATGAATTCCATAGCACTTTTGATTAGCTTCCTTCCAGCTAGAAATCCTAATCTATTTAGCAACTTTACTAGCCTTCTCGTACCATAATATGGATGTTTAGTATGTATCAAATCTATTGCATTTAATAGTCTAATATCATCATTACTACTAAATTTTGATATTGGTGTATAATAGTACACACTCTTAGATACAGATAATAGTTTAAGCTGATTATTTAAAGATAATTCTAGCTTAGTATCTACAGAGTTTACTCTATCATTTGATGATACCAAGCTTTTTAGCTTTCCCATTAAAAAATCCCTCTCTACTATTACCTCGCCTAGTTCTTTACTTGTTGCATCTTTATCTTTTCTAAGCTCATCTATTTCCTGCTTATACTCCTTAACAACAGAGCTTTTATCAAATGCTAAGCAAGCATTAGATAAAAATTGCTGCTTCCAATTGTGCACGTTTTTAGGAAGTAAATCATACTTACTTGCTATCTCATTAACTGTCATATCGCCTTCTAGCAATTCTATAATTACTTTAGCTTTAAAATCAGCTGTATACGTTACTCTTTTTTTACTCATTTATCTATTTCCTAATTTATATAGTTAACTTTAACATCTAGGAATAAAAATCTTTCTAAAATCAGTAGCTTTTTCTGGGGACATTATACCCATGAATTCCATAGCACTTTTGATTAGCTTCCTTCCAACTAGAAATCCTAATCTATTTAGCAACTTTACTAGCCTTCTCGTACCATAATATGGATGTTTAGTATGTATCAAATCTATTGCATTTAATAGTTTAATATCATCATTACTACTAAATTTTGATATTGGTGTATAATAGTACACACTCTTAGATACAGATAATAGTTTAAGCTGATTATTTAAAGATAATTCTAGCTTAGTATCTACAGAGTTTACTCTATCATTTGATGATACCAAGCTTTTTAGCTTTCCCATTAAAAAATCCCTCTCTACTATTACCTCGACTAGTTTTTTACTTGTTGCATCTTTATCTTTTCTAAGCTCATCTATTTCCTGCTTATACTCCTTAACAATAGAGCTTTTATCAAATGCTAAGCAAGCATTAGATAAAAATTGCTGCTTCCAATTATGCACGTTTTTAGAAAGTAAATCATACTTACTTGCTATCTCATTAACTGTCATATCGCCTTCTAGCAATTCTATAATTACTTTAGCTTTAAAATCAGCTGTATACGTTACTCTTTTTTTACTCATTTATCTATTTCCTAATTTATCTAGTTAAGTTTAACATCTAGGAATAAAAATCTTTCTAAAATCAGTAGCTTTTTCTGGGGACATTATACAAAATTTATACTATAATTTAGCTAATGTTTTATATTCAAAAGAAATAAATATGATACAACCAAAATCATATATTGATACTTCTTCATCTGTATACGGTAAGTTCTCAATAATGGCAGCAGAATATAAAGCAGCTAATCTTACACAGGGAGCTCCAGATTTTGATACCCCAGAATGGTTAATCGATCGCGTGAATTACTATATGAAAAAAGGCAAAAATCAATATGCCCCAATTCCTGGAGCTATGACACTGCGTAAAGCAATCGTACATAAAACTAAACACTGCTATGACATAGATATAACTATCGATAACGTAATAATTACTGCTGGTGCCCAAGAGGGTTTATTTACTACAATATCAACATACGTTGGGCCTGGTGATGAAGTTATCATGTTTGATCCAATATTTGATACCTATGCCGGCGTTACAAAGTTTAACCAGGGTAAATGTGTAAGACTAAAGCTGTTACCAAATGGTAACATTGATGTACAAGCTATCGCGAATGCAATTACTAATAGAACAAAAGTTATAATCTTAAACTCACCACATAACCCTATGGGATCTATAATCTCAAAAAGTGAATATCAAGAAATTACTAAAATCATTAAAGATAAGGATATTCTAGTAATATCTGATGAAGTCTATGAACACATTTATGCTGGTGATAGTTTTACAAGTGCTATAGAAATACCCGAACTACGAGATAAACTAGTAATATTACAATCTCTTGGTAAAACATATAATCTTACAGGCTGGCGTCAAGGAGTGGTGATTGCACCAGGAGATATTATAAAAAATATCTTAGCTATAAAGCAATTTTCAACTTTTTCAGCTGTTCACCCCATGCAGCTTTCATTAGCTGAAGGAATTTTGAAACATCCTGAATACTATGAGAATTTACATAAATTATATAAAAAACAGAATAGTCTTTTAAGAGAGAACCTAAAAGCATCAAGATTCAAAATTTTAGAATGGCAAGGATCTCCTTTCCAAATGATAGACTATAGTGAAATAAGCAAAGAAGATGATCATACCTTTGCAACAAAACTTATCAAAGAGTATGGTGTTGGGGTCATTCCCATGTCGTCATTATTTAAAACTCCTCAACACAAGTTTTTAAGAATTTGCTTTGCTAAGAAAGATGATGAAATAATTAGAGGTACTAAGATATTGTCTCAAATATAAGCACTAACCCTCTTGTACCAAACTGATAAATAACGCTGATTTAACTGAGTTTTCCTTGCCATATTTAACAGCTAATCTTGTTGTATATGCTGATGCTTTTTGCATTACAACTTCTACAAAGTCATTAGGATTATTATCATTAACTGCTAATATCAAGGCTTTTTTATCACTTTTTTGATTTGTGTTCATGGTATAAGAATCACTACCTGAATTAGATACTTGATCAGACTCAATCAATCTTAATGTCTTAGCATAAACATCATTCAAACTCTTATGAATATCTACAATAGAGTAACCTTCATTATTATACTTAATATTACTAGTTACACACGCTGAAACCAAAGTTATAATTATAACTAAAGCTAAAAATTTAAGGTTTAGTTTCATGGCTTTCATTCTTTATAATGTACGGTTATAATAATTTTAATTATCTTCTCAGGTTTTTTATTTGTCAATTCAAGAGAAGAGGTCAGATATTAATGATGCTTAATATTTTCTTGTATAAAAGGAATGAAAGCTGACGATCTTATTGTGTTACCATTCTTACCATATTTTATTGATAACTCTGTTTTATCTTCTGATTTTTTCTGAATTGCAATTTCAACAAAATCAGCAGGATCACTATCACTTTCTGCAGCGATTACAGCTTTATTTATTTTCTTTTCATTTATTTTAATATCATATGGACTACCTTTTAAATCAAATGTTTGACCATTTTTTAAAGCTTCTAATGAAGCTTTATAAACATTATCAAAACTTTCATTTACTATTGTCGTATAATACCCATCATTAAAATTACTAGCACCTAGAGTAGAACATCCTAACAATGTAGCTAACGTCATTATCAAAAGGATTAATACACTAAATTTCACTTTTAAAAATCTCATTAATCCTACACCTAAAATTATAATGATTTGATTATCTTATTATAACTTTCATTTGTCAATATTAAATAAACCAATCAATTTACAAAACAAACATCTCATTGATTCATTCTAAACTGTCCCTGTTATTCAATACCACTTTATAAAATATTTTATTCCTTGCTTTTATGCAGCATCTAAAATACCAGAATATACTTCATCAGGAGTCATATATCCAATACTAGAATGTAGTCTTTCATTGTTGTAAATATCAATATATTCTTTGATACCTACTTTAGCCTCTTTCATAGTTATATATGATGCCGGATAAACATTTTCATATTTCAGTGTTCTCAAAATCTCTCAATTGCAATATTATCTATAGATCTTCCTTTAGCATCCATAGATATATTTATTTTATTATCAGATAATATTTTAATATGCTCTTTTGCTGTATATTGAGTTCCCATCTAAGCCGCCCGTTTTTCCAATAAGTTATCGTAATAAAATTTCATAGGTTTTTTATAATTGATAGACTCATGAAATCTTCTATTATTATAAAAATCTATATAATCATCCACATCGTTTCTTAGTTCAACAATGCCAGGATATTGATTTAAATAAAATCTCTCACATTTAGCACTTCTCCAAAATCTTTCGATGCAAATGTTATCAGTTGCTCTACCTTTACCATCCATAGATATAGTAATTTTTTTATCCAATAATGTTTGGATATGAATGTTAGATGTGTACTGGCTACCTTGATCAGTGTTAAATATTTCTGGTACTCCATATTTATACAGAGCTTCATTTAAAACTTTCATAACTAAACTACTATCCATAGTGTTGGATATCTCCCAACTTAGTACAGCCTTAGAGTACCAATCAATAATAGCTGCCATATAAACTGTGCCAGCATCAGTCTTAATATATGTAATATCTGTAGACCAAACTTGATTAGGTCTCAATATGCTTAAACCTTTTAGTTTGTAACTATAAATAGCATGCTCTTTGTTAGGTTCAGATAAGTTTAAGTTTGGTTTTTTCACCGCCAATATAGCTTTGATGCCTAACTCTTTACGATACTTTTGTACTGTGTTCTCACAGATGCTAAACCCATCTTCTATTAATTGCTTATGAGCTTTTATATAGCCGTAGCAGGGAATCTCCTCATGTATCTGTATAAGCTTTGCTTTTACTTCTTCTTTATGTTCGTTAACCACAGGCTTGTAATATAAACCAGCTCTAGAAACTTCTAATAAGAAACTTTGTTTTACAACAGATAATTTATGCTTAGGATCAATCATCGCTTTTCTATCAGATAATCCCAAGATTACGAGCTTTCCCTCAAGAAATTCCTTCTCAATTGTTAGTTGTCCAACCTTCTTAGAATACTGATCTATCTTGGTTTGAAGCTTTGCATTGTCTTTTTTATATTGTGATACTGATTTGGATGGATCCATTGCCAACTCAGCATTTTCTAAAAAGGCTGTTTTTCAATTATTTATGTTTTTGGGCGTAATATTATATTTTACTGATAACTGTGTGATTGTTTGATCTTTCCCCAATACTTCCAAGACAACTTTAGTCTTAAATTCAACGGTATATATTTTTCTCTTATTACTCATTTACATTTATCCTAAATTGCTCATTTATAGTTTAGCTACTTTAGGAACTAAATTCTCAAAATTGTTGTTAAAATTTCATAGGGTATTATAAGGTTATGGTTATGATCGTATGTTTCCCCGCTTTTATAGTTTTTAGGGAAGCTTGATAGACTTTGTCAAGGCTTTGATTAATTGTTGTTGTATAATATCCATCACTATATTCAGAGGTAGAACATTTTGATAATATAACTAATGTCATTGTCAAAACCATCAATATACTAAATTTTAATCTTAAAATTCAAAATTTGAATACCTTGAATTATCTTCTTGAGACATACTGTTGTCAATAAGTTTAGAAACAACTTAATGCTATATTTTAATTAGTAACTAAATATAATAATTACAGCTCTAAAAAATGTTAAAATTTGAATATTAATCTAAATATTATTTAAGGTTTTAAAATGTCAAGTTTAAAAGTTAGCATAATCCAAACAAATATTATTTGGGATAACAAACAACAAAATTATAAGAATCTCGAAGCAAAGTTAGCTCAAATAGATAACGATACAGATATTGTAGTTTTACCTGAAATGTTTAACACTGGTTTTATAATGAACCCAACTAATGAAGCTAGTACTCAACAAGATATTATCGATTGGATGTCTAAACAAGTAAAAGATAAAAACTATGCTCTTGTTGGAAGTGCCGCTACATTTACAGATACAAAAATAGCAAATAGACTATATTTTATAACCCCTGAAAAAGAAATATACACCTATGATAAGAACCATCTATTTATTCATGCTGGAGAAAATAAAAAATATTCTAAAGGTAATAAACGTGAAATTATAAGCTACAAAGATTTTAATATACTACTTACTGTATGCTTTGATTTGCGCTTTCCAGTATTTAACTGTAATAATAATGAATATGACATATTATTAAATGTCGCATGCTGGCCAGAATCTAGACGTCAACATTGGCAAGCATTACTCAAAGCAAGAGCTATAGAAAACCAAACCTTTGTAATAGCATGTAATAGAGTTGGAAATGACCCTAATCTTAGCTATGCAGGGGATAGCATGATTATTAATTACAATGGAGACATATTAACTCATGAAGAGTATAAAGAAGTTATCTTAACTGCTACCTTAAGTAAGAAAGAACAAAAAGAGTACCAAGATGCTTTTAATTTCTTAGTCTCTCAAGACACTTTTACTCTACATCTCGAATAGATTTAACAAGTTTCTGTAGAACTGCATTAATAAACTTATAGCCCTCTTCTGTTCCCATACTATATGCTATCTCAACGTATTCTTTTATTATTACTTGATATGGATTTTCTAAACATTCTATAAGCTCTGCTATAGCAACCTTTAAAACCGCATAATCAACATAATTGATAAAATCGATACCATCATCCGAGCTATCTGATATATAGCAATCAATTGTGCTTTGATTTGATTCAACAGCATCGATAAGCCTATAAAAAAGCTCCCAATCAGTTTGATGACGATCAGCATTATCAGAGTAGTATTGTACTTTCAACTCAGAGAAAGTACTATTAGCAACTTTTCTTTGATATAAGGCTTGTACAGTATATAGTCGAGCATTATTTCTAGCTCTAGCAGTAGTTTTCATTATTGTTCTAGAATTTAATTTAATTACTGATTTTATAGGTGATTATTATACAGTATTACTAACAATATATATAGATTACATGAACTCTATATTCAATAATCTTATACTAAATAAAATAAATTTTGTTGTATATAAATTTATCAATAATAATAACAAAAACCTATATACAGATTCTATACTTTGCCAAGTCTTAAAGAATATCTATACAAATGCTTTTGCAAAAATCCAAGAGCTAATATTTATACAAATAAGTATATTTCCTATTTTAAACCGACCTGTTCAAAAAGTTTCTTAAGCTATTTTTCTTCATAAATTTTAGTATAATATCTAGAACTTGAAATTGTATGTAAAACTATAATACCCATGAATAAATGGTGGCAAGAAATTGACCTAAAAGATATGACGAATGAGCAATGGGAATCTATTTGTGATAAATGTGGATTATGTTGTTTAAATAAGCTACAAGATGATGAAACTGATGAAGTATATTACACCAAAGTTAGTTGTAAACTTTTAGATATTGATAAATGTCAATGTAGTATGTATAAAAAAAGAAAACAACTAGTACCTGAATGTATAAATTTAAATTATAAACAATTAAAAAATCACGCTCACAAATGGTTACCAAATAGCTGCAGTTATAAATTATTATTTGAAGGTAAATGCTTACCAGAATGGCATCACTTAAATAATAATGGCTCAACCGAACAAATGCATCAACAACACAAATCTGCCAAGCATTTTGCTATTTCAGAATACGAATTAGATGTTGATGAATACTTAGAAGATTTTATAGTAAAAATAGATAACTGAATAATTCTAACTAAAAACTCTAGGATTCTTAAGAAAAGTTGATTTGATATTAACTATCCAAAAAAAACATCCTTTGACATATTCTTGCGACCTAGTTATAAAAAAGACGATATAAAACGCCCTTTCATATCGTGGTGGGTGCAGAGGGGTTCGAACCCCCGACCCTCGCCTTGTAAGGGCGATGCTCTCCCAGCTGAGCTATGCACCCGATAGACTGATATTATATAGAGCTTTTAAAGCAAGTCAATATCTTTTATCAAATAGCAAAGAATAAAATTAACCCTCTACTTCATTTCTAAGAATTTGATCAGTTGTTATCTCTGATTCAGCAATTTCTCTTAATGCTACAACTGTAGCTTTTTCTTTTTTTTCATTATCTATGGACTCTGAATAACCTTTTTTTAAAATATTATTCGCCCTCATAGAAGCTAAAACTACTAAATCAAACCTTGTTTCTACTTTATCTAAACAATCTTCTATCGTTACTCTAGCCATTTTTTACTCCATTTCTTTTTAATAATTGTCTTACTTTATTATATATTACATCAATAACGGTTTTATTTTGAGCTCCATCAGGAATTATAATATCAGCTTTTCTCTTCGATGGCTCAATAAATTTAATATGCATTGGTCTAACAGTTTCTAAATACTGACTAATAACACTATCAACACTTCGACCCCTTTCATTCTGATCTCGCATTAATCTTCTAATAAAGCATAAATCAGATGGCGTATCCATATAAACCTTAAAATCCATCATCTTTAGAAGTTTACGATCATTAAATAACATAATCCCTTCAATAATGATAACACTTACACCACCAGCAATTTTTTCAGCCTTAGATTCTACTCTGGAGTGAGTTGTATAATCATAATGGGGAATATGGATATCATTCCCTTGTACTAAACTATCCAAATCTTTTCTTAATAATTTATGGTCGAAGGCATCTGGATGATCATAGTTTATTTTACAAGCTTCTTCAAAGCCAACCATTTCACCCCAGTTTTTATAATAACGATCTTCTGAAATTACAGCTATTTTATTTAAGTGTTTTGACTTTAATTTTTTAATAATAGCATTTGAAAATAATGTCTTACCTGAACCTGAGCCACCAACAATACCTATTATAAAAACATCTCCTTTACCTGCCATACTAAACCCTATAACTGTACTTTAGGTTGATTCTTTATCAAATTATCTAATTCTTGAAGAAGACTTAGAAATTCTTTTATTTTATACATTGGAAATGAGTTTGGCCCATCACTTTTAGCTTCATTTGGCTTTGGGTGAGTTTCCATAAATAATCCATCAATACCAACAGCTACAGCAGCTTTTGATAAAACTGGTACAAATTCTCTTTGGCCTCCAGAAGAGCTTCCTTGGCCACCTGGTAATTGTACCGAGTGAGTAGCATCAAAAACCACAGGACAACCTGTATCTTTCATAATCTCAAGAGAACGCATATCTGAGATCAAATTGTTATAACCAAAACTTGCACCTCTTTCACAAACCATAATTTTTTCATTACCTGTAGTTTTAGCCTTAGCTACTACATGCTGCATATCCCAAGGAGCTAAAAACTGGCCTTTTTTAATGTTGACCGCTCTACCTTGCTTACAAACATCTAAGATAAAATTTGTTTGGCGGCACAAAAATGCAGGGGTTTGTAAAACATCTACTACTTCAGCTACTTCAGCAAATGGAGTATCTTCATGAACATCTGTCACAACAGGAACATTATAAGTCTTCTTAACCTTTGATAAAATCTCTAACCCTTTATCAACACCTAGGCCTCTAAAACTATCAATAGAAGAACGATTTGCCTTATCAAAAGATGATTTATAGACAAAATTAATTCCAAGATCTTCAGTTACCTCTTTAAGATAACCTGCTGTGTCCATTGCCATCTGCTCAGACTCAATTACACACGGTCCAGACATTAGGAAAAATGGCTTACCATTACCTACTTCAAAATCAGCGATTTTCATATAAATCTCTTTTATTTAGAAATATTTATTTTAAATTATACAGAAAAAGATGAACCACAACCACAAGTAGTTTTGGCGTTAGGATTTCTAATTACAAAATATGCACCTTCCACATCATCTTTATAATCAACATCTGCTCCTACCAAATATTGAAAACTCATTGAATCAACAAGAAGACGGACATCGTTTTTTGTAATAATCATATCATCATCTTTTATTTCATTGTCAAAAGCAAAAGCATACTGAAAACCAGAACATCCTCCACCTGTGATATAAACTCTAAGACTAAGAGACTGATCTCCTTCTTCTTCAATAAGTTCTCTCACTTTTAAAGAAGCTTCTTCTGTGAAGTTTATAGGATCAACACTTTGTACTTCTGCACTCATATATTACCTCGCAACTATGCCAACTTTAACTCTACCCATTCTATCAATAGCTTGAACTACAACCTCTAAACCTTGACCTTCTACTAAAGAATTAGTCTTAATACCGGCTTGCTCAACATCAACAAATGGTAAATAACCATCTTGTTTACCAAATAAATTTACAAAAGCACCAGACTCTAAAAGCTTAACAATCTTACCTTTATAGACTTGACCTTCTTCAGCTTCAGCTACAATCTCTTCGATCATTGCTACAGCCATATCTAAAGAAGCTTTATCTTTAGCAAAAACCTTAACTTCACCAGTATCATTTGTATCTATTTGAGCTCCTGTTTTTTCTACTATTCCTTTTACAGTAGATCCTCCACGACCAACAACATCTTTAATCTTAGCAGGATTTACATTAAGTATATGGATTTGTGGGGCACAATTAGAAACAGTCTCTTTATGCTCTTTGATTACCTCATTCATAATACCTAAAATATGTAATCTGCCGGTTCTAGCTTGTTCTAAAGCCTGCTCAAGAATTTCTCTAGAGATACCTTTTATTTTAATATCCATCTGTAGTGCTGTAACTCCATATTTAGTCCCAGCTACTTTGAAATCCATATCGCCTAAATGATCTTCATCCCCTAAGATATCTGATAATACTGCATATTTTGAACCATCTTTAATAAGACCCATTGCAATACCTGCTACAGGCTCAGCTATTGGTACGCCAGCATCCATCATTGATAAAGATGACCCGCAAACCGTTGCCATAGAACTAGAACCATTTGATTCTAAAATTTCAGATACAATTCTAACAACATATGGATATGCATCTTGATTAGGAAACACTGCCTGAGTCGCACGTTTAGCAAGATTAGCATGACCAACTTCACGACGCTTCGGTGCCATTCCAACCATACCACACTCACCAACAGAATATGGAGGAAAATTATAATGAAGCATGTATCTTGATTTTGCCATACCATCTAGAGACTCTACAAGTTGAGCATCTCTATCACTTCCCAATGTAGTAACTACCAAAGCTTGTGTTTCACCTCTAGTAAATAAAGCTGAGCCATGTACTCCAGGTAAAACCCCAACTTTAACGTTGATGGGTCTTATAGTCTCAGTACATCTACCGTCTATTCTAGGCTTACCTTCTAAAATATTGCCTCTTACAAGATCTTTTTCTATATCATGGAAAGCATCAAAGATTTCTTTTTCACCATACTCACCACTATCAACATCACTAGAGAATATAAACTCTAAAACATTTTTTCTGATTTCATTGAGCTTTATATTTCTTTCTTGTTTAGATGCTAGAGTATAAGCATTTTTTATTTCACCAAAAAATTGTGATTTTATTTGTGATTTTAAAACCTTATTTATTTGGTATACAGAGTATTCCATACGTGGTTTAGAAGCCACTTTAGCAAGCTTATTAATAGATGAAATAATAGTTTTTAAATGTTTATGAGCATATAAAATACCTCCTAACATAACTGATTCTGGTAAGCTATTTGCCTCTGACTCAACCATTAAGATTGCATCATCAGTACCAGAAACTACTAAATCTAAAGCAGACTCTTTTAAATCTTCTTTGTTAGGATTAAGAATATACTTACCATTTGTATATCCAACTCTTACACCTGCTATGGCATCATTATAAGGAGCTCCAGTAATAGCTAAAGAAGCAGACGCTCCAATTAGCGCTAACATATCTGGTGAAAACGAACCATCATAAGATACAACAGTAGCAACTATTTGAATTTCATTAAAAAAACCATCAGGGAAAGATGGTCTAATAGATCTATCTATCAACCTAGAAATAAGTATTTGTTCTTCTGAAGGTCTACCTTCTCTTCTTAAAAAACCTCCTGGTATCTTACCAGCGGCATAAGTTTTTTCTAAGTAGTGTACCGATAATGGGAAAAAATCTTGACCATCAGCTACAGAATTTTTAACTACTGTAGTAACCAATACAACATTGTTCCCACAACTTACTGTCACTGACCCATCTGCTTGACGAGCCATTCCACCTGTTTCAAGAACAATCTCTTTGTTTCCTAATTCAAAGACTTCTCTAAATATTTTCACAGTTTAACCTTATTTTTTGATTTTATATGATGTAAGAACAACTAAGATGAGACTTTATTATCTACGTAGATTTAATTTTTTGATTAGGCTACGATATCTTTCTACATCTTTTCCATGTAAATAGTCTAATAATTTACGACGTTGACTTACAAGTCTTAAAAGACCTCTTCTAGAGTGATTGTCTTTCTTATGAGTTGCAAAGTGACCTTGAAGGTCATTAATTCTAGCAGTTAAAAGTGCAACCTGAACTTCAGGAGAACCTGTATCGCCTTCTGACTGTTGATTTTCTTTAATAATATTTTGCTTATCTTGTACTGTTAACATAACTTTTCTCCGTTTGTTTTTTTAATTACAATTAACTTAGATAAACCGCACAAAGGAACAGTTTATCAACGCGTAATTATATACTAAAGTTCTAAAAAACAAAAGTTTTAGTTTTTAGTCATTAAGATTATCTGGCGGAACACCCAAAATCTGTAAGCTATTTAAAGCAACATTTGCAAAAACTGGCGCGGCAACTGAACCACCACCATAATGATCTCCTTTAGGATCTTTAATTGTTACAACAATTGCTAAATCTGGATGACTAGCGGGAACCATTCCAACAAAATTAGCTAAATATTTAGCTCCATAAACTCCTCCCTCTAACATCCTAGCAGTACCTGTTTTACCTGCCACACGATATAGAGGAATTCTAGCTTTTGGACCAGTACCTCCCATCCCCTCGACAACAGATTCCATCATACTTATCATTTCTTTAGAATCTTTTTTCGAAAGAACAGGCCTTGAATTAATTTCTTCACCAGGCTGTCTTTTTAAAATAGTTGGTTTAATATATTGACCATCGTTTGCAATAGCAGATACCCCAGCAACTAACTGTAAATCTGTAGCATTCATCCCATAACCAAAAGATAAAGTTGCTAATTGGAAGTCACCCCATTTATCTCTTATAGGCACATATCCATCTCTTTCTCCAGGAAGTTTTATACCAGTTTTGTCGCCAAAGCCAAAGTTTCTCAAAGAAGACTCCAATATAGTTGGATCTGTTAAACTTAATATCATTTTAGAAATACCAACATTACTAGATTTCATTAAAATATATCTAAGATCTACATCGCCATAGTCTCTTTCATCTCGAACTGTATTTCTACCTATACGGTAGAACCCTGGATGAGTATCAATAATTGGCTCACTAGAGCTTACATTATCACCATATGTAAGCACAGTAGCTGCGGCAAAAGTTTTCATTACTGAACCAAGTTCATATACATCAGTGACAGCTCTATTTCTACGCCTATCAGGATATGCATCTGCCATGCTATTAGGATTATATGATGGATAATTTGCCATAGCCAATATCTCACCTGTATGAACATTCTCAACAATTACTGATCCTGCTTCTGAATTAGTTCGGATCACGCCTTTTTTTAAATATTTATATGCAATATACTGAATTCTAGAATCAATACTTATCTGCAAATTATGACCATTCTTTGGCTCAACATACTTATCTTCAATTTTAGATGCAACTCCACCATGTAAATCTTTTTTATACTCAAAATAACCATCTTGGCCTGTTAAGAACTTATTAAACTCAAGCTCGAGACCTTCTTGTCCTTTACCATCAATATTCGTAAAACCAATAATCTGTGATGCAACTTCTGCCAAAGGATAATATCGTTTGAACTCACGTATTACATGTATACCAGTTACATCGAGATCTTTTACTTTTTGTGATAAATATGGCTGAACCTTTCTCTTAATATAAACAAAACCACTCCGACCTTCTCTAGTTTTAACTTGTTTTTCAATTTTTTTTCTTGTTTTCTCAGACAAGTGTAAAATATCCATAATTTGCTTTAATTTAGAGCTATCTGATTTTACATAAAAAGGATCAACCCAGATAGTATCAACAGGAGTACTTATTGCTAGTGGATTACCATTTCTATCAACTATAATTCCTCTGTAAGCTTTTATGTTTATACTTCGATCACTACGATTATCACCTTCTTGCTTTAACTTTGGATACTGTATAGTTTCCATATAAACAAGCTTAGTAAATAAAATAAGGAAGCTTACAATAAGAAGAACAATAACAACAAGATGCCTAAGTTTAGGTCGATAATTACTCATTATCAGAATCCCCAATTTGCTTATTTAAAAAGCGTAAATCTTTTTTTGTTGGCAAAAATATTTTTTCTTTTTCCGCAAACTTCTCAACTGCTGTTGGTGCAGCTAAGGAGCTAGACTCTAAAACAATCTGACTCCATTCCTCATCCAACCTTGAATCTTCAACAATTAATTCTTTCTGTTGATTTAATTGAAGCTTATACTCAAAACGAACAACAATTAGACTAAAGGCAGTTATTAATAATATAAGAAGCAATACAAAGGATACTCCTACTGTTTTCCTAAAAAAACTATTTTTAAGAGATTCAAATAGCCTTATCCTAATCTGTCGATTTGTTAACATCATAGCTTTTCTACCACCCTTAAAATAGCACTTCTCGAGCGTACATTTTGATCAAGCTCATTTTGATTTGCTTTTGCTTTTTTTGTGATCCATTTTAGTTTTATATGGCTAGTATCTTGTGGTAGCATTTTTGCAATACGATTAACTTCTTGTTTAGGATTAATTAAAGAGGTAAATTTTTGTTTAACAATTCTATCTTCTAAAGAATGAAAAGATATCGCAGCTATCCTACCACCTTCTTTAAGAATACCTAAAATACTTTCTAACAAATCTTCTAAATCCCCCAACTCATTATTAACATAGATTCTCAAAGCTTGAAAACACCTAGTTGCAGGATTTTTCTTTTCTCTTTTACCTATAGTTTCTCTTATAAGATTGGATAACTCTAAAGTGGTCTCTATACTTCCATTTTTTTGTATATGTTCTTTTATTCTTTGTGCAATTTTTTTTGCAAAGCGCTCTTCACCATAAACCTTAAAAATATAAGCAAGATCTTCCATCGATAAGCCATCTAAAACCTGACTCGCTGTCATCCCACTAGTGGTATCCATACGCATATTTAGAGGGCCATCATGCATAAAACTAAAGCCCCTATCAGCATTATCTAACTGTGGTGAAGAAACTCCTAAATCCATAATAACTCCATCAACTTGACCTAGAAGATTATTTTGTTGACAGTATTCATAAATTTTAGCAAAGCTTGTGTGGACTATTTCAAAATTCTCAAACTGAAAACTTTTTTTAGCATGCTCGATTGCATCAAGATCCTTATCAAAAGCTATCAAACGTCCCCTGTTTAGTTTACTTAAAATTACTTTAGAATGTCCACCTCTACCAAAAGTTGCATCAATATAAATTCCATCTGGATTTATATTTAAATCATTTATTGACTCTTGTAACAATACTGAAAAATGCATTTTATTATGCCTTGATTAATTCATTAGTTAATTTCTTAGCTTTTGAAAAATCTGTCTTCCCAGATCCTAATTTAGGTATATCTATAACTTTAAAATAATTAGTTGGTTTATATAAATTTTCTATGCCAGAATGTCTTACAATATCTTTTAAATCATTTGGTTCTAGATTTTCTAAGGTATAAAGTAAGCTTGTTATCTCTCCTCGTTTTGCATCTGGAGTAGCTACTGCTAAAACTTCAAAATCTATTTGGTGAGAATCATAGCCTTTTTCTCTTAAAGCATCATAAACTTTTTGCTCAAGCTGACCTAAGCTAACCATTTCACCTGCTACTTTAGCAAACCTAGAATATCTATCTACAACGGTTAAGTATCCTTCCCCATCAGTTTTACCTTTATCTCCAGTTATGTACCATATATGGCCATATTTCTCTATCATAACTTCATTGGTTTTTTTAGAGTCATTGAGATAATAATCCATCTTATTCACACCTCTATAGATAATCATACCTTCAGTACCATTAGGAAGCTCTTCGTAAGATTCTGGATGTATAATTTTAAACTGACCTCCAGGCACAGTAAGTCCCACAGTCCCAATTTTATTTGGCGATTTAGTTGGTCTATTTACCGCAGCAACTGGTGATAATTCCGTAGTACCATAGCCTTCATTAATTACCTTGTCAAACTTCTCTTCAAACATTGAGCGAACTTCTTTTGATAATTTCTCAGCACCTGTAATTATAAGCCTAATAGTAGCAAAATCTTCTTTTTTAACTGATTTATTTTTTGTATAAATTCTTAAAAATGTAGGTGTTGCACAAAGTACTGTAGTTTTATTATTTCTAATTAAATTTGCTACACCTTTTGCATCCGTTGGATCTGGGTGACAAGCAATATATCCACCTTGGAAAAGTGAAACTAATGAGATTGTCAGGCCAAAGGCATGAAAAATTGGCAATATACCTGCTACAGAATCGTTGTTTTTACATTCAATAACATTGGTACTTTGATAAACGTTTGCTAAAAGATTTTTTTGCTTAATAGCAATACCTTTTGGCACACCTTCACTTCCACTACTAAAAATTATAAAAGATAAATCTTCTAATTTAGTTGGCTTAATGTATTTCTTAACTAGCCAATTTGCTGGTAACATTTTAATGCTTAGCAGCGTCTTAATAGCCTCAACCTTCTTGATTTTTGCCTTAATATCTTCAAGGTAAACTATCTTACAACTTGAAAAAACTTCTTCAACAAAAAATCCTTTATGTGTAAGTTTTTCAACAAATGCCCTGGAGGTGATGATAGTTTTAATATCAGCATTTTTAATTGCATGTCTTAAAGCTTCTTCTGAAGCTGTATAATTAAGATTAACTATAGACTTAGCACTCATCATAAGTGCTAAAATTGCTAGATACCCGCCCCCACTTGTCGGTAAACATATCCCAACATTATCTTCATGCTTCGTAATCTCTTGAAGTTTTTTAGACACTAATACAGCACCAGTGGCAAACTTATGACCATTTAGACTTACACCAGTTGTATCTGTTAATACTAGATTACTATTAGCATTAAGCATTTGTCTAAACCATATTTCTGCAGGAGCTTTGAGCAAACATAAATACTCCTCCCATGCTCTCACGGAAAGATCTTCCATTTCCTCATTTAACGTTCTTAGGCTTTGTAAGCTAGAAATATCAAAAAATATTTGTCTATCTAGATTTTTACGTTTAGGAAAACTAGGCATTTCAGGCCCACAAATAAATAACAAGAATCTATTATCATTTTGTTCCACTTGTGAAGTAAGGCTTCTATTAACCAATAACACCCCTCGATGATCCCAAAAACTAATATGATCAACAAAATTAATGCCAACCTTTTCCATAGTTTTTTCTAAACCTTTAGCACGTTCATCAAAGGTTCCCAACACTGTAACACTTTGACTATCTAAAAATATTTTTAATGCTAGCACACTAATTATGCTAGTATCATTAGTAACAATTATCGAACCGCTCTTAAATTGTCTAAAATCAATTTCTTTATTACAATCATAAATATAAGATTGATTAAGTCTTTTATGTATAGAAGATTTAAGCTGACTTAGGCGCATTTTTATCCCACGTTAATTGACAATGTAAACTTACTGCATAGCATATTATGTTATCATATACTCACATTAATTTTTACAACAATATAAAATTTATGCCAGAACTTCCTGAAGTAGAAACTGTAAAGATGGGCTTAACTAAAAATATTATTGGTAAAAATATTCTTAATATAGAAATATATACAGACAAACTTCGCTACCCTATAGAAAAAGATTTACTCTCAAACATCAAAAATAAAGAAATAAAAAATATCCAAAGAAGAGGTAAACATCTTCTAATAACACTAGAAAAAGATTTACAACTTATAATACACTTAGGAATGTCCGGTGTAATAAAAATTAAAAAAACAAGTCAGTATGACAAGATAAAACATGATCACATAATCTTAAGACTTTCAGACAATATTAGCTTAATTTATAATGACCCACGTAAATTTGGTTACTGGTTAATTAATATAAATTCTTCACCACTTGAGCACAAAGTTTTAGCCTCTCATGGTGTAGAACCTTTGACAAACGATTTCAACCCCAAATATTTAATTACAAAACTTTCAAAAACCTCAAGAAAAATTAAACAAACAATTATGGATAACTCCATAGTTGTTGGAGTTGGCAATATTTATGCTAGTGAAGCATTTTTTGATAGTAATATACTACCCACTAGAGCCTCTAATACGATCACAAAGAAAGAGGTTGAAAAGCTTGTAAATTCTATAAAAAAGATATTAGAAAAAGCTATAGCAGAGGGAGGTACTACTCTTAAAGACTATCAAAATACAGAAGGTAAGCCAGGCTACTTTACTCAACAATTAAATGTTTACGGCAGAGTAAATCAAGAATGTTACACTTGCAATACAAAAATCCAGAGCATAGTTATTGGCCAAAGAAATACTTTTTATTGTAAAAAGTGTCAGAAATAATCTACATATCTAGAAAATATTGATGTATTGAGTCATTATCTGTTAATTCTGGATGAAAACTACTTACTAAAATATTTCCTTGTCTAACTAAAACTGGAGATTGGTCGTAATTAGATAACACATTTACATCATTTCCAATATCTACAAACTTAGGAGCCCTAATAAAAACACCTGAAATATTTTTACCACCAAAATCAAGGTCTGTAACAAAACTATCTAACTGTCTGCCATAAGCATTACGCTCAACAGTCAAATCTATTAAATTAAGATAGTCATTACCCTTTGATAAAATTATGCTTCCTGCACAAGTACCAAAAACAGGCTTACTACTACAGAAATCATATAATATATCAGATAAAGTATGCTTATCTATAACATTTAATAATGTTGTGCTTTCTCCACCAGGAATAACCAACTTATCAATGCCATTAAAATCATTTTGAGACTTCACCAATTTTACATTAGCCCCCAAAGACTCAAGCATATCACTATGCTTTACATAAGCTCCTTGGATTGCTAGAACTCCTACTTTCTGTGACATCTACCAACCTCTTTCTGAGAATTTTTCAAAATCACAATTTATTCCAGTCATTGGTTCTCCCAAATCTGTCGAAACTTCAGCTAAAACACTAGGATCATTATAATATGTCACTGCACTTACTATTGCTTTAGCTCTTTTAAGTGGGTCAGAAGACTTAAATATTCCTGATCCTACGAAAACTGACTCCGCTCCTAATTGCATCATCAACGCAGCATCTGCAGGAGTAGCAATTCCACCTGCTGAAAAATTAGGTACAGGTAAAGAGCCATTTTCATGTACATATTTAACAAGCTCATATGGTGCCTTAAGATCTTTAGCTATTGACATAAGCTCATGCTTATCAGCTCCACAAACCATTTTAATATCTTTATTAACCTGTCTCATTTGTCTAACTGCTTCAACAATGTTTCCAGTACCAGCTTCTCCCTTTGTTCGAATAAGTGCTGCACCTTCGCCTATTCTTCTTAAAGCTTCACCAAGATTTGTACATCCACATACAAAAGGAACTTTAAAACTATATTTATTAGAATGATTAACCTCATCTGCTGGAGTTAAAACTTCACTTTCATCAATAAAATCTACACCAAGTGACTCAAGAATCTGGGCCTCTACAAAATGTCCAATCCTAGATTTTGCCATCACAGGTATGCTTACCGCTGACATTATTTCTTTTATAAGTTTAGGATCAGACATTCTAGCGATACCACCATCCTTTCTGATATCCGCAGGCACTCTCTCAAGGGCCATTACTGCCACTGCTCCAGCCTCTTGAGCTATTTCAGCCTGTTGTGCATTTACAACATCCATTATAACACCGCCTTTTAGCATCTCTGCCAAACCTGTTTTCAAGCTAACATCAGACATTCGCAACACTCCTTTTTTAGTTTAGTTAACAAATAACAAACAACATTATAGTATTTTTAAACACTATTGATAATTAATTTTCACTAATAAACCTATCTAGGTTTAAATAGTCCTACTTCACCTTTTTAGATAAAATACATTTTAATAGGCTATATTTGATTTACTTAGTTAACTCTTGGTTGCTGAAGTTAACATTTTAATAGTTTTAGTATCTGCATTAATTTCAGCATTAACGCCTATAGGAAGTGTAAAATTATTTTTACCATGTCCAAAGCTAGCCCCCATAAAAGAAGGAACTTTATCTTTAACCAAATAATATTTAAGGATATTTTTAAAAGTTTGCTCTCCTTTTATTGGCTTTTCACATCTCGTACATTCACCGAAGACAAATCCATTAATCTTACTCAAAACGCCTGCTAGCTGAAGCTGATTCATCATCCTATCTATTTGATAGTTTCTTTCACCAATATTTTCTATAAATATTATCTTACCTTTCCAATTTGGCTCATACTTAGTACCAATTAAAGCTACTAGATTACTTATATTACCACCTACAAGGACCCCAGTAGCTTTTCCTGGGTAAATAGTCTGCACATGAGTTGCACTTTTAAACGTTACTTTTTTAGAGTCAAAAAGAATCTCTTTCATATACTTTCTAGAAAATTTTGGCCAAGGCTCTATACCTAATGGTCCATGGAAAGTGACTATTCCTGCTTCTTTATTTATAGCTAATAGCAGTGAAGTAATATCACTAAATCCTATTATAATCTTAGGAGTCTTTTTTACCTGGTCATAGTCAATTAGTGGTAATAATTGAGTACTACCCCAACCACCTCTAACTTCAAAAATGGCCTTAATATCAGGATCAGCGAATGCTTTATTTAGATCTTCTGCCCTATATTTTGCCTTAGCAGAAAAATAACCATCTTGGTAAATAGGATTAACATAGTCCCCTAACTTAACATTCAATCCTAAAGAATGTAGTTTGTTTATAGAATCTTGAATTTGCTTATTTGTTACCGCAGATGCTGAGGCTAGAAGTGCCACAGTATCACCTTTATGCAACGCTAAAGGCTTACCAACATTATTTGCAATAGCAAAAAAAGGAAATATAACTATTACAATAATTAATTTAAAGTATCTGCAAAACATCTTTTTGAATATAACCTACAAAAATATTTTAAATTAAATTCTATATACTCAAACTTAATTTACAATATTTTATTAGGCATTCTTGATAAAAGTATAGGAAAACAAATTTAGCTCAAATAATTATACATCTAAGTTTATAACATTTAGTGCATTTGACTCAATAAAGTTTCTACGTGGTTCGACCTCATCACCCATAAGAGTTGTAAATAAAGCATCCGCCTCAACGGCATCTTTTACAGATACTTGCAACAACACTCTATTATCAGGATCCATAGTTGTCTCCCAAAGTTGTCCAGGATTCATTTCGCCTAAACCTTTATAGCGTTGAACATCATTACCTTTTCTAGCTTCTTGTAAAACCCAATCTATAGCCGCTTCAAAATCATCTATATACTCTTTTTTAGATCCTCTCTCAACATATGCCTCTTTGAAAGATATATCAGACAAAACATCACCATAAGTAACAAGATCTTCATAATCTTTTGTTGTAAAGAAGCTATTTTTTACTATGTAATCAGTATCATAACCGTTTATATAGTGATTAACTCCATAAGAAATGGTTTCTTGATCATCACTATCAATATCTTTAGATTCTATAAGCTTAAATCTCTCATAAGATAATGCTTTTTCATTACATTTTTCTACAATTGCTTGCCACCATTGTTTAATATCCACATTATCATCAATATATTTTGCACTATATGCCATAATTCTAAGCAGTTTTTCAGGATATGTTTTTGCATATTTTTTGATTACCTTTTCAGATTTCTGATAAAGCTCATAATAATTTGCTAAGATCTGTCCAGATATAACATTACTGTTATTAAGGTGAATGTTAGCCCCTTCAAGACCTATATTACCAAGATACTCTGCTAGAGAATCTTCATCTTTTAAATATGTTTCTTGCTTACCTTTTTTAACTTTATATAATGGAGGTTGAGCGATATATAGATACCCTCGATCTACAAGCTCTGGCATTTGTCTGTAAAAGAATGTCAATAGAAGTGTTCTAATATGAGAACCATCAACATCAGCATCCGTCATCAAGATAATCTTATGATATCTCGTTTTATCAGGATTATAATCCTCTGCGCCTATACCACAACCTAATGCTTTAATAAGTGTTGCAACCTCTTGAGAACCAAGCATTTTATCAAAGCGAGCTTTCTCAACATTTAGAATCTTACCTTTTAAAGGTAAAATTGCTTGAGTTTTACGATCACGAGCCTGTTTAGCTGATCCACCTGCTGAATCTCCCTCGACCAAGTATATTTCTGATAGAGATGGATCCTTTTCTTGACAATCTGCTAGTTTGCCCGGAAGGCCTGCTATATCCAAAGCACCCTTGCGACGAGTCATGTCACGCGCTTTACGAGCGGCTTCACGAGCTTTCGCAGAGTCTAAAATCTTTTCACATACAATTTTAGCTTCTTTAGGATTCTCTAAAAGAAACTCTTGCAACTTCTCATTGACTAAAGATTCTACAGCTGATTTAACATCAGAGGATACTAATTTATCTTTTGTCTGTGATGAGAATTTTGGATCTGGAACTTTTATAGATAATACCGCAGCTAAACCTTCACGTGTATCCTCACCAGTCAATGAAACTTTTAACTTCTTATTTAAGCCTTCTGATTCAATATAAGAGTTCATAGTACGAGTTACAGCAGCCTTCAAACCTGATAAGTGAGTACCGCCATCTCGTTGTGGAATATTGTTTGTAAAACAAAATATTGACTCTTTATAAGAATCATTCCATTGTAAAGCAAGTTCTACCTGAATTTCATCCTTGATACCACTTACAGCTATAACATTCTCATGAATTGGTTTTTTGCTTTTATTTAAATACTCTACAAAAGCTATAATACCACCATCATATTTAAAAACTTCAGATTTATTATTAATCTTATCAATAAGTTCTATCTTCACACCAGAATTCAAGAATGATAATTCTCTAATTCTCTTCATCAAAATATCATAATCAAAATCAACAAAAGAGAAAGTATCTTTACTTGGTTTAAACGTAATCATTGAACCACTCTTACTAGTCTCTTCAAGCTGTTTTAATGGATACTGAGGCACACCATGGGTATATTCTTGAAAATACCTATAACCGTTACGGCAAATATCTAATGACAATGATTCTGACAATGCGTTTACTACCGATACACCCACACCATGTAAACCACCTGATACTTTATAAGAATTATCATCAAATTTACCTCCGGCATGGAGTATAGTCATTATAACTTCAGCTGCTGAACGACCTTCTTCTTTGTGTATATCTGTTGGAATACCTCGTCCATTATCAGAAACAGACACCGAGCCATCTTTATTAATGATAACTTTAATATCATCACAATGTCCCGCCAATGCTTCATCAATAGCATTATCGAGAACTTCAAACACCATGTGATGCAAACCACTGCCATCATCAGTGTCTCCGATATACATTCCAGGCCTTTTTCTAACTGCATCTAGACCTTTAAGTACTTTAATACTCGATGAATCATAAGCTTTATTCTCAGACATCAACATGCTCCAAGTTACATTTTTTCATAAACTTAATTAAGGCATCATTATAACATAAATAAATACTTATATTAAATCTATGATTCAACCAGAGCATTTAAACCCAATACTTCCATTTAATAAAAAAATAGATATAATACACAATTTAAAATCTTTCACATTAAAATATTTTGAAAAATAGAACCATAAAAATAGTATTAGCCATAACCACAGTTGGGATTCCTATCCTAGTTATTCTAGCTTATATTTTTTCTGATGGCTTGTTTGAGTCAGAAAGCGCCAAATCTATACATCAAATAGAATTCAACGTACCTTTAAGTTCTTTTATGTCAAAGGAATAATAGTACTATCACTATGTTTTAAATAAAAAGTATTAAATCCTTAGGGTTTTTATTTCATACAGAAATGATAGTATTTAAGGAAACATTAAAAATTCTCTTGTCTAGATTTTGAAAAAAAAGAATATACTAATAACCATTACAATTATTGCAATAATTTACTTAAGCTTCATTATAGGTAAAAAAACAGGCTTCGATAGAGCAACATCTATACATGAAAGTGAGCTACAAATACTAGAACAAAATAGACTTTCACAAACACCAGAAGACACCTCAAACTGTCGACCGAATATCAACCCAAAGAAAAAAAACTATGTTATTGGTTATGGAAGTCTTATGAACAAAGCCTCTAGACAGATAACAGTGCCTGATGCTACTTATGCAGCCTCTGTATTAGTAAGTGGGTTTGAAAGATTATGGGCATCGCGTGGAGAAAAATCACACGCAACATTTTTACTTGCTGTTCCTAACCAAGGATATGTAATGAATGCTATATATTACAAAGCTTCTGCCAGTGACATCTCTGCCACAGACTTAAGAGAAGCTTCTTATTGCAGAGTCAAAGTTCCTCGTAAAGATATTGTTCCCCTAGGAGTAAAAAGCTTGCCCAAAGGAGATTTTTGGATGTATGTAAAGGATTTTAAGGATGCTGAATTTCCAACAAAAAAATATCCTATCCTACAAACTTATGCTGATGTCTTTATGACAGGCTGCCTACAGACTCAAGCAGAATTTAATTTGACAGAATTTGGTAAACTTTGTTTTCAAACCACATACGGCTGGGATTTAGCAAATTGGTTATATGATAGACCTGACCCACGTTATGCCAGGTATTCAAAAAATACTGAAATATATCGTACTCCAATAGATAAAATCATTCATCGTTTAAGTTATAATAACGATCCAATATAGTTAATTAATTATTTTATATTTAAAAAATGAACCAAAATAGTAGAAGAATATGCATTGCGCCAATGCTTGATTGGACAGATAGACATTATCGTTACATGATGCGCTTGATAACAAAAAAAACCATGCTATATACAGAAATGGTTACACTCAATGCAATACTTCACGGTAATAAAGATTTTCTGCTTAAATATAATCCTGAAGAAAATCCTGTTACTCTACAACTTGGCGGCTGTGTTCCTAAAGATTTTATAACATGTGGTAAATTAGCTGAAAACTTAGGCTATGATGAAATAAATATAAATGTTGGTTGTCCTAGTGAAAGAGTTAAAAAAGGTAACTTTGGTTTATCTCTTATGGCAGAACCAGACTTAGTTGCTGATTGTGTCAAAGCAATGAAAGATACTCTTAACATTCCAGTATCTGTTAAGTGTCGTATAGGTTATGATCATAATGATAGTTATGATGAATTATATAACTTTGTAGACAAGCAAGTACAAGCAGGTGTTGATTTTCTTTGTATCCATGCTCGTAAAGGATGGCTAAATGGATTATCACCAAAGGAGAACCGTACAATACCTAAACTTAAATATGATGTCGTCTATAACATAAAAAAAGACCTCCCAGATCTAGAACTTGGTATCAATGGAGGTATTGCAACTACCAAAGATATCCACAGGCATTTAAAGCATGTTGATAGTGTAATGATAGGTCGAGAAGCATATTATAACCCTATGATATTTAAAGATTTTGACCATGAATTTTATAGCCAACAACCATTACAAACAACACCTCTAGAAATTGGATATAAAATGGCTAAATATATCATACAACAAATGCAAAATGACTCTTTTATTAAACTTAATAATATAACAAAGCATACCCTAAACCTATTTAATGGCTTACCAAATGCAAAAGTTTACCGTAGATATCTAAGTGAAAACTCTACTAAAAAAAATGCCAATGTTGATATTCTTTTAGAGGCGCTAAAGATTTTTGACAAATAGCAACTATTTTTGCCTTAACCAAAAATCTTTATACATAAGCTACAATAACTATTAACTAAGACGTTCTTCAATGAGGTAAATTAAACTCATCAACTCAAATCGGTATAAGCACTTAAGCAATACCACAAGCAACCCAAGAAAGTAGATGGTACAATGAGAAGGGAGGCAGAGATCGCAGATAAATCTTGAAAGTTATAATTTTAAATTTTTATTTAATCTTTTTTAGTTGTACTTTTATCTTGTTCATAGTTTCACTAATTAGCTTATGATAATCATCAGAATTTTTTGTATCTTTGATAGCTATAACAGATATCTGGCCAACATTAGCCTCCAGCTGTTCAGAGTTCATTTTCGCAAGTGCTGTTGGTAAAACAATATATGAAGATGGTCCTTGGAAACCTATAAGCTTAGCTACTCTTTTAGTACTTAACTCTTCTTTTTCTGCTTGTCGCTTAAGTCTAGACTTGTCTGTAGCAATTCCTAACTGTTTAATAGCATTATCAACATCTTGTATTGTTAATTTGCCATTTACTTCACGCTGACCATATATAATCTTTTTATATTCAGAAAACAACTTAGCTCCGCCTTGTAAATACGACTCATTAGCAACCAATGAAGCATAATTAGGAACTTTATTATTTACTCTGGATGACTATGGGTAAGCTTTAAATATAAATTTCACATTTGGTTCTTCATTAACTAGTTTAACCATCTTCGGATAACTTTTCGTACATCTATAACAACCGTAATCATAAAAGACAATTACCGCCTTTTTAGCATCCTTAGGACCTATTGTTGGAGTCATTTCATCATTTAAAAGCTGATCTACAACTACTGGAATAGCAATAATTTTCGCATAATTCTCTGGTCTTTGTTCATCACTATGAACACCTACTTTATTTTTATGGTAATTAGAACAACTTGATAGAACTAGTACCGAAACACCCAAAATAGTTATTAATATTTTTTTCATACAATATCTGATAGAACCTAGCCAACAGTAATAAAACTTGCAAAAGTTAAGCAGCAATTATTATAAAGATAAAATTTAAAAAATAGGGGTTAGATCTGAACGCCAAAACTAGATGCTAAGTTTTTCACATCTTGAGAGTTTAATTTTTTTAAATCTTGAGGGTTTAAATCTTTTATAGACTTACCATTTATTTTAGTATTATTTATAAACTGTTGAGCCTTATCATTTAACCCAGCTTGTTTAGCTATCTGTGATGCTGTGTTTTTTACAGTATCAACACTTAATAAATTCTTCAACGATGATGTATCTAAACCAAATCCAACATTATTTAAATCTCCTGAAACAACACCTTTTAGAGTTAGATCAGATACTTTTTGCTTGAATTGATTAAAACTAATAGCTACATTTTTGAACTTTAACTGTAACGGAATATTAAACGTCACATTCCTAACTCCACTAAACTGCCAAGTTCCTTTACCAGATACCGCTAAGCTCTTAGCATCGAATCCTATACCTTGAACAGTCAAACCTTTTATAGCATCTCCTGCAACATTATCTAAATTAAATTTAACTGTATTATCAATATTTGGTTTATTAGAGATAACTACACCAACATCAAGATTTTGATTATTTGTTGACTTAATACCTATTTTTGTAGGTTTCGCTAATAACTCTGGATTAGTCGATATATTAGTGATAGTTGCATCATATAAAGTATCACCATCTTTATAGTCTTTAACATCAATATTTTGGACTACAAAACTAGGGTATTTGTCACGTAAACTCTCATTTCTAACATTTGCATAACCATAAACTTGCGCTTGATCTTTAGGTGTAATAATTTGCTGCTTAACTTGAGAGTCAGTAACTTTAGTCTCATTAGATCTAAAGCTTGATAAGAACTCTACTGCTCCTTTTATGTTACTTGCAATATTTTTTACTTCTTTGGCATTATCTTTTAGTTGTTGTAAGTTAACTTGCTGTATGCCTCCCCCTATCTTCTTAAGATTATCAATAGCTTGCTTTTTAGCTAGTTCATTCTCTTCTTGAGATTTTGGTTTTGTATTATTAGTATATAACTTCCCTTTAGATTCTCTTTGTTTATCAAAAGATACACCATCAACAACGACATCTTTTAAAGCTATTTGTCTTGTTAGCAAGTTTGAAATATTTATACTAGCACTAATAGATTTAGCATAGAATCTATCTTTATTAAGATCTATAGGATCTGCTGCTCCTAGTCCTGTTATTTTAAGTCTTGCATCTGTCAAATTTAAGTTTAAAGAATCATAATCAACTGTCGCACCATTTGCTTTTGTTAGTTGTTGTTTAATTATATTTGAAACTAATGAAGTTTCTAAAACCTCTGGTGAATAAAAAATAGCTGCAATAATCAGACCAATTAAAATGACTCCTGTTATCCTAAATGGCTGTCTGAATTTACGATTCTTCATCTTAACCCAGTCAATTTTTGCAATATTTTTACCTAGAAAAATCCAGCTAGCAATTTTTACAAAAAAGTTTTTTGTAATCTTATTGTATATCTCTGTGCCAGTTTTAATCACTGACATTTTTGCAACTACTTTTTTATAAGCTTTGGCAATAATAACTCCAAAAATTAAACCTAAAATCACTGAAAGTATAAAAGCTCCAGTAACAAGATAATAATCAAAACCAGCATATGCAACTACAGGAGTATTAACTAACGTTTTAAATATAGGTTGAGTAAATCCATCAAGCAAGAATCGCCCTAATGAAAAGCTAACAGCTTCTAAAACAAATGAAAGAGCTTTTGCTATTATTAAAATAAATACAAATACACCTATATTAATTCTAAGGATAATAACTAGGAATAATACCCCGACGAATAATAATGGCGAATATGATATCCCTGGAATAAAACCAAATACAAATGCAAACAACGATGTTAAAATCAATTGAAATGGTGTAATTTTTGAAAAAATAGTCGATTTCATCTTATCAAATATATAATCAAACATTTTCATTTACCTTATTATTTTTTTTAATTTACTAAACTAACATTATCATATTATAGGAAAATCAAAATACTAATATAGTATTTTATTGTAAAAAAATAAACTTAAGTTATTTATTTCAACAGTAAGAAGAACCACTTCAACCTGGATGTTAACTTTATTATTTTTATAAAAAATGACTATTTGCAAGTATAAAATAAATACCATACAATACGAATAATAGGAAATATTAATGATTAAGCTAAAACCTTCATCTATATTTAGCTGCTTTTTATTAGAAAAAAAAAAGTAAATACGTTATCATTCCACCTGTTATTTACAAAATTTTTGTCAAACGATCAAATAAGGAAGAAAATCGATGAACTTACATGAATATCAAGCTAAAGATCTTTTAGAAAGCTATGGTCTAAAAGTTCAAAAAGGTATTGTGGCTCACAACCCAAATGAAGCTGCTCAAGCATTTGACCAAATTGGTGGTAAATTTGCGGTAGTAAAAGCTCAGGTACATGCGGGTGGTCGTGGTAAAGCTGGCGGTGTTAAAGTTGTTAAATCATCTCAAGAAGCTCGTGAAGTAGCAGAAAGCCTTATTGGCAAAAATCTAGTAACATTCCAAACAGATGCTGAAGGCCAACCAGTCAACTCTGTAGGTATCTTCGAAGATGTATACCCAGTAACTAACGAATTATATCTAGGTGCTGTTGTTGATAGATCTAGCCGTAAGGTAACTTTTATGGCATCGACTGAAGGTGGTGTAGATATTGAAGAAGTTGCTCACAATACTCCTGAGAAGATCCTTAAAGTAGAAGTTGATCCATTAGTTGGTCTTCAACCATTCCAAGCTCGTGAAGTAGCATTTAAATTAGGTTTAGAAGGAAAACAAATCAGTGATTTTGTTAAAACTATGTTAGGTGCTTATAAAGCTTTTGTAGAATGTGATTTTGCTTTATTTGAGATCAACCCTCTTGCTGTAAGAGAAAATGGTGACATTGTTTGTGTTGATGGTAAAATAAACCTTGATTCAAATGCTCTTTATAGACACCCTAAACTTTTAGCCCTAAGAGATAAGTCTCAGGAAAATGCTAAAGAGCTTAAAGCTTCTGAGCATGAACTAAACTATGTTGCTCTTGAAGGAAATATTGGTTGTATGGTGAATGGTGCTGGTCTTGCTATGGCAACTATGGACATTATTCAACTATATGGCGGTAAACCTGCAAACTTCCTAGATGTAGGTGGTGGTGCTACTAAAGAAAGAGTAATTGAAGCTTTCAAACTAATCTTGGATGATGAAAATGTAAAAGCTGTTTTAATCAATATATTTGGTGGAATTGTACGCTGTGATATGATTGCAGAAGCAATTATTGATGCTGTTAAAGAAGTAAACGTAACTGTGCCAGTAGTAGTTCGCCTAGAAGGTAACAATGCTGAATTAGGTTCTAAAATTTTAACAGAATCAGGCTTAAAGCTCATCCCTGCAGATGGTTTGGCTGATGCTGCTGATAAAGTTGTAAAGTCACTAAGTTAATAAATTAAAACAGTTAAAAGGATATTAAATAATGAGCGTATTAATTGATAAAGATACAAAAGTTTTAGTACAAGGTTTTACTGGTAAAAATGGTACTTTTCATTCAGAGCAAGCTATTGCTTATGGTACAAAGATCGTTGGCGGTGTAACTCCTGGTAAAGGTGGTCAAACTCATTTAGACAGGCCTGTTTTTAACACAATGGAAGAAGCTGTAAAAGCTACTGGTGCAGATGCATCTGTAATCTATGTACCTGCTCCATTTGTAAAAGATTCTGCAATCGAAGCTATTGATTCTGGTGTTAAACTAATTGTGATCATTACTGAAGGTGTTCCTACTCTAGACATGTTAGTAGTTAAAGAATACTTAAAAGGTAAGGATGTACAAGTAGTTGGCCCTAACTGCCCTGGTGTTATCACTCCAGGTGAATGTAAAATTGGCATTATGCCTGGGCACATCCATCAGCCTGGTAGAGTTGGTATCATCTCTCGTTCTGGTACTTTGACTTATGAAGCAGTTGCTCAAACTACTAAACTAGGTTTTGGCCAATCAACTTGTATAGGTATAGGTGGTGATCCAATCCCTGGTATGAACCAAATTGAGGCTCTAAAACTTCTAGAGAATGATCCACAAACAGAAGCTATAATCTTAATTGGTGAGATTGGCGGTACAGCTGAAGAAGAAGCTGCTGAATATATCAAAGATAATGTAACTAAGCCAGTTATTGGATACATTGCTGGTGTTACAGCCCCTCCAGGAAAACGTATGGGCCATGCTGGTGCTATTATCTCTGGAGGTAAGGGTACAGCTGATGAGAAATTTGCTGCTTTTGAAGCTGCTGGTATTGCTTATACCAGATCACCTGCAGAGCTAGGCTCTAGGCTTAAAGAAGTTACTGGTTGGTAATTTCTTTATCTTTTTTATCTTGTCTTATTCTGACTATATTTAAATTCAAAACGAATAATATACATCTTAGAATAAATTATTAAATCAACGTTATATGTTTATCTTTTACTAAACAAAGCTCTCAAATTCCTTTTAATAACATTCTTGTATATCAAAGTAGGTAAACTTGAGAGAAAATCCTTTGCTGAACCTTTACCCGCTTTTTTCAGCACTTTTCTGGCTAAAAAAGGATTCACTGGATAAAAAAAGTCTTTCTTTGGTAATTCTTTATTTGCTAACAATGACTCTATAGCCTTTCTTACAAGAACAGGATTATTCCAATCTAATTTAAAAACTATCTTTTTCTCTTTGTTAATAATAAATACCGCATTAGGCATACTTTATGTGCATCACCATTTATATCATCAATAAATATAGTCCTTTTTTCTTTATCTACATTTTTTAATTCTGTTGCACAACTTTTTTTATCATCATAGCTTTCATGTTTCTTAATATTTAACCCTGGATGAGCTTCTCTTACATATAGTACTACAAATGATAAATCACTATAGTCTTTAGCTAGCTTAGACATAGAATCTCTTCTTCCTTGAAACAACGGACAAGTAATACTACCCATCTCAAAAATCAAATAATCTCCAGTAAAATTAAGGATATTTTGACAACTTCCTTCTACTGTTTCTAATTTTATATCAACAGCTTTATCTCCAGCACTTAACCCTTGAGATGTTTCAAAATTATAATCATCTGATGAGAAATTATCATAATTATAGTTACTCATTAATATCTCCTTTAGGATATGCTTATTCTCTTTATAAACTATAGCATAATCTGGTTCTAACAACGTGTAATATACTACCCCATAATATATTTATTCTTTCAAATAAGATTTGCTGATTCAAAAGGTAGATCTCTGATGAGAAAATAAATAAAATTGACCTTTATAACAAAAAAATAATAAACACTAAAACTTAAAGGAGATAATTAAAATGAATTTAAACAAAATTGCTACCGTGTTAGTTGCTAGCCTATTTAGTTTATCAATAGGAGTTTTTTTCGGAGAATGCATCATTAGTAAAAGATAATGCTATATCTAAGGGTAAACTTATATTTGCAGCGACTCTTATTAGACATGGAGATAGAACTCCATATATGCCAATTAAAAACCCTCAATATAACCACTCATGGTCAGAAGGTAATGGCGAATTAACACCTCTTGGAATGAAAGAAGAATATAAACTTGGGAAACATATAAGAAAGATTTATCTAAATAAATATCATCTTTTACCAAAGACATACTCTAATGGAACTATAATATCATGGGCAGGACAAGAGAATAGACTAGTTATTAGTACCTAATCTTTTTTATATGGATTATATCCTCTTGGAACCGGTCCAAAATTAGCTTCAGGATCACCTGCGTTGCCAGGAGCCTTAAACTCAATACCTATATTTACCTTACCAAATGCTCCAGTATTTGATATTGGATCTGGAAAAGAATTACAGGTATTTAATAAACTTGCAAAAAAAGAAGTTCATACTCAAGCACTATGGAAAAAATATAATGGTGAAGTATCTAATAAACAATTAGATCAATGGTCTAGAATTGCAGGATATAAAATAACAAATCTTTCTGATGCTGGTGGTTTTTTTGATGATTTACATGTCCGTAAAATTTATAAAGTTCCTTTTCCTAAAGGTATTAGTATGAAAACTTATGATAAATATTACCCGTTAACTAACTGGGCTGGATTATATGAGCTTACTCCAAAAAATATTGGAGATTTACTTGGATCTCCATTCTTGGATAATCTAAATAAATATTTATCCTCAAAAATTAATACTCACAATAAAAAACTCAAGTACGTTGTTTATGGAGGACATGATACTACTATAGCGATTGTAATGAGTGCTCTTGGTGATCCTATAACTATAAATCCTCATTATGCTTCATATATAAATTTTGAGTTGTTCAAGATAAATAATAGCTACATAGTAAAAGTAATCTATAATGGTAAAGGTATTAAAATACCAGCATGTAATAACAAAAGCTATTGTAGTTATAAGCAATTTAATAAAATAGTTAATCAAGCTATTGCCAAAAGAAATAAAATGCTTAGCTAAGTAACTGCAGTATCAATTAGATTTTATTATTAGTGGTGATCACTTTTTAAGGCATGTATTTAAGAGGGTGAAATTACCAATAAAAGCAAAGAAGGAGAAAGCTATAATTTAATTTCTGTTATATGTAGTATTTCATCCATGTTAAGTATGTTTTTTGTTTTGCAAAACTATTTAAATATACTTAACAACTTTATTCAAAATTTTTGTTCATGGAATCCATTATTACTTTGTAATACTTTTTTGAATAAATGTGGTCATATTTTTAATGTGGCTTCATTGATATTATTATGCTATCTTTTAGATTATTTTTATTAGAAACTAAACAATGAATAGTTACTCCATAATCAAAAAACTAAGCATTTCATGTTTAATTGGTGTATTAATAATATGGGTACTATATCCTTTTATTTACCCTATTTTATTTGCAGCTCTTCTGGCCATAATACTGGCTCCTTTACAAGTAAATCTAGAAAAGCACATAGGTAGACATAATAGTAGCTTTCTCATAGCTATGGGGATCTTATTATGTATTTTTATTCCCATGCTAATAGTAATATCATATGCTATTGCCGAGATTATAGCTTATTTGCAGAATGCTGAGTCTTTATCTCAGACTTTTACTCAACTTAGTAATTCTATAGCTAAGATTCCATATGCTGGTGAATATCTGCAGCAACATTTTGATAAGCTAATAACTATAATTAAACATGATAAAGAAAAAATTATCACTAACCTTGGACAACTTTTACCTGCGATAAAGTATATAGGTGCTACATCTATAAGTTTAGTAACTGATTTCTTGATAACAATACTACTTGTTTATCAATTTTTAGTAAGTGGTACGACTGTAGAGAAATTCTTCAAAAAAGTTGTCTTGAAAGATTTCAATGATAGTGATAGCTTTATATCAACAGCAATTATAACAACTCGCAGAGTTAGTTTAGCGATATTTCTTACAGCTATACTTGTTGGTGTAATTATGGGAGTTACCTTCTCGATATTATCTATGCCAAGCCCGATACTTTTTGCTTTTATTTCTGCTATAGCTTCAATGGTACCTTTTATGGTTGGTATTGTTTATATACTTTTAGGAGCTGCCGTATTTGTAATATATGGTACTACAAAAGCTATTATCATTTTAATAGTCGGCTTTGCACTTAATATCTTTACAGATAATATTATGCAACCTAAAATTATAAACAAGCAAGTTAAACCTAGTTTTGTGGCCTCACTAATTGGTATTATGGGGGGAATCCAAGCCTTTGGTTTTATCGGAATATTTCTAGGTCCTGTGATATTTAATGTTGCTTTTGTAGGTATCGAAAAACTAATGGATGGAAAAGAATACTAATTTCCTTAAACTTGAGGAAAACCTTCAAAACTATACATAGTTTCTAAATCTTCATCCCAGTTGACTTTACTAGCTCAAATGGCATAAAAAAATTATCAAAACTACCCATCCATTTTAAAACCAATTCTTCCACGAAGAAACATGAACCTTTATTAAATTATTCAACGACTTCTCTTCATGAAACTTAGAAAAAAATATATAATGGAACGATACTATTAATATTTTTTAACAAAAACATGAGTCAAGCAATAGAGAAAAAGAGTGTAGGTCTTATGACAGTTATATTAATTTCTGTCAGTGGAATTATAGGTAGCGGATGGCTTTTCAGTTCTTATTTGGGAGCAAAAGAAGCTGGTTCTGGTGTATATTTTTCATGGTTTATTATTTTAATATTTTTTATTCTAATGGCGCTAGCAGTATCTGAAGTTGCTGTTATGTACCCTGTGAGAGGAATAGTTGGAAGGATGGGATCAATATCTCATAATAAATATTTCGGAGCTATATTCTCCTTCGCTATATGGCTAGAACTCGTGGGTAGTATGCCAGGAGAGGCTCAAGCATCTACTCAATACCTATCTTATATATCTCCACACCTTTCTGAAATATTTATGTACAAAGGATCTCTAACATGGCAAGGACTCACTTTAACTTTAGTATTTTTGGTATTTTATTGGATAATAAATATGATAGGAATGAAAGTGTTTGCTAGAATTAACAATACGATTGCTATTTTTAAAGTTATTATCCCTGTTTTTGTAGCTTTAGTGATAATAGGAGTATACTTTGACCCAGGTAACTTTAAGGCATATGACAACCAAATAGCGCCATATGGAGTAAATTCAATTTTTATAGCTATAACTTCAGCAGGTATGATATATGCCTTCAATGGCTTTCAATTACCGACTTCCTTTGCTAGTGAAATCAAAAATCCTGAAAAGATTATACCTTTAGGTATTATATTATCTATATTAATCTGTTTTATTGTATATATAATTTTACAGACAGCATTTATAGGTGCTTTAGATAAAAACCAAATAGCAAATAACGACTGGCACACATTAAATTTCAATTCCCCATTTGTACAAATAACTACGTTACTAGGTCTAAATATAATATCTTTAATTCTATATGTCGATGCTGTTATATCTCCTTCAGGAACTGGTATTACATTTGTTGGTTCTGCATCTAGAGTATTATTTGGTATGTCATCAGAAAAAATAATGCCTGCTTTTTTCGCAAAACTACATCCTAAATTCTTAGTCTCATACAGAGCAATGATATTTAACTTTTTATTGGCTTTAGTCTTTCTCTTCTTATTTAGAAGCTGGGCTGTACTTATTTTATTTATTACCGCACTAATTGTTTTAATGTATATGGTCATACCTTTATCACTAGTTGGAATGAGAAATAGTCAAAAGCATGCAGAAAGAAAATTTAAAATGCCTTTAGCTAAACCTATTTGCTATTTATTATTTATTGTCCAAACTAGTTTTTTTGCCTTTATTGGCGCAAAAGATATGAGTTATTTAACTGTAGCCATAAGTGTATTTATGCTTTTATTTATCATTGTAAACATAAAAAACAATAAATCTACTAAACCTATAAATATAATTAAATGTGTATCCCCTCTTCTGATTTACTTATGGATATTAGCAATTAATATTTGGCTAGGCCCCAAAGCATATGGAGGATTAGATATCCTTAGTTACTATGTATTTTATTCTGTGCAAACATTGTTAGCTATATTATTTTTCTACATCCTAACAAATAAAAAGTTTGTCAAATTTTGCCAAACTGTTTCTCAATAAAATCTTAAGTTACTCATATTTATTTTAATCACTAATGGAATCTTTAAAACACTTTAAAAGGTTCAAATTTTTATTCTTCGTAGAGATGTGGGAATGCTTTAGTTTCTACGGATTATCAACATTAACCTTATATATAACTCAAAGATTATGCTTCACAAATGCTAATTCTACTTTGATATTTGGTAGTTATGTAACTTTTCTTTATATCAACAGCAATTATAACAACTCGTAAAGTCAGTTTGGTAATATTCCTTACAGCTATTACTTTTAGGCACTGCTATATTTGTAATATATGTTACTACAAAAGCTATTATCATTTTAATAGTCGGCTTTGCTCTTAATATCTTTACAGATAATATTATGCAACCTAAGATTATAAACAAGCAAGTTAAACTTGGTTTTGTGGCTTCGCTAATTGGTATTATGGAAGGAATCCAAGCCTTTAACTTTATTGGAATATTTCTAGGTCTTGTAATATTTAATGTCGCTTTTGTAGGTATCAAAAAACTAATGGATAGTAAAAAACACTAATCTTTTTAAGCTTGAGGAAAAGCTTCAAAGCTATGAATGATCTACCCCGTCAATTTGGGACAGTTTACTACTTCATTTTCCATTATATATTCAAATTGATATGGAGTCATATAATTTATTGTAGAATGTCTCCTTTTTGTATTATAGTAAGCTTCAATATATTCAAATATTGATAGTTTAGCTTCTTCTCTAGTTTTATAGCTTTCATCATGTACTAACTCTACTTTTAAAGTTCCAAAAAATAAACTGTCCCTGTTATTCAATACCACTTTATAAAATATTTTTATTCCTTGCTTTTATGCAGCATCTAGGGGTTCTATTCAGGAAGGTACGGAATTTCCGCGAGCATAGCTGTAACTACTGATATATCTAGTTTACAGCTGACAAATTGATTTTAGAATTACTAAGCAAAGATTCTATAATCCCTTGTAAATCAAGGCTTTCAGTACCTTTGTTAAATTCATACATTCCAATCAAATTAATATGTTGCCACGCTACAGGTGAAAATCTTATGATTTGTTCACACTTATCTTCCATTCCTTTATCTTTATAATAGCTATAGATACCCGACAAAATCGATGCGTTATAGAAAATAATGCAATTTGCTATTAATCTAGCACTTTCATTATTGATGATTAACTCTTTTTCAGTTTTACCAGTAAGTTTACGTGAGCTAACCTTAGCAATTGCTGACCTTAACTGATGATATGATTCTCCTCTATTAAGAGATCTATGAACATTTTTTCTAATTTGTTCATCATCTATGTAATCTAACATATATAAACTCATTATAATTTTGTTAAGTTCCACCAAAGCACGCAATGTATCATTTGACTTATATGATGATAACTTTCTAACTATATGACTTTGGGTATTTTTCTTAAGTCCAAGAGTGGTTAAAATCCTAAGAATATTATCCCACTCTTTTATTATTAGCTTAGCATTAACCTGCTTCGATGGTTTGACAGTATATTTCTCATATATTTCTATCTTATCAAAAGAAACTAAGTTAATTTTAGCTTTTTCATCTAATTTAGTAAATCTTGGCATGAAACGATATCCAAAGAAATGTAATAGTGCAAAATTAAGTCTGTTTATACTATGCATATCACCAGATACCGCTGAGATTCTTACATCAGTAGTATTGCTGTTTAAAATATCAAATAAATAGTGGCTTTCATGTTCATTAGCACCAATAATTTTGGAGCACAAAGGAAGACAATTTGCGAATAATGTATATGCTGATATACCTTTTCCAAAGCCAAAATATTTTGATGAATGTCTTGCTTTAATAGTGTTATATTTAGTTTCCAGCTTCTGCCCATCAACACTAGCATGTATTCCATAGTCAGCTAATGTATATTTCTCAAAGATAGGTAACTTTTCTACTTTGTTCATAATTACATCGTTGGCTTCAGATAGGGTTTTAATACGAATAAAGTCATTAGACGCTGATTCTAACTCATGTTGCTTGATATCACTTATATCTTTCATCCTATAAATATCACTGCCTGTACCTTTAGCAACAATGCATGCGGATATTGCTGACTCCGTGGCATGATTCTTAGAATACTTAGGTAGGACATGAGTGAATTTTTTTATAAATCCAGAGGCTTTTATAGCGTGAGATATTACATCGCTAATGCTTACTGTTGCAAGGTTTTCATAGAATGGGTTATTAACTCCATCATCTATCTTCTTGTATGGTAATCTCCACCTTAACAACTCCCCCAGCTTATTATATTTAATTTTTATTTTCTTATTAACGCCAGTACTTATATTTTTATTAATGTCGTGGTATTTGCTACTTAACTCTTTTTCAAACTGTTTAAGAATAGTGTTTATATCCGTCTGAAGTAACTTATTTCCGAGCTTTTCAACCAATTTTGACTTATGTTTGTTCCAGTCATCATCTTGAATTAATTCATCATTTAATGATTTGTAGCTTAAGCTATCTGCTATGGTAATAGTACCGTTACTAATACCTTTTTCTATAAGCATGTATAACATAAACTCATAACGATCTGCATTTATTTTCTTGATTTTTTTACTGCTATTTTTGAGCCTTATTTTCTCAATCACATAACGCCTTAATGCTCTAGGTATAAAAGATATACAAAACTCATCAAAGGTATATTCTTTAAAAGAGTTATTGCTATTAAGATGTGCTTTAAAAAAGTTTATAGCTTCCGATAATTGCTTATCTTTAGATTTGAAATTAATAACCTTAAAACTTGCTCTAAGATTCTGTTTAATTGATGCTGATGATTGAGCATAATATTCCCAGCGGTGAAATTCAGCATTAAATTGAGGCTTCCTAAACTTTCTAATTAAATTGGGTAAGAATTCTTTTGGGACAATATCATAGGCTTTATGTCTAAGTTCATTATCCATTATATTTTTATTGCCAAGTAAGGCTAAAATATCTGCCGCTGAGTTTCTATCTTTATTTTCATCATATAAAAACTCTTCATATGCTTTATTTTGATGCTCATCAGCATCTGCTATATAACGATTAACTTTATGGTTGAAACTAAATATTAAATAATCATTTATTTTTTGATAACGATGGAAGGCATAACATATAAGGTACAATCGAGCTAAGTTCTTTTTTCTCATATGCTTTAAACAATATATAGTATGGTACTCTGCTAAATCAGCATAATATAAAATATTTTGTTCAGTTAAATCCAATTTCTTTATGATATGAATGGCTTTATGATATATTTCAATTAAAAACTGATGCTTCTCAACTGTACTTTTAATATCTCTAGTAGCAAAATCTTTTTGATCTTTTTTGATGATCGTTAATTGATAATAATCATCATTTTTTTCTAAGAGTTTTTGAAGCTCTACTCTTAATGGTTTATCCATTAACAAATATAGCTTATTACTCAACCGATTCTTTTCATTTTCTAAAGCTTGTGAAACAATTTCTTGAAGTACACTATACCCAGGTCTAACCACTTTATTTTGATGGCAAAAATCTAAAATTGAATCAAATATGTATTTTGGTACTACATGTTGTTTAGCTAGGTTCTTCGCATGTTTCTCTAGTTTTTTTCTAAAATTATTTTCATATGAGAACATTCCATATTTTTGTAGGATGGCTTGCCGATTTTGATATATAAAATGCTTACTTGGGCTTTTCATAGGGAACTTAGAGCCTGGATAGTAAGTTTCAATTATATGCCATACATCTTGCCTTACTCCATGTAGTGTAAAGCTAAAAAAATACTGGGATAATCGGAAATATTCCACCTGCAGTATATAATCAATTTTAGATGATAAGTCTACTAGAGAATTTAAATATAAATGATCAGCTTCATCCAACTCAAATAAGAAATCACGATCTTGCTTCTCTAATTTTGGGAGAGAGTATAAATTATCGAATTCATCTGCAGATAAAATTTTAAGTCTTGCCATATTTGATAGTTTTTGTACCAGTATAAACGTCCGTTAATTCTAAACTTTTTTGTTATAGATATATATTTATAATTACCTGGCTATATTGTATAATTATAAGTAATATTTTACATTAATCCTTACCAGTAGTTAAAATGTCTCAAATTATTGCTTATATTAGGGTCTCTACTAGCAAGCAGGATATCAAGAATCAAAAGCTTGAAATTTTTGAATATGCTAGAAAGCATAATTTAAATATAACCAAATTTATAGAAGTTGAAGTTTCATCAAAAAAATCAATTAAGAGCAGAAGGATAGAGGAACTATTAGAAAAGCTGAAAGAGACTGATACCTTGATTATTACTGAATTAAGTAGATTAGGAAGAAGCACATCTGAGGTTATTGACTTAGTGAATCAGCTTATTAAAAATAAAATACGTCTAATCGCTATCAAACAAGGTTTAGATATAACAGCTCATGATATGGCTTCTAAGGTAATGGTCACCATGTTTTCTCTATTTTCGGAATTAGAAAGAGATCTTATTAGTTCTAGAACAAAAGAGGCTCTGGCAACCAAAAAGTCACTAGGTATAAAACTAGGTAAGCCAAAAGGAACAATTCAAAGAAGTAAATTTGATGATGACATTGATAAAATCAAAGAGTTACTTTTATTAGGGCTTTCAGTTAGAAAAATTGCTAATTACTTAGGATTATCTAACCATATAGGACTAAATAACTATGTAGTTAGTCGTAAATTAAAACAAAATCTCCATGTATAAGATAACCTAAGTATAAAGTATGAAAACCCGAAGAACTGTAAAGCCTTTGTTTATAAGGGGTTATGAGATTATAGTTTTATGTTGATAAAATCAATTTGTCGGCTGTAAGCTATGTATAGCAGTAATTACAGCTATGCTCGCGGAAATTCCGTACCTTCCTGAATAGAACCCCATCTAAAATACCAGAATATACTTCATCAGGAGTCATATATCCAATACTAGAATGTAGTCTTTCATTGTTGTAAATATCAATATATTCTTTGATACCTACTTTAGCCTCTTTCATAGTTATATATGATGCCGGATAAACATTTTCATATTTCAGTGTTCTCCAAAATCTCTCAATTGCAATATTATCTATAGATCTTCCTTTAGCATCCATAGATTTATTTATTTTATTATCAGATAATATTTTAATATGCTCTTTTGCTGTATATTGAGTTCCTTGATCAGAGTTAAAGATATCAGGTTTACCATATTTAAATAACGCTTCTTTTAACACACTAGTTGTTAGATGTGTATCCATAGTATTAGAAATCTTCCAAGCTAGTGTTTTCTTGCTATGCCAATCTATTATGGCTACTAAATATGCACATACCCACATTCTAGTCTAATATACGTGATATCAGCACTCCATACCTTATTAGCTTTATCTATAACAACCTGATTCGTCTCATTTTTAAATACATTAAGTAAGTATGGATATTTCTTGTGTTGCTTATTAATGACAGTTGTCTTTTTTTTAGGATACAATGCCTTAATACCCATTAATTCCATAGCACTTTTGATTAGCTTCCTTCCAACTAGAAATCCTAATCTATTTAGCAACTTTACTAGCCTTCTCGTACCATAATATGGATGTTTAGTATGTATCAAATCTATTGCATTTAATAGTCTAATATCATCATTACTACTAAATTTTGATATTGGTGTATAATAGTACACACTCTTAGATACAGATAATAGTTTAAGCTGATTATTTAAAGATAATTCTAGCTTAGTATCTACAGAGTTTACTCTATCATTTGATGATACCAAGCTTTTTAGCTTTCCCATTAAAAAATCCCTCTCTACTATTACCTCGCCTAGTTCTTTACTTGTTGCATCTTTATCTTTTCTAAGCTCATCTATTTCCTGCTTATACTCCTTAACAACAGAGCTTTTATCAAATGCTAAGCAAGCATTAGATAAAAATTGCTGCTTCCAATTATGCACGTTTTTAGGAAGTAAATCATACTTACTTGCTATCTCATTAACTGTCATATCGCCTTCTAGCAATTCTATAATTACTTTAGCTTTAAAATCAGCTGTATACGTTACTCTTTTTTTACTCATTTATCTATTTCCTAATTTATCTAGTTAACTTTAACATCTAGGAATAAAAATCTTTCTAAAATCAGTAGCTTTTTCTGGGGACATTATAATCCTTTATCTGAAGCTGACTAGATAGGTTTTAAAAACTTTACAGCTGAACTGGGTAATTATATTGAAGTTGTTGGCGATGATATATTTGTAACAAATACAAAGTACATAGCCCGCGGTATAAAAGAGAAAACAGCAAATTCAGCATTAATAAAGTTAAATCAAATAGGCACTGTTTCAGAAACTATAGAAGCTGTGAGAATGTGTCGTGACAATGGCTGGCGCTATTTTATATCTCATCGTTCTGGTGAAACAGAAGATGATTTTCTAGCTGATTTTGCTGTAGCTATGGATGGTGGGCATCTAAAAACTGGTTCAGCGTGTCGTAGTGAACGTATTGCAAAATATAATCGCCTACTAGAGATAGAAAGAGAACTTGGTAATAATGCTCTTTACTATTGAAAATAATTATTATCTTTAAATAAAATGTATAATTAATATATTCACTTAAATTTCGTTAGCACACATGACACCTAAGTTGAAAAAAGTTACTTTAATCTATCAGCTAGAGCTAAGCTAAAAATCTAGTTTTATAAAATGTTTATATTCTTGATACTTTTTTAGTTTAGCTGGATGATTATCATAATTACCATCAAATGCTCCAACATATTGAGGTTCAAAGCAAATAGCATCGTACTGCTTTAATACATTACCATTTGAAAGAACATGCCCTTTACTAAAATTACATGTATAAATCTGCATAGCTGGATATGAACTTGAAACTTTTAACTTTCTACCATTATCATAATTCTCAAGCGTAATTGCACCATCAACAACATAGCAATGATCAATTCCTCCTTTACGGAAATATTCAGAGTTTTGATGTTTTAATTTATCACCAATTCTTGATTTTGTACTAAAATCCATTTCCTTTGGCAGGTCAACTATTTCTGTAGGTATTAAATCACTATCTACATTAATAAATTTTGTAGCAGGTATCTTAAGTTCATGATCAACAATAGTTGTTTTATAATTACCTGATAAATTATAATGGCAATGATTAGTCATATTCAAAACAGTATCTGCATTGGATATAGCATCAAAACTTATAACTAGAGAATTTTCTAATAACTCATAAGTTACATTAATAGTTACATCTCCTGGAAATCTATCAATAGATGACTTTTGTATATTTGTAAATCTAACTTTATTACTATTTATAATTTTAAAATCAAATTTTTGATGTGTTACACAATTAAATCCACCATGTAGAGTATGCTTATCTTGATAGTTTTTTTCTAAAGAATATGTTTTATTATTCAAAATAATTTTAGCATCTTTAATTCTACCAGCTACTCTACCAACAGTTGCTCCGAAATATGATGGATTATCTAAGTATTCTTGAATATCTTGATACTGTAATACTATATTTTCTAATCTACCATCTTTATCTTTTGTTTTAAGTGAATATATAACAGCTCCTAAATCTAAAAGAGTAATCTCAACATTATCATTTTTAAATGTTATTAAATTATATGGCTTATTAGCTATGTAGACTTCTTTAGTGCTCATATTATCTCCTTAGCGAAATCTAGTATTAATCTAGCTATTTCTAATTTTGTTTTATTAGTATACTCTTTGTTTTTCTCTTTTGATAAGATTGTTACAGAAGAATTATCTTTACCAAAAACATTTGTTGAATTTGCAACAATCATATTTAAATTTTTCTTTACTAATTTTGCTTGAGCATATTTAATTATATTTTGTGATTCAGCTGCAAATCCTATAGCAAATATATTAGAATAATATTTTTTACAGTTTGCAAGGACGTCTGGGTTTTTTATAAACTCTAAAGTTAAGCTTTCACCCATTTTTTTTATTTTATTATCAAACTTATTTTTTATTTTATAATCTGCTACTGCTGCACATCCAATAAAGATATCACTATCCTTAGCTTGTTGTAGCATTGCCTGATTCATATCATCAGCGCTTAACGTTTCAATAGTATTTAAATTATCATGATTTAAAGTTAAATCGACTGAAGTTTTTGCTTTAAGCACTGTTACTATAGCGCCTCTATCAAGCAACTCTTTTACTAGAGCAAACCCCATTTTTCCAGAGCTATAATTAGACAAATATCTAACTCCATCAATATCTTCAACGGTAGCACCAACTGTTATCAAAAATTTTTTATCTTTGAAGTCTTGAGCAACTGATAGTAGCTTAAATAACTCTTCTGGTTCATGTAATCTACCACCTCCAATATCACCACAAGCTTGTAATCCATTATCTGGGGATATTAAATTAAAGCCTAAATTTTGTAATTTTTTTACATTTTCTTGAGTTAGTTGGTTTTGCCACATATTTACATTCATAGCAGGAGCAAAAAATACTTTATTAGTTTGTCTATTAGCCAATATACATTGACTAAGTAGATCGTCTGCAAAGCCGGTAGCTAATTTTGCTATAGTATTGGCAGAAGCTGGTATTATAAATATTTTATCAGCCCAACGTGATAACTTTATATGTCCCATACTTTGATTATAGTCATACATATCTAGTGACTCATCAGTATAAACATTACATCCAAGAGCTACTAGCAACTCAGGCTTAATAAATTGTTGACCTCCTTTTGTAACAATAGCTCTACATTGAACTCCATTTTTAATAAAAAGTCGTATTAAATTTATAGTTTTAAAAGCTGATACACTTCCAGTAATTCCAAATAGAATCTTGCTTGCCATAAAATATTCTCTACTTATTCAAAATCTTTTTTCTTTTATAAAAAAGAATTATTAATAAAACCATAATCGCAACAGCAACTGCTAATATATTTACATTTTGTCTAAATACTTGTTCACTAGCAAGCCAAGAAGCAAAAATAATTCCAAAGAAAATACTACTAGTTCTTCCTAGTGCAAATATCATATTACAAGCCAATGAGCGTACTTCCGTTGGAAACTCTGTTGCGGCATACTGGGACCACATAATATTATATCCTCCTCCAATAAGACCAATAAGTATCCCATAGAAAAATATAGTATCACTTGATATATATTTATAGCAAAAAATGCTTATTAGAAATATAACAATGTTTATCATAAAAAATAAATTTGGAGATTTAAAATACTGATTATAAAAACCACTAATAATACAGCTAATAATATTCCCTATAAAGAATCCAAATAAAAATACCTTTACTAAAGTGGCAAAATCGACATCTGATGCAATAAACTTCACTAAGGCGAACATTACTGTAATAACAAAAAAATATGGTAATGTAATTAAAAAATTTAATACTAAAGGTTTGCTATAATTTTTAAATAGAAAAACTATACTGCCTGCATTTTTAAACCTATCTGATTTATATAGTTCAATAAAATATGGAGATTCTTCCAATACTCTTCTAAATAGATATATAGCTAATCCAGCTAAACCTCCAAACACGAACATTATTTGATATGAAAAAACACCAAATAATGTAGCTACAATACCTCCAAAAACTCCTAAAATATATAAAAGACTCATTCCCCACGCTGCCATTTTAGGTGGAAAAAACTCAACTATTAAAACACTTGAAACAGCAAATTCACTAGCTAAAGCAAGATAAGCTAAAAATCGAAGTAACATAAATATATGAAGGTTAGTCACAAAAATACAACATATGGTAGAAAAAGAATAAAGTAAAATACTATATTTAATAACTGTTATACGGCCAAATCTATCTGCTAATATTCCAAAAGCTATAGCTCCAACTAGTATGCCCGTCATTTGAATATTATTAATTAGATAATACATTTGCTGTATCTTTATTGAATCATGCATATTAAACTGCTGTCTAAATATATCAACATAAGATACGCTAAATACAGTAAGATCATAGAAATCAATAAAATATCCTAAACATAGAATAAGAAGAATCCATTTTGTATTTTTCATTAATTTTAAAAGAAAATCTATATAATATTAAGTCTATATTATAGATTGTAAGGTGGGATATAACTAGGCAAGATTCGCTATTTTAATCTATAATAATATTTTTTTCATTAGCAGTAGCTTTACAAAATGCAACGTACCGCTTATCTGTGACAAACCAGTAAAATATAACCCCCAAAATTCCATTTACAATATAGCTATTAAAAGGAGAAGTTATACATAAAAATATTATAAAAGGTGAAGCTAAATATAAGAGATCTTTAATACCTACCCTTCTAAATTCAATAGTTCCATATATTGTCATAAGAACTATTAAGGTAATGCTCATATTAATATTAGTTTGTGTCTCAACAGTATTCAAAAGCAACGCTAATATTACAAACACAATCAAACCATATAACCTAGTACGTGGCGCTAATGCACCCATACTAACTGGAGCTGCCATATATCCTATAATATGAAATCCTGTTACAATAAGCATTAATGCTGTCCAGTTATCTGAAAAAAGCAAAAATATTGAAGCTAATATAAAATTAGCTATTAAAGATCTACGCGAGATATTAACAACAGGAGTTATTTTTGCAAAAAATCTTGGCATTTGCCCCTCTGAAGACATCGCATATAACATTCTAGATGAAGCGCCTAAATAACTATAGCCTGTAGCTGATGGACTAATAACACTATCAATAATTAGTAATATTGATATATACCCTAAGCCAAGTATCGTTGCTAGTTGTAATAATGGTGACTCAAAATCTAAGCCAGCCCAACCACCTTTACTCACTAAATAGTCATGCGGTACCACCTGCATAAATGCATATTGCAAACTAAGGTATAACACCAACACTAAAGCTAAAGCTAATACAATCGCTAATGGTACATTTCTACCTGGATTTTCAACTTCACTTGCATAAGCAACAACCGTTTGAAAACCATTAAATGTATAAATAAGACCACCTGCAACAATTGCTGTCAGAGCAGATGTAAAACCAAATTGACTATTACCCGGAATATCTGCTGCGAACATACTTACATGATTAGAACTATGCATTAATGAATAAGTCACAAATATTAAAACAATAATTGCAGGAACAGCCATTTTGAAAATTGTAATAGCATTATTAACTCTCGATAAAAGCTTAACTCCATAAAAATTAATAATCAGATATATGACTAACACAAACAACGAAAAAACTGTACCAGCTATAGTTAAAATATTATTATGCATAAGCCAATCCATAGATTTGACACCTGCAAGATACTGAGTAGTTGCCAGAGCTTCTGAGGATATTACAACAACAATACCAAACCAATTTGCAAAAGCAAAAGGCATTGCAAAAATATTGTTATGTGATATTGCGCTTGCTCGAGTAGTAGCTCCTCTAACAGGATACATAGATACTACTTTACCTAAACAAAGAGAGATCATTAAAACCAGTAGTGCTGCAAGAATCCATGCTAAAAATGCCCAGTTGCCGGCATTTCTGGCAGTTAATTGGGCACTAAAAAGCCAGCCAGACCCTACCATTGAAGTAGCGCCAATTAATATGGCACTAAACAATGACATCTTTTTTATAGATACATTATTACTCATTTTTTTTCCTTATATTGAATTAAAAACTCTATAGAGAAGCAAAATTGCTAACCTAATTAAACAAGTTTATCTAATAAAATTAGAATTAATATTCTATTAGATATTAAGGTTATAAGATTTAAATTATCATTAAGAAAATGAGTTTGCAATAGCTTTTTATTCTTCTAAACTCATTAAAGAAGCATTACCACCTGAAGCTGTAGTATCAATACTGACTGTTTTTTCTACAACAAATCTACGTAAGTATAAAGGAGATGCTGTTTCTATTGCTAAGCTCGTACGCTTACCCTCTTCTACAACACTTTCTGCAACAAAAGGTATTATAGCTCCTCGACGCAATGCTAAAGCCTGATGAACTTGTTTAACTGCTGATACACTGCCGGAGAATGTTACTAAAGCTACTTTACTATTAAAAAATAAAGCTGATGATATTTCTTCTTTATCAGATAATACTAAATGTATAACCTTCGAGCTTATCCCTGCCTTAAGCATTAATTCAACAATCTTATAAGCTGTTAATTTACCAGTATATGCTGGTTTAGCAATTACTGTGTTACCAGATAATAATGCCGCAGTAGTTTGTCCAACAAATCTAATCAATTGATCACAGCTAGAACATATACTTACAGCCAAACCACGACCTTTTAAGCTTAACTCATCTATTTCACCAGTAGGCCCAGGTAAGATCTGAGGGTAAGAAAATTCTTTTTTAGCCTGTAAACAGTAGTATGCTACTTGCTGAATAGTTTTATCTATCTGAATTTGCGCATCTTCCACAGAAACATTCGATTCTACAACAAGGCATGATGCAATAAGCTTACGTTCTTTTTCTAATAATCCTAAGAACTTTTCAATAATCTCAGCTCTTTGTTCAGCATTAATAGAATTCCAAATATCCGCTTCTTTATTAGCTATATCTATTGCTCTATCAACAGCACTAACTGATACATAGAAAGTTTTACCTATAACTTTTTCATTTGCTGCTTTAAGATCTCCGGTATTACCTTTTTTAACTTTCTCACCATTGATAATACTTGCTATAGTATAATTATTTTTTATAAGTTTGTTAACAGTCTTCTCATCATTAGCTATTTTTTCAGGATTATAAACCTCTTCAACAGCCCCAACACCAGACAACTTCTCATTTGCTAAACGATGCATATAGAAAGGTCCACCAGCTTTTGGTCCAGTTCCAGACTTACCTTGACCACCAAATGGTTGAACACCAACAACAGCACCTACAATATTTCTATTTACATAAACATTTCCTGCTTTGATGTTGTTTTTAACATAGTTCATTACTTCATTAATTCTACTATGTACACCAGCTGTCAGGCCATATCCTGTAGCATTAATATCTCTAATAAGAATATCTAGCTGATTAGCCTTAAATCTCAATATATGTAAAACTGGTCCAAACTGCTCTTTGCCCAAATCAGATAATTTATTTATCTCAAAAGCTGTAGGCATTACAAACGTGCCTTTTTGTGTATTTTCATTTGGCTGAGATTGATATACTAACTTAAATTGATTTTTCTTCTGTTCAATATAAGCATTTAGATTATCAGCAGCCTCTTTATCAATGACAGGCCCAACATCAGTATCAATATACTTAGAATCTCCTATTTTAAGCTCTTTCATTGCTCCAACTATCATTTTAATATAATTATCAGCAATATCTTCTTGAAGACATAAAATACGTAATGCTGAGCAACGTTGACCAGCACTATCAAATGCTGAGCGCATAACATCAGCAGTAACTTGCTCAGGAAGTGATGATGAGTCAACAATCATCGCATTTTGACCACCCGTCTCAGCAATAAATGGAACAATCTCACTAGATTTATTTGCCAAAGTTTGATTTATGATTGCTGCAACCTCTGTTGAACCTGTAAAGATAACACCTTTACAAACTGGACTTTTAACTAATGCACTACCTACTGTAGCTCCATCTCCAGGAGTAAACTGTAATACGTCTTTTGGAAGACCCGCTTTAAATAAAAGTTTAACCGCTTTGTATGCAATTATTGATGTCTGTTCAGCAGGTTTAGCTACAACTGTATTACCAGCAGCAAGAACGGCTGTAAGTTGTCCTAAGAATATAGCTAATGGGAAGTTCCATGGACTAATACATACCATAGCTCCTCTTCCGCTAAATTCAATTTGTTTTAAATTTTCAGATAGAGCTGGTAAATCTATAGGACCATCAAATTCTTTTCGTGCTTGATCAGCATAGTAGCGACAAAAATCAACAGCTTCTCTAACCTCATCTATAGCATTTGATAGAGTTTTACCTGCTTCAATCATTGCTATAGCAATAAACTCATTAGTATCTTTTTCTAAAAGATCTGCAAAACGTTCTAGAATATCTGCTCTTTGCATAGCAGGAGTATTATTCCAACTTTCAAATGAACTTTGAGCATTTTTTAATGCTTTTTTCACCATCCTAGCATCAGCATTAATTACACTACCAATAACTTCATTTGTATTTGGATTTATAACATCCTTAGCTGTCTCTTTATCAGACTTAACTTTAGAGACTATTGGTTTTGCTTTATATGTGTTTTTAGAAGTATATTTTTCTATATCATTATGCATTTTCTCCAGAATTGCAAAATCATTAGTATTATAACCTTGCGAATTTAATCTAGGAGCAACGATATCTTTTGGATAAGGAATATTTGGGTGCTGTCCACAGCCATGATCAATAGCTTTTTTAATAGGATCTTCTATTAATTCCTCTATTGGTAAATTCTCATCAACAATTCTATTAACAAAAGAACTGTTTGCACCATTTTCTAGAAGTCTTCTAACCAAATATGCTAGTAGATGCTTATGTCCCCCAACAGGAGCATATATTCTACAAGGTATTTCTTCATAATCATCCTTACCAACTATATTATCGTATAAAGGGTCACCCATACCATGTAAACATTGAAACTCAAAATCTTTAATTTCACCAGCAAGCTCCATTACAACAGCCACCGTCTGAGCATTATGAGTTGCAAATTGTGGATAAATATATTTATGATTTTCAAACAATTGTTTTACACATGCTTGATATGATACGTCAGTATGATATTTACGTGTAAATACTGGATATCCTTCTAAACCTTGCTCTTGAGCATGTTTAATTTCAGCATCCCAATAAGCCCCTTTTACTAAACGCACCATAAATCTACGATTAGTTTTCTTTGCAAGATTTGCTAAGTAATCCAGAACATAAGGAGCTCGCTTTTGATATGCTTGAACAACAATACCAACACCATCAAAACCTTCTAATGATAGTTCATGTGCTAATCTCTCAATTAGTTCTAGCGATATCTGAAGTCGCTCTGTTTCTTCAGCATCAATATTCATGCCAACATTGTATTTTTTTGCTAACTCTGTTAGCTCAAGTAATTTAGGATATATTTCAGCATGAACTCTTTGATGATTAATGACTTCATAACGAGGATGTAACGCCGATAACTTAACTGATATACCTGGGTTTTTTTTGATCTCTTTATTAACAGCATATTTAGCTAGTTCTTTTATAGCATGTAGATACTGATTATAATAGTATTCAGCATCTTTCATCGTCATAGCTGCTTCACCAAGCATATCATAAGAGTAGCTATAACCTTTATCTACTTTAATTTGTGATACTTTTAGAGCCTCTTCAATTTTTTCACCAAGCACATACTGTTTACCGATGATCTTCATCGCTTGCTTCATCGTTTGACGAATCACTGGTTCGCTACTTTTTTTAACAAAATTTTGGAAAATTTTTCTATAAGAGCCTCTGCTATCTTTTAAAATCTTACCAGTTAACATTAAGCTCCATGTTGCAGCATTAACAAATAAATGTTTTTCCATACCAACATGCTCTTTCCAAGCAGCACTCGTCAACTTGTCTTTAATAAGTAAATCTATAGTATATTTATCAGGTACTCTCAATAATGCCTCAGCTAAACACATAAGTACTATACCTTCTTCTGAAGATAAATCATACTCAATCATAAATGCATCTATACCAGATTTTTTAAGCCTATTCTTTCTAACTTGGGCAACCAGATTATAAGTTTTCTCACGAACTTTAGCTTTTGAAACACTTGAAATCTGTGCTTTCTCAACAAGATTTGTCACTGCTTTTTTCTCATTTATGAGCCAGTATTGAGAAATATTCATTATTTCCTTAGAAATAGGATACTCACCAGTATGATTTAGTAGGTTATTCATAAGACTTCCCTTTATTCTATTTTAAATTACTTTCATTAAACCTTTTCTTTTCATTAACAATTTTTTCTATTAATTCTTGATATTTTTTTGGAGCTTCTAGTCCTTTAAATAACCAATCAAATATATCATTATCTTCACTTGTTAAAAATTCAACAAAAAGTCTTTTATTTTCTAAACTCTCTTTCATATAATAATTGTTTAAATATGGAGCTAATATTATATCAAGCTCAAGCATGCCTCTTCTTGCTGAATACTTTATCTTTTCAGCAGAACTAAATATAAGATTATCGTTGTTTATTAACATATTTAATAGATTATAAATACAAGAATTACACTAGTTTATACCATACAGATTACACAACCAATATAGTTCACCAAATTATTTAAAAAATCACTCTTTAAATTAACCAAACAATTATGTATTATTTGATTAGTTTCACAAAAAAATTCAAGTTGACTGTTAATTTTCTCTATAAACAGTTTTATCAAAAAAATTATAAGGACTTAAATCTAATGGCTATTAGTCAAAATGCTATAAAAATACTTCAAGAAATTGATGAGCTAGATCTGTTTAGTAACATATCAGAAGAGTGGTCTACTCTATTAAACGAACAAAACGATGAAATAAAAATCAAAAAGCTCTATTCAGCTTTAGTTAAAGAAAGCATACGTCGTGAAACAGCTGAAAGATTAGCTAAAGATGCAAAATCATATTGTGACCTAGTCCAAGAACAATCAAAGCAAAGAATATCTGATTTAAAAGAAAGTTTAGAAAATCAGATAACTTTTTTGACTCAACAGATAAAAGACCTAAAAGATGAATCATCTAGAAATCTAGATTATTATAGAAATGAGCTAAAAAAAGCTACAAGAAACTTAATAGATAGTAAAAGTTAAACTAAGATTATATAGTCTTAGTTACAGGTTCAACAAAGTTATATTATTTCACTAAAATTATAGTTTATATAGATCAATTTAATTTTCTAAAAATCCTTGAAGATTATCTTGAGACTCCGCTAATAATTGTAAATCACCAATATCATTAATTAACATAAATTTAAGCATTTTACTACTATTTTTCTTATCTAAAAGCATTGCTTCAAGATACTCTTTTTTATCTATATCTTTAGGGAAATCTATAGATATATTAAAACTAGTAATAAACTCTTTAAATTCTTTAGATTTTTGATAACCTAACATACCCAAAAAACTTGAAAAATCAATAGCTTGAGCCATACCAATGCCAACTGCCTCACCATGTTTTAACCCACGATATTTCTGGCATTTTTCAATAGCATGACCAAAAGTATGACCAAAATTAAGAATAGCTCTAGCACCTGTTAACTCTTTTTCATCCTCTGCAACAACCTGAGCTTTTATACGACAACTTCTCTTTATCATTTCTATTAGAGTTTCTTGATCTTTTTCTAATATTTCTTGCCTATTAGATTTTAGCCAATTATAAAAATCCTTAGAGATAAAAGCATATTTTACTACCTCAGCCATACCTGCAATAAACTCCCTTGCAGGCAAAGTTTTATAAAACTCTACTGATGTATAAACAAGTTTGGGCTGATAAAAAGCTCCAATCATATTTTTTCCAAAAGTATGATTTATAGCTGTTTTACCCCCAACAGAAGAATCAACCTGAGAAAGTAAAGTAGTCGGTATTTGGATAAAATCAACTCCACGCTGATAAATTGCAGCTGCAAACCCCGTAATATCACCGATTACTCCACCACCAAGAGCAATAAGTACTGTAGAAGAGCGAGTAAACCTATTTTCTAATAAAGAAGTTAATATCTTATCCAAACTTTGCTGCGATTTATATTGTTCGCCATCTTCTAGAATACAAGTTCTCACATTTGTCTTTCTAGATACATGATCCAAAACATTTTTCAAATATAGCTTTTCTATAGTAGTATTTGTTACAACAAGAACTTGCTTATCGGTTATATGTTTATTTATGTATGAAAAATCTAGTGAAGAATCAATCGCTATTTCATACTTTTCACTAGATGTTGGAATTACTTGTAATTTATCTATCACAGGATTGTTTCTTCTACTAAAAATGTAGATATCTTATTAACGATATTTTTGACCGTTGCACCATTTGTTTCAACAACAACATCTGCAATACTTTTATACAGAGGCTCTCTCTCAGTCATTAACTCTTCTAAAACAGGCTTTTTATCATCAACTCTTAATAAAGGCCTTTTAGTATCTTTTGCTGTTCTTTCTAGTTGCTGCTCGATAGTCGCTTCTAAATAAACAACCTTACCTCGCGATGAGAGTAAAGATCTTGTATCTGAATCTAGTATAGCTCCACCACCTGTTGCTAAAACTATATTTTGCTTTTCTGTTAAAATCTCAGCAATAACATCTCTTTCACGATTTCTAAAACCATCTTCGCCTTCTAAATCGAAGATCCAATTAATATCCACACCACACTTTTTTTCAATAGTTTCATCAGAATCAACAAATTCTAGTTTTAATTCTTTAGCTAACTGCTTACCTATAGTAGATTTTCCAGCACCAACGGGACCTATTAAGAAAATATTTTTTGTTCTTATCATTTTTGACTCAAAATTATAAATTGATTATACACTGTGATAGTTAGTTACTAATCACCCCTTTTATATAAAAATTATAGCTATATAAGATACCTAAATATCTATATTTTTGCAACTATTATATACTATTATCTTTGTATTTTTGTTTCTATAATTTTTGGTGTTATAAATATTAAAAGTTCTGTATCTGTATCTGTTATTTTCGTATAACTAAACAGATACCCAAGATAAGGAATATCTCCTAAAATAGGAATTTTATTACGGGTCTCACTTTGTTTTTTCTCATATATGCCACCTATAACTACTGTTTGACCATTTTTTGTCATTATTTTGGTAGTTATTTCTCTTTTGTTAATTGCAGGAGGATTACCAGCTCCTGTAGCTGTTGTTGGGTTGACACTATTTTTTGTTACTAGTAGATCCATAACTATATTGCCATCTGGAGCAATTTGAGGAGTTACTTGAAGTTCTAAAACAGCCTCTTGGAAAGCAATAGATGCTGCACCTGATGCTGTTGATTGATTATAAGGAATATCTTTCACCTTGCTTAATAAAGGCTGTCTCATTATTTTATAATGTCCCCAGAAAAAGCTACTGATTTTAGAAAGATTTTTATTCCTAGATGTTAAAGTTAACTAGATAAATTAGGAAATAGATAAATGAGTAAAAAAAGAGTAACGTATACAGCTGATTTTAAAGCTAAAGTAATTATAGAATTGCTAGAAGGCGATATGACAGTTAATGAGATAGCAAGTAAGTATGATTTACTTCCTAAAAACGTGCATAATTGGAAGCAGCAATTTTTATCTAATGCTTGCTTAGCATTTGATAAAAGCTCTGTTGTTAAGGAGTATAAGCAGGAAATAGATGAGCTTAGAAAAGATAAAGATGCAACAAGTAAAGAACTAGGCGAGGTAATAGTAGAGAGGGATTTTTTAATGGGAAAGCTAAAAAGCTTGGTATCATCAAATGATAGAGTAAACTCTGTAGATACTAAGCTAGAATTATCTTTAAATAATCAGCTTAAACTATTATCTGTATCTAAGAGTGTGTACTATTATACACCAATATCAAAATTTAGTAGTAATGATGATATTAGACTATTAAATGCAATAGATTTGATACATACTAAACATCCATATTATGGTACGAGAAGGCTAGTAAAGTTGCTAAATAGATTAGGATTTCTAGTTGGAAGGAAGCTAATCAAAAGTGCTATGGAATTCATGGGTATTAAGGCATTGTATCCTAAAAAAAAGACAACTGTCATTAATAAGCAACACAAGAAATATCCATACTTACTTAATGTATTTAAAAATGAGACGAATCAGGTTGTTATAGATAAAGCTAATAAGGTATGGAGTGCTGATATCACGTATATTAGACTAGAATGTAGGTATGCATATTTAGTAGCCATAATAGATTGGCATAGCAAGAAAACACTAGCTTGGAAGATTTCTAATACTATGGATACACATCTAACAACTAGTGTGTTAAAAGAAGCGTTATTTAAATATGGTAAACCTGATATCTTTAACTCTGATCAAGGAACTCAATATACAGCAAAAGAGCATATTAAAATATTATCTGATAATAAAATAAATATATCTATGGATGCTAAAGGAAGATCTATAGATAATATTGCAATTGAGAGATTTTGGAGAACACTGAAATATGAAAATGTTTATCCGGCATCATATATAACTATGAAAGAGGCTAAAGTAGGTATCAAAGAATATATTGATATTTACAACAATGAAAGACTACATTCTAGTATTGGATATATGACTCCTGATGAAGTATATTCTGGTATTTTAGATGCTGCATAAAAGCAAGGAATAAAAATATTTTATAAAGTGGTATTGAATAACAGGGACAGTTTAAATAATCATAAAAATATGAGTTTTTTGATGTTTTAATTATCTGCTGATTAGGCAAAATATCTATAACCTCCTCCATATTGAACTTAATATTACTCTGTGATACTAGCTTTCTAATTGGCACCACAACATTATTAAGAGGTATAAAAGTAGTAGCTGCCTGATACAACATTGGTTGAAAAACATGATGGTTATTTTTATCAAAGAATTCTATCTGATATTTTTTCTTGCTTTGTTTAGCTATTTTACTAAGAAAGTTAATACCTACAAAACCAGCATCTATTACAATTATTTTCTTGATACGTATTCTGTTCTTATATATTGCTAGTATTACATTCTGGAAGTTTACAATAATTAAAAGAGAGTTCCAAATGTAGTTTATTGGTTTTGAAAAATGAAAAGGAACTAAAAAATGCCTAGCAAACAATAAAATATTTTAAGTTATATTTTCTATCTCCGCTGTAAACAGGTGAGGTATTACGAAAATATTCCATCACTCAAAGTTATAATCTAAACGTAGTAAGCTACGGGAAATCATAGAATTTAGATTGATTGAGTATTTTCTTTAAATAATTTGAAGCGTATATCAAAGAAAACTCACACTAATTAATAAAATTTATGTCTAGAAGTTAAATATATAGAACATATTAACTATATTTTATCTAATCTATATTTTATCTAATCTATATTTTATCTAATCTATATTTTATCTAATCTATATTTTATAATTTTATCAATTAACCCATGCTAGCTAGATATTTTGTTAATGACTCTTAGAAAAAAATACTCAAAATATATACCTCTTTTCATTTCTATAACTCTAACATTAAATGGTTTTATTACTATATTAGCAGTTGCTATACCAATCATTAATAGAATTTTTTCAATTAATCTAGATACAAACATTCCCTCAGATCTGTACGATATTGGCATGAAATACAATACTGGATTAGGAGTATTTTTACCTCTTATCCTTGGGTATTTCATGATAATAATTGCTCGAGGCATTTATCTTAGAAAAAGATCTTTTTGGTTTTTAGCTGTTATTTTCATTTGTTTATCGATAGTTGGTGATTATATCCAAGATAGAAATATTTCATATAATATTGCATTCTTTACACATATTATAGAAATCATTCTATTAATAACTTTTAGAAAAACTTTTGATAAAAAAAACTCAAAAAAACTTACTTTTTATCAGTTTGTTTTAGCAATCACATTTTTATTGGCCATTGGCTATAGTGTTATAGGACTTTATTATTTAAAAGATCAATTTGATGGTATAAAAACTATCTCAGATGCTATCTACTTTACCATAGTCACATTTAGTACTGTTGGATATAGAGATATACATCCACTAACAGAAGAAGCAAAACTTTTTACAGTATCTATTATGATTATGGGTATTGGACTATTTGCAACAATTATAACCGTATCAGCAGGTAGTATTATTGGTAAAATTACTGAAAAATTTAAACAAAAAGATGGAGTTCTTTTTATGAAAGGTCATATCATAATTTGTGGTTATACAGAAATTACTAAATGTTTAATAAAAGATTATTTAGAATCTGATATTGATAACCTTGTAGTTATTGAAAAAAATTATCTACAGAAGTTTGTGAATATAGATGTAGAACAAAAAAACACTTTATAGATGCTGAATCATATGATTATGATGCTCTCAAAAAAGCAAATATAGCTGCTGCAAAAAGTATTTTTATCCTTAATGAAAAAGACTCTGATAATATTTTGACTTTATTAGCTATAAAAGAAGTTTTGAAAGAACTTCATAAAGAAGCTCAACCTAAAATATCTATTAAGTTAGATAAAAATGAAAGTATTAGCATAGCTAACAACATAGGTGTAGATCAAATAGTATCACCTACTAAAAAAATTACCGAAATGCTTATAAAATATAAATAATTTAATCAAATTATACTTAATATACGCTTATACTATGTTATTATTTTGTTTATAAATTCTAGATGCAAACTTGGTGTGGAGTTAAACCATGGAATACAATTATGACATTATTATTATAGGTAGTGGCCCTGGTGGAGAAGGTGCCGCTATGAAAGCAACAAGGAATGGCCAAAAAGTAGCCATTATTGAAGATGATGCCATTGGTGGTGGCTGTAATAACTGGGGTACAATTCCAAGTAAAGCTTTAAGACAACTTTCACGTGAAATTTGGCATAATGACAAACATTATGATTTTCCTGAAATGCTTGATACATCCTTTGAAATTGTTTTAAAACAAAGAGAAATTAAAAAAAATCGTTATGCTGAAAATGAAATTGATGTATTTTATGGTTTTGCTAGTTTTCTTGATAAACATAAAATAAAAATTTCACGCAAAAATGGTTCTACAGAAATTATTACTGCTAAGAAATTTATCTTATCTACAGGATCTCGTCCATACCACCCTAACGATATAGACTTCACACATCCTAGAATTCTAAATAGCGATAAACTCTTAGAGCTAAAAGACAAGCAAATTAAGTCTATTACAATTTATGGTGCTGGTGTAATCGGTTGCGAATATGCATCTATATTAGGAACACTTAATATTCAAGTGAATCTTATAAATACTAGAGATAAGCTAATGTCTTTTCTAGATAATGAAATTATCGAAACTCTTACTAACCACTTTACAGTTAATCAAAAAATACATCTAATTCATAATGAGACATATAAAAGTATTAAAGCTAGGGGAGATAAGGTAATTATCACTCTTAACTCTGGTAGGATTATAGAATCTGACTATGTTTTATTTGCTTTAGGTCGAGCTGGTAATACAGAAGGATTAAATCTAGATAAAATTGGTGTTGAATATAATCCTCAAAGAGGACTTGTTCAAATAAATGACAATTACCAAACTACACAAGAAAATATCTACGCGGTTGGTGACGTAATTGGTTTTCCATCTTTAGCATCATCTGCTTTTAACCAAGGTAGATTTGCTGCAACGCATATCATAGATGGCTCATGTAATGATAAGCTAGTTGAAGATATTCCAACTGGAATTTATACTCGTCCTGAAATTAGTTGTATTGGGAAAACAGAGGAGCAATTAACTAAGGAAAATATCCCTTATGAAGTTGGCCGCGCATACTTTAAAGATTTAGCTCGTGCTCAAATATCAAATAGCGTAACAGGTATGCTAAAAATACTATTTCATAAAGAAACTTTTGAAATTCTTGGAATCCATACTTTTGGCCATAGAGTATCTGAAATTATCCATATTGGACAAGCTATTAAATCTATGCCAGGTAAACACAATTCAATAAAATATTTTTTAAATACAACTTTTAACTACCCTACTATGGCTGAGGCCTATCGTATTGCAGCTATTGATGGTGTAAATAAGCTAAGACCTAAGAATGGTGTAGTAAATAAAAAAGATAGTAAATAAAATTTATGCATTATGATATTTATATAGTATTTCTTTTTATTTTTCTATTTGGAGCTGCTATTGGTAGTTTTTTGAATGTAGTAATTTATAGAGTTCCAAATAAACTTTTTTCTGAAGAGAAAGCTATTGCTCGGGAAATATTAAATTTACCAGAAGAGCCTTGTGAAAACTTTAGTTTATTAACTCCATCAAAATGTCCAAAATGTCCAAAATGTCCAAAATGGAATAATAAACTAAAATATCGCCATAATATTCCTATTTTAGGTTGGCTCATTTTAAGGGGAAAATGCTATTTCTGTCATGAAAAAATATCCTTTGAATACCCTTTAGTTGAATTTATTACGGCAATTACTTTTGTTGGTATATTTTATTACTTTGGATTTAACATACAAAGTTTAGCTCTTATTCTTTTAAGTGTTTTTTTTATCCCATTATTTTTTATAGATGCCAAACATAAGATACTACCTGGTTCTTTTACGTTAACACTTTTATGGATAGGAATAATATTTAATTATTACGGTGTCTTTACAACTTTAGAACTATCCATCTGGGGTGCTATAATAGGATATCTTTCACTATGGAGTGTCTTCTGGATATATCAATTTTTTACTGGTAAAGAAGGCTTTGGTTACGGTGATTTTAAACTCTTAGCAGCAATAGGAGCTTGGTTTGGTTATCCGATACTTTTATATACTATATTTGCTAGTTGTCTATTTGGAATAATCATTGCAATCATTGTGAATCTAGTGGCACGCAGGACGAATATAATACCCTTTGGACCAGCTATAATTTTAGCTACATTTTTCTACCTACTAACTAAAGATAATATTTATGTATGGTATAATCACATTATGCTAATCAATATTCAGTAAGAACTCTTAGATGCAAAAGAAAGATTTCTCTATTTTAACTTTAGTTATCGTTATTATAGTACTCATATTATATATATTTAGTACTACTAGTCTAAACAAATCATTATCTGGAAATAAACAAGGCTTATATATTGTTGAGCAAGCATTTCCACAATATAAGGTTATCAAATCATTCGATACTGGTCTTCATCTTGAGGCATATATTCTTCAGGATAAAAAAAATCCAAGTAAACGCACCGTTACATTTACAAGTGAGGATGGTAGTGTAATTGTAAATGGTCAACTTTTAGTTTGGGATAGAAGAGAAAATAAACTAACAAATCTGAACCAAATTTATACAAATTACTTTACATCAAGTCCTAAGGCAAATGAACTATACTTAAATATAAAAAAATATGCTTCATATATTCAACAAGGTAGTAATAATGCCCCTCATAAGTTTTATGCTGTAATTGATCCAAGCTGTAGCTATTGTAATCGCCTTTTTGAAGCTACTCAACCTGCTATAAAATCTGGTCAATTAGCTGTTCGTTGGATTCCTCTTGGTGCATTGCATAATAGTCCAGCGATAGTTAAAAGCTTATTTAACTCTAAAGACCCTTTACAAGCTCTAATTAGATATCATAAAACAAAAACTTATGATAAAGATAAGACTAGTGCTAATGAAAAAGCAAAAGATAACATGAAATTATCTAAATATATTCAAGGATTTCCTACTATTTTATACAAAACTCCTCAAGATGCCTTAAAGATTTCTGGAGGAAATAAATTACCATTGACAGATGCAGAAATTGCAAAAAATGATAATATCAAAAAAATTAATGAATTTTTGCTTCTAACATCAAACCAATTTTAGGTTTATCTTATATGAATAAAATAATTTTTAGTTTACTCACCCTTTTAATCGTAAATTTAGCTTTTGCAACGTCTAATAGAAATATTAATATATCAAATAATATACATAAAATAGAAAGCCATTATGGTGGTAAGGTTGGTGTTTACACTATAAATCGTAATAATGGGCAAAACTTCTCTCATAATGAAACTTTTTATTTTCCTATATGTAGTATTTATAAATTTCTTGTAGTTGGTGCTATTCTTAAAGAAAGTATGGCTGATAGTAATTTATTAGATGAAAAAATTAGAATTTCAGGAAATCAAATAGTTGGGTATTCTCCTATCACTAAAAAACACATTGGCAAAGAAATAACAGTTAGACAACTTTGTAAAGCTTCTATTTTAAGTGATAACACAGCAACAAACCTTCTCATAGATAAACTAGGAGGCTTAAAGAAACTAAGCACTTTCATTTTATCTTTAAAAGATCACGCTACGAAAATCACAGCTTTAGAGCCTAAAATTAACGATATTAGTCTAAATAATAATTTAAATAAAACTACTCCCAAAATAATAGTTAGAGATTTAAATAAGATTGCTTTTAGTAAAAATATTCTTGATAAAAAACATCGAACTCTATTTAAAAAATGGTTAGAAGAAAATAATACTGGAAGTAATCGTATAGCTGCAGAACTTCCAAAAGATTGGAAAATTGGTGATAAAACTGGAACTTGTGATTATGGTTCAACAAATGATGTAGCTATTATTTGGCCTAATAATGATAAAGCAATCATTATGGCTATTTTCTATACCCAGCCAAATAAAAATGCAAAACCTAATAATAAGGTCATACGAGAAGTAGCTAAAATACTTTTTGATAACTTTAATAGTAAAAAAAATGCCTAAGATAAAAATGATAGTTGGCCTAGGAAATATAGGCAAAGAATATGAAAATACTCGTCATAATGTTGGTGAATGGCTTATCACAGAAATAGCCAAAGAACAAAATGAAAGTTTTAGTTCAAATTCAAAACTTAATTCAAATATTGCTAAAGTTAGTTTAGCTCATAGTAATGTTTTATTAGTGTTTCCAACAACATATATGAATAACAGTGGTCTTGCAGTTAGTAAAGTAGCTAATTTCTATAAAATCAAACCTGAAGAAATACTTGTTATCCATGACGAATTAGATATAGACTGTGGACAGATTCGCCTTAAAAAAGATGGTGGGCATGGCGGGCATAATGGCCTTAGAAGCATTCATCAACATTTAGGTACTAATAATTATTTGCGTCTAAGAATAGGTATTGGTCACCCTGGGCATAAATCAAAAGTTTCAAACTATGTCTTATCAAATCCTTCTGTCCAACAGAAAAATTTGATAGATGAATCTATTAATAATGCTATATATGTTTTAGATGATATAATGAACTACAAACTTGAGCCTGCCATGCAAAGGCTTCATACAAAATAAGCATTACATTATGGAATGGTTCAATAATAATCTACTATATTGTAATTAATATACTGTAAGGACAAATTTCTACTTGTTCCTACATTCTTTTTTTGAGATAAAAACATAAAGGACTAAACTAATGGGATTTAAATGTGGTATTGTTGGATTACCAAATGTAGGAAAATCAACTCTTTTTAATGCTTTAACAGAAGCAGGTATTGATGCTGAAAACTACCCTTTTTGTACAATTGATCCAAATGTTGGTATTGTTTCAGTACCTGACCAAAGACTTAATGAACTTGCTAAGATCGTTAACCCAGAGAAAATATTACCAACAACAATGGAGTTTGTAGATATTGCTGGTCTTGTTGCAGGAGCAAGCAAGGGTGAAGGACTTGGTAATAAATTTTTAGCTAATATTCGTGAAACTGATGCTATAGCTCATGTAGTAAGATGTTTTGAAGATGATAATATCATTCATGTAAGTGGTCAAGTTGATCCTATTGATGATATTAATACTATCAATATGGAATTAATATTAGCAGATATTGAATCTTGTGATAAAGCAATTCAAAGATTTGCAAAAATGAAAAAATCAGGAAATAAAGAAGCTCTAACTAAAGCTGAGTTCTACACAAAGTTAAAAGAGCATTTAGAGTTAGAGCATCCTGCTAGAACATTTGAGCTAACTGAAGATGAGACTAAATGGTTAAAACAAACTCCTCTACTAACTAGTAAGCCTGTACTATATATTGCCAACGTTAATGATAATGGCTTTGAAAACAATCCTTTTCTAGATAAAGTTACAGAGTATGCTAAATCTGAAAATTCAAATGTTGTGCCAGTTTGTGCAGCTATGGAACAAGAAATTTCCCAGTTAGAACCTGATGAAAAACTAGAGTTCTTGGCAGATATGGGGCTTACAGAAACTGGACTTGATAGAGTTATTAAAGCTGGTTACACTCTTTTAAATCTTCATACTTACCTAACTGCTGGTGTTAAAGAAGTTAGGGCTTGGACTATACCTATTGGTGCCACTGCTCCACAAGCAGCCGGTGTCATTCACACAGATTTTGAAAAAGGCTTTATTCGTGCTGAGGTTATCTCATATGATGATTATATCCAATTTAAAGGTGAAAAAGGTGCAAAAGAAGCAGGAAAAGCCCGTTTAGAAGGCAAAGACTACATAATGAAAGATGGCGATGTTGTAAATTTTAGATTTAATGTATAGTTACCTAACTATAAAATGCTAAAGAAAATAATCAATATTTACACTTTTGTCTTATCATCAATTATTCTAATTACTGGATGTAACATTTCATTTACTCTACCAAACTATCAATATACTACCCCAATAAATTAAACAATATTTTCAATTATGATCATACCCTCCTATTTGGGACACTTAGGTATTAAGAAAAGGAGACAAGATGAGATATACAAAAGAGTTTAAAGATGAAGCTGTTAAATTATGTTTACAACCAGATGCAAATAGACGAGAAATAGCAGATAACTTAGGGGTTAAATATAAAACCATTTGCAGTTGGATATCCAAAGCCATGTCAAACCCTCAGAAAGAAATAAAGATAGATTATAAAACGCAGTACCAGCAACTATCTTTTGAAAATACTGATTTGAAGAAAAAACTCAAACAGGCAGAAACAGAGCGTGAAATACTAAAAAAGTCAGCAGCGTACTTTGCAAAGCAAAATCTGTAAGGTACGCCTTTATTAAGGAGCATTATAAAGTTATGCCAGTAACAACACTATGTAAATCTTTGAATGTGAGCACATCTTCATATTACAGATGGATTCATAAACCTATAGGTAAAAGGCAATATAATGATGCTGAACTAGATGATGCTATTTTAATGAACATAAATCTAGATATGGAAGTGTTAGGATATACAAAGAGCTTAAAGATATGGGTTGGAAAGTTACTCAACCTAGAGTATCTAAACGTATGAAATTACTTGGTTTACATGCTAAAGCGGCTCGTAAGCATAAGAAAACTACAGATTCTAACCACAACAAACATGTTTATGATAATTTATTAGAACAAAACTTCACTGCTTTATCTGTAAATCATAGGTGGGTTACAGATATAACTTATGTACCTACACAAGAGGGGTGGCTGTATCTTTGTGTGATTATAGATTTATTCTCAAGATCAGTTATTGGTTGGGCAATGGATTCTAGGATGAAAGCGGATTTAGTTTGTAATTCTTTAAATATGGCATTATTTAGAAGAAATTTTCCTAGTGGTGTGATTATACACTCTGATAAAGGGTCACAGTACTGTAGCAAACAATATCAAGACATTATTAAAGAACACTGGCTACTATCAAGTATGAGCTCTAAAGGATGCTGTTACGATAATGCTGCTTGTGAAAGTTTCTTTGGAACTTTAAAAGTAGAGTTAGTACATGATGAAAGATATAAAACTAGAGAAGAAGCTAAACTATCAATATTTGAATATATTGAAGCTTACTATAATACAAAAAGGAGACATTCTACAATAAATTATATGACTCCATATCAATTTGAATATATAATGGAAAATGAAGTAGTAAACTGTCCCAAATTGACGGGGTAGATCACTATTACTAAGTAATTTTAAATTAGGTAATTGTTCTTATATTGAAAATATCAATAATTATTATCTAAAGAGTATAATACTTACTTTAAATATTCACCACTTAAAAAATAAATATGATCACATTGATGACGAAAATATTAGCCATGATAATATCAAAAAAACTACCGATTATAGCCCAGGAGTAATAAACACTGATGTATCTGACAATACAGAAATTAGTTTAGGTCCAGGTTTTACAGGATTTAAAACTTCTTTTTAAAATACTTTTTCTAAAGAATATTTAATTTTATTGAAATAATTTTATTATCTATAATATTTGTTATTTCAAGAAGAGTATTTCCATATTTAATACAACATGGCCCAGATGGTAAATTTTCAATTTCTTCAATAATAAGACCTGATAATGTTTTAGCATCTTCGCTCTCAAATTCAATGCCAATGTGGCGGTTTATCTCTCTAAGAGTTGCACTACCTCCTATTAAATAGCTAGTTTCATCAATTTTACGAATATTATTATTTACATCAAACCTATCCGAGAATTCTCCAACAATCTCCTCCATAATATCTTCAATAGTTACTACCCCTGTTACATCACCATATTCATCAACAACTACAGCAAAACGTTTACTCTTTTTTTGAAAATTCATTAGTTGAGTTTGTAAAGAAACAGTCTCCGGAATAAAATAAGGTTGTTGGGCAATTTTACGTAGATTAGATTTTGTTATATTTGTTTTTTTTGAAGCTATTAATAAATTAGTTATATCCTTTAGTTTAATAGTTCCTATTATATTATTTACACCGCTTTCACAAAGAATTATATTTAATGATTTAATCTTTGAGACTCTTACTAAAATCTTATCTATTGAGTTATTTAAATCAATATATTCTATTTTATTAAAATGAGTCATTACTTCTTGAACTAGTATTTTATCTAATTCTAAAACACCTAAAAGCATATTCTTATTCTTAGCTCCTAGTTTAGCATTTGACTCATGTACGACTGTATGAATTTCTTCTTTATCCAAAGACTCATTATTTACAGGCTCTATTTTAACTCCAAAAATTTTTAACGTCAGTTTTGAAATTGTACTCAAAAAAATAACAACAGGATATAAAGCCAACATAATCAGTCTAAGTGGCAAAGAAAAAGGAAATGCTAATCTTTGTGGATATACAGCAGCAAATGATTTTGGAATTATTTCACCAAATACTAATACTAATATTGTTACAATAATTGTTGAAATTAATAAACCAAAATCTCCAAAATGATCTTCTGAATAAGATGAGATAACAGTTCCAGCAAAAATATTAGCAAAAGTATTACCAATAAGAATAGCAACCAACAGCTTCTCAGGATTTCGAACCAAGGATAAGCTTCTCTTTGCACCTTTATGGTTTTTTTTTGCTAAATGTTTTAATTTATATTTATTCAAAGCCATCATCGCAGTTTCAGAACTTGAAAAGAAAGCTGATATACAAACTAAAATAAATAAGATAATAACTACAGAATAAGTACTCATATTTTTAATTATGAACTAATAAGTAAAACTTATTCTAACACAAGATTTCTTTCAAAAAAGAAGATTAAAGATAAATAATTATAAAATTTACACCCTCATAAAGTCAGCATGAACTAACTTGACTTTGTACGGATGTCTCTGTAAAGCTTTGATTATTACTTTTTCTTCTTGTCCATTAATTTCTAAAATTATCTCGCTTGAGAAAAATGCTTTATCTTCTGTAGAGTGTAATACCTTATCATGATCCATAACTACAGATATAGCTTCTTTGTCACCACCATATATAACAGCTGGGATTTTACCAGCTCTTCTTAGACGGCGGCTCGCACCAGTACCTAAATCATCTCTTCTTTCTGCTTTTAAAATGAAATTTGCCATTGTTAGATTCCTTTTGTTTATTTATATTTCTTTAGTAAATAAGCTTGTTAACCTATGCGACCCTAGATTAACCGTGCTATTGTATTAGATTACAGTTACTAATTCAAGTAATTAATCAACTAGACCGTCAGTTCTAAATATATCACTTACAGATTCCTCTCCATTTGTTTTCTCTACGATTTGAGCCAATAATGGTGCTAATGATATAACTTTAACTCTACTACAAGCTTCTGCATGAGGTTTAAGAGGAATAGAGTCAGTAACAATAAGTTCCTCAATAGCAGAATCTTGTATATTTTTAATAACATCTCCTGAAAGTAAAGGGTGAACACAAAAAGCCGAAACTTTTGCAGCACCACCCTTTTCAACTAAAGCTTTAGCTGCTTGACACATAGTTCCACCAGTATCCATAATATCATCAACAAGGATACAATGCTTACCTTCAACTTCACCAATAATATTCATAACTTCAGCAACGTTTGGCTTAGGTCTTCTTTTATCAACTACAGCTATTTCAACACCTAAGTTTTTAGCAACAGATCTAGCTCTAACAACTCCTCCCATATCAGGAGATACTATTTTAATATTTTCATATTTAGCCGGATTATTACGTACATATTCTAAGAAAATCTTTGTAGCGAAAGCATTGTCAAATGGAATATCAAAGAAACCTTGAATTTGTTCCGCGTGAATATCTACGGATAAAATTCTATCTAAACCAACAGCTTGGAGCAAATTAGCAACAACTTTAGCAGATATTGGAACTCTAGCAGATTTTGATCTTCTATCTTGTCTTGCATAACCAAAATATGGTAGTACAGCAGTAACTCTTTCAGCAGAAGACCTTTTAAGTGCATCAATTAGAAGTATTAATTCCATTAAGTTATCTGATGGTGGACAAGTTGACTGAATAACAAAAACATCTTTACCACGAACATTTTCATTTAATACAACATGAATTTCACCATCTTTAAATCTATCAACAGTAGCATTACCTAATGTTGCACCTAACTCTTTAGCCACTTCACAAGCAAGCTTTTTAGAAGCATTACCACTAAAAATCATCAAATCTTCAGACATTTTATCAAAACCTTCAAAATTACACATATACACCTACTAATTTTAATGTTTTTTTTTACTATTGAAAGGTGCAATTGTTAAATTTGAAATATATTTTCCTGAACTTTACATTATGAACCTTTAAATACTATCGCTCAAACACCTCTTTTGAATTAAAAACAATACTTTGCTATACTGCAGGCCTGTTACTCAAAATAAATATTTAGTCTTATGGTATCTATAATTTATGAAATTTAAAATTTTTGATAAAGTATTTCAACCTGGTGAAATGGCTACTCTAGCTATGCCACTTCCTAGTCAATATTCTTGCGCTCCAATGTATCTTCCAATAAAAATTCTTAACGGTGTCAAAGAAGGACCTTGTATCTTAGTTTTTGGTATGGTTAATGGTGATGAATTTAATAGTATAGAAATCATTAACTCACTATTAGAAAGAACAAACCCTAAAAAAATGCATGGAACTATTGTTGCTATTCCTGTATTGAACATATTTGGGCTAGTACATTCTATGAAGCATTCAATCCCTCTAGATCAAGCATTCCCAGGTGATGAATATGGCTCTTATATGCATCGTTATGCTTATAGAGTAACCCAAGAAATTATTAAAAAAGTAAACTACTCTATTCAAATTAAAGCAGGTGGATCAAATAATGAAATTTTACCTCAAGTGTATTTTAATAGTGAAGATGAAGATTCAATAATTATGGCAAGAGCATTCCAAGCTCCTGTAATAACAGCTGTAAATATGAATAAATCAAGTGTTCGTAAAATCCATCAAGACTTACATATTCCTTTTATTTGCTATGAAGCTGGTGAAGCAAATAAATTTAATGAAGAAGATATTAATGTTGGTATAGCAGGTATTCAAAATGTAATGCGAAAATTAAAACTATTAGAGGATGAGAAGTTTATTCAACAAGTTAAACCAGTTGTTTCTGAAGATACCGAATGGACAGTTTCTGATAAATCTGGAATATTAAGAACTGAAATAGAGCTTGGCACAAGAGTCAAAGAAGGTCAAAAAATAGGTAAGCTTATTGACCCTTTTGGTAATGATGACAGTATTCATCTAAAATCTCCTATAGACGGAATAGTTCTTGGTATCAATAACTATCCTATGATTAAAGAAGGTGATCAGGTTTTTAAAGTATCATCTTTTCAAGATGATGAAAAAGCAGAAGCTAAAATAGAAAATTGGGAAGAGATAACAAAAGAAAATTTTAGTGATGAATAATAAATTATCTTTTTTAGCATTATCCATATGGCTCACTTGTGCTGTATTTTTTATGTATGAGTTTTTACTTAGAACTATCTTAGGCACATTTGAGCATCAAATTATTACAGACTTAGATCTTAGTATACTTACATTTAGTATTTTAAGTTCTACAGCCTATCAACTTACATATGGAATAATGCAAATACCAGTAGGAATAATAACGGATAAACTCGGGCTTAAGAAAGCTCTTACTTTAGCAATACTAGTCTGTGCACTAGGTGTTGGTCTATTTGGATTATGTAATAGTTTTACTACTGCTCTTATATATAGAGTAATGATAGGTTTTGGTGCTTCTTTTGGATTCTTATGTTTACTTATCGCAGTTTATGATTGGTTACCACATAAACACATAGGCCTATTTATAGGTCTTTCTCAATTTATTGGAATTATGGGACCAATGTTAGCTGCTGGCCCTTTAGAATCATTATCTCAAGCAAGCGGAATAAACTGGCGTTATGTCTTTATCGTGTTGGCAATTATAGGTGTAATACTAGCTATATTGACAGTATTTATTGTTAAAAATAATGATCCAGCAATTAGTGCAAGTAAAAATAGATTTATTTTCTTAGACAGCCCTAAATCTATCGTAACTGAAACAAAAAATATCTTTTCTAACAAGCAAGTTTGGTTAATAGCAGTGTTTTCTGCTACTACCTACTTAGCTATAGAGTATTTATCTGAAAATGCTACTACAAGTTTTTTAAAACTTAATGGTTTTGATTTTAAATTCGCATCTTATTTGATTACTTTAGCTTGGCTTGGTTATGGGATTGGTTGTCCTGGACTTGGGGCAATATCAGATAGAATTAGAAGAAGAAAGCCTATAATGATTTTTGCAATTTGTCTAACCTTTGTATCATTAGTGACAATAATATTCTTCCCGATTAACAAATTTATATTGTATTTAGCATTTATTTGTTTAGGTATTGGTGCTAGTGGGCAAAGCATTGGCTTTGCGATTATAGCTGAACAATCAAACTCTAACTATAGAGCTGCTGCTCTTGGAGTTAATAACTTTTTAATTATGTTTTCTGTAGGTATCGGTTCACCGATTATTAGTGAAGTTTTTGACCTATTTTCTGACCAAGGTAAAAGTATAACCATACAGAGCTATCAATCAAGCTTAAGCTTATTACTTATTTTTACAGCTTTAGGTATTTTAATTAGTATATTTTGTATAAAAGAAACATTCTGCCGCTCAATAAAAGAAGTTATTTTCTTAAAAAAATAGCCTTAGGCCTCATCAAGATTATCCAAATTAACTTGTCTTGTTTTAAACTTGTCTTGTTTTAAACTTGTCTTGTTTTAAACTTGTCTTGTTTTAAACTTGTCTAAGACAAGGATGAAAATTATAATAGTACTAAATAGCAATGGTACTATTAAATAAACAAAAGCTTTATCAAAGACTTTTATATTTATATTTGCTTGTAGTGCTCCTCCATTTAGATATACGCTAATATAACTTATAAGGTACTGAAACACTGCTCCACATAAACCTATAACCATATTAACTATAGCTAAAGCCGTTGCTTTTATTTGTGTAGGAAATATTTCCTCAACAACAGAAAATGCTAACAGCATACTAGATACACAAAAACCTATTATAAAAAACATTATATATAGAGACCCGTCAGATATAAGTCTTGGGAAAATTACTATTGAGGAAAATGCTAATATGGTAATTATATTACAAATAAACATCCATACTCTTTTCTCACCAAATAAACCTGCTATAAACCCATGAGATGGGCCACCTACGGCTATTCCTACAAACAACATCATACTAACATGAGCTGCTGTATGCTCTGATAATCGGTATGCTTGTTCTAAAAATAGCACATCATATAGTTCTGAAAATGAGTTAACTACTATACCGACCATTAAACCTGCATATATTGCTAATAACCAAAGTTTCTTATTTAGTAAAAGCTTTAAACTACTAGAGAAATTTAAATATTTAGATTTATTCTTGATAGAATCATTAGGATTACTTGAATATTTTAAAAAAACCACAATAATAATGCTCCATAAAATACCAAAATATCCTATTGCTACTAGAGCTAATTGCCATTTATAAACCTCAACTAAATATACTAATAAAACTTGACCAAATATCCCTCCAAGAACACCTATTGTATTTGTAAGCCCTACAGCTATAGGAAAGAATTTCTCTGGCAATACATCTGAAGCTACTTTTAATGTGCCAATAAAAGCTACTGCTGATCCTATAGCTATAAAAACTCTACCAATAAACATTGTGTATAAACTAGGGTTGTATACAAATAAAAGAATTCCCAAGCTCATTATCAAACATGATACTGATAACATTAGCCTTGAACCATACCTATCTAAAAGAATTCCTGCGGGAACTTGAGATATAGCATAAATAGGAAAATATATACTCATTATATAAGCGATATTTTCAATACCTACTCCCATATCTGAAGCTATAGGTTTTATTAAAACGCTCGGTGCAGTATGTTGAAAATAATCTAGTCCATAAAAAACTACTGCAATAGACCAGATACTCCAACCTACCACTAAACTATATTTTGTAACTTTCATTCTTTTATATATTTTATAAATTTATCTACCTATATAAGAGAATATAAGAAATTACTATTATTTAAAACTAAATACTTAAAAGATTAATTCCTAGATCTTTTAAATTCTTAAAAAGTTGCTGTTTAAGGTCACTATTTGATAACTTATCATTTTTAAAATTTTCATAAAAATTAGGTATAGACATTGAAAAACATAACTCACCATTAAATATCAATGCTGACTTCCTAGCTATTTCTAAAACATTCTTACCTCCCATACCACCAGGAGATGTTGCCAATAAAACAAGCTCTTTACTCTGAAAAATATCTCTTGATATACGAGAACACCAATCGAGCAATTTTTTATAAAAAACACTATAGTTACCATTATGCTCAGCATGAGAAATTAATATTAAATCAAATTCTGCTAATTTATTGAGAAAGTCTTGAGCTTGAGGCGGTATACCTACATCTGTTTCATAATCTATAGAATATATAGGCATTTTATAATCTATAATATTTAGTAATTCTTTATCATTATCAATATTTGATAAAATAAATTCTACTAACTTATTATTTATTGAGTTTTTACTATTAGATGCTGCAAAACCAAGAACTTTCATCATTATTCCCAAAATTAATTTAACCAATAAAAAATACTAGCTAAGCATGTATAGCTAATCCTAAAGTTAATTGTGCGAAATATTATACTTATATACTAAAAAAGATACATCCTAATTATATTAAAAGAACTTCTAAAATAAAATTTATCCTCTCTTCTTTTTATAAAATTTCTCGTATAAAAATTTATACTACTAATCCATAGTGGGCAAAATAATAAAGATAATGATATTAGAGTAATGCTATATTGATATATATTTATATCTAATATGCCAGAGACATATCCCATAGAAATTAGTACAAAACTAAACTCTCCAATTTGAGATAGCATTGCACCTCCTATTAGCGCCTCATCTAACCTCTGTTTTAAAGCCTTAAAAATTAATGTATTTATTGTTGTATTAAGTGTAAAAATCAATAATAAAAATAGCAAAAACATTAAGATATGATCCCAAAATAACTTAAGATCTATCAACATTCCTATAGAGATGAAGAACAACGCCATAAAAATAGTTTTAACTGTTGATAAACTGTGACTTACCCACTCAGTCTCCTCTACAGTTGCCACTATCATCCCACCAACAAACGCACCTAAAGCAGAGGATAACTCAAGTAACTCTGTTAAAGTAGCCATACCAGAGCAGATCACTAAAGCTGCAAAAACCCTCATTTCTTCATCTTTACCCAAAATGGAAATAAAAGGAATTTTGATCTACCCCGTCAATTTAGGACAGTTTACTACTTCATTTTCCATTATATATTCAAATTGATATGGAGTCATATAATTTATTGTAGAATGTCTCCTTTTTGTATTATAGTAAGCTTCAATATATTCAAATATTGATAGTTTAGCTTCTTCTCTAGTTTTATAGCTTTCATCATGTACTAACTCTACTTTTAAAGTTCCAAAGAAACTTTCACAAGCAGCATTATCGTAACAGCATCCTTTAGAGCTCATACTTGATAGTAGCCAGTGTTATTTAATAATGTCTTGATATTGTTTGCTACAGTACTGTGACCCTTTATCAGAGTGTATAATCACACCACTAGGAAAATTTCTTCTAAATAATGCCATATTTAAAGAATTACAAACTAAATCCGCTTTCATCCTAGAATCCATTGCCCAACCAATAACTGATCTTGAGAATAAATCTATAATCACACAAAGATACAGCCACCCCTCTTGTGTAGGTACATAAGTTATATCTGTAACCCACCTATGATTTACAGATAAAGCAGTGAAGTTTTGTTCTAATAAATTATCATAAACATGTTTGTTGTGGTTAGAATCTGTAGTTTTCTTATGCTTACGAGCCGCTTTAGCATGTAAACCAAGTAATTTCATACGTTTAGATACTCTAGGTTGAGTAACTTTCCAACCCATATCTTTAAGCTCTTTGTATATCCTAACACTTCCATATCTAGATTTATGTTCATTAAAATAGCATCATCTAGTTCAGCATCATTATATTGCCTTTTACCTATAGGTTTATGAATCCAACTGTAATATGAAGATGTGCTCACATTCAAAGGTTTACATAGTGTTGTTACTGGCATAACTTTATAATGCTCCTTAATAAAGGCGTACCTTACAGATTTTGCTTTGCAAAGTACGCTGCTGCCTTTTTTAGTATTTCACGCTCTGTTTCTGCCTGTTTGAGTTTTTTCTTCAAATCAGTATTTTCAAAAGATAGTTGCTGGTACTGCGTTTTATAATCTATCTTTATTTCTTTCTGAGGGTTTGACATGGCTTTGGATATCCAACTGCAAATGGTTTTATATTTAACCCCTAAGTTATCTGCTATTTCTCGTCTATTTGCATCTGGTTGTAAACATAATTTAACAGCTTCATCTTTAAACTCTTTTGTATATCTCATCTTGTATCTGTATAAGCTTTGCTTTTACTTCTTCTTTATGTTCGTTAACCACAGGCTTGTAATATAAACCAGCTCTAGAAACTTCTAATAAGCAACTTTGTTTTACAACAGATAATTTATGCTTAGGATCAATCATCGCTTTTCTATCAGATAATCCCAAGCTTACGAGCTTTCCCTCAAGAAATTCCTTCTCAATTGTTAGTTGTCCAACCTTCTTAGAATACTGATCTATCTTGGTTTGAAGCTTTGCATTGTCTTTTTTATATTGTGATACTGATTTGGATGGATCCATTGCCAACTCAGCATTTTCTAAAAAGGCTGTTTTTCAATTATTTATGTTTTTGGGCGTAATATTATATTTTACTGATAACTGTGTGATTGTTTGATCTTTCCCCAATACTTCCAAGACAACTTTAGTCTTAAATTCAACGGTATATATTTTTCTCTTATTACTCATTTACATTTATCCTAAATTGCTCATTTATAGTTTAGCTACTTTAGGAACTAAATTCTCAAAATTGTTGTTAAAATTTCATGGGGTATTATAAAACTTCTTTACGTGATGATATTTGTATAATCTTAATGGGATTCTTTTTGCATTCTAGTTATTATATATAGCTACGCTATTCATATGGAATCCAAGCACTCTTCTTCTTAACTGGGTAGCTTTTATAATAAAATAAAATATTCAGCATTTTATATTAGAAACAAATATTTTAAAAAAAGAGTTTTAGCCATTATTATTTTCTTCATATCTTATATTTTAATGACTATACTAAATTAATTACTAGAAATATTTAAATACATATGTCTATAGAAAAAAAATTAAGAAAAAAACTCGCTGTGTGTCACCATGTAATTCATAACTATGGTTGGGATGATCTACTAGCTACTCATATATCTGCAAGATTACCTGATGGTGATATTCTTATAACTCCTCATGATATTTCCTTTGATAAAGTTACTAAAAAAAATATAGTTACTGTCACTCCTAATGGAGAAATTATCTCAGATAATGGTTACAAGGTAATGCCTCAAGCAGCTAATATCCACTTGGAAACATATAAAGCTAGACAAGATATAAACGCTATCATTCATACACATAGTAAATATGGAGTTATATTATCATCATTAGAATGTGGCATGCAATTTACTAATCAACAATCATTAAGATTCTATGATGATATATCATATCATCACTACGATGGATTAGCTTTAGATAATGAAGGTAAAGCAATTGCAAATAGTCTTGGCGCAAAAAATACAATGATGATACTTGATAATCATGGGATAATAACAACTGCTGAATCAATTGAAAAAGCTATATATAAGCATTACTATTTCGAGCAATCCATAGAATTAGAAGTAAAAACATTATCTAGTGGTCAAAAGATCAAACCAATTCCCCAAGAGACCTGCCAAAAGACATCCAAGCAATTTAAACATATAAATACTTGCCACATAGAATTTGAAGTATTTAAAAGAATAACTAAAAGATATAGATGATTTATTTTACAATTACTTTATTTGTTTTCTTAGAAAGAGCTTTTTCATTTATTTCTATACCAAGACCTGGAGTATTTGGAGCTTCAAAATATCCATCAATTGGTTGTAGATCTTGAACACAAAGCTCTCTATTAAAATCCTTAAGAGCATAAGTATGATGTTCATGAATTATAAAATTTGGAATTGCTGTCTCTAAATGTAAGCTCACCGCTGTAGCTATAGGCCCACCACAGACATGGGCTTGAACTTTAACATCGTACATATCTACATAATCACAGATTTTCTTAGCTTCTGTAAAGCCACCACATAGCCCAATATCTGGCTGTAAGATATCTATAGTTTGCTTCTCTATATACTCTCTAACACCATGCCTTAAATATAGCCTTTCGCCTGCAGCTATTGGTACACGCAGCTTATCTTTTAGAGGTTCATGCAACTTACTATTTAGATAATTAACAGGCTCTTCAAAGTACAAACAATTAAAATCTTCTGCTATTTCACCTAATTGTAATGCTGAAATTAAACTAGGTAAGCTATGACACTCAAAGATGATATCTCCATTCTCACCAAGTACATCTCGAATAGCCTGCATTCTTTCACGGATCAAATTTAAATGATCTCTGCGAAATGGTAACGTACAATCATAAAGAGTTTCACCTTTATGATCAAACATCATAGGGTCAACTTTAATCGCATCATATCCTTCTGCAACAACTTTCTCTGTAGCTTTAGCATAGTCTTCTGGTTTAAATAATGTCTTACGCTCACATTCATCCCAATCAAACTGAAGTTGGCTAGCATAAGTTCTAAGCTTCTTATTGGTTTTACCACCAAGTAGTTTATATACAGGTACTCCAAGAGCTTTTCCCTTAATATCCCATAAGGCAATATCAATAGCACTCATCGCTGCGTATATAACAGGGCCTCCTCCAAGTCCCCAGAAACTCTCACGTAACATTCTATCCCATAATTTTTCACTCTCAAATGGATCTATACCAATCACCATCTCTTGGGCAAATTCTCTAATCATATTTGCTGCTGCTGAATGCCCTAAATCATAAGCAAGCCCAGCTTCTCCAACCCCTGTAATACCTTCATCTGTAATTACTTTTATAAATACTGGTGACCAAGCAGGTCTTTTGTCACAATAAATATCAAATATTTCTACTGCTACTATTTTCATAATTCAACCTTTATTATTAAAATAAACTTCTTGTGCTACATTTTTAAAAACATTTTCAGATATCTTATCATCATTGATGTATTTATATAAAAAATTATGCCAAAAACTATAATCATTTTGATGCGAAACTGGGAAATTTGACCCATAGCATAATTGAGTATCCTTTATATTTTCAAAAACAAAATCTAATGCTTTATTAATATGTAAAAAATAATTGTTTAAATCAAACCCTGATAGTTTAAGTTTCCAATTGTTGTTTTTTGTACATTCTTTTATTAGATTATACCATTTATCTAGACTCTCATTATCTGAGAATATTGGTAAGCCAAAATGCTCTATGGACATTGTAACTTGAGAACTATCTACACTATCTAGAATAGCTAAAAATTGCTCTGGATACATTTGAGCTTCAAACACCAAATTGTTTTGTTTCAATACTCTTAATTTATCCCCCAAGTCACCTGGAATATTTTTACAAAAGGGACTATAACTAGATTTAGATGTTTTGGACATAATCTGGCGAACACCTACAATATTTTTATATTTCTTTAAAGTTATAATCTTTTTTTCAAAGCTAGGTAAATCTAAAGTAAAATCAGCAAAAGCAATTACTTTAATATTTCTATCTATAAATTCTGATTTAAGCCATTTATACTCACATAAAGGATCAGATATTTCATTATGTGCTTCGATATGTACAAAAGCATCCGCATTTAAATCTTCTGGTATTACTAGATTTGGTAGATTTGTATCTTTAACCCAGTTATTATAACCATTTTTAAGATCCCAAAAATGTATATGTGAATCAATTATATTCATATGAACATTTACTTGCCTAACTATTTTAAATACTTACTTAGATTATAAACATATTATATTTTTTGAGAAAAGACTTTACAAAAATATTATGCAGATTATATTAAACATGAAATTAAAGTATACATACCAATATTTATACTTAGGAAGTAAGTAACGAGTATCTAATCCTAACCCAACCTAATGGTAAAAATGTTACCAAACCAGATAATATCATTTAAACTAAATAAAAAAGGTGAACCATAAATCGTACTTCACCATTCATCTTTAGCATATACTCCAGTATAATAAACAAAGATAAATAAATAATTACTGAAATGACTACAAAAAAAAATCACAGTTGGACTTTTTTAACAAACCACTCACACGTGTTATGTCTTATTAATAATAATCCAAATATCACTATTAGAGATATAGCAATCAAGATTGGGATTACTGAAAGAGCGGTCCTAAATATACTTAGCGACCTAACCGAAACAGCGTACTTAACTATTACAAAAATTGGAAGAAATAATCACTATGAAATTAACAAAGAGAAAAGATTACGTCATCCTATAGAGAATCATTGTACTATTGATGATTTTTTAGAGCCATTAATAGCAATAAAACCGTAGCAATTCTATCTTAAAAAGCTTAATATCTACTAAATTAAACACTTTTACTTTTTAAATAATGCTTGTACAAATTGTAGACTCAATATTACCTATATTTATTATTATATTTTTTGGTTGGCTAACTGGCTACTTAAAATTAGTTGGTGAAAACGCTCATAAAACTTGTGCAAAAATCGTCACTGTATATGTATTTCCAGCTTTGCTATTTATGCAAACAGCTACAGCAAGACCAGAACAAATATTTGATATTAGTTGGATGTCTGCTTTTCTAATTTCCATTGCTATCATTTGGACTATTTGTTTTAGTGCAAGCATTTTAATTTTCAAAGAATCTAAAAAAAATAGTGTTATGCAAGCTATGATAAACACTTTCACAGATATGGGTGGTATGGGAATTCCATTCTTTATAAGTATAATTGGCTCAACAGCTCTTATATCTGTAGCTAAAGCTAACTTTGTAATATCACTAACCCTTATTCCTCTAACTATATTTCTTTTGGAACTCTACTCCGGATCAACTCAGTCAAAAAAAGTAATTATACTTTATGCCTTATCAAAATCTCTTAAAAAACCTATGTTCTTAGCTATTGTTTTAGGAGCAATCATTAGCCTATTAAATATATATACTATAATACCAAAACCAGTTACAAATTCTATAGATCATGCTTCAAAGGCTTGTGTATTTATGTCACTATTTACAGTTGGCTTAGCCCTGTATGGGATTAAACTTCATCTAAGTAAAATGTTTATTTTTAATATAATAATGAAGAGTTTAGTTAGTGGTTTCATTGCCTGGGGAATTGTAATCTTATTTGGTATCACTGGAAACTATGCTAAAGATCTGGTCTATCTAGTGGCTATGCCAACGGCAACAATAGCTACTATATTTGCATTACAATGGCGTGCAATCCCAGATGAAGCAACTAGCCTATATCTAGTATCAACTATTCTATCTATAATTACTCTACCAATGTGGATGTTTTTACTGGGCTAAGTAATCTCTATTTAAATTATTCTTTAATATTACTAATAAATTTTGGAAAATATCTCTGTAAAACATAATGTAAAATACCCATAAATGCATGAGCATAAATATATATTTCTACAGGATCGACTAATGTCTTATGTATCTCTTCTAAATCATGCATATAAGGTGACTGCCAATTCCAAGCTGTAAACCAGAAAAACCCAGAGACCCATGCTAAAGTTAATGCAAGTAAGCCAAGACCTTGTACTATTGCAGCAAGACTACCACTTCTAGAGTTTGGTAATCTAAATTTACACAACTCTGATAGATCTACTTTGATTGCTGAGTAATCATTATATAAGTAAGGAAAATAATAACGTAATCCCCTTTTATCAAGAGCCATAATAACTAAAAGCACACTTAAAACGGATAAAGATAATCCACAAAACATATGTGTATATGCCCAGACATTAAGTCCAAATTTAACATGCATAAAATTACTATCTATAATCTGAAAAATAACTGCTATACCTACAACTATATGTAGCATACGAAAGTTTTTATCTTGAGATTGGCCTAAATATTCCCAGAATGATTTTATAAAAGAATGTGTTTTTTTAAAAGTTTCATTTTTTCTACTCACCATCACTCATAGCATTCTCAACCAAATCATTATCAAGCTCTTTTTTAGGTTTTATATTTGAGGTTAATTTCAGTTTTTCAACCTGACCAATTAGATTACCTCGACCTGTTTTTAGCTTACTAAAAGCATTTTCATAAGATTTATTGGCGTCATTTATAGATTTACCAACCTTTTCTAAATCATCAACAAAGCCGACAAACTTCTTATAAAGCTCCTCTGCCCTACTATATATATCCGTAATACTCTGTGCTTGCTTCTCATAGCGCCAAGTATTCTCAACAGCTCTTAATGCTACCAATAAAGTTGTAGGACTAACTAGGATTATCTTCTGCTTAAATGCTTCATCATAAAGATTAGTATCATTATCTAAGGCTAATAATAAAGCCCCTTCTATAGGAATAAACATAAATATAAAATCTAACGAATTTATATCTTTTAGATTTTCATAGCTTTTATTTGCAAGACCTTTGATATGTTCACGTATAGATCTAATATGTGCTTTCAAGTGAACTTGTTTTTGTTCTTCATCTGCAGCCATATAATCATTGTATGCAAATAGCGAAGTCTTAGCATCTATAATTATATCTCTACTATCTGGCAACTTAACAACCACATCAGGGCGATATGCTTTACCCTCTTCATCTGTAGTATGCTTTTCCCGAATATATTCTAGCCCTTCTCTAAGGCCAGATTTCTCAAGAACATTTTCAAGCACCATTTCTCCCCAAATACCCTGCTGCTTTGTACTACTTCTAAGAGCATTTGTTAGGTTATGAGCCTCGGTGGTCATCTTTTGATTTAGCTCTTTAAGAGTTTTTAGCTCATTCTGTAAAGCTCCTCTAGCCGTAGATTCTTTATCATAAACATCTTCTACTTTTTGTTTGAAATCTTTTAACTGTTCACGTACAGGATTTAGAACACTATTTAGACTCTCTTGATTACGCTCATTAAGTTTTTTTGAATTATCTTCAAAGATCTTATTTGCTAGATTTTCAAATTCTGTTTTTAGCTTAGTTTCACTATTTTGTAACAACTCCAGCTTATCTTGCATCGCATTATTTTGTTCTTTAAGCTGAGTTTCAAGCATTGATACTTGTGACTTATAGTTTTTGATTTCTTCTATATAACTATAAGATTTCTTTCTTTCTTCTTTGATCTCTTGCTTTAGCTCATCTATACGTAAAATACTATCTTGTTTTAACTCAGAATTTTTTTGTTTTTCCTGATCTAAAAGCGTATCAAAAGTAACATTTTTACCACGCAATTTTATTAATTCATTCTGGGTTGAGTCTTTATACTTCTCATAATCCTGGAGAATATCTTCAACTTGCTTTGATTTTTTACTCAAAAGCAAAAATAATACTATAATTAAAACTATAGCCAATACTATTAGCCCTATTAGAAAAGCCATTTATACCCTTATTTAAACTTAAAATATTAACTTTAATATTTTATATCTTAGAAAGATATAAATATATAGGACTTTATGAAACTTTTAAGATTTAATAGTAATGAATTTCTCTTTAGGCAAAACTATAAGAATTAACGAAAATATAGCTAATGCTATTGGTATAGCGTACATTGAGTTTTTCATAACAGGTAGGCTAAGTTGATTTGTAATATTAGATGTTTGTAAGCTCATTATTAAACCAATTAATATCTGCATTACTGGCCCACCTCCCATATTCAAAGTATTGGCTGAACCTTGTACAGATGCCTTTGGAAAATTATTAAACTTACGTCCAAGAAAAGCAAAAATCATAGTATTTGCATTTGTAATAGCCCCTATTAAAAATAAAACAAATATGAGAATGACTTCTGAACTAAATGTCCCATCAATTAAAAGCATAAATAGCCCTGCAGTTACAAAACCACACAAAACTAATAAGTGCTTAATATTTACTAATTTATCACTCAACCAGCCAAAAAATATAGCTCCAAAAAGACCTCCTATTGTAATTATTGAAACTAAATATGCTGCCTGAGTTGCATCAATATCATAAACTTTTTGTAGATATATTGGTCCCCACAATGCCAAAAATGCAGTTTGTGGCGTACTTAAACACCCCATAAATATTGCCACAATCCAAAATAATGGTGATTTTATTAGACATTTAAGATCTCCCAAAATATTAGATAAACTCTTTGTCTCTGTTAAACTTTTTGCATCCCTACAAAATACACTCCAAACACATACTAAAACCATGCCAAATACAGCTGCAAGAAGATATGTCTCTCGCCAATCTCCTAAATACTTCGTCAGCTGCAACCAAGGACCTTGACCTATTAATGCACCGATCATTGCCATCAACATAGTTAACCCAATAAGAGTCCCTGAATGCTTAACATTCTCAACAGATAAAGCAAAGATTCCAATTATTGCAAAAGCTGAGCCAATACCCATAAGAATCCTGGCAATAATTAATATTTCTAAATTAGGAGCAAAAGCAAACATCACACAACTAATAATTAGAATACCCATAGCTGCTACCCATGTTTTAAATAAACCGAAGCGATCAATTAAGATACTTGCTGGAATCATCAAACCGATATACGCAAAATAATAAGCTGATGATAAAGACGCTAAGTGATTAGATGATAAATGATATTCATCTTGTAGATTAATTAAAATAACACTGTCTGATAGCCTAAGTGCATATTCATAAATAATATATATCCAACCAATTAAAAAATATCTCATTTTAATATCTCCAGCTGAATATTATCTCTGTGGCTTTTAATTTTTCTATTATCGTTTTGATTTAATAGATCCTTGTAAAGCTTTACGAATGGCTTCTGCTGCTGTTTTAGCATCGCTAATTGAGCCACGAATCATTTTTTCAGCATCTTTTTGTTTATACCCTAAAGCTAATAATGCGTCAACAGACTCATTAAATATAGAGTTTGATATAGCTGCCAGTGTTGGAGTTTTATTAGAATGTAACTCAACATTAGCTGTAGTGAAGTTATCTGACTGACCATAGATTTCATTAGCCATTTTTAATAACTTGTCGTATATCTCAACAACCAAACGTTCTGCTGTTTTCTTACCAATACCTGGTACAGTGGCCAATAGTCCATAATCTTTATTTTCGATACAATGTAAAAGAGTCTTAGAATCCATTCCTGAAAGAATAGCTAATGCAGTTCTAGCCCCTATACCACTTACTTTTATTAATTCTTGAAAAACTTTCTTATCTACTTTTGATTTAAAGCCATACAACTGCTGAGCATCTTCTCTAACTACAAAATGAGTATACAAGTTTATAGTTGTTCCCATTTCACTTAATGAATAAAATGTAGTCATAGGTACAAAGACCTCATAACCTATTCCATTCACATCTATCAATAAAGCTGAGGGATCTTTCTCAATCAATACACCTTTTATAAAACTTATCATAGATATTGTTCCCTAATCTTTTTTAACTGTTGATAATCTTAAACTAACTATTAATGAGATCAAAAAAGCTATTGGAAGAATCATTAATGCCATAGAAATATCTAAATCAAAACTATGAACTAATAAACCAACAATAATCGGTACAACAAAGCCTGACAACATTACTACAGTATTATTAATACCAAAAAATATAGACTTTGGCTTCTCTGCTCTATAACTAGCTATAACTGTAAATGAAAGTGTTTGGCCTGCTGCTGCACAACCTATCAAGAATAATAAAACCATACTTAAGGTCTCATTTAGCTGTAAAATAAGCAATAAAGAAACACAAATTAAGCCAAGTAGAGAAACTACTGCTAAAATATTTATCCTGTGTTTAAGCTTATCATACATAAAGCCAAAAGCGGGACTTCCTATCCCTAATCCAAACCAAAGAAAAGCAATCGTATAAGAGGCTTGAGTTACACTAAGACCTTTACTTTCTAATAATGTCACACCCCAAATAGCACCTAAAGTAGGTATAGTACAATAAACAAAAAACGCATATAGATAAATAGTATTTAATTTTTTGTTTAATAAATTATCTTTTATATCACTTGTAAATTCATTTTTACTTAAAGTTTGACTATTTTTAGGGCTTTCTTTAACAATAAGTATAATCAAGACTGATAATATGATTCCTATAACAGCAGCAATAAATATAACTAGTCTCCAGCTATTTAGGTAGCTAACAAAGAATAATAATGGGCCCCCTGCTAAAATTGGCCCCATTGTACCTAATATCTGAGTTGAACCAGAAAGAATTCCTATATATCGCATAGGAAACCATTGTGTCGATATTATTAGTAGACCTAAAAAGCCAAAAGCAGCCCCAACTCCCATTAAGCATCTTGCAAAAATTGCAATACCTAAGTTAGGTGTAATTGAGAAAAATAAAGCTCCTAGTGAACAGGTTATAGCAGCAAAAAACAATGATTTTTTAATTCCAAACTTATCAAAAATAAAACCAACAGGTACTTGTAATAGCGAATAACATAAATAAAAAGCCCCTCCAAATAAAGAAAAACTAAAAGCTGTAGCATGAAAACTATTAACAATATCTTGATGCAAAGAATTTGGCAGTACCCTCAAGAAAAATTCATAAAAGAAAAACATAGCTCCAATAAGCCATATTGTGCAAGCTCTAAGATAATATTTTGAATTCATAATAAACTAATTTTTATTTTAATAACGCAATTATAAGCACTGAAGAGTATATAAACAAATATTTTGTTTATTAGTTTATTAGTTTATTTTTTATTAGGACTTTTGATGTGTAGTAATCTCTTCCACCTATCAGCGGAATCTCAAATACTATATAATATCGAAATGTTAAAGTATTACCTTAGGTCAGAATCAACTATTTATTTTCAATTTATTTAATTCTTTTTTGAGCTACTCTGCTTGCTCCAGAAATTTTTGCTAAAGATCTACTACTATGATAGTGACATATTGCAATTGCAAGAGCATCTGCTGCATCTTCAGGTGGTTTCTTACTTAGTCCTAATAGAGACTGCACCATATGTTGAACTTGAGATTTAGCAGCACCTCCAGTTCCAACAACCGATTGCTTAATTTGTTTTGCCGAATATTCACTGACTTCTAAATTATTTATTGCTAAAGTACACATCGCCACACCTCTAGCTTGACCTAGTTTTATAGCTCCCATAGGATTTTGATACATAAAAATTTGCTCTATTGCTGATTCAGTTGGGGCATATATATCTATAACCCCCGTTATACCATCAGCAATTTGCTTTAGTCGTCTAGCTGTTGCTGTTTCTGTAATACGAATACAACCACTAGCAACATAATATATTTTATTAGCTTGAACCTTTATAACCCCAAACCCTGTTATTCTTGAGCCTGGGTCAATACCAAGTATTACCATACAAAATCTTCAAATTTTTTATCTAACTTTTTAATCATATAACTCTTTATATTCTCCCATGTTTTACATGTAACACTAAAAAGTTCTGAATCTCTAAGCCTAGTGCCATTTTTTACTAACATATGAGAAAGTAGTTTTACTTCATAGTTTAACCCAACACCATTCATTGCATGAAAAGATTTTAAATTATTTGAATCAGTCTTTAAGTAAACTCTATTTAACTTAATCTCTTCTATTAAAAATTTAAAAAGATAATATTTAAATAATAAATTATATCCTGTTCCTTGGTATTGTTTATCAATCCAAGTCATACCCACTTCAAGATTCTTATGAAAATCATCAATATTAAATAGACATGTTATACCAAAGATTTTATCATCTAGATTATCTATTAAGCTTAACATTATTAATTTCCTATCCTCTTGCAAGGACAATTTCTGTGATTTATAATCCTCAAAATCAACATAGTCTTCAGGAAACCATTTGAGTTGTTCACTATCAAAACAATTATGTAGGTCATTAAAATCGCTATCTTGATAAGCTCTAATACTTATTAAATTAGCCTTAATATTAGTTTTAATAAGATTATCAAAAAGCATAAATTAACTAAGTTGTTCCATTAACTTTTGAGTGAAATTAGCATTCGAATATACATTTTGCACATCATCAAGATCTTCTAATTTATCAATTAAGTTCATAACTTTTTCAGCAGTTTCAACATCTAATTCCGCTTTTGTCTCAGCATCAAATGTAACTTCTGCACTCTCAGAATTAAAACCTTTCTCAATTAAAGCTTCTTGAACATCTGAAAAATCTTGAGTATCCGTGATTACATCAATACTGCCATCGTCATGTGTAATAACATCTTCAGCACCAACTTCTAGTGCCACTTCCATAAGCTGATCCTCATCAATTTCTGGTGCAAAAGATATAACACCTCTTTTAGTAAACATATATGCTACTGAGCCATCTGTACCTAAATTACCACCACTCTTTGAAAAAGCGTGACGAACCTCACCAACCGTACGATTACGATTATCTGTCATACAATCAACCATTATAGCTACGCCACTTGGACCATACCCTTCGTAGCGTACTTCTTCAACATTATCGCTATCATCACCGCCAGCACCTTTAAGTACAGCGCGTTCAATAGTATCTTTGTTCATATTGTTTGCCAAAGCCATGGCTATTGCTGCCCTAAGCCTTGGATTAGAATCTTTATCGCCACCTCCAAGTCTTGCTGCAACAGTAATTTCTCTGATTAATTTAGTAAAGATTTTGCCTCGTTTTGCATCTTCTTTTGCTTTTTTATGCTTAATATTAGCCCATTTACTATGACCTGCCATTTTTATACCTTTATTAACACTTAAATATAACTAACTATTTTTTCTACCAACTTCTCAATACCTTGTGATGCTTCTAACATACTTTTAGCACACATATAAGCAGGAGTTGATATTACTTTAACACCTTCATCAACACAAATATCAGTTGCATCCATAAGTACAGCCTCAGCACCTTTTTTCTCTAAAATAGCTAAAGTATTTGGATCTGTACCAACAGTAACTTTTGTACCTTCTGGATATACCAAAGGTATCATCAATGGTGCTATACATATATAACCTGCGGGCTTATCTGCTAAATAAAATGCTCTTGCAAAAGTTAAAACTTCTTCATCCATCTTATAACTTTCATCCCCTACAAAAGCAAAATCCATAATGTTCTTTGCAGCCCCAAATCCTCCAGGAAAAATCACTGCATCATAATCATCACTATCAGCTTCTGCTATATCTATAACATTTCCTCTTGTTATACGAGCAGACTCTTCTAGTATGTTACGTAGAGATGCTTTATTATCAACAGACTGATGTAAGTGATTAATTACATGTTTTTGATTTTTATTTAAAGCGACTCCTTGCCACTCTAAAGCATTTTTTTCTAAAGCTAATATAGTCAATACAGTTTCGTATATTTCTGAACCATCAAGATATCCACATCCAGATAATACTACCGCTACTTTTGCCATTTTATTTCACCTTTATTTATTTTGATTTTACAAATCTAGATTATTTCTTTTAAAAACTCTGTCTGCTCTGTAACTTGATCTAACCATTGGTCCAGATGCTACTTCTAAGAAGCCTTTTTCTAAACCAATCTTACGATATTCTTCAAACTGTTGTGGAGTTACAAATCTCTCTACACTTAAGTGATGTCTGGTTGGCTGCATATATTGTCCTAGAGTTATTATATCTACTCCAGCCTTTCTAACATCATCCATTGTTTGATAAATTTCTTCATCAGTCTCTCCAAGTCCAACCATAATACTAGTTTTAGTTAAAACTTTAGGTGACTTTTCTTTGACATATCTCAAAAAGTCTAATGTCTGCATATATCCAGCTCTAGGGTCACGTACTGGATGAGTCAAGCGTTCGACAGTCTCTATGTTTTGAGCGATCACATCCACCTTAGTATTGATAATTTTATCAACATTCTCTTTAACTCCGGCAAAATCTGGAGTCAAAGCTTCTACTTTAATATTTTCATCAACATTTTTTATAGCTATAATGGTCTCTGCATAGTGTCCAGCACCTCCATCTTCTAAATCGTCACGATCTACTGATGTAAGCACCACATATTCTAGATTCATTAATTTAACACTTTCTGCTGTATTTTCAGGTTCATCTTTATCAAGCCATCCTTTGGGATTTCCTGTATCAACAGAGCAAAACTTACAAGCCCTAGTACACACAGCACCCATTAGCATAATTGTTGCTGTGCCATGTGACCAACACTCATTTATATTAGGACATTTGGCCTCTTCACAAACTGTAGCTAATTTATGCTTTTTTGTAATAGATTTTACCTTTTGATATTCTTTAGAATCTTGCCTTTGTACTTTTAACCATTCTGGCTTACGTACTTGTACAGAGTTTTCTTTTTTATTTCTAATACCATCTTTTACAGCGTGGAAGCCATGATCAGTTGTATACTTATTGCCACTTTCAACCTTTATTTTTATACTAGATATTTCTTTCATAATATTTACAGAATATTTGATAGGACTATAATTTTTAGTACATTATAAAATATTAAGTACTAATTATAAATATTTAGTTTGATATTATACTATATAGTAAATATTATTCAGCAATAAGTTTGAACATATAATAAAAAATCATTATACTCTTGTATGGATATACAAAAATAAGGAACGAGTAATTATGATATCAAAAAAATTGTTAAACGCACTAAATGAACAACTTAACTATGAACTTGAATCTGCAAATATATATTTAGCTATGGCAGGATATACTGAAGATCTAGGATTAGGCGGTTTTACTAATTGGTTTATGGCTCAGTATGAAGAAGAAGTTTTTCATGCTAAAAAAATTATGAGATTCGTAAATGATAAAAATGGCCGTATAAAAATAAGAGCTATCGCAGCGCCTCAAAATGAGTTCAAATCTCTACTTGATGCATTCGAAAAAACACTTGAGCATGAAATAGAAGTTACAAAGAAATTTTATGACTTAATGGATCTTGCTTTAGAAGAAAAAGAACATTCAACTAAAAACTTCCTACAATGGTTTGTTGATGAGCAAGTGGAAGAAGAAGCTACTGTTTGTGATATGATTAATAAAATTAAACTTGTTAAAGATAGCGGCCTATACTTGCTTGATCAAGAAGCTGCTAAAAGAACTTTCAAATCTCCTACAGCTATATAAAAGCTTATACAAAATCTATATTTCTATTTCTCATAAATTTTACCATTGCAAATGTCATAACACATATAACAAAGCCAATTACTAATATTACAGTTCCCATATCTAGAAAATAATTTTGATATATTGAGGCGCTTGTAAGAACTGATACCCCATCTTTTGGTAAGGCAACAACCTGGTTTACTAAACCTGTTATTGAATTAGATAATGACATTGCGATATACCAAGCTCCCATTGCAAATCCCATAGTTTTAGAATCACAATATATTCCAATCATGCTTAAACCAATAGCACTTACAAATAGTTCTGCTATTGAAGATAAAACAAAAGTAAGTCCTATATAATTACCGTTTATAATACCTGTTGAAGTATTATAAAAAGCATAATATAAAATTAGCATAGAAATAGCTGCTAATAACACTCCAACAGCAAATTGATATGGTATGTAAAATCTTGGTATGAGTGGATAAATTTTAATTAATGCCATTCCACCAAATATTATTATAATTGGATTTATTAAGTTATAACTTGCTGGTTTTACTGTTAGATCTAAAAGGTTCAAGTCAGAATTATTTTTAGCTAGAAGTATTAATGTTGAACCCATCTGATTATAAACAACAAAAAATACTACGGCAATTACAATTAGAAATAACCCTATAACTTGTTTAATTCTTACTTCTGCTTTTAACCCTGTTACTGTCCTTAATAAAAAAGCCAATAAACAAACAATACTAATAGTAGCTAATATAACATTAGCCTGATTTGGAATTTGATAAAATATAAGTGTCAACACATAGGCAACTACTAAATATGAAATTACTATAAGTTTTGATTTATATGGCAGAGGCCTTTTATCAATCTTATTAACAATATTATCATACATCTCAAAACGATAATAAAAATTTAAAGCAGCTATAGTCTTACCAACAAAAACTATCGCTAAAATTGCTAAAGCCCCATATTTATAGCCTATTAGTATTGGTGAAACTGTAAATGCTATTAAACTTCCCAGATTTATAGCTATATAAAATGAAGTCATAGCTCCTTTAGCTGCTTTAAAATCTGTACTGTATATTTTAGATACCATACCTGATGATGTTCCTAAAAATAAGGATGTGCTAGCAGGAATCAGAGCGTAAGAGAAAATAAAAAACTCATTTGTATATTTAACAAAAAAACCACTTAAGAAAATAAGTAAATAGCTAAATGCCATAAGTAAACTACCGACAAGTATTGCTCTTCTTAATCCCAAATACTTATCTGCAATATATCCACCTATCATAAGTATAGCATATCCCATAGCCTGACTAACTCCTTGAAAAGAGTAAGCTTGATGCTCAGAAAAACCTAAACCATAGTTCGCTGTTGATTTAGTCAAATATAATATTAGAATAGATATAAGGCTATAAGTTGCAAACTGACCCCAAAATGTAATAGCTGCGATTGTAAAACTTTGTTTAGATTTTAGATCTTTAAACATAGTGTTTCCTAAAGATAATAAATTCTATATTAATATTTTTTTAGGTAAAAATAAAACACAAATTAACAAAATTTAATTTTTTTAACTTCGTATTGTTGTCCTAAACATCTTAATAAATGATATAATTACTCCTAGACATAAAATATACAAATGATTTGTTATGAAAATATATTTGTACCATCATTGTCCTTATTGTATAAAAGTAAGATTAGTAGCAGATTTAAGCAAACTAGACTATGAAATAATATTTCTAGCAAATGATGATGAAAAATCTCATATAGATAGAATTGGTTCTAAGCAAGTACCATTCTTGGAAAAAGATGATGGAAGCTTTATTAAAGAAAGTGATGATATTTGTAAATACATAGCTAAATTACAGAATTTTAAAATAACTGCATCAACTATAGATAATATTGTTAAAAAATATGTATCTGATCTAGCACCTCATTATCGTAGAGTCGTATACCCTCGTATGCCACATCATCCAAAAAATGAATGTGATTTTCCTACTCAAAGCGCTAAAGATTACTTTATAAATAAGAAATCTCAATATATTGGGAATATGGAATCTCTACTAAGAAATCCTCCCCATGACTCAATTAAAGCTATAAATGGACTATTAGAAAAAATTGACTCTTATATAAAAGTTCCTTTCATTAATGGTGGAAGCTTCTCTTGGGATGACATTAATATTTTTCCAATTTTTTTCATTTTAACAATGTCGAAGGGACTTATTGAAATACCCGGTAATATAGCTAATTACATAAAAAATATAGAAAATAAAACAAACATAGAATTATATTAATATGATTATATCAGTAAATTCAATTAATAAAGCATTGCCACAGACACAATGCCAAAAATGTACTTATGAAGATTGCTATAGTTATGCAAAAGCTATAACTAATGGTGAAAAACATAATAAGTGCATTACAGGTGGACAAAAAACTTTAAAAGAACTATCTAAGCTATTAAACAAATCTGAAATATCTCTTGATATTTCATTAGGACAAGAAAAACCACGAGCTGTTGCAAAGATTGATGAATCAATGTGTATTGGTTGTGAAAAATGCTTACTGGCTTGTCCTGTTGATGCAATTTCTGGAACAAAAAAACTAATGCATACCGTCATTGAACCAGAATGCACAGGTTGTGAACTATGTATTGAGCCATGCCCTATGGATTGTATTTCATTAGTAAACATTGCAGAAGAGAAGCAGCCAATAAACTTATCCGTTGATGAATATGATACTCAAAAAGATTACTATCGTAATCGATATGACTTTCATAAACAACGAATTGAACAATCAAAATCTAAACAGCGAGATATTTATAAAAATATTGCCACAGCTCAAGAAATGGATAAAAAAGCATATATTGCAGCTTCATTAGCTAAATTTAGAAATAAAAAGAAAAAGCCAAGTGTAGATGAATAAGCAAAAAAGAATCCAAATCTTTGAAACTTGGAAGCAAAATGATCCAAACCCAACTACAGAGCTTGAATATACTAGTAATTTTGAACTTTTAATAGCAGTAATTTTATCTGCACAAGCTACAGATGTTAGTGTTAATAAAGCAACAGAAATTTTATATAAAATCGCTAATACTCCCGAGAAAATATATTCTCTAGGTGAGCAAAAACTAGCTAAATATATAAAATCTATCGGACTTTATAAAACTAAAGCTAAAAATGTTATAGCGACATGTAAAGATCTTATCGAAAAGTTTGATAGTCAAGTTCCTCATGATTTTGACGATTTAATCTCTTTGGCAGGTGTTGGTAGAAAAACAGCAAATGTAGTATTAAATACTGCCTTTGGTAGACCTACTATGGCTGTTGACACTCATATTTTTAGATTAGCAAATCGTATTCCTCTTGCAAAAGGTAAAAATGTTAATGAAGTTGAAAAAAGGCTTCTTCGAGTAATACCTAAAGAATATCTTCAAGATGCCCATCACTGGATAATATTACATGGTAGATATATATGTACAGCTCAAAGACCAAAATGTAGAAACTGCATTATATATAAATATTGTGAGTTTAAAGATAAGGAAAAATACTTATGATTTTTTCTCAAGATAGACTTCAACTACGTAAACTTTTTATTGACAGCTGGGGTAAGTTTCAAAGTAAACAACCTCTAACAGCAATCGAAGAACAAATAGCTAGAATAATAGAACTTCATCCTGAGTATCACAAAGAGATTAGTCTTAATAATATTGATAAAGACTATTCCCCAGAAATAGGACAGATTAACCCTTTCTTACATATAAGTCTGCATTTAGCTATTATAGAGCAAATTCAAACTAACTGCCCATCAGGTATAAACGAAACTTATCAAAAACTAATTAACAAATATAATAACAATGAGCATAAAGTCCATCATCTTATGATAGACTATTTAGCTGAAGAGATGTGGAAATCTCAAAAATACAATACTATCCCTAATGAAAGTGAATACCTGATAAAACTACAAAAGTTACTACTTAAATAATATGAAAAAAAACATAAACATTTCAAAAGTAAATATTCATTTTAAACAACCTGGAGGTTTACATATTATAGCCTTTATGGTTTTTTGTTTATGTTTAGCTATAGCACCTTCGATAACAATTCTAAGTCAGTATGGTAAAATTGATTTCTTTTATAATCGTAATGATCACCTTTTTGTAATATTTTTTGCTGGAATTTTTGGCTGCATTAGTAATTACTTTTTTGGCTCAACTAAATCAATAGTTCATGGCTTACAATTCATAATAATTGCCACTGCATTATCTTTTGTTCATAATATGATTCTTTTTAGTTCTACTGCCCTATGGATTGGAATTGCTACAGTTCTAGTAAATTTAATCTTTAACCTCAGCTCTTTTTATCTAAAAACTGATCTACGTCGCTTATATGGTTTTATTGGAATATACTCAAGTGCGCTGTTAGGTATTGCTACAGGTACTGCAATATACTTTATCATCCTTAAAAACCTTTTCTATTTCAAAATATTTTACCTAGCTATAGCTATATTTTTATTAGTGTTTTTTTTAAAAAATAGTTATAGATTAAATACATCTCTGACAAACCAAACTGAAAGAGTTAGTATCAGTTTTTATGGTGTTCTTACAATATTTTTCATATTTTCACTTATACTTTTTTACCTGTTCCTAAATCTCAAGATCTTTAGTGGCTTTAACCTAATTATACTACCATTATCACTAATCTATTTGCATGTTTTGACAATTTCAAATAACAAAGAAAATGGAGTTCGGCTTCTTAAATATATATATTTTAGCTTAGCCCTTATAATTGTAAATAAAGTGATTTATCTTAATTTTCTAAAATATGAAAATTTGATAAATTCAATAAATCCCGCATATCTAAACTCTGCAATAAGCACTTGTCTATTTTTAATTGCAGAGTATCTTATGTGTCTACTGATCTATGCTGGCTGGAGATTTAATCTTATAACATTAAAAATAGAATCCATTATCAATACTCGTTTGATTAAGACCATGCTATATATAGAAATTATTAGAGTATTTATGATTTTTATTGGTATTTTTGCCGGTGATCGATTAATTAGCAACCTAATGCTTGTATTTGCAACACTATTGGCTTTAGTTTTAAATGTCTTAATAGTTCCTATTTATTTTTCTCTTGGAAAAATATTAGCTGGTGGTAAAAATGAAGTTATTACAACAACACTTCTTTACTTAATATTCTCATCATTAATATTTGTATCATTTCTATACGACATTTATATTAGTATTTAAAAACAATTACTTGAAAAATTATTATTACTCTCCATATTTAAGATTATAGATTTATGATATAATTCATGTTTGGTTAGATTTTATTTATACTGTGATAAGAGACAAGTTAAAAGGAGAAAAAATGAATAACTTCGAAAATAATACTCGTGTAATAGACTCACTATCGCAAGAGTCTGCTCTAAGAGCCAACAAAGTTCTTAGAAATACGTATTTGCTACTATCAATGACCTTATTGTTTAGTGCCTTTACGGCTTTTGTTGCTATGCATACAGGTGCTGCAATGATGAACCCTATTTTAATGTTAGTAGTCTATATTGGTCTATTATTTGGCATTAATGCAACGAAAAACTCACCTTGGGGTATCGTTTTAACTTTTGCATTAACAGGACTACTAGGATATTCACTAGGTCCAATACTAAACTTATACATCCAACAGTTCAAAAATGGTGCTGAGTTAATAATGATGGCGTTTGGCACTACTGGACTTATATTCTTAGGTTTATCAGCTATCTCTATGAGTCCAGCTAGAAACTTTAACAGGGTTGGTTCATTCTGTGCAATAGGAGCTATTGTTGCTATTGTTGCTTTGGTTTTAAATATTTTCTTACAAATACCTGCTTTAGGATTTGTAATATCATTAGTATTTGCTTTTATCTCCGGTGGATTTATCTTATGGCAAACAAATGCTATTGTTAGAGGTGAAGAAACTAACTATATCCTAGCTACTGTAAACCTTTATGTTTCATTATTTAATATCTTTATAACTCTATTACAAATCTTTGGTGCAGTTGCTGGTGATAGGGACTAATTTATATTATCATTTATCTTATATTTTTTTTAATCTAATCTCTAATGTTCAATAATCAGATATCTGCAAAAGATAGTATCGTATCTAATGCTTATGGATCATCTTTTAGTATTTTATTTAATGAATATCTAAAACAAAATAATGAATTTAACCTAATAATTGCTGAAGATTCTCAACAAGCACATAAGATATATGACGAGTTAAAATATCTAAATAAAAATTCAAAAATAGAAGTTTTATATTTTCCTAATCTAGAAATACTCCCATATGATAGATTCTCAGCAGCTATGGACATTATATCTAGACGCCAAGAAATCTTACATAAACTTACACAAAATCCTAAAAATACTATTGTTATCACCAGTATTTCAAATACTCTACGAAAGCTAGCTCCAGCCAAATTTATAAAAGAGCATAGTCTTATACTTAAAACTGGCCAGGTTTTAGATATCACTAGGCAAAAAATGCTTCTAACCGAAGCGGGATATACCCTAGTAAACAACGTATTTGAAAAAAGTGAATTTAGTATTCGTGGTAGTATTATTGATATATTTCCAGTTGGTTCAAAGATAGCTTATCGAATAGATTTATTTGATGATGAGATTGATACTATCAAAGAGCTTGATACAGAAACTCAGCGCTCTGGTAAAGAGATAAAATCAATCAACATTATGCCATCGCATGAATTAATATATGATAATCAAAATACTAACTTAGCTTTAGAAAAACTTGAATCATTTTGTGGTAAGAGTGCTATTAACTCAACTATTGCAACATACATAGAGAATAGAGAATACTTTAGTGGTATAGAATTTTATCTGCCGCTATTTTATATCGAACTTACAAGTATTTTTGATTATCTGCCAAAATCTGCAAATATTCACTTAATCCATAATATTAGTAACTCTATTGAAGCTTTTACTGAAGAAGTTAGATTTAGATACGATGAGCTTAAGCACGATATTGATAGACCAATACTGCACTATCAAGAACTTTTTTTCTCACAGAAAGAAATTAAAAATATTTATGAAAAATACCAACATATAAAATGGTTTCAGCAAACAAAATCTAAATCAAAAACTTTAAAAGTAAACCATCTAGATAAGGTATCTGCAAACTATAAGCTTGCTAACCCATTTAGAGATTTGCAGCAATTCATAAATAGATCTAAGTTTGAAAAAATAGTTTTTTCTACTGATTCAAATGGCCGTGCTGAAGTCCTTTTAGAACATTTAAATAAATTGCACTTAAATATAAAAATTGCCAAAAGTTTTGATGATGCTCTTAAACTTGATAATAAATTTTGCTTAATAGTTTCACCTTTTCAAGAAGGTGTAATTATAGGTAATACAATCGCTTTGATTACAGAAGCAGATTTATTTCCAGAGCATATTCAAAATACTGTGAAAATCTCTGAACACGATCATCACCCTACTGTTGATCTAAAGGATCTAACAGATTTAAAACCTGGTATGCATGTTGTACATATTGATCATGGTATAGGTAGATATGAAGGTTTGGAGAATATTGAATTAAATAGAAAAAAAGATGAGTTTATCCTACTTTTGTATGCAAATGATGCCAAAATTTATGTGCCAATAACATCACTAAATTTGATCTCAATCTATAACTCCTCTCTTACTGAAAAAATAGCTTTAAATAAGCTAGGTTCAGATAAATGGAGAAAACAAAAAGAAAAAACTATCAAAAAAATTATTGATGTTGCAGCAAACCTTTTAGAAATATATGCTAAAAGAGAGATCCGCCAAGGCTTTAGCAACTCTCTAGATGAAGAAGACTATCTAAGATTTTGTGCTGACTTTCCTTACGAAGAAACTCCTGATCAACTCCTAGCAATCAATGATGTTTTTAAAGATATGATTTCAGCTAAACCTATGGATAGATTAATTTGTGGCGATGTCGGATTTGGTAAAACTGAAATTGCTATGCGAGCAGCATATCTAGCAACACAAAACCAAAAACAAGTTGTAATACTGGTACCTACGACTATCTTAGCGCAACAGCATTACAATAGCTTCAAAGATAGATTTGCCAATATAGCTGTGAATATAGAAGTTATAACTCGCTCAAAAACACCCAAAGCTCAAGAACAACTTTTTAATAACCTTAAAAAAGGTAATGTTGATATAATTATTGGTACACATAAACTAATATCATCAAAAATAGATTTTAAAAACTTAGGTTTACTGATTATAGATGAAGAGCATCGCTTTGGTGTTGCACAAAAGGAAAAACTAAAGTCACTAAAAGCTGAAATAGATATTTTAACAATGTCTGCTACACCAATACCTCGTAGTTTGAGTATGACATTTTCTGCTTTGAGAGATTTATCAATTATAGCCTCTCCTCCTGCTAAACGTTTATCAGTTAAAACTTTTGTCAAAGAATATGATAATAATATTATTCGTGAAGCTGTAAGTCGTGAAACTATTCGTGGTGGACAAATATTCTATCTATATAATAAAGTTGAAACCATACAAAAGAAAAAAGAAATTCTTCAAGAATTATTTCCTCGTCTAAGAATAGCTATAGCACATGGCCAAATGAGTGAAAGAGAAATTCAAAAAATAATGTTTAATTTTAAGCATAATAAATATCATATTTTACTTTGTACAACAATTATTGAGACAGGTATTGATATTCCTAATGCAAATACTTTAATTATAGAAAATGCAAATAATTTAGGTCTAGCACAACTTCATCAACTCAGAGGTAGGGTTGGCAGAGCTCACCATCAAGCTTATGCTTATATGCTTATTCCTAATGAAGCTAGTATAACTAGAGATGCGGTTAAGAGATTAGAAGCTATCGGTAGAACAGAATCTCTAGGTGGTGGATTTACACTAGCTAACCATGATTTAGAAATTCGTGGTGCTGGTGAGATTTTAGGTAAAGAACAAAGTGGTAATATTAATGGTATTGGTCTAAATCTTTACATGGATCTCTTAGATAAAACTATTGCTAATTTAAAAGCTGGCAAAAAACTCAATATTGAAGAAGTAATTAATTCAACAGTTTGTGAAGTTGAGCTTAATATTCCTATACTAATTCCTGATTATTATATCTATGATGTAAACTCTCGATTAAATATTTATAAACGTATTTCAAAAGCTGATCATAAAGATCTTATAAATATCAAAATCGAGCTTATAGATCGTTTTGGTAGGCTACCTGTAGAGGTTATATATCTTCTAAAAGTTGCACATATGAAAATCGATGCAATCTCACTAGGAATCAGTCAAATTAAAATGTTTTCTACTTCAGGAAAGATTAGCTTCTCTGATACGACAAAATTTGAACCTCAAAAAATAATAAAACTAATACAATCCCAACCTGCCGACTTTAGACTTACAAAAGAGCAAGATTTATTAATTACTAAAATTACTAAAACTGCTGAGCAAAGAATTGAGTTTATTGAAAGTTTTTTGAAGAAGGTAAGCTAGACAAGTACTCTTATAATAATCTTTAAAATAAGCAAATAATACTATCTGCGGAGATAAGTTAATAACTTTATCAGCTCTATTATTTAGTAGTGGGTTACCTTCCGTGCTTGCTCTTAAAACAAATAAGTTTAAGACAGTTATTGGTGAAATATCATCTACATTATACTTTTTTTTAAAAGAGATCTATTAGTTACAGATTGATAATACTATGTTTATATTTATTATTTTTGGCTCTATACTTGGAACTATTATATTTCTATTTATTTCATATCTTGATTCTTCTGACTTATGGATTTCTATATATGGCTGCTGAAGCTTACATAGGTAAAAAGTATAGAAGTTTTGAGTAAGAATAAATTTAATTAAAAATGACTTTCTTTGTAATACTTTTTAAAAAGGTTCATGAACTTATTATTTTCTGAAATTAACTCTGTATTAGATCCATTACCAAATATTACAATATCGTCATTTATTGGTTTAGAGTGTAAAAAATAAAGCCTAAAGATGAATCATTTAATGTATATGGACTCAGATCACACATAATTAAAGATTATATTATTGCTTTTTTTAGAGCTTAATTAATAGATTCAACAGAACCATAAAAAGTTATATCTTTATAATGATCTACCCCGTCAATTTGGGACAGTTTACTACGTCATTTTCCATTATATATTCAAATTGATATGGAGTCATATAATTTATTGTAGAATGTCTCCTTTTTGTATTATAGTAAGCTTCAATATATTCAAATATTGATAGTTTAGCTTCTTCTCTAGTTTTATAGCTTTCATCATGTACTAACTCTACTTTTAAAGTTCCAAAGAAACTTTCACAAGCAGCATTATCGTAACAGCATCCTTTAGAGCTCATACTTGATAGTAGCTAATGTCTTGATATTGTTTGCTACAAGTACTGTGACCCTTTATCAGAGTGTATAATCACACCACTAGGAAAATTTCTTCTAAATAATGCCATATTTAAAGAATTACAAACTAAATCCGCTTTCATCCTAGAATCCATTGCCCAACCAATAACTGATCTTGAGAATAAATCTATAATCACACAAAGATACAGCCACCCCTCTTGTGTAGGTACATAAGTTATATCTGTAACCCACCTATGATTTACAGATAAAGCAGTGAAGTTTTGTTCTAATAAATTATCATAAACATGTTTGTTGTGGTTAGAATCTGTAGTTTTCTTATGCTTACGAGCCGCTTTAGCATGTAAACCAAGTAATTTCATACGTTTTTGAGTAACTTTCCAACCCATATCTTTAAGCTCTATAATGTCCCCAGAAAAAGCTACTGATTTTAGAAAGATTTTTATTCCTAGATGTTTATCTTAACTAGATAAATTAGGAAATAGATAAATGAGTAAAAAAAGAGTAACGTATACAGCTGATTTTAAAGCTAAAGTAATTATAGAATTGCTAGAAGGCAATATGACAGTTAATGAGATAGCAAGTAAGTATGATTTACTTCCTAAAAACGTGCATAATTGGAAGCAGCAATTTTTATCTAATGCTTGCTTAGCATTTGATAAAAGCTCTGTTGTTAAGGAGTATAAGCAGGAAATAGATGAGCTTAGAAAAGATAAAGATGCAACAAGTAAAAAACTAGTCGAGGTAATAGTAGAGAGGGATTTTTTAATGGGAAAGCTAAAAAGCTTGGTATCATCAAATGATAGAGTAAACTCTGTAGATACTAAGCTAGAATTATCTTTAAATAATCAGCTTAAACTATTATCTGTATCTAAGAGTGTGTACTATTATACACCAATATCAAAATTTAGTAGTAATGATGATATTAGACTATTAAATGCAATAGATTTGATACATACTAAACATCCATATTATGGTACGAGAAGGCTAGTAAAGTTGCTAAATAGATTAGGATTTCTAGTTGGAAGGAAGCTAATCAAAAGTGCTATGTAATTCATGGGTATTAAGGCATTGTATCCTAAAAAAAAGACAACTGTCATTAATAAGCAAGACAAGAAATATCCATACTTACTTAATGTATTTAAAAATGAGACGAATCAGGTTGTTATAGATAAAGCTAATAAGGTATGGAGTGCTGATATCACGTATATTAGACTAGAATGTGGGTATGCATATTTAGTAGCCATAATAGATTGGCATAGCAAGAAAATACTAGCTTGGAAGATTTCTAATACTATGGATACACATCTAACAACTAGTGTGTTAAAAGAAGCGTTATTTAAATATGGTAAACCTGATATCTTTAACTCTGATCAAGGAACTCAATATACAGCAAAAGAGCATATTAAAATATTATCTGATAATAAAATAAATAAATCTATGGATGCTAAAGGAAGATCTATAGATAATATTGCAATTGAGAGATTTTGGAGAACACTGAAATATGAAAATGTTTATCCGGCATCATATATAACTATGAAAGAGGCTAAAGTAGGTATCAAAGAATATATTGATATTTACAACAATGAAAGACTACATTCTAGTATTGGATATATGACTCCTGATGAAGTATATTCTGGTATTTTAGATGCTGCATAAAAGCAAGGAATAAAAATATTTTATAAAGTGGTATTGAATAATAGGGACAGTTTACTCTTTGTATATCCTAATACTTCCATATCTAGATTTATGTTCATTAAAATAGCATCATCTAGTTCAGCATCATTATATTGCCTTTTACCTATAGGTTTATGAATCCATCTGTAATATGAAGATGTGCTCACATTCAAAGATTTACATAGTGTTGTTACTGGCATAACTTTATAATGCTCCTTAATAAAGGCGTACCTTACAGATTTTGCTTTGCAAAGTACGCTGCTGCCTTTTTTAGTATTTTACGCTCTGTTTCTGCCTGTTTGAGTTTTTTCTTCAAATCAGTATTTTCAAAAGATAGTTGCTGGTACTGCGTTTTATAATCTATCTTTATTTCTTTCTGAGGGTTTGACATGGCTTTGGATATCCAACTGCAAATGGTTTTATATTTAACCCCTAAATTATCTGCTATTTCTCGTCTATTTGCATCTGGTTGTAAACATAATTTAACAGCTTCATCTTTAAACTCTTTTGTATATCTCATCTTGTCTCCTTTTCTTAACACCTAAGTGTCCCAAATAGGAGGGTATGATCAGTTACTCAGTTAATTTTAAAAAATAATGTTGAACTAGGACTCATGATTCATCCAAAAATCGTTGATCCTGATTTAAAAATTCATGTTATTTCAGATGAGTTTGTATACTTTGTAGTATCTTCGAATATAAACATTATCTCCAAAAAATTTAGCTCTATTAAAAGTTTACGAGAAATTGAGTTTATTGGCGCTGAAACTATAACTATTTTTGATGAGATTGTTAAAGAATGCTTACAAAAATATTCGTTGAATAAAGAATTAGATAAAGAAGTAAAATCTTTTGACACTATCCGACAATTTGTTAGCGAAGGTCTTGGTTATAGTTTGTTACCAGAAAAAGCAATTGATCATACATTAAAAACAATAGGCAAACCTCATAAAAATAAGATGCCATTAGTTATTGATTATAAGAAAAGTCGTATCTTATCTAGAGCAGCAAAAAAATGGATAGAAATAATTAAAAAAGAATATAGATTTTAAGTCGTCACCTCAGAAACTCGTCCCTGATGTAAAATTACATTTTAGATAGGAAATTTATTAATTCCATCATAAAGCTATCCTAGATAATCGGTTATGCCAAGACGGTTTTGATGAAAAGAGTAGATTGACTAAGTTCACATTACAAATTTAATATGCCTTTTAGATAATAACCTTTATATAACTTTAGTTTTAAGCAGCTTTTCTATGATTTGCTGTTTTAACATTTTGAGGAATTTCACTAATAACTGCGCCTTGCATAGGTATGCAATTTGTTATATTAATATCTAGCACTTCAATAACATTAGCTAGCTTTTTAACTATTTTTTCTATCTTATCTTGAGTCCCATGAACAACAAGATTAAAATGAGAAATTCCTTTGTTAGCTGTTTCAAATACAGTTAACTGCTCAATGTTTACACGATTACGTGAAAGAACAGAAGAAATTCTTTGTAGCACGCAAAGGGTATTTTCAGTATTCATTGTTATAAAGTATATATTTTCATTCATAGCGCTACTCCTCTATCCCTAATTTAGTATTACTAATTGATTCTCCAGCAGGTACCATCGGAAAAACATTTTCTTGATTTTCAACCATTACCTCAAGTAAGTATGAACTATCTGAATTAAGAAATCTAGTTAAAGCATCCTTAAGATCTTTTCTTTCCTTAACTCTTTCAGCTTCAATACCATAAGCTTCAGCAACTTTAACAAAGTCAGGTGAAGATATTTCTGTATAAGAATACCTACTTTCAAAAAATAATTCTTGCCACTGGCGTACCATTCCCAAGAAACAGTTATTTAAAATTAAAATTTTGACATTAATCCCTTCTTGGTTTAGCACGGCTAACTCTTGAATATTCATCTGAAAGCCACCATCACCTATTACCGCGACAACTGTTCTTTTATCTTGAACACCCATTTTTGCCCCAATCGCTGCAGGCAAAGCAAATCCCATAGTTCCTAATCCTCCAGAACTAATATGAGAGTTTGTTTCTAAGAACTGATAATATCTTGCTGTTATCATTTGATGCTGTCCAACATCAGATACAACAATAGCTCTACCATCTGTAGCTTTAGATAGTAAACTTATTACCTCTGCCATTTTGATTTCACCAGAAGCTGGATTTGTTTCATTTTCAATAATAGCTTTAACTTCTTTTTGGTGCTCAGATGTAAATACATCATGCCATTCTTGATGAGAATTATTTGCTATATACGGCAATAAACAAGTCAATGCTTCTTTCGCATCAGCATTTATCCCAATATCTGCTTTGACATTTTTATTGATCTCAGAAGGATCTATTTCAATATGTATAATTTTAGCATTTGGTAAATAATGACCAAGATCTCCCGTAACTCTATCATCAAATCTCATTCCAACAGCAATTACCACATCAGCTTCATTACAAAGTATATTCGCTGCATAATTACCATGCATCCCAAGCATACCTTTATATAACTCATGATTATATGGAAATGCTGATAGTCCCAATAAAGTACTAACTACAGCTATATTACCCTTTTCAGCAACTTTTAAAACTGCTTCTTCTGCTCCTGATAACATTACACCATGACCAGTTATCATTATAGGTTTTTTAGCATTATTAATATACTCAGATGCTTTAAGGATATCATCCATATTTATAGTTGGTTTATGAAGCCATTTGCCATGCTTATCACCAACGGCATCTTTATAATCCATCATACCTACTTGAGCATCTTTAGTAACATCAATCAACACGGCACCAGGTCTGCCATTTGCAGCTATTTCAAAAGCTTTCTTAAAAACTTCTGGAATTTCATTAGGATCAGTTATTTGATAATTCCATTTAGTTGCCGCAACTGACATACCTATGATATCAGCTTCTTGGAAAGCATCTGTACCTAATAGTGTACTAAAAACTTGGCCGGTAATACATACAATAGGAACAGAATCTATCTGAGCATCTGCTATACCAGTAATGAGATTTGTTGCACCAGGACCAGATGTTGCAATAGCAACACCAACTTTTTCAGTAGCTCTAGCATAACCTACTGCAGCATGAACTGCACCTTGCTCGTGTCTAACTAAAACATGGTGGACTTGATCTTTTGATTCATGAAGAGCATCATAAGTGGGCATAATAGCTCCACCAGGATATCCAAATATACAATCTACGCCTTCTGCTTGAAGTGATTTCACTATGGCTTGAGAGCCAGTTATTTTCATACTTTAGCACTCTCCTTTCAATATATCATTTTTATCTTATTCAAATTAAATATTTAATCCATTATAGTCATGGATCTGCTATATTTAAATAGAAAAAATAATTTTATTGAAGTTTTTTATAGATAATATGAAAAACTAACCTAAATCTAGTCTAAATCAGTTACACAACCTGTAGAAGCTGATGATACAGTTTTTATGTATTTTTTAAGAGTTCCTCTAGATGCTTTTTCTTTTGGTTTTTGCCAATTTAATTTTCTTTTTGCTATTTCTGCTACTGATAAATCAACATCAATAACATTATCAATCGCATCAATAGTGATCTTGTCACCATTTTCGATTAAAGCTAACATACCACCATCAAAAGCCTCTGGGGCAATATGACCAACAATAAAACCATGTGATCCACCAGAAAAACGGCCATCTGTAATCAAAGCAACGTCTTGCCCTAATCCTGCACCCATTATTAGAGAAGTAGGTTTTAGCATTTCCGGCATCCCTGGACCACCTTTTGGACCTTCATAACGAATAACTATTACATCACCTTTTTTAACTTTACCAGCTTCTACTGCAGCAACCATTTCTTCTTCTGAATCAAAGACATTTGCAATACCTTTAAAAATTTCACCTTCTTTACCAGTAATTTTAGCTACGGATCCTTCTGGAGCTACGTTACCCTTTAAAATCTGTAAATGTCCAGTTTTCTTAATAGGATTATCTAAACTCTGAATAATAGCATTATCTTCTGATAAATCTGCCAAATTCTCAAGATTCTCTGCTAAGGTTTTTCCTGTAACTGTTAGGCAATCACCATGTAACATACCTTCTCTTAGCAACATTTTCATTACAGCTGGAGTACCGCCTATAGCATGCAGATCAGCCATCACATATTTGCCACTAGGCTTAAAATCTGCTAATACTGGAGTTTTATTAGCTATCTCTTGGAAATCATCTATACTAAGATCAACTCCTACTGAGCTTGCTATAGCTAATAAGTGAAGTACCGCATTTGTAGAGCCGCCCATAACCGTGATTAATACCATAGCATTTTCAAAAGCTTTACGAGCCATAATGTCTCTAGGTTTAATATCTAACGCTAAAAGATTTCTAATAGTTTCACCAGCTTTATCACATTCTTGTATTTTTTCTGGTGACGTTGCAGGAGTTGATGAGCTATATGGCAAACTCATACCTAATGCCTCAATAGCACATGCCATAGTATTTGCAGTATACATACCACCACAAGCGCCAGCACCAGGACATGCTTTTTTGATAGTTTCTTGACGCTCTTGTTCTGTGATTTGACCAGATATACATGCTCCATAACTTTGGAATGCTGTAACTATATCAATTGGTTTACCGCGCATAATCCCTGCTTGAATAGTACCACCATAAATCACAAATCCAGGTCTATTAAGTCTGCCTAAAGCCATCATACATCCTGGCATATTTTTGTCACAACCTGGTATAGAAACTAGCCCATCATACCAATGAGCAGACATTACAGTTTCTATTGAATCTGCGATAAGATCCCTAGACTGTAATGAATAACTCATACCATCTGTACCCATTGAAATACCATCACTAACTCCGATAGTATTAAATCTCATTCCTTTTAGATTATCTTTCTCAACACTATTTTTTACAAACTGGGCTAACTGATTTAAGTGCATATTACATGTATTACCTTCATACCATACACTAGCAATACCAATTTGTGGTTTATGCATATCATTATCATCCATGCCTGTTCCATAAAGCATAGCTTGAGAAGCACCTTGAGACTTATCTTCTGTAAGACGACTACTATATTTATTTAATACTTTTTTCATAATCTTCCACCTCAGATATATTATGCATAAGCAATATTATATGCATCAATAAATGCTTCAACAGACGCCTGTATTATATCAGGAGACACAGCTTTACCGATACTTTTTATCCCTTCTTTTTCTAGACTCATTTCAACGTAAACAACTGCATCAGCACCTTGTCCACGTATCTTAACTTTATAATCTGTTAAATTATAAACAATATCACTAGGACATGCTCTACATAAAGCATTTAAAACAGCATCAACTGGACCAACACCCGAACTTGAAGCAAAGTATAGCTGATCTGCTATTTTAACTGTAACTTCTGCCACAGATTTTTGATCAAGTTCAACATTAACTTTAAACGATTGTACATCAAGAATGTTTTTACTAACAGCATCTACCATCTCTGTAGCATCTTGGATAATATCCTGAATATCAGAAATACTGATAGATTTCCCTTTAACTAAGAATCTCTCAATCAACTCTCTAACTTTAGTTAAAAATGCCTCATCATAATTAGCTCCAAATAGCTCACCTAATGTTTTCTTCACTTCTTCAAGAGAAGGCAAACTATCAAACACCACTTCATTTTGTTCGATAAACAACATCGTTTTATTATCGAAAAAGTGACTATCATACAGCCTATCAAAATCATTTTCTGTAGGATAAATAATTGGAGGCTGAATTGCTGATTTAAGCACAACACTTGGATCTTTAAGTCCTTCTCCTGAAAGTACACAAATTACTGTGCTACCTTTTTGAAGTTTTCCTTCCTTATGCTTTTTAAGTAAATGAGCAATAGTTGATGCTGAAGCTAACTCAACGAATAGTCCCTCTTTTGTAGATAATAAGTATTGAGCTTCAAGCATTTTCATATCTGTAACAGCTGTTGATTCTCCACCGGTACTATAAATAGCATCTATAGCCTTATCACCATCTATAGGATATGGTACAGCTATTGCTGTAGCAATTGTATTAGCCGCTTTTAATGGCTCAACCCTATTTTGATTTTTCTGATATGCTCTAGCTAGAGTGTCTGCTCCGGTAGATTGAACACCTGTAAGTTTTGGTAATGAATTAATGAAACCTAATTCTTTATACTCGGAGAAACCTTTATAGTACGCTGTCATATTAGTACCACAACCTATTGGCACTATCACCTCATCAGGAACTTGGAAAAGTAATTGATCTACCAATTCAAAAGCAGCAGTCTTTTGTCCCTCCACCCTAAAAGCATAATCTCCAGCAAGGAAAAAATCTTTAGATTTTGCAATATCAAAAGCTAATTTTGCTGCATCATTATAACTTCCTTTTACCTGAACTATTTTACCACCATAAGACATTACTTGAGCTAACTTAGAAGTCGCAACACCTTCTGGCACTATTATGAAACATGGCATTTTTGCTGCTGCTGCATAACAAGCGCAAGAAGCTGCCATATTACCTGTTGAAGCTAAAACTATACCTTTTGCTCCCAATTCTTTAGCAACAGTAATATCTACAGCAGATCCTCTATCTTTAAATGATCCTGTAGGATTTTTTCCTTCTACTTTAAAATAAAGATTAATGCCTAACTCTTTACCTATAATTTTACTTCTTAATAATGGCGTTGGCGCCTCTCTTAAAGATACAAAACTTGAAGGGTACTTGATTGGCATAAATGGTATATATTTAGATAAGCATGGAGATGCTTGAGTAAAGTAATCTTTATTGATTTTTTTACTTACTTTATCAATATCCATTTGGATTTCCCAAGGCTCATTTTCTCCAGCAAAAACAAAGTTATCAGTAGAAACTTCTTCTTTAGTATAGAAATTTAGTATTTTATACATTCTATAGAATTACCTCATAAATTTAATCATCGATTTATAAATCTACTTTATACTAAAGTATTTTAATTAAAAATTAAATAAAGTATCTCTGCTATTTTTCATTTAATATAAAAATATTGTAAACGTGAACATATTTTATAGAACACTTTGGCTTTATAAAAATAAATACTTTCATTTAAAAGTAAAATTAATTGCAGTAAATTCACTTTCATTATTTTTTTTGTTTATATACTATTTAAAATTATGGATCTCATTGAGAGGTGTTTAATTACTTATAATGCTCAAGTTTACTCATATCAATCAAGAATGGCCAAGAAAACGTAAAAGTACAGAGAGAAAAAAAGATTCTAACGAAATATATAAAGAATTTGTAATTAAAAAAGCTCAAGAACAAGCAAGCAGATGTTCTCAATGTGGTGTACCCTTTTGTCAAGTTAACTGTCCTCTAGGAAACAATATCCCAGACTGGCTAAAATTAGCAGCTGAAGATAGATTAGAAGAAGCTTACCAACTCTCTCAAGCAACAAATAATTTTCCTGAAATCTGTGGTAGAGTTTGTCCTCAAGATAGACTCTGTGAAGGCAACTGTGTAATCCAACAATCTGGACATGGTACAGTAACCATAGGCTCTATAGAAAAATTTATAACAGAAACTGCATGGAGTAAAAATTGGGTAAAACCAATAAAGGTATCTAAAGAAAGATCTCAAAGTGTTGGTATTATTGGTGCTGGACCCTCAGGTTTAGTTTGTGCAGAAGAACTTAGAAAACATGGCTTTCAGGTAACAATATACGATAGATATAATCGTTCTGGAGAATTATTAGTTTATGGAATACCAAACTTTAAGTTAGAGAAAGAAGTTGTTGGAAGAAGGATTAAGCTTTTAGAAAACAGTGGAGTAACATTTATTAATAATACAAACATAGGTACTGATATTGGATTTGATGAACTAAGAAATAAACATGATGCTGTTTTGATAGCAACAGGAGTCTATAAAACGAAAGATATTGATATAGGTGGAAATAACTTAGAAGGTATAATTCCTGCTTTAAATTTCTTAATAAACTCAAATAAAATAAACTTGGGTGATGATAAGTTTTCTAATAAAAGCATGCATAATGCCAAGAATAAAGACGTTGTTGTAATAGGTGGTGGTGATACTGCTATGGATTGTTTGAGAACTGCTATTAGACAAGAGGCAAAATCTGTTAAATGTATATATCGAAGAGACCGCTTAAATATGCCTGGGTCTTCTACAGAAGTTATTAATGCTATGGAAGAAGGTGTAGAATTTATTTGGTTATCTAACCCTAAAGAGTTTTTGGGTGATAAAAATGTTAACGGTTTGATTATTGAAAGAATGGAGTTAGGACAACCTGACAAAGATGGTAGAAGATCACCTATAGCCATAAAAAATTCAAAAGCCATATTAAAAACAGACATGGTTATTAAAGCACTTGGTTTTGATCCTGAGGATATACCTAAGCTTTTTGACCAAGATAGACTGCAAGTAACTTCTAAAGGAACAATAAAAATTGATACTAAAACAATGCAAAGCTCGATACCTGGAGTATTTGCAGCAGGAGATATTGTTAGAGGGTCTTCACTAGTTGTATGGGCTATCAAAGATGGCAGAGATGCTGCTATATCAATACTTAACTATCTAGAATCATTAGAAAATAAGGCATATAGTTGTGAAACTAAGAAATAAAAATTTAGAATTATTACGAAGCAATAATATTTATCAAGATCAAATGGAACATGATGCTTGTGGTATTGGTTTAGTTGCTACAATTGATGGCAAAAAATCTAGACAAGTTGTTGAATATGCAATAGATGCACTAAAAGCGGTATGGCACCGAGGCGCAATAGATGCTGATGGTAAAACAGGTGATGGTGCTGGCATACATATAGAAATCCCACAGAACTTTTTCATTGAAAAAGTCCAAGCTATGGGACATAAACCTACAAATACTGATATATGTGTTGGTATGATTTTTCTTCCAAGAAATGATTATGCTGCACAAGAAAACTGTAGAACTATTGTTGAGAGTGTTTTAACTAAGAACCATTTTAATATTTATGGTTGGAGACACGTACCAGTAGACATTTCTGTCTTAGGTGAAAAAGCAGAAAGAGTAAAGCCAGAAATTACACAAATCTTATTTTCACACAAAGATAAGAGAACCCAAGATAAAACTCTAGAAAAAAAGCTTTATGCATGTAGAAGAAAAATTGAAAAAATAGCTTTATCTAAACACCTAAAAGATCTATATATATGCTCATTTAGCTCAAAGTCAATAATTTATAAAGGGATGTTTCTAGCAAAATTTCTAACTAGTTTTTACCCAGATTTAAAAAATAAAAAATTTGAATCAAGATATGCCATATTTCATCAAAGATTTTCAACAAATACTGCTCCAAGTTGGGATCTAGCTCAACCATTTAGGACAGTTGCACACAATGGTGAAATAAATACATTAAAAGGTAATCTCAACTGGATGAAGGTACATGAACAAAACATGTTTACTAAAGAGTTTGATTCACTGGAAGATATTATCCCTGTTATAGGTTGTAATAAATCAGATTCAGCATCATTAGATAATGTATTTGAACTATTAACAATATCAGGGCATTCTGCACCTTTAACAAAATTAATGTTAATCCCAGATGCGTAGTCTAAAAGTAGTGTTATTCCAGAAGAACATATGCAATTATTTAGTTTTTTAAATAGTACTATGGAGCCTTGGGATGGTCCTGCGGCTATTGCAGCAACAGATAATGAATGGGTTATTGCAGCAACAGATAGAAATGGGCTTAGGCCTTTGAGGTATACTATTACTAAAGATAACCTCCTATTTTCTGGCTCCGAAGCTGGCATGGTTAAAATAGATGAAGAAAATATAATTAAAAAAGGAAGTCTAGCGCCAGGTGAAGTAATAGGTGTGAGACCAGCTAAAGCTAAACTTTATAATAACAAAACAATAAAAGACTACTTAGCTGAAAAATATAAACATTTTAGTAAGAAGATTATAGATTTAGATAAACAAATAATAATTAATAATGAAAAACATCATTTCTCTGGTAAAGACCTCTTACAAAGGCAATATGCTTTTGGCTATAGTTTTGAGGATTTAGAACTAATTTTACAGCCAATGGCTAAAGATGCAAAAGAAGCTATTGGATCAATGGGAGATGATACTCCTTTAGCAGTCTTATCAGACAAGTACAGACACTTATATTATTTTTTTAGACAGAATTTTAGTCAAGTTTCTAATCCACCTATAGACTCCTTAAGAGAAAATAAGGTTATGAGTATCAAAACTAGATTTGGTAATATGGGTAATATTCTAGATTTTGATAACTTAACTAAAAGGTCTATTTATGTTTTAAATAGCCCTATAATGTCTAATTCACAGCTTGAAAAATTTAAAACTCTTTTTTATGGCGACTATAAAACTCTAGATTGTACTTTTAATCACAAGACATCTCTAGAAAACGGATTATATAAGATCAAACAAGAATGTGAAAATGCCATAAGAGAAGGTTGTTCTCATTTAATACTTTCAGATAAAAAAGTATCTAAAAATAACTATCCTATACCAATGCTACTATGCGTAGGAATGATTAATAAATTATTAATTGACTTAAATAAAAGAGGCCGGGTTTCGATCAATGTACAAGTAGCAGATGCTTTTGACACCCATTCATTTGCTACACTAATTGGAGTAGGTGCAACCACCATAAATCCTTATTTAGCAATAGATAGTATTTATGATCGCCTCCAAAAAAATATTTTACAAGATTTAAGCTTTGATGAAGCAGTTAAAAGATATATAAAAGCTATAAATTCAAGTTTGCTAAAAATTATGGCAAAAATGGGAATATCTGTAATAGGTTCATATAGAGGAGGTGGTAATTTTGAAACTGTAGGCTTAAGTAGAACTATCATTAATGAATTTTTTCCTAATGTGGTATCTAAAATCTCAGGTATAGGTCTAGCTGGAATTGAAGAAAAAATAACAAAAATTCATAAGCAAGCATTTGATAATGATTTTGATAATATAATGCTACCAATAGGAGGACTATATAGATCTAGACACAATGAAGAAACTCACCAATACCAAGCAACATTAATTCACTTATTACAGAATGCAGTATTTGTAAACTCTTACGATAAATATAAGAAATATACTAAAGGTATATATAACCTGCCTCCTATAAATATTAGAGATTTAATTGATTTTAAAGATAAACGCTCTCCCATTGATATTAATGAAGTCGAAAGTATTGAGAATATACTGCATAGATTTGGAACAGGTAGTATGTCACATGGAGCACTATCTAAGGAAGCCCACGAAACTTTAGCTATAGCAATGAATAGAATTAAAGGAGCTTCTTGTAGTGGAGAAAGTCGAGAAAGATTTAAGTCAATAAAAAATGGGGATAGTGCTAATTCACGAGTTAAGTAAGTAGCATCTGCTAGATTTGGTGTTAGCCTAGAATATCTAAATAATTGTAACGAAATAGAAATAAAAATTGCTCAAGGTGCTAAACCAGGTGAAGGAGGTCAGTTGCCTGGATTTAAAGTAACTAGAGAGATAGCCGAATTAAGACATTCTACACCTGGTGTAACACTTATATCCCCTCCTCCACATCATGATATATATTCCATAGAAGATCTTGCTCAGTTAATCTACGATCTCAAACAAGTTAATCCACATGCTAGAGTTAGTGTGAAATTAGTTGCTTCTTCAGGTATTGGTACAATAGCTGCAGGTGTCGCCAAAGCTAATGCTGATATAATCCTAATCTCTGGGCATAATGGAGGTACCGGAGCCTCACCTCAAACAAGCATTAAATATGTTGGGATACCTTGGGAGATGGGTTTAACAGAAGCCAATCAAATTTTAACTCTAAATAATTTAAGACATAAGATTACCTTAAAAACTGATGGTGGTATTAAAACAGGTAGAGATGTTGTTATTGCAGCAATGATGGGAGCTGAAGAATATGGTATAGCAACGACAGCATTGGTCGCAATGGGATGTGTTATGGTTAGACAATGCCACTCTAATACCTGCCCTGTTGGAATATGCACTCAAGATGAAGATCTAAGAAAAAGGTTTACTGGCACGCCTGAAAAAGTTGTAAATTTATTTACCTTTATAGCACAAGAAGTTAGAGAAATTCTAGCACAGTTGGGTTATCATAAATTGACTGATATCATTGGCCGTACAGACTTATTAAAGCAAGTTAATAAAGGCTCTTCTAGTTTAGATGATTTAGACTTAAGCCCATTATTTATACAAGCTGACTGCGGTGATAATAAAAGATATTGTGACAATCCTACAATCAACAAAGTTCCTGACACTCTAGACCAAAAAATATGGCCAGAAATAGAACAAAATATACTTTCAAATGAAAAAGTCTGTAATTTTTTTACCATTAATAATACTGACAGAGCCGTTGGCACCAGAATTTCGCATTATTTATTTAAAAAATATGCAACAAAAATCTTAGAAACTCCTTTGATTTTAAATTTTAAAGGCTCAGCAGGACAATCTTTTGGCGCTTTTGCTATAGAAGGTTTAAAACTTGTATTAGAAGGTGATGCTAATGACTATGTTGGTAAAGGTCTTTCTGGAGCAACAATAATTATTAGAAAATCAGAAGCAAGTAATTTGATATCTAATAAAAACACAATAGTAGGGAATACTGTAATTTATGGAGCAATTTCAGGTAAACTTTTTGCTGAAGGTATTGCTGGTGAAAGATTTGCTGTAAGAAACTCTGGAGCTATATCTGTAGTAGAGGGTTGTGGCTCTAATGGCTGCGAGTACATGACAGGAGGTGTTATTGTTATACTAGGTACTACCGGAGATAATTTCGGTGCGGGAATGACAGGAGGAATGGCCTTTGTCTATGATTAAAAAAATACATTTGTAGATAGATTAAATCCTGAAACAATAATCTTTAATAGAATAAAAAATCAATATTGGGCTACTGTTTTAAAAAACCTAATTATAGCATGTTGAAGAAACACAGTCAAAACATTCAAAGAGGATATTAGATAATTTTGATAATCTCTTAAGTAATTTCTATCAAGTTTGCCCTAAAGAGATGGTTAATAAACTAGAATTTCCTCTAACGTAATTAATAACAATTTTAAAATAATGTAAATATTTGTACACAAGTAAAAAATACTTAAAAACCTATAAGAAGTTAACTAAATAGATACTTTATTGATACCAAGAGTCTAGCCTTTCTTTTAACTTATCTAGACCCATTTTGTTTAATGAAGAAAATAATTGATAAGAAATTTTATCTGTTGAGATGAATGTTTTCAAAAAGCTCTCAATCATTCTATTTACTTGAGCTCTTTCTTTGTTATTTAGCTTATCGGCTTTTGTAAGAAGTACGTGCAAGTTTAAATCAAATGAGATTGCCATTTCAATCATCAAGGAGTCAAACTCTTTTAATGCATGACGCGAATCTACTAAAAGAATAATTCCTCCTAAGCATTTACGTGATGTTAGATAACTCTCCATTTCACTCTGCCATTGCTTCTTAATTTTCTCTGATACTTTTGCATAACCATATCCTGGTAAATCAACTAAACGTTTATTATCACCAATATCAAATAAATTAATTAACTGGGTTCTTCCAGGAGTTTTACTTACCCTAGCAAGACCTTTGTGATCTGTGAGAGTATTTAAGGCGCTCGACTTACCAGCGTTTGATCTGCCAGCAAATGCTACTTCAACACCTACATCTTCAGGAAGTTGAGAAACTTTTGCTGCTCCCATTATATATTTTGCGTTATGATAGTTCATAATTTGTACTCTAGTTTTATTTTTTCAAAAAGTTCATGACAAGCTGTATGAATCATTAAAAAAACTTTATCAAAGTTATCTTCATAATATGGATCTGGCACATCTTTTAAAGATATTGTTGAAGCATATTCAAGCATTCTTGATACTTTTGAAAAATCTGCTTTTGGAAACATCTCTTTCATCGTGGCAACATTTTCTTGATCCATAGCAACTATATAGTCAAATTCTGAAAAATCCGACTCTCCTAGTTGTTGAGATTTTTGATCTGAAAGATCACAATCATATTTCTTTGCTGTTTCTAGTGATCTCATATCAGCACCATCACCTTCATGTTTCCAAATACGTGAGCTAGTACCACAAGATGCTACATAAATACTATTTTGGAGATTATTCTCTCTAACTATATCCCTAAAAATGCCATGTGCTGTTGGAGATCTGCATATATTACCCTTACATACAAATAGTACTTTTATCTTATTCATAATCTTATTTAGCCTTTTTCATATCTTCAGCAAGTTGGCTATTTGGTTCTAGTTTAAAGCCTTCAAAAAACTTACTATCAGGCTTAAGCATAAATACAATTTGATTTTTACCATCAAAACTCTGTTTATAAGAATTCATACTCTTTAAGAATTCATATAAAGGAACTGAGCTAGAATAAGTTTCTGTAAAAATCTTAGCAGCCTTAGCATCTGCCTGAGCTCTAATAACTTTTGATTTTTTTTCTGATTCTGCTAAGGTTACTGTCACTTTTGCATCTGCTGCTGCTTTTGTTTTTTCTGCTGCTCTTTCACCCTCTGCTCTTATACGTGAAGCTTCCTTATGTCTAGAAGATTTCATTCTTTGATATATAGATTCAGTAATTGTATCAGGTAAATCAATTTGATTAACTCTAACATCTACTATAGATATACCAATTTCTTTAGACTGCACAGCAACATCTTTTGTTAGTGCTATCATTAATTTATCACGATCATTATTAACTAAGCTTTGAATATCATTTTTACCAACTTCTGCTCTTAATGATGATTCTAAAAACTGTTTTAATAAAGTTTCCGCTCTAAAAACTTGTCCACTAGTACTAGTAAAGAATTTAGAAATATCATTTACTCTCCAAACGACATAAGCATTTATCAGAACATCTTTTTTCTCTTTTGTAACTACGCGTGATGAATCTGTTGTTAAAACTCTATTTCTCATATCATAATTTTTAACTGTATCTAAAAATGGAATTTTGACATGAATACCAGGTTCATACTCAATAACTTTGCCATCTTTTTTAACAAGCTCACCTAATCTTAAAACAACAGATTCAGTACCCTGTTTCACTACAAATTTACTACTTAAAATCAATATCACTGCAATTATCACAAGCACTAAGATTATTTTTAAAAGCTTACTCATCTTAGTTCCCTCCCTGTGTACTTGATAATAATGCTTGTTTTTGCTTATTACCTAAACCATAGAAAATATTTTTTGCACCATCACCATCTATTATAAACACCTTATTATGTTGTAAGACATCTGAGATAGTATTAAAGTACATCTGGTTCATAACAATATCCGGTGATTTTTTATATATTGGTAATAATTGCTCAAACTCAGCAACTTCACCTTGAGCTTGTAATACTATTTGCTGCTTATAAGCATTTGCCTGATCCACAATCCTTTGGGCCTTACCTTGAGCAACAGGGATCACTCTATTTGCATAAGATTCGGCTTCATTTTGTAGTCTAGCTTGGTCTTCTCTTGCTTTTATAACATCATCAAAAGCACTTTTAACAGCATCTGGTGCTTGCGCTGGTTGCATAATAACATCACTTATATATATACCAGATTTATATTCTTTCAATAAAGCTTCCATTTCTTGTTTAACTTTACCTGCTATTGATGCTCTTTGTGTTGTTAGAATATCAGATAAGTTACTATGTCCAATAACTTGTCTAACAGCACTCTCTAGTGATTGCTGTAATAATTGAGATGGATCTGTATTTGCAAACAAATAATCTTGTAAATTAGATATCCGATACTGTACTGTAAAAGAAACATGCACAATATTTTCTTCTGAAGTTAGCATATCTCTTTTTAAAGAAATTGTTTTTAACTCTTGCACATTTTCTTTATCAATCGTATCTATCCCTATTGGATACCAGTGTAAGCCCGGTTGAACCATCTTAGTAAACTTACCAAATCTAAGTACCGCAGCTTGCTCAGCAGGCTGAACAACATAAAATCCAAGACCTACCCACCCAACTACTATAATTACTATAACAATAGCAGCTATTTTCTTAATAGGTGGTTTTTCAAAGATTGGTTTATTTTTATTAACATTCTTTGAATAAATACTCTCATCACCATCATTATTATTTTTTTTCTTTTTACCAAAGAATTTTTTTATCATCTCCTCTAAATCTGGAGGACCTTGCTCAGAGTTTTTGCTCCAAAACCATTTCTGCTTTAGCTTTTTAATCATAAATTAATATTCCCATAACTTTATAATAGTATTTTTCTACGCTTATAACGTACCTATTATATATAAAAATTTCTACATTTTTTGCACTATCTGCAAATAATTAACAAATGCTTATCTTTATATTATTGAATAACTAAGGATATAGCTCTAAAATTGGAAGTAAGACTAATTTCTTAAGGAAAGAATATGAGAATAGCTATAAATGGAATTGGTATAGCAGGGCCGACTTTAGCATGGTGGCTTAGAGAATATGGTTTTGAACCTATTATCTTTGAAAAATCTCCTGAGTTTAAGTCAGGGGGACATCTTGTTGACTTTTGGGGGCATGCATGTGAGATAATGGAAAAAATGGGGCTTCTTGAACAGTTAAGGCAAGAATCTTATCAAATAAAACACATCCACTGTTTTGATGAGAATGGTAGAAGATCCTCAAAAATAAATATATCTTCTCTTATTAAAGAAAATTATGGAGAATTTTTAAGTGTTAAACGTGGAGATATTTCATCAGTCATTTATAATGCCTGCAAAGGGATTGATATAAGATTCGGTACATCTATTGAAAACTTAGAAGAACAAAAAGATGGCATAACTGTTCATTTATCAAATAATACTAAAGAAAAGTTTGATCTTGTTATAGGGGCTGATGGTCTACACTCTCATATCCGCTCATTAGTATTTGATAAGTCTGAATATGAGGAATCTGATTTAAATAAGTATATTGCTGCATTTTCCTTAAAAGACTATAACCACTATGAGAAGTTTACCTACGCAATTAGTGTTGGTAATGACAAACAAGTTGCTAGAGTTTGTTTAGATGAGAAAGAAACCCTAGTGATGCTTACTATTGATTCAAGCTTAGTTGAAAAAATTCCGACTAGTTTAAAAGAAAAAAAACAACTCCTACAATCTGTGTTTAAAGATAATAAATGGGAAACTCCTGACATACTAGCTAGGCTTGACAACATTGAGTATATTTATTTTGACAACGTAAGCCAAGTAAAAATGGATAACTGGTATAAAGGTAGAGTTGCATTAGTTGGAGATGCTTCCTCTTGCCCTTCTATATTAATGGGCCTAGGAAGTATATTTGCAATAGTTGAGGCATACGTCTTAGCTGGTGAATTATATAAAGCCAAAGGCAATTATAAAATGGCTTTTGATGAGTGGCAAAATAAGTTAAAAGATATAATTAACAGAAAACAAAAAGTTGGGCTTTCAAACTTATCGTTAGCAGCATCAGATGAGATTGTAAAAAAATATCTTTCTACAATAACAATCAAAGTATCTTCAACACCTATTGTATCAAAATTTATTGGTGCTGGAATTTTTAATGACCAAATAGAACTTCCAGAATATAAGAAAGATTAATCTTTAACAAAAAACTGTTCTAAATCTAAATCAAAATCTCTACCAAATTTTTCAAAATCATACTCAGATATTTTTATTTCTAGCAAATAATTTCCCAGATCAGAAATAGCTTCATTATCAACTACGCCTAATTCATACATCATTGATCTAATTTTTGAATACTTAGGTGGTAACTCTAAAATTCCATTTATCCATGATTTATTAAAAAATGTTGCCAATGCTTCATAAAAAGCTTCTATCCCCTCACCTGTTTGCGCCGACAAATATACTCTAGCTACAATACTAGTATCAGAATCTTCCAGCTGAGCAAAGCTTGGAGCAACACCTTCTAGTTTATCAATTTTATTGTATACACAGATCATTTCTTTATCTACTATACCTATTTCTTTTAGAACTCTTTCAACTTGCTCAATATAACTTTTATAATCTTCATCAGCATAATCAATAACGTGAACTAAAAGATCTGATTCTATGGCTTCTTCTAAAGTTGCATGAAATGCTTCTACTAAATCATGTGGCAAATTTTTAATAAATCCTACAGTATCAGAAAATATCACTTCTCCTAACTTAGGTACTATTACTTTACGTAATGTTGGATCGAGGGTTGCAAAAAGCTGATCTTTTGCTAAAACATGAGCATCTGTAATTTTATTAAATAATGTAGATTTACCTGCATTTGTATATCCTACGAATGAAATTGTTAAAATGTTATTTTTCTTACGCGAAGATCTACTTAAGTTACGATGATGCTTTACTCTTTCAAGTTTTTGAGTTATTTGCTTAATTCTCTGCCTAATTAAACGTCTATCGATCTCAAGCTGAGTCTCTCCTGGACCTCCTCTTACACCAATACCACCTTTTTGTCTTTCTAAGTGAGTCCAACCTTTTACTAAGCGTGTTGACTGGTAATTTAGTTGTGCAAGTTCAACTTGAAGTTTTCCTTCATGGGTTTTAGCTCGCAGTGAAAATATCTCTAGAATTAGTCTAGTTCTATCCATAATTTTACATTCAAGAAGCTTTTCTATATTACGTTCTTGAGATGGACTCAATGGATGGTTAAAAACTACTAAATCTGCTTTTATTTCATCACGTTTATTTTTTATCATCTCCATTTTACCCATACCACAGAAATATTTGATATCAGGTTCAGGATGATTAAAATCCAAGCTCTCTAACACTATTTTATCTGCTGCTAGAACCAAACCTTCAAGCTCAGTCAAATCTGCATTAATCTCACGATGATATTTAAAATTTATATTTACAAGTAGACACTTGCTACCTGCTTCATAAGATTGGAAAAATTCCATTTAATCTGTGTGCTCCTAGCGAACATAAACATTTTGAAATAAGTATATCAGCTAATTATCTTTACGCCAGGATATGATACAAACAAATACTCTAAAATTACTTATGTTAGAGAGGGAAATTAAGATAGCTTAACTTAATTATTAAGTTAGTAGTGAAAATATATAGAGTTATTACTCGTTAATATTACCTTCGTTTTCTTGAGCTTCTAGATCATCATAATGAACATCAGCAACACTCTCATCTTTATCTTCATTTGAATTTTGATGATATGGATTAAAAGAACTATAAACCATTCTTACACTTTTAGCTGGTACTATAGTTGAAATGGCGTGCTTATAAACCATCTGATTTACAGTATTTCTAAGTACGATACAAAACTGATCGAAGGCTTCTACTTGACCTTGTAATTTAATTCCATTTACAAGATATACTGATACGCTAACTTTTTCTTTTCTTAAAGCATTTAAGAACGGGTCTTGTAAAGATGATATTCTTGACATTGTTTCACTTCCTTTTAATTATTTTGTTATAGTTATTATTTTATCAAGTTTAACAATTAAACTTCGCGGTATATTCTAACAATATTTAAGCTTATCGGCAAATATTAATTTCAAGCAGCAATAAAATACACATTCGTCAATTATCTATATAAATAATAATATTCAGTAAATGGGTTTCTATTCTATTTTAAATATCGTTGAGATAAAATATGTATCACTCATCTTAACATTTTCTTACTACTTAAATACAACGATAGGATTATGGAATGATTAAGGAAAGTTCGAATGGTATTCATCTTCAGAAGTTTTACTGTCTATATTAGAATATATATTTGGCTTTGAATATTTAGTAACTCAACCAAAACAAGACTCATTAGTTAGAGATACTACAATGCAGCTACAACAACGAATAGAAAGCCTTCAAAATGAAATCAATCAATTAGAGTCTTCAGTTAAAGAAAATAATGATTCTTCATTCTCTACATATTCATCTGTAATAACTGATAATTCTGGATCTTCTAAAAATCCTCTTGATAAGAGTTTGATAAAACAAGATAGAGTAGAGATAATGCAAAATGTAAATGCAGATAACCAGATTATAGATTTAAAAAATGAACCATTAGGTGAGATTTTTAATACTAAAGGCGGAATTAATGTAAGGGGAACTCCCGCTATTACAAATAGAGGCCAAGTAGCATTTTAAACTGTCCCTGTTATTCAATACCACTTTATAAAATATTTTTATTCCTTGCTTTTATGCAGCATCTAAAATACCAGAATATACTTCATCAGGAGTCATATATCCAATACTAGAATGTAGTCTTTCATTGTTGTAAATATCAATATATTCTTTGATACCTACTTTAGCCTCTTTCATAGTTATATATGATGCCGGATAAACATTTTCATATTTCAGTGTTTTCCAAAATCTCTCAATTGCAATATTATCTATAGATCTTCCTTTAGCATCCATAGATTTATTTATTTTATTATCAGATAATATTTTAATATGCTCTTTTGCTGTATATTGAGTTCCTTGATCAGAGTTAAAGATATCAGGTTTACCATATTTAAATAACGCTTCTTTTAACACACTAGTTGTTAGATGTGTATCCATAGTATTAGAAATCTTCCAAGCTAGTATTTTCTTGCTATGCCAATCTATTATGGCTGCTAAATATGCATACCCACATTCTAGTCTAATATACGTGATATCAGCACTCCATACCTTATTAGCTTTATCTATAACAACCTGATTCGTCTCATTTTTAAATACATTAAGTAAGTATGGATATTTCTTGTGTTGCTTATTAATGACAGTTGTCTTTTTTTTAGGATACAATGCCTTAATACCCATTAATTCCATAGCACTTTTGATTAGCTTCCTTCCAACTAGAAATCCTAATCTATTTAGCAACTTTACTAGACTTCTCGTACCATAATATGGATGTTTAGTATGTATCAAATCTATTGCATTTAATAGTCTAATATCATCATTACTACTAAATTTTGATATTGGTGTATAATAGTAACACTCTTAGATACAGATAATAGTTTAAGCTGATTATTTAAAGATAATTCTAGCTGATTATTTAAAGATAATTCTAGCTTAGTATCTACAGAGTTTACTCTATCATTTGATGATACCAAGCTTTTTAGCTTTCCCATTAAAAAATCCCTCTCTACTATTACCTCGACTAGTTTTTTACTTGTTGCATCTTTATCTTTTCTAAGCTCATCTATTTCCTGCTTATACTCCTTAACAACAGAGCTTTTATCAAATGCTAAGCAAGCATTAGATAAAAATTGCTGCTTCCAATTATGCACGTTTTTAGGAAGTAAATCATACTTACTTGCTATCTCATTAACTGTCATATCGCCTTCTAGCAATTCTATAATTACTTTAGCTTTAAAATCAGCTGTATACGTTACTCTTTTTTTACTCATTTATCTATTTCCTAATTTATCTAGTTAAGTTTAACATCTAGGAATAAAAATCTTTCTAAAATCAGTAGCTTTTTCTGGGGACATTATACTTTTAGGTGCGTACTCTGGTAATAACGAAATTCCAATTGGACAAATTTCTTCAACATTATTTGCCACGACAGTATTAGGCCAAAGAGATAAGTTTGGAGATTATGAAATATTCTTAGGTGGATTTATTGGTATTGATGCACAAACTTGGTTTGGAAATAACTTAAGTAGAGTAGATTTTAATGGTAGACCAACTACTAGTTTTCGAGGAACTGGAGAAAACATATACCTTACAAAAGCTACATTATTTTTCTTAGCTAATGCTGGCGAGTATCTTACAGCATCATATGATCTTAGTGCAAATGAAGCTAGCGATTTTTTCATAAATAATGTTTTTGCAATATTTGGTAATCTTACAGTTTCTCCATTTTTTGTAACAGCTGGAAGAAGCCCTCTCACTGTTGCTAGCTTTGGTGGCGGAGGTAATTATACTAGAAGTGTTGCTAACTATCTTGGCGTTGGTCGAGCTACAAATGTATCTTTAAACTATAAGAGTGACACAACAAATATAAGTGTAGCTGCATTTGGAGCAGATGATCAAACAGCAAACTTTTCAGCTGGATTCTTTTATGGTAATTCATTGACAAAAGATTTATCAATAGGTTTTAATACTGGTTATGTATATAACCTAAATGGTGCTGAAAATCTTAGTATACCAATAGTTGCTCCAGGGAAAACTATAGGAGTTTATAATATTGATACTAACGTAGCATATAATATTGGTACAGGTGCACTGCAGGTTAATATTGGGTGGGTTACTACCACAGGAGCTGCTGATTTTAATGGCACAGGAAATGATGTTTTACTGGAGCGTGGTATTATAGGAGGGAACTATTCTTTAAACCTTGCCGAAAGAGACACCAATTTTACTGTTGGCTATGGCCAAACATATAATGCAGCTGCTGTTCCCATGTCTATACCAGCTAGTCCTTTTCAAGATGGTTTATCAGCATCTGGGATTAAGAATCAATTAGTTTTTTCTGCTCAACGTGCTTATTTTGATAACAACGTTCTATTTGGGTCAGAATGGGCATATCAAAAGTTTTATGATGGTAATAATATGAATACGATTACTTTAGATATTTCTATATATTTATAAACCTATCTAAACAATCTTTGATTTATTAAAAATAATTTTAAGCACTGAAAAAGTCTAAGACTTTTAATTCTTTATCATCATCCTCCATCTCAATAGTCTTAATCTCACCTTGCCAATTACGAATCCAAGTTAATTGGCGCTTAGCAAGTTGGCGAGTTGATACTATACCTTTTTTAATAAACTCATCATAACCAATATCACCATCAAGATATTCCCATGCCTGTCGATATCCTACACTTCGAATAGCCGTAGTATTTTTTGTTAAATTCAAATTCTTTCTTAATTCCCGTACTTCATTTATGAAACCCTGATCCAGCATTTGCTTAAATCTTAACTCAATATTTTTATGAAGTATTGATCTATCCTTTGGTACTAAAGCACAAAGTTTCAACTCTTCTTCTAAACCACCAACTTTTGGAGTTCTTACAAGCTTAGAATATTTTTGACCACTTATAATAATTACCTCAAGAGCTCGGAAGATTCTCTGCTGATCATTAGAATTTATTTTTTGTGCAGACTCAGAATCCATTCTCTTTAACTGCTCATGTAAAGACTGTAGTCCTTTTGCTTTTTTTTCTAATTCTAATGTCTGTCTTATCTCAGATCTACTCTCTGGTAAACTAGACAAGCCTTCTATTAAACCTTTGAAATAAAGCATAGTTCCACCGACTAACAAAACTTCTTTATTTCTAGACCATATCTCTTTCTTAAGCTTATTAACACTTGATATAAAGTCAGCAACAGAAAAGTTCTTAGTAGGTTCTATTATATCTATAAGGTGATGCTTTACATCTGCTTGTTCTCGTAACGTTGGCTTAGCAGTACCAATATCCATACCTTTGTAAACAAGTGAAGAGTCAACACTTATTATTTCTGCATTAATATTTTTGGCAATACAGATTGAAAGAGATGTTTTACCAGAAGCTGTTGGCCCAGCTATAGCATAAATTGATTTATTCATTTAGATATTTTTGTAATTAACTTTGACAGGAATCTCTTTTTTAAGAGCTTGTAAATAAAAATTTAGCTCTTCTTGTTTATATAAATTAATTACCTGACTAGGAATATTATTTTTCTTAGCTGATTTAGCTGATTCAACCTTTGTAACCTTATAAACATAAATATCACTATTTTCATTCTGATAAATATGATATTGATTATTATTGTTAAATAAAACATAGTTACTGAAGCCTTTATCAAAATTCTCTGTTTTAGAACCACCATGTATAGTAGCCCTACTAAAACTCTGTTTTATATTTTTACTACTTTTAAGAGCATCTAATAGCTTTTGTGACTTCTGTATAGCTAATTCTTGAGCTTTTTTCTCAACATAAGCTTTTGTTATAGCATCTTTGACTTTATATAGTTTTTGTTGTGCGGCTAAGCTTGAATTATCTACTTGATAAACCAAAAGTTTATCATTAGATATAGGTATGCTTGAGTATTTATCATTTTTTATGAAAAATAAGCTATTTTTAATGCCATCTAATGAGGAGTTAGTATTATCCGTAATATTTGCTATTCTTGCTTTACCCATTTCAGTCTTTAATTCACCTAACTTAATACTATCAACATTTTGAGTATAAGAATTAAATTGCTCTAATGCTTTTCTGTTTTGAATAATTTTAGTAATAGTCTGTTTAGTTTTATCATCAAACTTTGTAAACAAATCTTGATGAGTATTAAAATAGTTTTTTAATACTTGGTTACTAATTTTATCTTTTGATATAAAATCATTTTTTGAAATTATAAAATAATTAATTTTTTTACTAGCCGGAGTAACATATTCTGTCTTATGATCATAATAATACTTCTCTAGTTGTTGCTTAGTTGGTTTAATTTGTTCTTTTAGAGAATTTGGTGAAGTCTTGATATAATTTATTTGTTTATCTACAGAATAAATACTAGATAGTGATTTATTTTCATAATCCGTTATAAATGAGGTTTGTGCTATATTTTGAGGGATTATTGTAGCTTGTATATTTTGTGACATTAATTGTTCTAACTTCCCCATACCTCCAAGATAGCTAACTACTTGTCTTAATTTATCACTTGAAAACTTTCCATCTTTACCAAAAAACATTGGATTATTAAAAATAGCAGATTGTAGTGCTAACTTAGATACGGCTATATTTTTTTGTGCTGCTGTCAACATTAAGTACTGATCTACCATTTGCGATAAAACTTGAACTTTCTGTTCTTTAGTTTTAGCATTTTGAGCATATTGCTGAAACTGCTGATAATTTATCTCATTATCTCCAATTTTTGCAACATAAGAACGACTACCTCCCATATTCGTAAAAAAGAAACTCATCCCAGAAATTACAAATATAAAACTTATAGAAATAACCACTACCCACGTAAATGGTCCTTTAAATCGATCATTAAAAGACTGCAACATTTTTTCAACCCTGAATTAAGAACTCTTATTAAATTTATAAAACTATAGATAAAAAAAAGGGCATACTGTTAAGCACGCCCTTTAAAAACTAATTTTTAAAGTTTTTTTATTTTACCGCATCCTTAAGACCTTTACCAGCTTTAAAGCTTGGAACTTTAGAAGCTGCAATTTGAATTGTTTCGCCCGTTTTAGGATTTCTACCTTCTCTAGCACTTCTTTCTTTAACTTGAAAGGTACCAAATCCCACAAGTGTTACGCTATCGCCTTTCTTAAGAGCTTTAGTTACCGCATCAATAGTAGCGTCTAAAGTATTTCCAGCAACTTCTTTAGTAACATCTGCTTCTTTAGCTATAGCACTCACTAGTTCACTTTTATTCATCTCAAAACTCCTTTTGTTTTATAAATGGATATATTACCAATTAACTTTATAACACTAAAAATACATCGTTTCAATACAAAAATACTAAAAAACTCTTTCTAATACTTCTTTTATGTTATTTACAGGAGTAATTTCTAATTTTTCTGTAATTTCTTTGTCTACATCTACAAGATTTTTAACATTCTGCTGAGGTATTAAAACTTCTTTAATTCTACCTCTTAAAGCTGCTAAAAGTTTCTCTTTTAACCCTCCTATAGGTAGTACATCTCCACGCAAGGTTACCTCGCCTGTCATTGCTATATCATTTCTTACTGGCTTATTTGTATATACTGATACTAAAGCTGTAGTCATTGCAATACCAGCACTTGGTCCATCTTTAGGAGTTGCGCCCTCTGGCACATGAATATGTACATCTTTTTTCTCATAAAAATCATCTTCAAGCTTATAATTTTTAGAGATTGAGCGCATCACACTAAAAGCAGCATCAATAGATTCTTTCATTACATCGCCTAAGCTACCTGTATACTTGACTTTGCCTTTACCCGGCATAGCTAAAGCTTCAATTGTAAGAAGCTCCCCACCTACAGATGTCCAAGCAAGACCTGTAACTTGACCTACTTTGGCTTTAGTATTCTTAATACCATAGTCAAACTGTTGAACACCTAAGTACTCTTCAAGATTTTTCTGAGTTATTGAAATTTTACCATATTCAGGATTTTTAAGGATATTCTTAACAGCTTTACGACAGATCCCATCTATTTTTTGCTGTAAATTTCTTACGCCCGCCTCTCTAGTATAGTATCTAACTACATCTAAAATAGCTTTTGGAGTAAAATTAATTTCTTTCCTGGTTAAGCCATTATTATCTAAAGTCTTTGGTACAAGATACTGTTTAGCAATAGCTTGCTTTTCAAGCTCTGTGTAACCAGATAAATTGATAATCTCTAATCTATCTCTCAATGCAGGATCTATATCTAGAGAATTAGCTGTGGCGACAAACATTACTTTTGATAAATCATAATCTATTTCAAGATAATGGTCATTGAAAGTATTATTTTGTTCTGGATCTAACACTTCTAACAATGCTGCTGATGGATCTCCTCTGAAATCAGAAGAAACTTTATCAATTTCATCTAATAGAAAGAGAGGATTCTCTGTCTTAGATTTAATTATTTTCTGGATGATCTGTCCTGGCATAGAACCTATATAAGTACGACGATGGCCTCTAATTTCTGACTCATCACGAACTCCACCTAATGCCATACGTACATATTCACGCCCAGTAGCTCTTGCTATAGAGTGCCCAATAGATGTTTTACCAACTCCTGGAGGACCTACTAAGCACAAAATAGGGGCTTTGGTATTACTGTCTCTTTTTATCTGAACAGCTAAATGCTCAAGAATCCTTTCTTTTACCTTCTTTATACCATAATGATCTTTTTCTAGTACTTTTTCAGCTATACTAATGTCTTTTTTAACTTTAGTTCTTTTACTCCAAGGTAAAGAAAGAATAGTTTCAATATAATTTCTTGATACAGCTGATTCTGAAGAAGATGGTGGCATAGCTTTAAGTTTTTTGAGCTCTTTTAAGCATTTTTCTTTCGCCTCTTGAGACATTTTAGTATTCTCAATTCTTTTTTTCAGTGCAGAGACTTCTGATTCTTCATCAGCCTCTCCAAGCTCTTTATAAATCGCTTTTACTTGTTCGTTTAAATAATACTCACGCTGATTTTTATCAACCTGTGATTTAACTCTATCTTTAATCTTAGCTTCAAGCTCAAGTATCTCTAATTCTTCATAAAGACATGATAATAATAGTAATGATTTCTTCTTTATATCAGATGCTTCAAGAATTTTTTGCTTCTTAATAATTTCTGAATTAAGAATTGTAGCAATCTCGTAAATAAACTTATGTGGCTCTTCTGTATTAATCAAAGTTGCTAACGTTTCTTTAGAAACTTTACCACTAATATCAACAAATCTTTTAAAAGAATCAGAAATAGATACTAAAATAGCCTTTAATTCTTTATCAACTTGATTAGGACTATAATTATCATCAATATGCAAATTATCTAGACTTGCATAAATACAATCATTTTCAATTGTATATTTAGATACTAATCTTTTTGCGATACCTTCTACTATAACCTTTAAACTTCCATCAGGAAGTTTCATAACTTGAACAATTTTAGCTAATGTAGCTATATCATAGATATTATCTACAACATCTCCTGAGCTAGAGCCATTTTTTTGAGTTGCTAACAAAATATAATTGTTATGATTATTTGATGCCTGTTTAACTGCTTCTATCGACTTTTTACGCCCAATATTAAGTGGGATAGTCATTGATGGATATATAACCACATCTCTTAAAGGGATAACAGGAACAACATTTAAGATTTCTGACATAAACTTACTATACTCCTGTAAATTATTTTAGACTATATCTTTTAATTGTTTTTGCTCTTTTGCTTTACTAACTAATATAGGTTCTTCTTGCTCTAATATGACTTTATCATTAATAACAACTCTTTCAATATCTTGTGAAGATGGTACATGAAACATCAATTCAAGTAGAGCATTTTCAAGAATGGTTCTAAGACCCCTTGCACCTGTTTTTTTAACTATTGCTTTCTTAGCTATCTCTATAAGAGCTTCATCTGTAAACTCTATTTCAACATCATCAAATTTAAATAGCTTAATATATTGTTTAATAAGAGCATTCTTAGGTTCTTTTAATATTTTAACTAAATCTTCTTCTTTTAGTTCATTTAAAACTGTAACTATTGGTAAACGACCAATAAGTTCTGGAATAAGACCAAACCTTGTTAAATCTTCACTCTCAACTTTTCGCATCAATTTTTCAGTATCAAGATTATCTTTTTGTTGAATAACATCTGCATTAAAACCAATACTTACTTTATCCATCCTGTGTTTAACAACTTTTTCTATTCCTGCAAAAGCTCCTCCACAGATGAATAATATGTTTGAAGTATCAACTTGAATCATATCTTGGTTAGGATGCTTTCTGCCACCTTTTGGTGGTACTGAAGATACAGTACCTTCAATAAGTTTAAGTAAAGCCTGTTGAACACCTTCACCAGATACATCACGTGTAATAGATGAGCTTTCTGATTTTCTTGCAATCTTATCTATCTCATCAATATATATAATACCCTTTTGTGCTTTAACAACATTAAACTCAGAATTTTGCAATAAGCGTACGATAATATTTTCGACATCATCACCAACATATCCTGCTTCTGTAAGAGTAGTTGCATCTGCAATAGCAAAAGGAACATTTAACTGTTTTGCTAAAGTTTGGGCAAATAATGTTTTTCCTGAGCCTGTTGGACCAATCAATAAAACATTACTTTTTTTAAGCTCTGTATCATCATCTTGTGTCACACTAGATATGATTCTTTTATAATGGTTATATACAGCAACAGATAGTACTTTCTTAGCATTATCTTGACCAATAATATAATCATCAAGGTATTTTTTTATTTCTATAGGTTTTGGCAACTCATCAAAAGTAATATCTTGATTTGTATCCACTCCAGTTGTACTTTTAATTTTACTTGCGCACTTGCTCACACATTCATTACAAATATTACCATCTCTACCAGAGATAATACTTTTAACTTCTTGTTGCGATTTCCCACAGAAAGAACAATATCGAATTTTAGCCATTTTTAAACTAGATTTCCTTTATTTATTTAATTATTGCATCACGAGATTCAATAACATGATCTATCAGCCCATATTCCTTTGCTTCATCTGCCATCATAAAGTTATCTCTATCAGTATCGTTAACTATAGTTTCAAGATCTTGACCTGTATGATGGGCTAGTACATTATTTAACCTTTCTTTGATGCGTAAGATATTTTTAGCATGAATTTCAATATCAGATGCCTGACCTCTAAAACCACCTAAAGGCTGATGAATCATGATTTGTGAACTTGGTAAACTATATCTCTTACCTTTCATACCACCAGCCAATAAGAGTGATCCCATACTAGCAGCTAAACCAATACAGATAGTATTAACATCTGGCTTAATAAACTGCATAGTATCATAAACACCCATACCTGCTGTAACCATTCCTCCTGGAGAATTTATATAAAAATAAATATCCTTATCAGGATCTTCTGATTCTAGGAATAACAACTGTGCAATAACTAGATTTGCTGAATGATCATTTACTTCACCATTCAAAAAAACTATTCGCTCTTTTAATAATCTTGAATAAATATCAAAAGCTCTTTCACCACTAGCAGTTTTCTCAATAACAGTAGGAACTAAATTATTAGTTATCATTTATAACCTCTCTTTATAAGCTAGCTTAAAATCCAGCTTGTTGAGCTTGCATATTTTCTTTTATAATTTCAAAGAAATCCTCAGCTTTTTCTGAAACTTGAGCTTGATCTAGTACCCAATCAGTAAGTTTATTTTCAACAACTAAAGCTTTTAAATTAGCAATTTCTTTTTCATTTTTCTTGATTTCTTGTTTAGTTTTCTCTGGCTCTTCGTAGGCTTGAACCATTTCGTCTAGTAAGCCATCAACCTCTTCATCTGTAGCTTCAAAATTTTGAGTCTTCATAACACTATCAAGTACTAAGCTTGTTTCAACCTTTTGTTTAGCGTTATCTTCAAATAGATTATCAGGTAATTGATTAACATCAAAGCCTTTAGCATCACCCATTTGTTTAATTAAATTCTGCTTAGCAACATCAATTTCTCTTTTTATTAAAGCTTTTGGAGTTTCAAACTCAGCAATTTCTCTTAAACCTTTGAAAACTTGATCTTTTACTTTTCTTTGTAAAATGAACTTAAGCTCACGTTGCATATTTTCTTTGATTTCACCTTCAAAAGTATCAACTCCACCTTTTACGCCAAATTTTTTAACGAATTCTTCATCAATTTCTGGTAATTCAGCTTGTTGAATTTTCTTAACTGTAATCTCAAAAGTAGCTTCAGCACCAGCAAGATCTTTGTTTTGATATTCTTCAGGAAATGTTACTGTGATAGTTTTTTGTTCACCACTGTTCATACCAATGATACCATCTTCAAAACCAGGAATCATCTGACCAGAGCCAATCACAAGTTCTTGGTCATTTGCTGAACCACCTTCAAAAGTTTCACCTGCTTTCTTACCAACAAAATCAATAACTACTTTATCATCTTTCTCAACAGCTTTTTCTACTTCTTTAAAAGTTGCTAACTGCTTTCTTAAGTTTTCAATCATTTTTTTGACTTCAGCATCTCCAAGATCGACTGTTGGTTTTTGAACTTCAATTTTTTCAAAACCAGTAACTTCAAATTCTGGGAAAAGCTCAAGATTAGCTACAAACTTAAGAGGTTCACCTTCTTTATTTTCTTTAAGATCAACTTCTATACCAGCAACTGCTAACTTCTCATCTTGGATAGCTTTTGAATATTTCTGAGGAATCACATCAGAGATGACTTCCATACGAATTTGCTCACCATATTTTTTCTTAACCATACCAGTTGGTACTTTACCTGGTCTAAAACCATCCATTTTAATAGTTTTTGCAGTTTGATTAACTCTTTTATTTACTTCAGTATCAACTTCATTTGCTGGAACTTCAATTAGTAATGAGCAATTAATTCCCTCTTTCTTCTCTACAGTAACATCCATTTTAAGTTTTCCTTTTATTTATTTATTTATTTATTTAACAATTTTCTAGTAGCAAATTTTAACTTTCATCTATTAAATTATCTATATCTTTATTATCAAATATATGACAAGCTAAAGCTTTTGTTGTAAAATTTAGCTATTTCTAATAAATCTAAATCACCTATGGTAACTATTATTATAACTACTTGTCTACTAATAACGCCCTTTATAATAGCTTTTTTACATTCAAGTATTATTTACAACAAACACTATGTTAGTGTCTATGTAAATTACTTTATTGGCAGCAATATAAGCCTTACAACTCTCATAAACAGCTATGCTTATTTAGTATATGGAGACAGCATGAGTAAATTTCAAGGATGGATTTTTACTCCAGCTGTTTTTCAGATAGGAATTTTCCAATTATGCTTATTTATATTTTCAGTTTTAGCACTATTTAAAAACTCTCAATTTAAAGCTGCTTGTTTAATATTTTTTTCTATCTACATAATCCTAGACTCTCTAACATCGTTTAGTGGTTCTATTTATAATCAAGCTGTTGAAGCAGTGTTTTTTATAAATTTAATTGCTGCTTTGATTGCCTATATTTTATATAGACTTTTAAGTAAAAATTAAATAGGTAATTCAAATACCTATTATTCATTTAACTTAATTTCCTTTCATAATTAATCTAGGAGGATTATCATGAACAGTCAAAAAAAACATTAGTTATTATTGGAGCAGGCCATGCTGGCATATCAGCAGCTCTGTCAGCAGCAAAATTAAGAAATAAACTTAATCAGAAAACAGAAGTTGATATTATTGTAATTAGTCGTAACTCATATATGACAATACGACCAAGAATGTATATAAAAGAATTAGAAGAAGCTACTATAGGATAAACTGTCCCTGTTATTCAATACCACTTTATAAAATATTTTTATTCCTTGCTTTTATGCAGCATCTAAAATACCAGAATATACTTCATCAGGAGTCATATATCCAATACTAGAATGTAGTCTTTCATTGTTGTAAATATCAATATATTCTTTGATACCTACTTTAGCCTCTTTCATAGTTATATATGATGCCGGATAAACATTTTCATATTTCAGTGTTCTCCAAAATCTCTCAATTGCAATATTATCTATAGATCTTCCTTTAGCATCCATAGATTTATTTATTTTATTATCAGATAATATTTTAATATGCTCTTTTGCTGTATATTGAGTTCCTTGATCAGAGTTAAAGATATCAGGTTTACCATATTTAAATAACGCTTCTTTTAACACACTAGTTGTTAGATGTGTATCCATAGTATTAGAAATCTTCCAAGCTAGTATTTTCTTGCTATGCCAATCTATTATGGCTACTAAATATGCATACCCACATTCTAGTCTAATATACGTGATATCAGCACTCCATACCTTATTAGCTTTATCTATAACAACCTGATTCGTCTCATTTTTAAATACATTAAGTAAGTATGGATATTTCTTGTCTTGCTTATTAATGACAGTTGTCTTTTTTTTAGGATACAATGCCTTAATACCCATGAATTACATAGCACTTTTGATTAGCTTCCTTCCAACTAGAAATCCTAATCTATTTAGCAACTTTACTAGCCTTCTCGTACCATAATATGGATGTTTAGTATGTATCAAATCTATTGCATTTAATAGTCTAATATCATCATTACTACTAAATTTTGATATTGGTGTATAATAGTACACACTCTTAGATACAGATAATAGTTTAAGCTGATTATTTAAAGATAATTCTAGCTTAGTATCTACAGAGTTTACTCTATCATTTGATGATACCAAGCTTTTTAGCTTTCCCATTAAAAAATCCCTCTCTACTATTACCTCGACTAGTTTTTTACTTGTTGCATCTTTATCTTTTCTAAGCTCATCTATTTCCTGCTTATACTCCTTAACAATAGAGCTTTTATAAAATGCTAAGCAAGCATTAGATAAAAATTGCTGCTTCCAATTATGCACGTTTTTAGGAAGTAAATCATACTTACTTGCTATCTCATTAACTGTCATATCGCCTTCTAGCAATTCTATAATTACTTTAGCTTTAAAATCAGCTGTATACGTTACTCTTTTTTTACTCATTTATCTATTTCCTAATTTATCTAGTTAAGTTTAACATCTAGGAATAAAAATCTTTCTAAAATCAGTAGCTTTTTCTGGGGACATTAATAGTGAAAAGCAATTTATTGTGATAAACGACTCTCAAAAACAACAAAGAGAATTAAGTTTTAGTAGTTAATACTGTGTGCTGGTAGTGAATTAGCTCAACCAAGAATTAAAGGAATAAAAACTGTCTACAATATAGATACTTATAAGGTAGCTATACTAGGTGGTGGAATCACAGGTATCGAACTTGCTTGCGAACTTCCTGTAACATTGAAAAAGCTAACTTTTGAACTAGGATTAAAACCATCATCTGATCTTGATGTTTCAATAGTCGATCGAGGAGATGTTACTTATTCATTAGGTAAAGATCCTCAGAAATACATTGTAGATGCATTTAATTTGGCTAACATTAAATGCTTAAACTATGCATCTATCACAGAAGCTACTCAAACTAAAGCGGATAAAGGATCTGTGACTATAAATGATGAAGTGCTTGAATTTAACTTTATTGTTTCTGCATTAGGTATGAAAGCAACAAATTTAAATAATCTATTAGACTACGACAAAGATCATGCAAATAGAATAAAAGTTAATCACTATCTACAAACTCCTAATGAAAATATCTTTATAGCTGGAGATGCTGCAAATGTAAAAGTTGATGATGAACATTATGCAGTAATGTCATGCCAACAAGGAAGACCTCAAGGAAGGCTTGCTGGACATAATGCAATATTACATTTATTAGGTATTTCAAAAATGGAAGAATATTATCAACCAAATTATGTAACATGTGTTGATTTAGGTGAATATGGTGGTTTATACACAGAAGGATGGGAAAGAAAAGTTAAAAAAATTGGCATGGAAGCTAAAGATATTAAAAAACATATTAACCTTGAAAGAATATACCCGCCTAATAGAAGAGATGAGACAGGTATTTTTGAAGAAGCTGGTGAGCTTCAATTTATCACTCCTCACGAGTCTCATGAAACTACAAAAAAGTCTAAATAAATATAACTTGTCTACTAGAATTATATTCTATTCGCAATATCTAGACTTGATAGCTTTGATAGCTTGAGCGTAAGTAGCATCCATTTCAGCTCTTGAGCCAACACCACCACCTATTTCATAAAGCTTACCATCACCGACACCATAGATTGCCGCATGAATAGTAAAATCTAAGCCTTTTTTCTCCCAAGCATCACTTACAACTGTGGTTTTACAAAGATTTAAAGCTTGATGAAGTGCATTAAGCTCACACATCATATCAACCTTTTTCTTCATATACTCTTCCTCATTGTCTTTTAGATAAGAAAGAGTCTCTTCAATAAACTTTTTGTTCTGTTCTTTTATTTCACGGATAGAAGTTAGCCAGTTATCAATTAATCCATAACTCTTATCTTTAACAACCGTTTCCACACCACCACAAGCATAGTGACCACACACAATAATTTTCTTAACCTTAAGAACTTCAATAGCAAATTGCAACACTGATAAACAGTTTAAATCTGTAAGTGAAACAACATTCGCAATATTACGATGTACAAATACTTCGCCAGGGACAAGACCACAAACTTGGTTAGCAGGTACACGACTATCTGAGCACCCTATCCAAAGATACTCTGGAGACTGCCCTTTCGATAGTGTTTCAAAAAAACCAGGATTAGTCCTTTCAATCTCTTGCGCCCACTCTCTATTACCTTTGATTAACTCGGCTATATCACTCATGTCTTCTCCTTATATTATCTGAATATTTTTTCATATATTACACTTCATATGATATATTAGAATATCTTAATGAACAAGTCTTTATTAACTTATAATATAACTATATTGTTACCTCACCTTGCAAAGAAGTATTAAAAGCATCCTTGATTTGCTGCTGAGAAATTCCAGGTTGACTAAGTAAATAAAAAAGCTTGCCTAACGCTGCTTCATCTGTCATATCATATCCTGATACAACTCCAACATCCACAAGTCCTCGAGCTATTTTATAAGTTTGCATTTTTACACTTCCATACAGACATTGAGTGCAGTTAACTATCACAACCCCTCTTTGATTAGCCCTTGCTAGCGTCTTGTGAATATTAGGATCATCCATCATATTTCCAGAACCATAAGTTTTTAAAATTAAGCCTTGTAACGGTGGCTCAAGGACTGCTTCTAATATATTATTATCCATACCAGGGAAAACACTTAAGATTGCTATTTTTGGTACACCAAACGTTTCTAATATTGGCAAATCATAATTATCAGATCTTTGCCACAACCTTCTTTTTTTAATTTCAATATCAATTCCAACTTTTGCTAAGCTAGAATAGTTTGGAGAGTCAAAAGCTTCAAAATCTGTAGCAGATATTTTTGTAGTTCTATTACCTCTCATAAGCCTTTGATTAAAATAAACACAAACTTCTTTAATATCATCACTACAAGCAAATATTAAACTGTTTAGAATATTTGATATTGCATCAGATCTTATTTTTGATATTGGAATTTGTGAACCTGTTACAATTACAGGCTTTTGAATTTCACCAAGCATAAAAGATAATACTGAAGCTGTATAAGCTAAAGTATCCGTGCCATGTAAGATCACAAAGCCATCATAATCTTTATAATTTTTTATTACATCTAAAGCTAATGACACCCATCTTTTAGGATTTATATTTGATGAATCTATCAAATTTGTATATTCTTTGACTTTAAACTCAGGCATATTATATTCATAAAAATCACGAATACCTTCGACAGTTTTTGTTAAATATCCTGGTTTAACATCATATCCTTGCTCTGTATTTATCATACCAATAGTGCCGCCAGTGTATAAAACCAGAATCTTCTTATGGCTAAGATTTTCCATTTTTATTTTTCTCCATTAGCTCAGAAATAGCCCTATTTGCTAATTCATCTGCCTTTTCATTACCTTGATTGCCACTATGGCCTTTGACCCAGTTCCAAGCGATATTATGGACTTGACTCAAAGTATCAAGCTCTTGCCACAAATCTTTATTCTTTACTTCTTTCTTAGCAGCCGTTTTCCAACCGTTAGCTTTCCAGTTTTTTAACCACTGATTAATACCATTTTGTAAATATTTAGAATCTGTAAAAATAGTAATATCACATTTTCTTTTTAGAGTCTCTAATGTTTTTATAGCTGCTAAAAGCTCCATTCTATTATTAGTGGTTTCTTTCTCTGCACCATATATCTCTTTCTCTACACCATTATAACTAAGTATAGCTCCCCAACCACCTATTCCAGGATTACCTTTACAAGCTCCATCAGTATATGCTACTACATTATTTTTTTTGCTGAACATCTCCATAAATCTCCTTCGCACACTCTCCTCTATATGCTTGTTTTTTTCCTGATTCAGTTACTAAATCAGATACTTTTAGACCATCTACTATAAAGTAGTTATCTTTTTTAAAGATCACAACAAAGTTTTTACTTACTATACGCTTGAATAAATCAATAAAAATATTTCCCGTTGGATTTATCAATTGAACTTCTTTACTAACAAAGCCATTAGCTAAAAATTTTGATAAGACCTTATAAAGTCTAATATCTCCTGAACATGCCACTATAACTTCACCATCATCAGCTAAACAAAAGTGTAGTTGTTTGAGTAGAGCTTTTACTTCTTTTGGAGAAGATAAAGAACTTTGATCTAAGATTACTAAATCAAAAAATTTATGTTCAAATGGCCAAGCTTTGACACTAAAAACACATCCTTTCTGCTGTTGTGTTTTTAAATATCCAGAACAAACAACTTTTTTTAAGACATTAATTCTATCAAGATAGCCATCATCATTACCCGTGACAATAAGAGCTTTTTTATACCATCTTTGAGCAAGATATCTAACTATAATTCGCTCTTTCACCTTCATAATTTTTAACCTACTAAAATTCTCATTCTATCAAAATAATCAGGACAGGTCTTGCTTATAGCTTCTGAATTATTTATGATAATACCATCATTTTTTAATCCTAAAAGAGCCAATGACATAGCAATCCTATGATCATTAAAACTATCAACTTCCGCTGATTGAAATTTACTCCTAGAAGGAGATATTAAAATACTATCTTGTGTTGTTTCAACATATACTCCTAGTTTTGTAAGTCCTTCTGCCATAGCAGATACTCTATCAGATTCTTGCCCTCTAGTATGACTAAGCCCTGAGATATAAGTGTCTGAATCAGCAAAACATGCTATTGTAGCTAAAGTCATAAAAGTATCTGAGAAATTACGCATATTAACATTTATACCTTTTAATTTTTCAGTTCCTGTGACTTCTACACCATCGCCACAATACTTAACTTCACAACCAATCATTTCTAAAACATCTAAAAACTTAATATCTCCTTGCTTGGATTTTTTAGTTATATTCATTACTTTTATAATAGATCCTGTAATAGCTGCAAATGCCCAAAAATATGAAGCTGTTGACACATCTGGTTCAACAACATACCTTCCTGGCGATGTATAATTAAATTTTTTAGTAGTATACATATTATTCTCAATGTTAACATCTATACCAAACTCAGCCATAACTTTTGCAGTCATATCTAAATAAGGTTGCTTATGATCTGTAATCGAACTCAAAGCTAAACCTTGTTGCATAAATGGTGCTACCATAAGTAAGCCAGACGCAAACTGCGAACTTTTTTTACCATCGACCTTAATACTACCACCCTTTAAAGAATCTGCATTAATAGTTAAAGGCATTGCATAATTCCTCTCATGATATAAAGCTTTCATCCCAAGTTTTTCTAACGGTTTTAATTGATCTGCCAGTGGCCTTTCCATCATTCTTTGTTTAGCATAAACATAATAATCACCAGATTTTTGTACAGCACACATAGGGATTATAAATCTAGTTAGAGTGCCTGACTCATTACAAAATATTTCTGCTTTTTGATTCTGAAACTCTCGACTACAACCTAATATTGTTAATTTTTTTTCACTCTGATTGTGCTCAATCGCATAACCAAGTGCTTTTAAAGCCGCAACGCATGCTAAAACATCTGCACTATTTGGTAGATTTTCAAATTTGGTTTCACCATCAGCCATAGCAGCAATGATTAAAGATCTATTTGAGATACTTTTTGAACCATCTAAATAAATATTTTGATTTATTTTTGATTCCGTTTTAGGTATAAAATCCTTCATTACTATTAAAAATAAGAAATTAAATATATAACGAATATATTACCATAAACAAATTAGTTTTTATTCATCATAATATGCTCTTATTAGTAGTTTTTTTTAAGAAAAACTTAACCTAAAAACTAAGTCAGTTATACAAACGTTTACTCATTATCTTTTATAAAAGACATATCGACTTTTTATATAAGAGCATACAAAATTAACTATATAGCTATTAACAAACATATTTTAATGAAAAATAAAAATTGCTTGGTGTCACACTAAAATAGTAAGTGTTGCTTTATGCCATTATCAAAAGATAAGATAGATAACACATCAAATATCTGTTGCAATAACTGTCTTAAAATAATCAACTTAGAACTGAAAACATGTCTTTAAAAGAATTTCAAAAATATACCCATATTCAAATACAGAAAAATGGTAAAATAAGATAATTAATTATAGTTCTTTGGATAATTAGATTTTCACGCTATTAAAAAACACGTAAATAAAATACTTTTTAACTTCTATTTTTAATAGCTTTTTTAAATTTGGCTAAAGCCTCTTCTTCTATTTGGCGAACTCTCTCTGCAGAAATCTTGTATTTAGCTGCTAAATCTTGTAAGGTCACTTTTTTTTCAAGTAAATAACGAGACATAATAATATCTTTTGTACGTATATCAAAATCACCTAAAACATCCTTTATGACCGCCTTAAAGTTATCATAATAATCCTGTTGTACTACTTGATGTTCAACATTTGATGATTTATCTTCAAGATATAGACTTTGTTGACTAGTCTGCTCACCCTCGTCATCTTTATAAGGAAGATCAAGACTAGCATCTCCTTGACACATTCTTTTTTCCATTTCGATAACTGTTTCTTCTTTTACATTAAGCTCCTCGGCTAACTGCTTTATATCTTCTGAGCTTAACCAACCAACCTTATTCTTAGAACTTCTAAGATTAAAAAATAGTTTTCGCTGCGCTTTTGTTGTAGCGACTTTTACAATTTTCCAATTCTTTAAGACATAATCATACATTTCAGCCTTAATCCAGTGAACAGCAAAAGAAACTAATCTAACTCCTTGTTCATGATCAAACTTACTTACAGCTTTCATAAGCCCAATATTACCTTCTTGAATAAGATCTGCTATTGATAAACCATATCCAGAGAAGTTTTTAGCAAGTTTAGTGACAAACCTTAAATGAGACAAAACTAACTGCTGAGCCGCATCTAAGTCTTTTTTATATTTATAACGTTTTGCTAACTCCTGCTCCTCTTCTAAAGATAAAATAGGTAAGCTATTAACAAAATTAAAATAAGAACTAAGATTATTATCAGAAACAACAGGTAAAGTTTTTGGTTTTGTAGCTGGTAATAACTTTTTTTTAGACATATTGACCCTACTAGATTTTAATCTACTGATAGTAATAGGACTGTCTTAACTGATTAACTTCTACTTGTTGCTTTTGCAATACATAACCAAACTGTTCTTGCATTTGTTGTATCATAGCATGTAATTGCGCTATTTTTTGATCTTGTACATTAACATATTCAACAAGTTTTTTTACCGTATTTTTTTTCTGCATGTAATTAGCATATTTTTGTTGCGCTTGCTTAAGCTGATCTAAGCTTACCCAACCAGTATTTCCGTCAGTTTTATTAACAACTTCGCACCAGCCAGTATTTTTACAGTAAAAAATACTGTAATGGTCTTGGGTTTTAAGTGTAACTTTATCAACAATTTGTGAAGTAGTATCTTCTTTAGTATAGATATCTACAAGTTTATGATGATCTTTATTTTTTACACATGTTGTCGTTTTTTGTTCCTGTTTTGTAACATTAGCAGGTTTATCACTAGACATAGCTAATCCTAAGCTAGCTCCAAACATCAAAAAACTAACTATCAAAATTATTTTTTTCATTACTTATCCTTTTTTAATCTCTTAATTTCATTATACATTATTTAATAGCTATAAATTATTAATAAATGTTAAAGTAGAGAAGTATCTTCCTTACTTATCTGCTTAGGTAGTAGAAATTCTCTATTTAAACCTAGAGCCACAGCTACTACTCCTGCTACATATATAGATGAATAAGTACCTATCACAATACCTAACATTAAAGCTAAAGAGAAATTATGCACTGAGCTTCCACCAAATAAAAATAGTACTACAACTACAAGCATTGTTAATCCAGAGGTAAGTATAGTTCTTGACAGAGTATCATTAATACTTCTATTTACTACATCCGTAACACTTGCATTACTCATTTTCCTAAAGTTCTCACGGACTCTATCATAAATCACAACAGTATCATTTAAAGAATAACCAATCACTGCTAAAATAGCTGCTAGAACTGTCAAGTCAAACTCTAACTGAAAAGCTGCAAATATTCCTAATATTACTATTGGATCATGCAATAAAGCTACACATGCACTTATACCAAACTTCATTTCAAATCTAGCACTTATATAGATCAATATACATACTAAAGCAATAATTATTGCTAAGACACCATTACTGGCAAGCTCTTTACCAACTTGCGGGCCAATATAGTTTACACTTTCAACTTTTGCATCTAAAGTAGTTGCAACCTCAGACTGAAGTTGCTGCTGAGCTATTTCTAAATCTTTAGCTTTAGCATTGACCTCATTAGGAGCAAATTTAATCAAATAATTATCATTATCTCCAAAAGTTGTTATTGTCGTATGGTTAAAGCCTATTTTTTCTAGTTTTTTAGTCATAACTTCAGAACCTAACGTTTTTGAAGTATATAACTGCACTTGATAACCACCAGTAAAGTCTAAACCAAGATTTAGACCTTTAGTAAATATAAAAAACAACGAGATAACAATCATAAGTATTGAAAAAGCAGTCGTATACTTTTTGATACCTAAAAAATCTATCTGAGTCTTTTGTTTAAAAAATTCCATTATAAACCCAACCTAAAATTATATTCCTATAGAGATTTTTTCTAGCTTCTTTTTCTTACCATAAACAAAATTAGTCATAGCTCTAGAAACAGTAACTGATGTGAACATAGATGTGACAATACCTATCATCAATGTGATAGCAAACCCTTTAATAGCACCTGTACCAATAAAGAAAAGTATAACAGCAACAATTAAAGTAGTAATATTAGAGTCAACAATTGTCGTAAATGCTTTCTCATAACCTATATGAATTGCACTTTGACGTGGCATACCTGCACGAATCTCCTCTCTAATTCTTTCAAAAATTAGTACATTGCCATCAATTGACATACCTAAATTCAATACGATACCTGCAATACCTGGTAATGTTAATGTTGCTCCTGGAATAATCGACATCACAGCCACAATAAGTACCAAGTTCATAATTAGAGCAATATTTGCAATAATACCAAATACTCGATAGTAAGCTAAGATAAATATAACAACAGCTAAAAGCGCTACTACTATAGATAGCATACCTTTTTCAATATTAGCTTTACCTAGACTTGGTCCTATTTGTGATTCTTGAACAATATGTACAGGAACTTGTAACGAACCAGACTTAATCATTAAAGCAAGGTTATTTGCTTCTTTTTGACTTAGACCCGTAATTTGAAAATGTGAGCCAAGTGCAGACTGGATAGTAGCAACGTTTATTAATTTCTCAGTTTTGTTAACTACATTCTTCTCTTTACCATTTTTCTCTTTAACTTTCTCATAGGTAGTATTAACCAGCATAACACCCATAGGATTACCAACATTCTTGCCTGTAATCCTTCTAAAATGACTAGCAGCTGACCTACTTAACTCAACCATAACTATAGGTGTACCTGTTTGACGATCAACAGATGGGCTTGCACCAATAATATTTGCTCCACCAGCTACAGGTGCACCTTTTAAACTATAGTAACTTTGATATCCTTTACTATTATCTAAGGTATAAACCTTATAGCCCTGCTCTTCTGTCGCTAATCTATCTGAAACTGGGTTGACTAAGTAAAAACTTGCCGTAGATGTTCCCCCTAAGATTTGCTTAGCTTGAGTAGCATCTTGCATACCTGGAATTTCAATAACAACACGATTTTCTCCAGCCTGTGCAACCGAAGCCTCTGCGACACCTAATGCATTAATACGATTACGCATAACTGTCACAACTTGAGATATAGCACCTTGATTTAATTGAAGCATCTTAGCACTATTATAGGTTACAAACACAGTATTACCTTTAGTTGTATAAGTTATATTAAGATCTTGAGTCTTTTTAAACTCAGAGCCTAAATACTGATTAAGTTTAGCAACACCTTCTGAGTTATCTAAAGTTATGGATATATAACCATTAGCAATATAATCCTGAGGTGCTTTAATACTAGATTTCTCATCTGCTTTAGTTGAACTAGAAACACCTATGTTATTATCTTTAGCTGCTGCTAAAATAACATTCAACGTATTATCTAACTGAGCATTTATTGCTGTCTTTGTATCAGCTTCTAGCATTAAATACATTCCACCACGTAAATCTAATCCTAAATTCATAGGGTTAGCACCTAATGCTGAAAGCCAACCAGGAGAGTTAGAGAGCATATTCATTGCAATAATGTAGTTACCACTTAAGCTTTCTTTTAATATTTTTTTAGCTTTAAGCTGCTCTTCCACATCTTTAAATGTAATTGAAACATTATCTTTGTTATTTGTTATGTGCGCCTTTTCATAAGCAACAGCGCTTTTATTTAAAGTATTCTCAATTTTAACTAACAATTGAATGTTAACATCACCATCTTTCTGCGATATTTGCAAAGCAGGGCTTTTACCAAAAATATTAGGTACTGCATAAAACAAGGCTAATGCTAGAATAAAAACTATTAAAAGGTTTTTCCATAATGGAAACTGATTTATGGGAAGACTTTTATTATTACTCATTGAAAAAAAATCCCTTTGTAAAAGAAAAAAGATTAAAAAATTTCTAGAATGGCTAATTACGCCTTAGTAGCACCTTTTGGTAAAATATTTGCCACTGCACTTCTTTGAACTTTTATAGTAACACTTTCTGCTACTTCTAGATCTACAAAAGTATCATCAATTTTAGTGATTTTCCCTATCACACCACCATTTGTTACAACTTCATCACCTTTAGCTAAATCTGAGAGCATTTTACGTAATTGTTTGCTTTTCTTTTGTTGTGGCCTAATAAGTAAAAACCAAAATATCGCAAAAAATACTACTAACATCAAGATTGAACTTAATGGACTACTTGCTTCTTGCGCACCACCTGCAGCAAAAGAACTTGAGCTAAATAACACAATAGCAGCTAGTGATAACAATATTTTTTTCATTTTCTCTCCTAGAGTTTTTTTTATTATATATCCTAAACATGTGAATTCTACATTAGTAACACTGTATTATCAATGGATATTCTCTTGCTAAATCATTAAGTAGCTATCCTATAGAATAGTATTATGCTATTACAGAGCCATAATAGATATTTCACCTAATATCTAGCAATCACAAATAACAATACTTTTACAAAATTTAGGGCTTGGAAATTATATTTATTATGGAATGTGGATACTTCCAAAAGAAGTATTTCTGCTTTTATTAGGTACTTTTTTATGATTTTTTTAACAAAAAATGTTGGATTATCTTCTATATTTAGTAAAGCTATAATTTATCTTTAACTTACTTATATAAGCTTTGTTATAGAGATTGATATCTTACTTGGTAAGGAGAAAAATGCTGTTATTCATACTAGCATGATTTTTTTCAGCGTATAAAGTGGTCTCAAAAGAACTTTTACCATTAACTGGTCTGATATCATCTTTCATGAGACTTATAAAGCCAACAAATCTGATCAAAATACCAATTTGAGCAAGATAACAAAGCAATCAGCTTACTTAGCAAAAATGGTTAATATGATATACAACTCTTAAAACTATAATGTCCCCAGAAAAAGCTACTGATTTTAGAAAGATTTTTATTCCTAGATGTTAAACTTAACTAGATAAATTAGGAAATAGATAAATGAGTAAAAAAAGAGTAACGTATACAGCTGATTTTAAAGCTAAAGTAATTATAGAATTGCTAGAAGGCGATATGACAGTTAATGAGATAGCAAGTAAGTATGATTTACTTCCTAAAAACGTGCACAATTGGAAGCAGTAATTTTTATCTAATGCTTGCTTAGCATTTGATAAAAGCTCTGTTGTTAAGGAGTATAAGCAGGAAATAGATGAGCTTAGAAAAGATAAAGATGCAACAAGTAAAAAACTAGTCGAGGTAATAGTAGAGAGGGATTTTTTAATGGGAAAGCTAAAAAGCTTGGTATCATCAAATGATAGAGTAAACTCTGTAGATACTAAGCTAGAATTATCTTTAAATAATCAGCTTAAACTATTATCTGTATCTAAGAGTGTGTACTATTATACACCAATATCAAAATTTAGTAGTAATGATGATATTAGACTATTAAATGCAATAGATTTGATACATACTAAACATCCATATTATGGTACGAGAAGGCTAGTAAAGTTGCTAAATAGATTAGGATTTCTAGTTGGAAGGAAGCTAATCAAAAGTGCTATGGAATTAATGGGTATTAAGGCATTGTATCCTAAAAAAAAGACAACTGTCATTAATAAGCAACACAAGAAATATCCATACTTACTTAATGTATTTAAAAATGAGACGAATCAGGTTGTTATAGATAAAGCTAATAAGGTATGGAGTGCTGATATCACGTATATTAGACTAGAATGTGGGTATGCATATTTAGCAGCCATAATAGATTGGCATAGCAAGAAAATACTAGCTTGGAAGATTTCTAATACTATGGATACACATCTAACAACTAGTGTGTTAAAAGAAGCGTTATTTAAATATGGTAAACCTGATATCTTTAACTCTGATCAAGGAACTCAATATACAGCAAAAGAGCATATTAAAATATTATCTGATAATAAAATAAATATATCTATGGATGCTAAAGGAAGATCTATAGATAATATTGCAATTGAGAGATTTTGGAGAACACTGAAATATGAAAATGTTTATCCGGTATCATATATAACTATGAAAGAGGCTAAAGTAGGTATCAAAGAATATATTGATATTTACAACAATGAAAGACTACATTCTAGTATTGGATATATGACTCCTGATGAAGTATATTCTGGTATTTTAGATGCTGCATAAAAGCAAGGAATAAAAATATTTTATAAAGTGGTATTGAATAACAGGGACAGTTTATTTTGTTATAACTATATAACTCTCTTGAACATCAATATTTTTATGAAATTCTGTTGCCCATGTACCAAGCTGAAGCGCTTTATACTGAGGTGCTTGACCAAATATAGGTGAGTTCTCTGGGCACTCATGATAATCTTTGCTAAAGCCAACTTTAACATGAGCAATCTTAATCCCATTTTTACGACCCCAAGCTATGATCTTATTAGCATTTTCCATGTTTAATAGACTGAGCATGATAAGCCCCAAAAGCACCTTCTTCATGAACAATTTCATTAATGAAGTCAGCAGCAATAATTAAAGTATTTTTCATTTTAAATTCTCCTTTTATTTATAACTATTTTTTCTTAATAACTGAAAGTATGCCCGCCGCACAAACAATCAATATACCAAAAACCTCTATACCAGTTAAATTTTTATTATACATAAACACATCTATCACAGCAGCCACAACAACGTAAAAGTACATACCTGGAGCTACAAAAGACGGGTCTACTGTATACTTAAAAGCTTTAACTCTAAAAAGATTGGAACTTACACCAAATATTACAATTACAATACCTGCACAAATTAATGGTGTGCTAGCAAATACATTTCTAACTCCTGCAAATGTAATATGAGTAAATGGTAAACCTATAAACATAAGGATACTTATAAATGTAAATATCCACAAGTTCATAGTAAATAAATTTTCTTTTTGGCTTGCAGTATATAGTACAGCTTGAGATCCTGCATTTAAAACACCTGAAACTAAAGCACTTAGAGCCCATATATCAGGATGTCATGACTTACCTCCTAACACTAGATAAATACCAAGAAAGCTCATTATTAGTAGTGCCCATGTACCTACATCTACCTTTACTTTATAAAAAATTCATCTAATTATTGGTATAAATAAAGGACTAGTATTAAATAAAAGTATTGGTAACAACAATGATGAGCTGTGTAACCCTAAAAATAAAAAATACTGCGAAGTGACAAGAAGAATAACTCTCATCAATATAGGCTTCCATTCAAGAGGACGTAGTTTATCAAATGATGAAATACTAACAATCCACCACATTAATATAGAACTTCCAACAAAGTACGTAAGCATAACACTATATATGGAACTACTAGACATCAGAAATTTAATAGCTAATCCAAATAACGTTATAGAAGTAGCTGATAAGAGCATCCAAAACATAGCAATACTGTCGAGTAATAGCCTCATTTACAGCCCTAAATCCAATAAATACTAAAATCAATAACTAAATAATACAGCTAACATACTTTAAAGTAAAACTACTTTAACTTTAACTTACACTTATGTAAGCTAAACTTACATAAAGACATGCGCTTATTATCAAAGTACTTTTAACTCCATATATAAGTCTAAGATTTTTTAATTATTAATAATATGCTACTAATATATACTATTAGAATCCCATATACCTCTAAAAAAATAATTGATATTCCATGAAAAACAATGTCCAATACAGCCACGACTATTACTGAAAAATAGAGCTAATTGAAGAAAATAAGGGCTAGTTTAGAATTTTTTACCATTATTTTGCATATAGAAATCTACTATTTAAGCTTTAGTTCTTTAGACAAACCGCTTATGTACTTAATCCTATTTTTGAGATCAGCAAATCTACTACCATCTAAATAATTTGTAATATTTGATATACATAAACTTTAAAAATTCTTATAAGTAAAAGATACCCATGGGTAAACCCGTGAAGCTCTATCTACGACCACATAGGTGATAGACATATAGATACCAATAATTGCAACCAAATATTGTCTTATAAAAATCCCAAAGGCAATAAGTGTTACTAAAAATATTATTTACTAGACTTATTAACTTAATCCCATTTTTTGGAATTACCCTCACCGTAACAGAACCATATAAATATTGCATAGCCATGTGAAATACTTTATCCTCACTATTACAATAAAAGTAAGTTTTTCTTACACCAAGATGATAAAAAAAACCGATTTACCTCCTTTAAACTCCTTACCTGTTTTTATAGCAGTAATGAAAACTAAAAGTTATACAAAAGTAGCAGAACAGTTATTTATGACTCACTCTGCAGTAAGTCAATCTATCAATAAACTAGAAACTAGAAACTAGAAACTAGAAACTAGAAACTAGAAACTAGAAACTAGAAACTAGAAACACATTTTGACAGAAAACTTTTTTTAACTCAAAAAAGAAGAATTGTAATTACAGATTTAGCAAAAGAATATTATTCAAAAATTGATCCTTTAATAACAGAAATATATCAGTCAACGAATATTTTCAAAGAACATCAAATGAATAAAGTTTCTATCAATTATCTGTCCACATTATGTGCTAATTGGCTAATCCCTAGGTTTGATAACATTCTTGAAGCATTTAATGATATAGATATACAGCTTATAACAAAAGGAACAAAAATTGATTTTGATAATGACAATATAGATTTAAGTATTGAATATGGCTCAGATGAGGAGTTTGAAAATAAAAATAGACAAAAACTTGCTTTTGGAGAACTAGTTTTAGTATCTAATATCAAACAGATAAACAAAACATTTGAAGAAATAATAGCTACACAAAAACTTATTTTTGTTAATGATAAATTGAGAGATAGCGACTATATTAAATGGTGTAAACATAATAATATAAGTGATAATTATAATAAAAAAATAGTTTTTAAAAACTCGATTCAAGCTATTAAAGCTTGTTTCTCAGGAATTGTTTTTTTTGTAACAGAAAAACTCTTAATTAGTGACCTTATTGAAAATGGCTTATTATACTTGCCTGAACAAAAAAGTTTATTTGCTAACAAATCTTATTATTTACTATCTAAAGAACCTAACTCTAAAGTTTTTACAAAGATGAATAAATTACTCCACTCTTTTCTAAACAAATAGTTTTACTTATAATTTTCTAAGAAATCTTTTCTGAATTCTTCAAACCTAACTTCTTCTATAGCTTTGCGGATATTTTCCATAAGATTTTGATAAAAAGTCAGATTATGAATAGTATTTAACCTTGATCCTAGAATTTCCTTGGTTTTATCAAGATGGTGCAAATAACTTCTGCTAAAATTTTTACAGGTATAACAATCACAATTTGGATCTAATGGCGAGATATCATCTTTATGTTTAGCATTCCTAATTTTTATAACTCCTTCTGAAGTAAAAATATGACCATTACGAGCATTTCGTGAAGGCATTACACAATCAAACATATCTATACCACGATACACAGCTTCAACTAAATCTTTTGGAGTACCTACACCCATTAAGTACCTTGGTTTATCTTCTGGCATTTGATGAGCAATATGATCTAATATTCGAATCATATCTTCTTTTGGCTCTCCTACGGATAATCCTCCTATAGCAAAACCATCAAAACCAATCTCTTCTAATGCAGCTAAAGATTCGTCTCTTAGGTGCTCATACATACCACCTTGAATAATACCAAATAATGCTGATTGATTATCTTCATGAGCATTTTTTGATCTTTTTGCCCAACGCATTGATAATTTCATAGACTCTTTAGCCTCTTTCTCAGTCGCCGGATATGGAGTGCACTCATCAAAGCACATAACAATATCAGACCCTAAGTCTCTTTGCACTTGCATAGATATTTCTGGAGATAAAAATACTTTTGAACCATTAATTGGCGATTTAAAAGTTACACCATCTTCAGTAAGCTTACGCATCTTACCTAAACTAAATACTTGAAAGCCTCCTGAATCAGTCAAAATAGGTTTATCCCAACCATTAAATCCATGTAAAGAGCCATGTTTTTTAATAATATCAGTACCTGGACGCAACCATAAATGAAAAGTATTACCTAAAATAATATCTGCACCCATCTCATTTAGCTCTACAGGAGATAATGATTTCACAGCACCATAAGTCCCAACTGGCATAAATGCTGGTGTCTGAATATTTCCTCTAGGAAAGCTTATCTTTCCTCTTCTTGCTTTGCCCTCTTTTTTGATTAAATCGAACTTCATTACAGTCATAAATCAAACCTTTTGAAATAAAAATTGATAAATAAGTCTTTTTAGGCCATTAAGCCTATAATAAAACTGCAAAAATAGCTAGCCAAGATATTACCTAGATAGTATTATCTTTTATAAGAATTCGAGTAATTTTAAAAAAATAAAGATAAAAGGAGTTTTATGAGCTTTTTAAACTTTAGCGTTCTAATATTTGCATACCTATTAGGATCAATAAATAGTGCAATTATAGTTTGTTATATTTTCAGACTGCCATCACCAAGAAGTGTTGGTTCTGGTAATCCTGGTACAACTAATGTATTAAGAATTGGTGGTAAAACTCCTGCTATTATTACATTAACTTTTGATATTCTAAAAGGTTTAATACCTGTAGTTATTGCGAAAGTCCTAACAGGTAATGAATTTATAACTGCATGTGTTGCTCTATATGCTATATTAGGTCATGTGTTTCCTATATTCTTTGGGTTCAAAGGAGGCAAAGGTGTTGCTACACTTATAGGAACGTTATTTGGCTTTAGCTGGATATTAGGATTAATATTTGTAATTACATGGTTGTGTGTAGCTGTAATAACTCGCTACTCTTCACTATCTGCATTATTAGCTACTGTTATAGCAAGCTTCTCTGTAATATTTACAGCAGATTTCCAAATAGCTGCTCCTTTTTTAATAATAGCTATTATTATCCTTGTTAAACACAAAGGTAATATTCAAAGATTAATTAGTGGACAAGAAAGTAAAATAGGCGATAAAGCAAAGGCAAAAAATGATACAAATTAAAAATCTAAAAAAAGAATATCGCACAAGTAATATTAATAACCTTGTTCTTGACAATATTAATCTTGAAATAAAGCAAGGTGAGATATTTGGTATAATTGGTCATAGTGGCGCTGGTAAAAGCTCACTATTAAGATGCCTAAATTTACTTGAGCAGCCCACAGAGGGTTCTATATTTATAGCAGATGAAAATATAACTAAAAAAAATCCAAAACAGTTAAGAGCCTTTCGTAAAAAAGTCTCTATGATATTTCAGCATTTCAATTTATTATCATCACGAAATGTTTTTGAAAATATCTCATTACCTCTTGAGATCCAGGGCATATCTAAAGCTGAAATAAAAAAAAGAGTTCATGAACTTTTAGACTTAGTAGAACTTCCAAATAAAGCAACTGCTTACCCTAAAAAACTTAGTGGTGGTCAAAAACAAAAAGTAGCCATAGCTAGAGCACTTGCTCTTGACCCATTAGTATTATTATCTGATGAAGCTACCTCTGCTTTAGACCCTACATCAACAAAACAAATATTAGCCCTACTTAAAAGATTAAATAAAGAACTAGGACTGACTATAATTTTAATTACTCATGAAATGGATGTAGTTAAAAAAACATGTGACAGGGTTGCTATTATTGATAAGGGTCGTATTGCCGAAATGGGCAAAACTCTTGATATTTTCTTAGATCCACAAACAGCTGTAACAAAATCTTTTGTTGAGACGAGTATTCATACAAAAGTTCCTGATTTTATGGCTAAGAAACTTCATGATAACCCTTACAGCAACGACCACACATATCCTGTTGTACAGCTAACTTTTTACGGTGATAAAGGTAAGATGCCAATAATTGCTGAGATATCTCGGCAATTTAATGCTACAGCAAGTATTATTCAAGCAAATATTGAGACAATCCAAGAACAAATAGTTGGAATCGCAATTTGTCATATAACAGGTGAACGCCAAGATTGGGAAAATGCCCTGAGATTTCTTTCAAACCAAGATGTTAATTTAAAGGTACTAGGTTATGCAACAGCAGACAATATTTAGTTTACACGAGCTTAACCAAATAGCTCTATCTACTTGGGAAACTATTTTTATGGTTTTCATCGCCACTCTAGTAGCTGTTATAGGTGGTATATTATTAGGTATTTTGCTATACATTACTCAGGATAATAAAAATATCTTAGTTAAAGGATTTAGCAAAGGTTTTAGTGTAGTAATTAATATTACTAGAAGCATTCCGTACATTATTTTACTTATTTTATTGTACCCGTTAACAAAATTAATAGTTGGCACAACTATTGGAACAACAGCATCTATAGTTCCTCTTGCAATTGCAGCGTTACCATTTTATGCTCGCTTGACAGAATCTGCTCTAAGAGAAGTCGATTATGGTTTAATTGAAGCTGCAAAAGCTATGGGAGCAACTAAGAATCAAATTATATTTAAAGTACTGTTACCAGAATCTAAAAATCTTCTGATCGATGCAGCTTCTTTAACTTGTATATCTTTGATTGGCTTTTCAGCTATGGCCGGTATTGTTGGTGGTGGAGGTCTTGGTGATTTAACATATTTCAAAGGATACAACTATGGCAACTATACATTGCTATTTGGTGGTGTGGTTATACTAGTTATACTAGTACAGCTAACACAATCTTTTGGAAATTATCTCCTTTCAGCAAAAAAATTAACTTCACTTTGGGTGATTTCGGTTATCTTATTAATAGCAAGCGGCACTCAATTATATTTGAATGCATCAGCTGCTATCAATCCTAATCAGATAACAGTTGGATACATAACTAGCCCTCCTCAAGATAAAATTATGGAGCTAAGCAAAAAAATTGCTAAAGAAAAATATGGTCTTGATGTTAAGCTAGTTTCATTTGGAGATTATAACCTTCCAAACAGAGCCTTAAATGATAATGAGATTCAAGCAAATGTTTTCCAACATATACCTTTCTTAGAAAATCAAAATAAGAAGTTTGGCTATCATATAGTATCTATAGGAAAAACTTTTCTTTACCCAATGGGGATATATTCAAAGAAATATAAACACCTCAACGAAGTTCCTAATGGCGCTACTATTGCTATACCTAATGATCCAACAAACCAAGGCCGTGCTCTAATGATATTAGAAGATGTAGGATTGATTAAACTTAAAAAAGGTGTCACTTGGGAAGCTACTCCAGATAGTATAGTTAGTAATCCTAAACATCTAAAAATCATTGCTCTACAAGCAGACCAAATTCCTAACAATCTAGGGGTAGTAGCTTTAGGTATTATAAATAATGACTATCTATCAAAAGCTGGCCTTACACATAAAGATGCTTTATTTGTAGAACCAACAGATTCTCCATTTACCAATATTATTGCAGCAAATGCGGATCAGAAAAATAACCCTAAACTTAAAGAGTATGTCAAAGCATTCCAAAGTCCTGCTATTAAAAAGATAGGCCAAAAAGTATATCCTGATGGTGCGGCAATCGCTGCCTGGTAAAAAGTAGAAATTATTATTTTATTATCCCAGATTTATATGTTTTAATTATTTCTAAACTATATACAATAATAAACCTTATTTGTGACAAATATAAACAAACAAATTGGATGTATTTTCTTAATTATTGGTACTTCACTAGGTGGTGGTATTCTTGCGATACCAATGATTCTTTCATATTTTGGAATTTTAATTGGTTGTATAATAATGTTTCTAATGTGGCTTTTGATGACATACTCAACTCTAGCTGTAGCAGAGGCATGTCTACATTTTGAAAAAGGAATTAGTTATCTCGGACTTGCCCATAAACTTTTTGAAAAACCAGGAATCGTTTTAGTATATATTTGTGCCTTTGGCATACTCTATGGAATGTTAGCAGCATATATATCTGCTATAGGATCATCTTTAGAAAGCCTGCTAAATATTAATTATATACTTATAGAAATAGGCTTTGTTATTATCTTTGGTGGTTTTATTCTAAAAGGTACTAGCCATGCTGAATGGTTAAATAGACTTTTTTTAACCTTAAAACTTATAATTATACTGTTTACAATTATTCAATTATTTAAATCAGTACAGTCAATAAACTTAGATAAGTATGGTTTTAGTAATTTTAAAGAATTAATTATTGCACTGCCAATATTAGCAACAACATTTTCTGCACATATCATAGTGCCTACAGTAGTAAATTATGTAGGCCCACACCCTAAAGATATAAGAAGAATTATCATGGTAGCATCAATGATAATTTTATTAATTTATATTTGTTGGATTGTTGCTATCTTTGGTAATATTGCTATTTATGGAGATAAAAATAGCTTTGCATCAATACTTAGTGGTCCGTTAAGTACTCAAGATAGCATTACTCAGCTTATCTACATACTCAAAGCAAATATTAAATCTCCTGAAATAATAACTTTGATATATAGTTTTATATCAATATCTGTAACTACAGCATTCATAACTCTTTCTTTAGCACTAAAAGATCTAATTTTAGATAGATTTAAGATGAATAACTTTTCAAAAATAAGTAAGAATATACTTCTTAGTTTTTTACTTTTCATCCTACCAATTGTTTTAAATTATTATTTTAAAAAACTCTTTTTAATTGCCTTATCTATTGTAGGGCTTTTTTCACTAATTATGCTTGTTTCTTGCCCTTTAAACATGGTTAGGATCCTACGTAATAAAGACTATAATATTATATACTCTTCCATGAAAAATAAGACTCTAAATACAGTAGCTCTTACTATCGCTATAGTTATTATAATATTCCAAATTATAAGTTACCTGTTATAGATATTCTTTTTGGTTGAATAAGAATATAATATATTAATTTAGATAAACACAAAATTAAGGTGATAAAGATGCAACACTCCCAAGGATTCGTAAAAAAAGTAGATCAAGCAAAAGCAAAAATACAAGAATGCACAGTCGATGATATTTATAGAATGAATCAAGATAACTCTCTTGATGGTATTTTGATAGATACTCGCGAAGAGTCTGAATTTGCAAATGGTTATATCCCAAACGCAATCCATATAAGTAAAGGAATTATTGAAAGTGCTATTGAATCAGCAATACCAAATAAAAATCAGAAAATGTATTTTTATTGTGGTGGTGGTTATAGATCTGCTTTAGTTGCTGAGACACTAAAAAAAATGGGATACAACAACGTAATTTCAGTTGATGGTGGCTGGAGAGGCTGGAATATGAAAAGATACCCTACAGTCTCACCAAAAGAGGCTAGACCTGTTGAGTTTTTAAAACTTGTTAACAATGCAAAATCACAAATCAAAGAATGCTCAGCTACTGATCTATTCAATAAAATAAACTCTAATAATTTTGATGGAGTAATTCTTGATGTAAGAGAGGAATCTGAATTTAATAGATTTCATATCCAAGGAGCAACACACCTAAGCAAAGGAAAAATTGAAGTTAAAATCGAAAATCTAGTACCAAACAAAAATCAAAAAATATACTTATATTGTGGTAGTGGTTTTCGTTCAGCTTTAGCTACTCTTAGCTTACAACAAATGGGCTATGCAGATGTTATTTCTATTACTGGTGGTATCCAAGACTGGTTAAATAATAATTACCCTATTACACAAGGCTGAAAATATGTTTCGAATAGGTCATGGCTATGATGTCCACAAATTCACAGATCAAAAGCAAAATATCGTTATTGGTGGTATAGAAATACCTTATCATCTTGGCTTAGAAGCTCACTCTGACGGTGATGTTCTTATACATGCATTATGTGATGCTATACTTGGAGCTCTAGGGCTTGGAGATATTGGTAAACACTTTCCAGATACTGATAGTCAATATAAAAATACTGATAGTAAATTTTTCTTAGCTGAGATAAAAAAAATGCTCAATAAAAAAGCTTATCATATTGGAAATATTGACTGTACTATAGTCGCCCAAGTTCCAAAAATGCTCCCGTATATTGAAGATATGAAATCTTGTTTAGCTAATATTTTGGATATAGAAATCAATCAAATAAATATCAAAGCTACTACTACTGAGAAATTAGGCTTTGTTGGTAGAAAAGAAGGTATAGCTACCCACTCAGTATGTTTAATCAATAAAAAACTAAATTATTAGTTATTTTTTCATCAGTTTTTGATAAACCCCATTAAAAATTAACAATAACATAAACAAAATAATTTTTACAACTTTGATACAATAAATCCATATATAGGGAGCTTTAAAATAAGCTAATTTAAATGAAATTACAAAAGATCAGTAATAGCTGCTACGCTATAATTAATGAAAAAAATAGAATGTGTGATGCAAATTTTGGTTTCATAAACTTAGGTGTGAATAAGCATGCAAAAATGCCCCCTTTTAGGGGCAAATAAGCACAGAAAAATGCCCCCCTGAGGTGGTAAACTACCCTACATTTTTTATAAATATAGGGCTTAAATTAAGGTGATAAAAATGGATAAAAAAACAGCCATTTTAGTAATGCGTCGTGAAGGCAATTCAATAAGTGAAATATGTACTAGCCTGAATGTGTCAAAGAACACAGTCAGAAAAATTATCCGAGAAAAAGATGTTGAGTATATTCCTAAACAATATCAACGTAAAGTGACTTTTTACCCAAAGTTACAAGACTATATCAAGATACTTGAAGAAATGCTTGCACATGATTTGAAGCTAGAAAAGAAATCTCAGAGAAGTACTCGTAAATATCATAACCAGTTAGAAGCTCTAGGCTATACAGGCTCTTATGATTCTGTAAGAAAGGTATGTTAAGAAATACTACGAAAAACACACTGCTCAACTAAAGGATAGCTTTATACCACTATACTTTGACCCTGATGAAGCTTACCAATTTGATTGGAGTGAAGAAACTGTAGAGTTAGGTGTAAAGATAACTAAAATAAAATTAGCTCATTTTAAATTGTCTTATAGCAGGATGTTTTTTGTGATTGCATACCTAAGAGAAAGTCAAGAAATGCTGTTTGATGCACATGATAAGGCTTTTGAGTTCTTTGGTGGAGTAACTCAAAGAGGTATCTATGATAATATGAAAACAGCAGTAGATAAAGTGTTTGTGAGCAAATCCAACCGTAAGTTCAATCAAAACTTCTTATGTATGTTAAAGCATTATGTTATAGAGCCCACAGCATGTAACCCAGCTTCAGGATGGGAAAAAGGACAAGTAGAAAACCAAGTTGATAATATCAGAGATTGGCTATTCAAGCCAAGGTTGAAATTTGATACATTGGAGGAGCTTAATAGACATTTACAACAAAGAGTATTAGATATATCTAAACAACGCAAACATACAGAAATAAGAGATAAAACTATTTATGATGTGTTTAGACAAGAAAAAAGCTTATTGCGAGACTTTAGTTCCCCCTTTAATGGGTATAAAGAAATTACACGCAAGGTAGATAAGACCTGTTTGGTTAGCTACGATAGTAATAGATATAGTGTCGCTTGTGAATATGCTAATAGATCTGTAGATGTTAGAGCTTATCCAAGCAAAATAAGAATTTTCTGTAATGGTAACAAGATTGCTACACATGATATATGTTTAGATAGAAATAAAAGGATACTTAACCCATATCATTATCTAAACCTTTTGGAAAGAAAGCCAGGAGCGTTGAGAAATGGAGAACCTTTTAAAGATTGGGTTTTACCTAAAAGTATTTTAAAAGTTAAAGATCTTCTGATGTCTAAGAACGGTGGAGATAGGCAAGCTGTTGAGGTTCTATTATCTTTGAGAGATTATGGCATTGAGGCTGTTGAAATAGCATGTGACTTAGATATTGGTAGTAATGTTATAAATTCTCAGCATATTATAAACTCAATAATACGTTTAAAATGTGAGAAAGGTGCACCTATAGTTGATGTTGATGATAGTCTAAAGCTTAAGAATCCACCAATAGCTAACTGTAATAATTATAATCAATTATTAGGAGGTCTATAAATATGATAGAACTTCAAGAGTATTTAAAAAAGTTACATCTAAGTACAGTTTTAGATGGTCTTAAAGAGATTGATAAGGATGATACTCAATATTATAAGTGGTTAGAGGAGCAACTTGAGAAAGAGGTCAGTTATAGAGCTGTTAAATCAATTAATAATCAAATTAAATTGGCTAAGTTCCCTACAGCTAAATCTTTGGATGAATTTGATTTTGATAAGAGTGTAATCAACAAAGAGCTTGTTATAGGCTTACAAAGCACAGGTTTGGTAGATAGTAAGCGTAACATTATTTTAGTTGGTGGTTACTGGCACTGGTAAGACTCATACAGCTATAGCCATTGCTAGAGAAATAGTCAAATTAGGTAGGAAAGCAAGATTTCACAATATCGTTGATTTGGTTAACCAATTAGAGCAGCAGAAGTTAAACAATAACTCGGGAAAGCTTGCGGAAAAGTTAAAATCAATGGATGTGATTGTTTTAGATGAATTGGGCTATTTACCTTTCTCAAAGTCTGAAGGAGCTTTATTATTCCACCTTCTGAGTAAGTTACATGAAAATGTATCTTTGATTATAACTTCAAATTTATCTTTTGGAGAATGGACACAGATTTTTAGGGATAAGAAGATGACTTCAGCTATGCTAGATCGTTTAACTTTTAACTATGAAATTATTGAAACTGGCAATGATAGTTTTAGACTTAAAAATAGGAAATAAAACAGATGATTTTGACTGACTAAAAATCAGTCATTTTAGGTCCTCTAGGGGGTCAAAAATTCGGTGCCTATAGGGGTCAATTTTCAATGCCTATTGACAGTAGGTTATTTTAACGCTAGAAATAACGATTAAGTATATAATATCTTTGATATCTGTATTTTATAAAATCTACAAAAAATTAATATATTAAATCAATAATCTTTAAATTGTCAAATTGGATGAAATTTAGAAGCAGAAAACTTGTTGCTGCTAATAATCTAGATAAAATGAAAAACCTATAGAGATATAATTCTACATTAGAAAACTTAATTTATACTTAACTGAATCTATTAAGCGATTTGGAAGAACTAGTTTTAAATTGAAAGAGAATATAGGTTTATAGGGATTCTAGAAACTATATTTCCAGTTTATGAACCTATTCTAATTGGGTCTGCTATCTAGAATGTTTTCACTGTGTTAGAATTTATAGAATAATTATTATTTTTATATTTTTTCTAAAAAATGGAAAATTTCTTTTTAAGTTTACTATATATAGTAGAAGCAAATATAGTTTTATTCATTTGTCAGGCTTTAACAATTTTAGTTGTACTAAAGCTTATAGTAGACAAAAAATCTGCATCAAATATTTTAGCTTGGCTTTTAGCAATACTTTTTATTCCCTATGTTGCAATTCCCTTCTTTTTTATATTTCAACGTAAAGACAAGCGTAGCTTTTGGCAAAAAGAGACTATGGATATTAGTCAACCTACCCTACAAAAAACATGCTTAACAAAAGAACATAAGTGTCAAGATTTACCCATGGATACTATTAATGTTTTTTCTAGTATGGATTTACCAACTCTCAGAGGAAAAAACTCTTTTGAAATATACACAGATGGTGTTAAAGCTTTTCAAGCTTTTATAGAAGCTATCAACTCAGCAAAAAATAACATCTATATACAAACCTATGTTTTTAAAAATGACACTACATCTAAACTTGTTATAAATGCTTTAGAAAAAAAAGCTGCTGAAGGTGTTGAAGTAAAGATGATGGTAGACTCACTTGGTTCACTATATGTCTATCGTCATAATAAAAAAATATTTAAAAATTTAAGAAAATTAGGAGCTGAAGTTGTCTTCTTTATGCCTGTTTTGACTAACCCATTACGTAACTATATTAATTATAGAAATCATAGGAAAATATATATTTTTGATAATAAAATTGTATTTAGTGGTGGAATGAATATTGGTGATGAATATATGTCACCAATCGAACACGAAGGAATGTGGGATGACTTGTTATTTAAAATTCAGGGTGAATCATTACTATATTTTTTAAAAGTTTTTTGCTCAGATTGGTATTTTGCTACAAATCAAGAGTTAGATTTTAAAGTAAATAACAATATTTCTCAGGAAGGATTTGTGCAAGTAATCCCATCTGGACCTGACCTACAAGAAGATCCTTTATATTCAGGTCTAATTACCGCTATTAATTCTGCTAAAAATAAATTATGGATTATAACACCATATTTAGTACCTTCTGCTGAATTATATCATTCTATAGTTTTAGCTAAAAAAAGAGGTGTTGAAGTAAAAATTATAACACCTAAGAAATCCAATCATAAAATAGTAGATAGAGCTAGAGCAAGCTATATCCGAGATTTTCTAAAATTTAATATAGCTATTCATTTTACAAAAAACATGGTACATGCAAAGGCTGTTCTAATTGATAATAACCTTGCAATGCTAGGCTCAGTAAATCTAGATAATCGTAGCTTATTCTTGAATTATGAGATAGCAACTTTTATATATAGTCAAGATCATGTTCAGAAACTATATAGCTGGGCAGATAAGATTCTAGCTGATTCTAGCAAAGACACTGATCATATGACAACTAAGCGTACTAGCTTACTCATAGAAAGCTTTATGAAAATTTTGACACCTCTTATGTGATCAATTAGCTTAATTTTGTTATATAATAATTAGCAAACCTCATTATAGTTTATAGGAGATGTCTTAATGTCTGTAAAAAATAAAGTTACACTAATAACAGGAGCAGCTTCTGGTTTAGGTTTAGGTATGGCAACAGAGTTCGCAAAACAGGGGGCAAAAGTTGTAATAGCAGATTTAGATCTTGGAAAATCTCAAGTAGTAGCTAGAGATCTTTCTTATAAATATGATATAGAAACTCTAGCTGTACAAATGGATGTAACAAATGAAGATCAGGTAAAAGTAGGTATTGATACTACTGTAGAAAAATTTAGGCTATACTACCCCAATAAATTAAACAATATTTTCAATTATTTAGTTCCCATCTAAGCCGCCCGTTTTTCCAATAAGTTATCGTAATAAAATTTCATAGGTTTTTTATAATTGATAGACTCATGAAATCTTCTATTATTATAAAAATCGATATAATCATCCACATCGTTTCTTAGTTCAACAATGCCAGGATATTGATTTAAATAAAATCTCTCACATTTAGCACTTCTCCAAAATCTTTCGATGCAAATGTTATCAGTTGCTCTACCTTTACCATCCATAGATATAGTAATTTTTTTATCCAATAATGTTTGGATATGAATGTTAGATGTGTACTGGCTACCTTGATCAGTGTTAAATATTTCTGGTACTCCATATTTATACAGAGCTTCATTTAAAACTTTCATAACTAAACTACTATCCATAGTGTTGGATATCTCCCAACTTAGTACAGCCTTAGAGTACCAATCAATAATAGCTGCCATATAAACTGTGCCAGCATCAGTCTTAATATATGTAATATCTGTAGACCAAACTTGATTAGGTCTCAATATGCTTAAACCTTTTAGTTTGTAACTATAAATAGCATGCTCTTTGTTAGGTTCAGATAAGTTTAAGTTTGGTTTTTTCACCGCCAATATAGCTTTGATGCCTAACTCTTTACGATACTTTTGTACTGTGTTCTCACAGATGCTAAACCCATCTTCTATTAATTGCTTATGAGCTTTTATATAGCCGTAGCAGGGAATCTCCTCATGTATCTGTATAAGCTTTGCTTTTACTTCTTCTTTATGTTCGTTAACCACAGGCTTGTAATATAAACCAGCTCTAGAAACTTCTAATAAGAAACTTTGTTTTACAACAGATAATTTATGCTTAGGATCAATCATCGCTTTTCTATCAGATAATCCCAAGCTTACGAGCTTTCCCTCAAGAAATTCCTTCTCAATTGTTAGTTGTCCAACCTTCTTAGAATACTAATCTATCTTGGTTTGAAGCTTTGCATTGTCTTTTTTATATTGTGATACTGATTTGGATGGATCCATTGCCAACTCAGCATTTTCTAAAAAGGCTGTTTTTCAATTATTTATGTTTTTGGGCGTAATATTATATTTTACTGATAACTGTGTGATTGTTTGATCTTTCCCCAATACTTCCAAGACAACTTTAGTCTTAAATTCAACGGTATATATTTTTCTCTTATTACTCATTTACATTTATCCTAAATTGCTCATTTATAGTTTAGCTACTTTAGGAACTAAATTCTCAAAATTGTTGTTACAATTTCATGGGGTATTATAGGCGTATTGATACAGTGATTAACAATGCAGGTATTCAAATAATTTCACCTATTGTTGATTTCAAAATTTCTGCATGGAAAAAACTATTTGATATACACATGACAGGTACCTTACTAGTGACTCAAGCAGCGATGAGACATATGATAGATCTAAAAACTGGTGGTAGAGTTATTGTAGTAGGATCTGTTCATTCAGTTCTTGCATCAAAAAATAAAGCTGCATATGTAGCAGCTAAACATGCTCAGGTTGGTTTTGTAAGAGCTTTAGCAAAAGAAGGAGCTGAGCACAATATATCATCTAATTTAATAGGTCCTGGTTTTGTGTTATCTCCTCTTGTAGAAAAGCAAATTCCCGAACAAGCTAAGGAACTTAATATTTATGAAGAAGAAGTAATTAAAATATTATGCTTGGTAGTACAGTTTATGGCGAGTTTACAACTGTTCAGGATATTGCAGATACAGCTATATTCTTAGCTGGATTTAAAACGAATGCTTTAACTGGTCAAAAAATTTTAGTTAGTCATGGCTGAGCAATGTAAATAAAAATAATCACCTATGTTAATATTAGCTCTATATTAGTATTACGTTCTAACATAAATGTCTGATTCTATAAGAAAAAAACTCGGTCAACTAATTATGATGGACTTTCGCTATTGGGATGAAAGTACAGATAAGAAACCTATTGCTTTTACAAAAATAAATTCTATAGTCAATAAGCTTTTTAAGAACTATAATTTAGGTGGCCTCATTTTATTTAAGGAGAATATAGAAACTAATGAACAGACTATTTCTCTTTTAAGAGGTATACAATCAAACATAAGTACCCCACTCTTTTTTGCAACAGATCAAGAAGGAGGTCGAGTAAATCGTATTAAACAAGGTACTAGTGGTTGTGGTAATATGGCACTTGCTGCTACAAATAAGCCAGAAAATGCTTATACTATGGCTAAGCTGATCGGAGATGAGTTATATAGTTTAGGGATAAATACAAATTTTGCTCCTGTAATTGATGTTAACTCAAATAAGAATAATCCTATTATTGGTGTTAGATCATATTCAGATAATCCAGAAACGGTTATAGAGTATGCTAGACATGCTATAGATGGCTATCATGATTCTAAAATTATTGATTGTGTAAAGCACTTTCCAGGTCATGGAGATACTTCATCAGATAGTCATTTAGATAATGCGAGTGTAAATAAGAGCTTAGATGATTTAAAAAAAATTGAATTATTACCTTTTCAAAAATTAGTTAATAAATACAGTATGATTATGTCGGCACATATCAGTATGCCTGCTTTAGATAACGCTACTCATAAATCAATTTCAACAGGTCAAGATATTAGTATTCCAGCTACTTTATCACATAATATTATTACTAAATTTTTAAAAGAAAAAATAGCATTTAAGGGCCTAATTATATCTGATGCTATGGATATGAAAGCTATTACCACTCATTTTGGTTCTATTGAGGCAGCAAAGTTAGCAATATTAGCTGGTATTGATATAGTTCTAATGCCTGTAAGAATTTGGTCTGAAAAAGATATTTATAAGCTAGAAGAATTCTTTCTGACTCTTGAAAAAGAATATCAGCAAAACACTAAATTTGCTCTAGCTGTTGATGAGGCTTATTATAAAATTCTAAAATTTAAACAAAATCATAATTTACATAATTCATATATATATAAATTTTCTCAGAATGAACAAGTTAAAAGAGCAAATCTAACAGTTAATTCTCAAAAACACCAAAAAGTTTCATTAGATATTGCAAAACAAAGTACAAATATTGTTAAAAACTCAGGATTAATTCCATATCAGTTTAAAAATAATCAAAATATCTTAATTGTTGATTCTGATAAACAGCGATTAGATGAATTTAATAAAATATTAAAAAAAATAGTTTTAAATCAAAATTTAAATATAAGTATTAGTACAAAACATATAAATGATAATCTTGAAGCAGATATAAGAAATTATGATTTAATTTTATTAATATCTGAAAGTTTAAAAACATATAACAAGAAATATTCTAATCTGACCTCTATAGCCCCTAATAAAATTATAAATATAGCTGCACTTACACCTTATGATATTGACTATATTGATAACATAAAAAATTATGTCTGTATATATGGAGCAACCTCTGTAGATCAAACTAATTATACAGTGACTTCCTTAAAAATAAATATACAAGCTGCCTTAGAAAATATTTTTAATATATAAACTATTTCTTACTATTCTTTATAATAATTCATCCCAGAGATATTTATAAACTGTTAATTTAATAAAAAAAATCAAAATCAAATTGGACCATAGGGAGCTAATGAACAGAATGTGTGGTTTAGACTTTCTTTGTCTTTTTATAGTATGGGTTATGATGTGACTTATCTAAATTGATGCTAGATTATCTTTTTATATATAAGTGCATATCTAAGTTAATCTCTAGCTGAAATTTATTGATTGTTTCTTGTGGTAATATATGTCGTATACTATATACTGGAAAATCCATAGAAGCATATATAAGTATTAACAGCATCAATAAGCTTTATTTTATCATTCTTAGTTATATAATTGGTTCAGTAATTGCTAATCGTGATAGCTCTTTCTTAGCTATACATCTAACATTTAATTCTTTTAAGCAAATTCCCCAAGTTCCATTAATCCAGTATCCCCATGCTTGATCAAAATTTTGGCACCCTGGAGTTTTTATACCTTTAAACTTTTTCTCTAACTGAGTGCTAAAATTATTTTTCAGCTGTTGAGCTATTTTTGTTAAATCATTAAATTCAGATAAAGCAAGTGCTTCTTTAGCATATTTTATAATTGAGAGGTATAATATTTTATTCTAGTTGAAGCAATATGATCTTCCGCAACAGGGCTTGAAAATAGGTCTGTAGTACGGACCTCATAAGAACTTCTTGGAATACATTGTGCCATTTCTAATTTGTAAATATCTACCTCATCAACATTACATTTTTTAGCAAGTGATCATACCCTCCTATTTGGGACACTTAGGTGTTAAGAAAAGGAGACAAGATGAAATATACAAAAGAGTTTAAAGATGAAGCTGTTAAATTATGTTTACAACCAGATGCAAATAGACGAGAAATAGCAGATAATTTAGGGGTTAAATATAAAACCATTTGCAGTTGGATATCCAAAGCCATGTCAAACCCTCAGAAAGAAATAAAGATAGATTATAAAACGCAGTACCAGCAACTATCTTTTGAAAATACTGATTTGAAGAAAAAACTCAAACAGGCAGAAACAGAGCGTGAAATACTAAAAAAGGCAGCAGCGTACTTTGCAAAGCAAAATCTGTAAGGTACGCCTTTATTAAGGAGCATTATAAAGTTATGCCAGTAACAACACTATGTAAATCTTTGAATGTGAGCACATCTTCATATTACAGATGGATTCATAAACCTATAGGTAAAAGGCAATATAATGATGCTGAACTAGATGATGCTATTTTAATGAACATAAATCTAGATATGGAAGTGTTAGGATATACAAAGAGCTTAAAGATATGGGTTGGAAAGTTACTCAACCTAGAGTATCTAAACGTATGAAATTACTTGGTTTACATGCTAAAGCGGCTCGTAAGCATAAGAAAACTATAGATTCTAACCACAACAAACATGTTTATGATAATTTATTAGAACAAAACTTCACTGCTTTATCTGTAAATCATAGGTGGGTTACAGATATAACTTATGTACCTACACAAGAGGGGTGGCTGTATCTTTGTGTGATTATAGATTTATTCTCAAGATCAGTTATTGGTTGGGCAATGGATTCTAGGATGAAAGCGGATTTAGTTTGTAATGCTTTAAATATGGCATTATTTAGAAGAAATTTTCCTAGTGGTGTGATTATACACTCTGATAAAGGGTCATAGTACTGTAGCAAACAATATCAAGACATTATTAAAGAACATGGCTACTATCAAGTATGAGCTCTAAAGGATGCTGTTACGATAATGCTGCTTGTGAAAGTTTCTTTGGAACTTTAAAAGTAGAGTTAGTACATGATGAAAGCTATAAAACTAGAGAAGAAGCTAAACTATCAATATTTGAATATATTGAAGCTTACTATAATACAAAAAGGAGACATTCTACAATAAATTATATGACTCCATATCAATTTGAATATATAATGGAAAATGAAGTAGTAAACTGTCCCAAATTGACGGGGTAGATCAAAGTTTAGATAGTATTATATAATTTTCTTGAGAAATTTTTTCATTTTTTCTTGTTTTAATTGTTACATAGAATTGTCATTACTTAGAGTGATTTTTTTCATGATTTATAAGCCATTGCTTTCGTATGATACCTCCACCATAACCGCCTAAATTACCATTGCTATTTATAATTCGATGGCAAGGAATTATAAGGGATAATTGATTAGCACCGTTTGCTTGAGCGACAGCTCTATATGCTGTTGGCTTATTAACACTTTTTGCAAGATCGGCATAAGATTGTGTTTTCCCTATTGGAATCGTTTTGAGGGTTTCCCAGACTTCTTTTTGAAATACAGTACCAATTAAATGAGTGGGGGTTTTAAATACCATGCCTATGCCTTTAAAGTATTGTTCAAGTTCAAGCCTCAATTGTTTGGTAATGGATGTCTCTCCAGGAATTATAGCAACGCTTAGCTTTTTCCTAAGACGCTCTACTTCAAGTTCTAGTCCACGGCGATCAACAAACTCTAATAGGTATCGCCATCATTATCAGCAATACAAACCATAGGTCCTAATTCTGTATCTAACCAAGTAACATTCAATATACAACAGTCAGATTTTGTTGGTGCCACCCCCATGATTTTTGAAAATGCATCACGAAACCCACTACCAGATTCATAGCCTGAGGAGAGTTGAGCATCTATTACTAAATTTCCTTTTCTAATATGCTTCATAGCCAACCCCATTCTTCTTGCTAGTGCATATTCTACAAAGGTCATACCAAATCGTTTTTTAAATTGACGTCTTGCTGTTGATGCATTAATAGATAATTCGTTAAAGTCTTTATTTTTCCAACGCTTTTCAGGACAAGCTTCCACCGCTTCTACAAGTTTTTTAATGATTGGTGAAACTTTGTTGGGTGGGAAAGAGGTTGGCAGCGTTGACATGCTCTAAAAGAAGCTAACATAGCTTCCTTAGCTGACTTAAAGAATTCACAATTGATAAATTTTGGTTTTCTAGCTGGGAAGGTGGGACAACAAAAAACACCTGTTGTTTTAACACCAACAAAAAAAGTTCCTTCAAATTCAGGATTTTTATCTAATAGTTCTTGATAATACTTTTTTTGTCGTTTGCTGAAATCATATTTAATTCTAAGTTCTTTTTTTGAAATCTAATTATATGCAATAAATAAAATAGCATCTCCGAAAATCAGGCATTGATTTTTATATACGGCTTATATTTGTTCACTATCTTTAGAACTTAAAGCGCGGTAATATACCGACTTACTTATATTCATTATCCCGCAAGTCTATTTAACAGAGAACTCTTTGAAATTTTTTACAAGATATAGCGGTTTGAGTAACAAAATTATCTAAAAATTAAGTTGAAACCGCCACATTTTGTTCATTCGCTCCTTATGGTCCAAATTGGTTAAAATAGTTTTAAATAAATGAGTAAAATCCTTTATTTTGTTTATTAATGTAAGTTTTTTTAACATTTTATAGAAATGATAATCATTATCGTGTAGAATCTTTCCTAAAGAATTATAATGATACCCATTATCATTTAAATATAGATTTTTATTACTCTACCCTGTCTATATTAAAATATTTTACTTTAATTATATAAAAATCAAAAGGAGAATAAAAAATGTCTTATTCAAATAACCCTATTATTCATATTCTTAGCCGCTCAGATTTGTCTGATATTGAGCTTAATCCAGAAGACGTAATTAATATTGTAGAAAAAGCATATTTAACTTATGCTGATAAAAAGTCGCTATGCCCTACAAAGCTAATGATGGAGCTTCCTAATAAACAAAAAGATGCAGTTTCTTATTCAATGCTTGGTTACGATGGTTCTCTAGAACAAGTTGGTTTTAAAACCTCCTATCGTCAAGGTAGCCAAAATGCTGATAAATACTACACAACAATTAGTCTTTATGATGATACAACTGGATTACCATTTGCATTTATGGACTGTCATCGTGTTGGTAGCTACCGTACTCCAGCAACAACAGCAATCATTGCTAAATACTGTGCAAAAGAGAATACTGAATCAGCATTAATGATTGGTACTGGAGCACAAGGAATCAATACAATCCCATACCTTCTAACCGCAGTGCCCTCTCTTAAAACTCTTCGTTTATTTGGCACGCATCCTGATGGAATTGCTGCTAGTATTGAAGCATTTTCGAAGCACTTCCCAGATCGTGAGATAGAACTTGTAAAAGATGTCCCTGCTGCTGTTAGTAAATCAGATATTGTTGTTGTAGCCTCAGGACGTGCTGCACACCCTAAGATCGAAACAAATTGGTTAAAGCCTGGAGGACTACTGATTTCTGTTGCTAGCAAAGGAGTAGCAAATGGTGCATTACAAGATGTGAATTATGTTGTAGCAACTAATAAAATGCAAATGGGTGTTACTGGTAAGCGACTAGCAGGTTCAAATAATGAAGCAAATATAAATGCTGAATTACCTGATATTATCTCTGGTCACAAACTAGGTAGAAACTCTCAAAATGATAAAGTTTTTGTATTTTCAAGTGGAATGATAATAACAGATATTCCCGTTGCTAATGCTCTTGCAACTAGAGCAATTTCAGCAGGACGTGGTTCTAAAATTAAATTATGGAGCTAACAATGAATTTGATGTGCGCTCGACAACAAGACTGGGCTATTAATGTTCAACAAAATACTACATTGCTAAATAGCATTGCTAATGTCACAAATGGTCCTTTTCATCTCATTAACCCTAAGAGCTTTGCCAAAAACTTATTAGACTTTCAAGAAGTTCTTCAAAAGCATAATATCCCCGGGCAAGTATACTTTGGCAAGAAGGCAAACAAAGCAGGAGCATGGCTAAAAGAAATAGCGGAGCTTAATGGAGCTGTCGATGTTGCTAGTGTTCCAGAATTTGTAGATGCTTTAAGTAATGGTATTCGTGGGGAAGATATTGGTGTTACTGGTGCTGCTAAAAATAATGAGCTTTTATGGTTGTCTAACCGTCATGGAGCTCTAGTTGCGATTGATGCTTTAGATGAGCTTGAGAGAGCTATTAGCATTGTCTCTAACTCAAAGGATAAATTAAGAATCTTATTACGAGTACTACCAACAAATAGTCCTAATAGTCGTTTTGGACTTAATCGAAAAGATATCATTACAGCACTAGAGCGTTGTAAAGATTTCAAAAATTATATTATTATGGAAGGCTTTTCCTTTCATATAGATGGTTACTTAGTAGAATCACGAGTAGAAATGGCATTTACCTTAATTGATTGGTGTATAAAGGCTAGAGAATATGGCTTTTCTAGTTCATCAATATCCATCGGTGGAGGTTTTGCATGTAGTTATGTTGAAGAAGCTGACTGGAATAATTTCAAAGCAGCATTAAATCCCGAGCAATTTCATGCAAATAAGGCTTTTAGTCATTTTTATCCTTACTATCAGTCCCCTACTGGCGCAGATATGCTTAATACAATATTAGAATCATCAATAGGAGATATAAGTTTAGCAAGTAAACTAATTGATACAAAAATACAACTTTATCTTGAACCTGGACGAGCTCTTTTAGATGGCGCTGGAATGACGATCTTTCCAGTTCAAGGTTTTAAGAAAAATACAGAATATGGCATTGTAACAGTTGCAGGACTTAGTATGAGTCTATCTGAACAGTGGAAAAATAGTGAATTTTTACCTAGCCCTATTCTTATACAATGTGGATCACCACGCCCACAAAGCCCAATTGATGTTGTTATTGGGGGGTCTAGTTGTATGGAATATGATGTACTAACTTGGCGTAAAATTAAATTTCCTACTGCACCAAAATATGGTGATTTAATTATTTACCCTAATACTGCTGGATATCAAATGGATAAAAATGAGAGTGAGTTTCATCAACTACCTCTACCACCAAAGATTGTTATCACTCAACAAAATCAAGATTATTTTTGGAGAATAGACTAATGATTTCTAAATATAAAACTACAGAAAAAAGAATCATAACAGATTTTTCTGAGCTAATAGGAGGAACTCCTCTATTCGAACTAGCTCGTACAGGTTCAGGTAGCCGATTATTAGTAAAACTAGAGCAATTTAATCCAACGGGTTCATGTAAAGTCAGAATGGCTCGTGAAATGATTTTAGCTGCAGAGTATGATGGTAGACTTAAGCCAGGTGGTCATATTGTTGAGCCTACTTCAGGTAACACTGGAACGGGACTTGCTTTTATTGCTATTGAACGTGGATATAAATATACAGCTATTGTTGATAATCATGCTTCACGTGACAAGCTTCTTGCGATGCAAGCTTTAGGTGCTAATTTAATTTTTGTTGAAAGTGGATCTGATAAACCAAGTACTGTTAGGCGCCGTCAAGTTGCAGAGGAAATTGTCAAATCTACTGGTGCATTCTGGCCAGATCAGCACTATAATCCTAACAATAGTAAAGGTTATGCTAATATTGCTAATGAGTTGTTAAGTGATATTGATACCAATATTGATTATTTAATAGGCGCAGTTGGTACTGGTGGTACCTTGTGTGGTACTGTTAGAGAATTACGTAACTTAGGCTCTAAAGTAACTAGTATTGGTGTTGAACCAACAGGATCTATCATATTTGGAGGTAAGCCTGGCAAATATTTGCAAACTGGTGCTGGAGCACCAGAAGGCTTTACTATTGGTTCAAATGTTGATTATTCCTTAATTGATGAAGGCTTAACTGTAACTGATATAGATGCTTTTAATACTGCACGAGTTGTTGCATATCGTAAGGGTATGCTACTTGGTGGTACATCTGGTGCGGCAATATATGTAGCACTTAAGAGATTAATGCTTGTTGAGCCAAATAGTACAATAGTAGTATTAGCCTGTGATGCTGGGGAGAAATATTTAGATACTATTTATAATGATAATTGGTTAGAGGAACGTTCTTTATTAAATAAGTCAATACAGCTATCCATTCAGCAACTTTTTGATGCCTATCAAGATTCTATATTTCTTGCATCTAAAACAATAGCAGTCTAATTATGATATTCCGACAATATAGAGAAATCATCTCACTTTCAACCCCTATTATTGCTCTTCAATTAGCTCAAGTTGCACTTACAAGTACGGATCTTTTAATGTTAGGATTAATTAGTATCCAAGCTATTGCAGCTGGCGGACTTGCTTTAATACTATATAACCAAATGAGAACAATGTGCGTAGGTATGGTTACAGGACTTGGTAATCTTATTGCTTCTGCTGTTGGTAAAGGAGAAACTAGAACTGGTAATAGTAATCTTGATGAATCAGCAATAAAAGAAATACAAAGTCTGATACAGGCAGGTCTTCTATTGGCAACAATTACAGGTATTATTGCAATTATATTTATTATTATATTAACTCATTTTCTTGCTTATTTTGGACAGAGTGAGATTATTACTGCTTTAGCTAAATCAATAATGCTAGCATTAGCACCAGGCCTTTTACCTATGCTATGGCTTAATGTTTTAAGACAGTTTGCGGTTGGTATGCGTCGTGCTGGATCTTTACTATTAGTTACCTTAGTTTCCGTTGCTATTAATGCCTTCTTAGATTTAATTTTTATTTATGGCTGGTTTGGATTACCTCATCTTGGAATTGTTGGTATTGGTTTAGCAACTACAATAGTTAATTTTTGTATATTTTTTATTTATCTAAGAACTGTAATGCGTGATCAAATTCTCAATAAACTTATTTCCTTAAATCTTTGGAAAACTAAATGGGAAATAATTATACATCTTACTAAGATGGGATTTCCAATCTCATTAACTTATGGTTCAGAGGCTGCAATTACTTCCATAGCGACTATTATGATGGGCACTTTTGGACCGATCGCACTAGCTGCTTCAAATATTGTTAATCAGTTAGCATATATCGTCTATCAGCTTAATATTGGGTTGTCACATAGCACTTCTATTTTAGTAAGCCGCGCTATAGGAAAAAATCAAGCAAATAAAATTGGCGTAATTGCTCTACGTAGTTTTACTATTAGCTTTACCATCATGACCATTATTGCTGCTTTTTATATTATTTTTCCATATATTATATTGTTACCATTTCTTGGAGACAAAGCTGATCCTACTGTTCTTACATTAGCAACAAGCCTTCTGTGGTTTGCAATTGCACACCAATATTTCAAAGGTGCTCAAAATATACTTATTGGTTTATTACGAGGTCTTGGTAAAACTAGAGTTGGCTTTACTACCACTACTATTGGCTATTGGATAGTCGGTATTCCAGCAATGGGAATTTTTGGTTATTGGTTATTCTGGAAAAGTTACGGAATCTGGTTTGGTCTATGTATTGGTTTTGCAGTCACAAGTATGTTACTAGCTTGGTGTTTTTTAAAATTATTAAAATCCAGAGATTAAATTAAATAATATATTTTTTAGGGTTTACAATGAAATATAATTTTTGGGTTAGGCAAGCTCACAAGGCTTTAGGATTTTTTATAATTATACAGTTTCCTTTTGGGATAGCTACATATTATAAGCTCTTGCCTGATTGGTTGGTAGATTTGCATAGATCTTTTGGCTATGTAGCATTGATTCTTGTTGTGTTTTTAATCACCATAAGATTTATTAAACCAAATGTTCCTTATAATCCAAAATTATCAATACTAAACTATATACTTGCTAAAATGGTTCATATTGGATTGTATATAAGTATATTAGGCATGTCTTTGACTGGTATTATAGCATCTATATTTTCTGCACATGAAAGAAAAATATTTTATTTAATACCAGTTCCTCAAATCCCTAACCATACTAATTTATCAAGCTATATTTTTAGTTTTCATATATTCTTTGCATATATGTTAGGTATATGTTTTGTTTTACATATACTAGCTGTCTTGTATCATAAAATTCTTTTGAAAGATAATGTTTTATCTAGAATGAGGTAATGGCTAGCTAATTAAATTTTATTAAAAAATTAAATAAATGATTAAAATAATAAAAGGAAAGTTCTATGGCTTTAATTGTAGTAAATTATTATTCTATAAAGATTAGTAGTGATAGATTTATAATTTTTTTTAGAATCTGGGAGATTATAAAATATGCTAACATTTAGTCTTATAAAAATATCTGAATTGATTCCATCAGAACAGATATCTGAAGAGTATGCTGATAATCTATGTGAGGAAATATCAAAAAGTAAAGTCTGGAAATTTCCAATACTAATTGATATCAACACAAATATAATACTAGATGGGCACCATAGATTTGCCGTTGCTAAAAAACTTCGATTTAAATATATACCATGTATACTAGTCGAGTTTAACTCGTCTATCATATCAGTAACTTCATGGAGAACTGGTAAAGAATTTTGTAAAAATAAAATCTTAAACAATGCTCTTTCAGGCAATCTTTTTGAATACAAAACTACAAAAAATACTTTACATGCTAATGTAGGTCTTAGAAGTGAAATATCTTTGGATATACTTCAGATATAAAATAAATTTGTAGTATTAGCTATACATCGTTATCTTTACTAAATAAAAGTACTCGCTAAGTATATAAATGTTGAAGAATACTATAGGTTTTATAAAGAATCTAGAAGTACATTTATTAAATTTATAGCTTATTATTAATTAAATTAGTCTAGATATAGTATAGTTCTAACCTTGCAAGAAACTAAGTTATTTATTTTGATAAAAAAATAAAATATAGTAAGTAGAAAACTATGTAATTACTTATTAGAAAGTCTTTGATCCGAAAAATTCAAAATTAATATTTTCATTATTTACACCATTTTTTAGTAAACCACCTTGTGTAGAAAGCATAAAATCTGTAGGTCCACAAAAGAAATATTGAGTATTAAAAGCTTCATTTCCTAAGTAATTATTAACTATATCTAGGTTCACTACCCCTAATTTAGCCTCATCTTTTTCAATATTTTCATAAAAAAATATAGTTTCTAACCTAGAGTTTTCTTCTGTTAATTTTTTTAATAAATCTACGAACGGATGCTCTAACTTACTTTTTTTACCACAAATAAAAACAATCTTTCTCGTATTGTTTGTTTTTAATTCAGATAAAAGCATACTTATAAGAGGAGTTATTCCAATACCTGCAGATATAAAAACTAGGGACTCATCTGATTTTTGCTCTAGATCTAAGAAGAATTCTCCTGATGGTGATGCAACTTCAATAGTGTCTCCAACATTTATATTATTAAATAAGTGTTGAGATATATTACCCTTTTGTTCTTTTTTTACTGTTATTCTTAGGTAGTCTTCATTAGTAGCTGATGAGATACTATAGTTTCTCATCGTTGTAGTATTTTCATATGGAAGTCTTACAGTTATATATTGACCTGGCTTAAAGTTGAATTTATCAATAGAATCATTCTTAAGATAAAATGAATATGTATTTATACTTTCTTTTTCTTTTTTTACAACATTAAACTCTTTAAAGTCATTCCAGCCATACTGCTCCAATTTCTCACGATAAATATTATTTTCTCGACTAACTAATACTTCTGCTAATAAATTATATGCTTTTTTCCAAGCTATAATAACATCATCACTATCAGATAAATTTAACATTTCTTTAATAGACTCTATGAGATTAGTTCCAACAATAGGATAATGTTCAGGCTTTATTTGTAAAGAAACATGTTTCTGAGCTATTAATTCAACTGCTTGACTAAGCCCATCTAAATTATCAATATTTCTAGCATAAGCTAAAATAGCAGCAGCTAATGCTTCAGACTGATTAGAGTTTTTTTGTCGCGATATATTAAAAAATTTCTTAACTTCTGGATTATGCTGAAACATTCTACTATAAAAATGTTTTGTTAATGCTACTCCATTTTCTTCTAATATAGGAATAGTTGCTTTTATTGTATCTATGTTTTTTTGGCTTAGCATATAACTTACTCTTAAATTAAACTTAAAATATAATATGTATTATAAATGCATATTATATTTCATGCAAATTTATTTTATACTTCCCCAAAATATCTTTAAAAAAATCTAATATATGAATCTAACGTCATTTACTGACTATTCACTAAGAATCCTAATAATTCTAGGATCGAATCCATCACAAAAATATAAAACAAAAGATTTAGTAAATATATTAGATATAAAACTTAATCATGCTACAAAAATTATAAATAACTTATCTAATTTAAACTATATAAATTCATATAAAGGTAGATTTGGTGGAATATCAATATCTCCAGATACTAATGATATCAAACTATCTGATATTATTAGAAACCTAGAACCTATGAATATAGTTGAATGCTTTAATAAAGATAAACCTTCAAACTGTCCTTTAATACCAAGCTGTAAGCTCAAAATTGTACTAAATGAAGCTACCAATGATTTTATGTCAAGGCTTGGCAACTATAAATTTTTAGACATTTGCACAATTAAAAGAAATATTTAAATTAACAAAATTATTTATAATTTTTCGTAAACTTATTAAATCAACTATATTAATTAGTATGTTTATAAAAGAATTTTTTAGCTAGATCAATAGTTTTTTGAATATCATCATCACAATGTACTATGGAAATAAACCCTGCTTCATAAGCTGAAGGAGCTAAGTGCACTCCATTTTCCAACATATATGCAAAAAATTTATTAAACATATTAAGATTTGTTTTACCTAAATCTATAAAAGTATTTACCTCAACTTTTTCATTACAAAAGAATAGTCCAAACATTCCTCCTAGATATTTAGCATGGAAAGAAAAATCATATAATTTTGCTGCTTCATTTAAACCATTTATTAATTTTTGAGCTTTAGATTCAAGTTTATTATAAAAATCATCTTGTGATATTTTTTCTAAAGTTTTTAATCCTGCTACCATTGCAAGAGGATTCCCTGATAAAGTTCCTGCTTGGTAAACTGATCCAGCTGGTGATATCATTTGCATTATATCTTTGCAACCACCAAAAGCCCCTACTGGCATGCCACCACCAATAATTTTACCTAAAGTTGTAATATCTGGCTTAATATTGTATATACTTTGTGCTCCACCTAACGCTACTCTAAAGCCAGTCATAACTTCATCAAAAATAAGTAAAGCATTATTTTGATCACACAACTCTCTAAGCTTAGCTAAGAAATCATCTTTTGGGAATATCATATTCATATTTCCAGCTATAGGCTCTACTATAATACAAGCTATTTCATCTGTATACTTTTCAAAAAGTGCCTTAATAGAGTCAATATCATTAAAATCAGCTATTAATGTATCTTTGACAACATCTTCAGGAACACCAGGTGAATTTGGTTGACCTAGAGATAATGCTCCAGATCCAGCAGCTACTAAAAACTCATCTGCGTGGCCATGATAGCAGCCTTCAAACTTAATTATTTTATTTTTATTAGTATAAGCTCTAGCCAGTCTAATAGCACTCATAGTAGCTTCAGTACCTGAATTAACAAAACGAATTTGTTCAATATTTGGCATAAGCTCAGTTATTTTTTTAGCTAATTCTATTTCTTGTTTACATGGGGCACCGTAGCTTAAACCATTTTGTAACTGGCATTGCATAGCTTTTAAAACATCATCATCACCATGCCCTAGAATCATTGGTCCCCAAGATCCTATATAGTCTATATATCTATGCCAATCTTCATCATAGATATAGGCACCTTTAGCTGATCTAATAAATATTGGAAAATCTTGCCCCACACTTTTAAAGGCTCGGACAGGAGAATTCACACCTCCTGGAATATATTGTTGCGCTTGTATAAATAAACTTTCTGATTCTTGTATTTTGTTATCCATTTTTTTATCCCAATATTAGGTTTATATCAAATAATCTCACTTTCCAAAAGCTTTTCTGAACTAGCTTCAGCTAAAATTTTATTTAAGAACCTTATTAAAATAAAAAATACTGCGGCTATTACAAATGCTACCAATGCCATCATTAAGAATATATGCATATACATTGGATTAGTTGCTTGGTATGACATTGTGACTGTATTATTAGTAGATGCAATTGCATAATTTGATATTGGTCCTGCTAAATTAATACCAAAAGCAATATTTAAAAATAAATACCCTGTAAATAAGCCTTGGTGCTTAGGATCCATCATCTCACCAGCCATAGCATAGTTTACAGCATTTACATGGATTTCTCCCATGGCAACAATAATCAATAATAAAATTGGAAAAATAACATTTGATTTACCACCACCAGCTAAAAATATACCCAGAGGTATCATAAGAAAAGCTATAGTATATACAGCTAAACCTTTAACAACTAGAAAACCTGGTTGATATGGATTATTTTTTTTTTGTCTTCTTTTCATCATCATAGCAAGAATAATACCAAATATGATTACACCCAAGCTCTCAAACATATTTACTGTAGCTGGTGCCATTGGGATACCAAATAATGACTTTGTAGTATTAAATTCAACAAAGTTTTCTAAAGCTGTTGATTGTAATCCTTGAACACAAGCAAATACCATACTAGCTACTGATAGAATTAAATAAACATATATTTTTAGCTTATATTGTTGGGGCTGTCTTATCGCAAAGATTAACATAAAGATCAAAATTGCAAAAAATGCCACATAAATAAGATAAGATGCAAAAACTGGATGATGCATTAAAGCATAAGCAAAAATTAAACAGCCAATAATTATCAAAGGAGCCACAAAGAATTTTTTATTTAATAGATAGAATGTTTCTACAAAATATGTAGACTTATCATTAACATATTTCCATGCAGATAAATGAATAATAGTCGCTATTAATAAACAAATAGCAGCAAAATAAAATGCGACACTATATGATCCAGTGCCTTGAAGATATCCTGCAATAAAGAAGCTTGCTACAAAACCAATATTCATAAAACTATAATTTACTGAGAATGCTATTCTTCGACGCTTATCATTTTGAGCGAATAGTTGTGTTAACATCATGTTTATACAGCTAACATTTAATCCTGAGCCTGTAATAAAGGTTGCCATACCCATCAATACTATTGCTTTTGTATGTATAGCAATCAAACATAGACCCACAAATTGTAAAAATAAACTGACAAAAAATAATCCTCTAAAGCTTAAATATCTACCACCAACAGTCCCACCTAGAAAGTGAAATAAAAAATTAATTGCAAAAAAGCTAGAAGTAAGCGTATTTGCTTCAGTTTTGCTTATACCAATATAATTCGTTAGATAGAAATTTAATAATCCCATCAACGCAGCATAGCCAACTGTTGAGAAAATTTGGATTAAATTAATATGCATTACTCCTTTAGGAAGTTCTTTATAATTAATCATAAAATATTTACACCTATTAAGTTTTAATTAAATATATTTTCAAAGAGTTATTTAATTAAATATATTTTCAAAGAGTTATTAAAATAGAAGCTTATTCATAAAATAAACAGATTTATTCTGCATCCTTAATTTCTTCTTTCATTTTCTCAATTTTTTGTTCTACTGCCTGCATTAATAAACTTGCAGCATTTATTTTTGTAGCTTTATAAATTTCTTGGATGCCAGTAGGACTTGTGATATTAACTTCGGTTAATTTGTCTCCAATGACATCAATACCTGCGAACATTACACCTTGTTTTTTAAGCTTTTTAGCTATTTTTTTAGCTATTTTATAATCACTATCTTTTAGCTCTCTAACCTCTGCTGTAGCCCCTGCAGCTAGGTTCCCGCGATTATCTTTTTCACTAGGAACACGAGCTAATAAGTATTTTATGGGTTCGCCATTTACTATAAGAACCCTTTTATCACCATCTTTAATTAATTTTTGATAATCTTGAATCATTATATATTTCGATTGATGCTCTGTTAGAACCTCTAAAATCACATTTTTATTCTTATCACCATCTTTGATTCTAAAGATAGAGCTACCGCCCATACCATCTAGTGGTTTAACTATTATATCTTTATACTTTTTATAAAAATTGTTAATTTGTTTGTAGCTTCTAGTAATTAAAGTATTTGGGGCAAATTTTGGATAGTTTGAAATAGCTACTTTTTCATTAAAATCTCTTAAAGACTGCGGGTTATTAACTATTAAAACACCACTTTTTTTAGCTAAATCCAACATATACGTAACATAGATATACTCCATATCAAAAGGAGGATCTTTACGCATAAATATACAATCTAGATTTAGTAAAGAAAAATCATTATGCTGTGATAGAACTTCATACCAAATTTGCTTAGCCTTATGAATTTTTATTTTAAGAGAGTTACCTTTTGGTTCACCATTGATAATATATAAATCATTAAGATAAAATGTGTAAATCTCCCAACCTTTATCTTGAGCTGCTTGTAGCATCATAAAAGTGCTATCTTTTGAAATATTAAAAGAGTTTAAATCATCTATTATAAATCCTACTTTCATTATTTATCCTATTTTATGTCCAATATATTTACTTAAGTCTCTACCATTTAAAATATCAGCCGTACTTAACATTTTTTTATTAGGGAACTGAAGTTGTTTAAATCTTATAACTCTATCACCAGTACAGATATCAAAGCCTAGCTTTGAAATATCTAATATAGTTCCAGGAGTTTTTTTGCAAGATTGTTCTAATATTTCAAATTGTCCTATCTTCATAGTTTGATTATCTAATATAAAAAATGCTGATGGCCATGGAGTAAATGCTCGAATATGACAGCTTATTTGCCAAGAAGTTTTATTGAAATTTACTAAGCCTTCTTGTTTAGTTATCTTATGAGCATATGTTGGCTCACCTTCTTGAGATTTATTTTTAATGGTTTCAATATTATTCAAAGTCGCTATTAATGGCTGTATTGATAATCTAGCAAATTTATCATGCAAATCTTGTGATGTATCAGTATCATCTATATCTACTTCAAGAATGTTTAAGATATCCCCAGTATCTAAGCCCTCATCCATTTGCATAATACAGATACCTGTTTTATTATCTCCTGCCTGAATGGCTCTTTGAATTGGTGCTGCTCCACGCCATTTTGGTAATAATGAAACATGAATATTTAAACAACCATATTTAGGAATATCTAAAAATGCTTTTGGTACTATAATGCCATATGCTATAACAATTACAACATCAGGGTTTAGATTCTTTAATTGCTCTAAAATTTCTGGATTTTTTTTAAATGATAGTGGCTGAAAAATAGGCGTGTTATTTTGTAATGCAATCTCTTTGACTGGTGAAAATTGAATTTTCTTACCTCGCCCTTTTGCTCTATCAGGTTGTGTAAATACAGCTTGAATGTTATGTTCAGTATTATATAAATCTTTAAGAACTTGAGCAGATATATCAGGAGTTCCCGCAAAAACTATATTTAATTTTCTCATGAATTTTATTAGTCCCTAAAAGCATATGCTCTTAATGAAACACTACTTAATTCATTGATCTGTCCTTGTGGGTATAAACAAACATATTTAATCTCATTTGCACCATTCTCTGCTGCTAGCTTCATTGCTTTATATAAATTTTTATCACACAGTTCTTGAAAATATTTTTGGTTACTTACATGGATTGATGTTCTAACTTGACCTATATTACCCTTAATATCACTTTCATAGCCCAGATTAAAGACTCTTATTTTATTAGGGTCTGTCGGAGGTAGCTTTTTTGAATATACCGGCAAGAAAATTCCTTTTACCTCATATTTACGATTAAAAGTAAAAAAATAAATACAAATAACAAACATTATCACTAAAATAATTGCGTACATTAAGTTCTGCTGAAATCGTCCCATCAATTTTATTTACAAAATAACTATTTATGCTGGCTTGATTCTAACACATATAGGTTATATTGACTAAACATTAAGACAACATCTTATCTAAAACTATATATTTAGAGGATATTATTGATATTTTTTTGTAAAATACTAACATATATATAAATTTAAATACCTAAATATGTTTAATGGAAAGTTCAATAATTTTTTTGAAATCTATTTCTGATAAAAATAGATTAATGATTTTATATATTAAATAAAAATACTCTATGTGTGTGTGATATTCAAAAACTTAAACTGTCCCTGTTATTCAATACCACTTTATAAAATATTTTTATTCCTTGCTTTTATGCAGCATCTAAAATACCAGAATATACTTCATCAGGAGTCATATATCCAATACTAGAATGTAGTCTTTCATTGTTGTAAATATCAATATATTCTTTGATACCTACTTTAGCCTCTTTCATAGTTATATATGATGCCGGATAAACATTTTCATATTTCAGTGTTCTCCAAAATCTCTCAATTGCAATATTATCTATAGATCTTCCTTTAGCATCCATAGATATATTTATTTTATTATCAGATAATATTTTAATATGCTCTTTTGCTGTATATTGAGTTCCTTGATCAGAGTTAAAGATATCAGGTTTACCATATTTAAATAACGCTTCTTTTAACACACTAGTTGTTAGATGTGTATCCATAGTATTAGAAATCTTCCAAGCTAGTATTTTCTTGCTATGCCAATCTATTATGGCTACTAAATATGCATACCCACATTCTAGTCTAATATACGTGATATCAGCACTCCATACCTTATTAGCTTTATCTATAACAACCTGATTCGTCTCATTTTTAAATACATTAAGTAAGTATGGATATTTCTTGTGTTGCTTATTAATGACAGTTGTCTTTTTTTTAGGATACAATGCCTTAATACCCATGAATTCCATAGCACTTTTGATTAGCTTCCTTCCAACTATAAATCCTAATCTATTTAGCAACTTTACTAGACTTCTCGTACCATAATATGGATGTTTAGTATGTATCAAATCTATTGCATTTAATAGTTTAATATCATCATTACTACTAAATTTTGATATTGGTGTATAATAGTACACACTCTTAGATACAGATAATAGTTTAAGCTGATTATTTAAAGATAATTCTAGCTTAGTATCTACAGAGTTTACTCTATCATTTGATGATACCAAGCTTTTTAGCTTTCCCATTAAAAAATCCCTCTCTACTATTACCTCGACTAGTTTTTTACTTGTTGCATCTTTATCTTTTCTAAGCTCATCTATTTCCTGCTTATACTCCTTAACAATAGAGCTTTTATAAAATGCTAAGCAAGCATTAGATAAAAATTGCTGCTTCCAATTATGCACGTTTTTAGGAAGTAAATCATACTTACTTGCTATCTCATTAACTGTCATATCGCCTTCTAGCAATTCTATAATTACTTTAGCTTTAAAATCAGCTGTATACGTTACTCTTTTTTTACTCATTTATCTATTTCCTAATTTATCTAGTTAAGTTTAACATCTAGGAATAAAAATCTTTCTAAAATCAGTAGCTTTTTCTGGGGACATTATACTGGTAACTGGTTAATTGGATGTATCCTACACTTGCAAAAGTTAAATATTCGACAATGCCAAAAATTTTTAAAGATACTAAAATTTTATTTTTATCTTTAGTCCAAAATTGGCTAATTGGACCTGTATTAATGTTTATTCTAGCTATTGCTTTTTTCCATAACCAGCCTGCTTTTATGATTGGCTTCATCCTAATAGGATTAGCTCGATGCATTGCAATGGTTATTATTTGGAATGACCTAGCTAAAGGATCTAGAGAGTATTGTGCTGGATTAGTCGCTTTTAACTCTATTTTTCAAATAATATTTTATGCCGCATATGCATATATATTTATTACAGTCATACCGCAGTTACTTGGTTTTAATATAAATGCTAATATAAATATGTCCATGCTAGATATTGCAAAAAGTGTTGGGGTATATTTAGGAATACCTTTTATAGCTGGAGTATTAACAAGAGTTATATTAATTTCTCAAAAAGGTGAACTGTGGTATGTTAAAAAATTTACCCCAGTTATATCTCCTCTGACTTTAATTGCTTTATTATTCACAATCGTACTAATGTTTATGACTAAAGGAGATCAAATCATTAGCCTACCTTTTTAAGTAATAAAAGTTGCTATACCTCTTCTAATATATTTCTTAATTATGTTTTTTATATCATTTTTAATGTCGTATAAATTTAAAGCAACTTATGAGCAAGCAGCATCCTTAAGCTTTACAGCTGCTTCTAATAATTTTGAATTAGCAATTGCTGTTGCAATCTCAGTATTTGGAATAAACTCTATTCAAGCTTTTGTTGGAGTTATAGGCCCACTTGTTGAAGTACCAGTTTTGATAAGTTTAGTAAATGTATCGTTATGGATTAAAAGAAAATATTTTAATTAAATAGCTACGATCAATATCTTATTTCCCAACAATTATGGATATTTTTATTAGAGAGAAAATCTCTTGAAAGGCATTTTCTATCAATATTCTCACAATTAAATTTATCAATGATTTCTTGAGACATTTTAAAGCGTCTATAATTATTTGAAAAATATAGTACACCATCTTTCTTAAGAGAGTCCATAGCAAGATTTATAAGTAATTGATGATCTCTTTGTACATCTAAAATATCGTCCATACGTTTCGAATTTGAGAAAGTTGGTGGATCAAGAAATACCACATCAAATTTCTCGGTATTAGATTTTAGCCATCCTATACAATCAGCTTGGATAAAATTATGTTTTTTATGATCAATATTGTTGAGTATAAAGTTAGTTTTACCCCATTCTAAATATATATTAGACATATCTACATTAGTAGTTTTAGTCCCCTTCAGAGAGGCATGGACACTAGCTGTACAGGTATAACTAAAAAGGTTTAATAGAGATTTGTCTTTAGCAGATTTAGTAACAAGTTGTCTAATCTTACGATGATCTAAGAAAATACCTGTATCTAAGTAATCATCAAAATTGACATAAAATTTAGCATCAGACTCATTTATCACATGAAAATTATTTTTATCACTTTCTTTTTGATACTGGTCTTTGCCTTTTTGACGCTGACGCACACGGGTGTGAATATTTTCGTAAGTAACACCTAACGTTTTATGTATTTGATATATAGCTTGATAAAATCTTTGTTTAGCAACATTTTGATCTATAGTTGCATCTGCTCTATATTCTTGTAAAAATATATGCTCACCATATATATCTACTGCTATAGCAAATGTTGGAATATCAGCGTCATATAGGCGATAGCACTCAACCCCAGTCTGTTTTAACCAAGGTTTTAAACTTTTAAGATTCTTTTTAAGCTTATTTGAAAAATCAATATGTTCATTAGATTTTTGTGCACTTGCTTCTGCTATACGAACATTTTTTTCAAGCTGACTTTCATGTTTAAATCTTGCATGCTCATTTATATCAAATTGATATAAAACTGTTTCAATAGCCCCATTATAAAACTTATTACGCTTTGTAGTACGAAGTTGCATTTCTTTAATTGAGTCAGAAAGGCTTGTAAGGATTGCAACTTTCCAACCATAAAAATCTTGCGATAACCTATCTCCAAAACCGTTAAAAATATCTAAAAGCTCATCAAGTTGATCACCATATAACCTCTCACCATATGGTGGGTTTGTAACGATCAATCCCTCGCTATCAAATTCATTTTCAAGGTCTCGAATATCACGGCGTTTAATATTTACAATATCATCAACATCTGCTTGATAAATGTTTTTCTCTGCTTTATCTAAAACGTTATTATCAATATCATATCCTTGAATAATCGCATTTATAGGTTTTTGAGATTTTTGAGCTTCATTTATTAGATGATCCCAGAGGGTTTCACTATGAATTTTTGAATCAAATATTTTAAATTCTTTATTTAACAACACAGGAGCAACATTTGTTGCCATAAGCGCAGCTTCAATAAGAATAGTCCCAGAACCACACATCGGATCTATAAGTATTGGTTGATTTTTTTTAAGTTCATCTAACCACCCTGCTTTGATAAGCATTGCTGCTGCTAGAGATTCTTTAAGAGGTGCTTGTCCTTGGAATTGTCTATAACTACGCTTATGTAAGCTATCTATATTTAAACATAAAAAAACATTTACAAACTGTTTATGTAAATGAAGTTTTATCACGTTATTGGGATTTTCTGTATTAATATTTGGGCGATGGCCTGTCTCTTTACGAAATTGATCAACTATCGCATCTTTAGTTTTCTGAGAAACAAACATTGTATTATTAAAATCATAATGCTTTCCAGAAATTATAATTTTAAAAGCTTTATCAACATCAAAATAACTCATCCAGTTTATAGAGGATATAAAGCTATATAAGCTTTGCTGATCAGTTACCTTCTCAGTAGCTATTTTCAACATTACTTGACTAGCTAGATGTGAATAGATACAAACCTTGTAAGCTTGTTCTAACGTTCCTTCAAATTCAACTCCGGCAAGTTTCTCATATGATACAATATCTAATCTTTGTAACTCATCTTTCAATAGTAGTTCGATGCCTTTTGCGCAGCTAACAAAAAATGTGTATTTTTGCATAGAAAATATAATTTATAGAAATATTCGTTAAATAATATATTATTTGATGTAAATAACAATTAGTATTCAAAAAGTTATTTTTTTTGTTTAGTTTGGAAAATAATATCCCAAATAGGAAAGGCTACAGAAAAGTTTATATTTGGATTTTGATGATGTGTCGCATGATACCTTTTATACCAATGTAATATTGAACCTTTTTTAGATCTCACATGATGAGTTGTATGATGAACTATAAAGTAGAATAATAAGTCTAATAGAAATGCACTAAATATAACACTAGCCCAGCCTGTATTAGTAATGACACATAGTGGAATAAAAACACAAATTATGTAAACAGGTAATGATACGTAGGTAGGACTTCCTATAAGTTCAATAGGTTTATCATGATGTAATTGATGTAGCTCTTTAAATATAGGACAATGATGAAAAAGAATTCTATGAATAAAATACTCAATAAGAGATCCAAGGATAATACCAATTACAAATAATATAACTACTGCTCCTATATTAAAGTTAAGTAACTTCAAACCATAGATAAAAAAGATAATAGTAGCTATAGGATAAACGTAAAAATCACTCCAATAGCCAGTGCCAAGAATCTTTTTAAATTTAGCAACATTCATAAAACAATTAATAATATTCAACAATATTACTATATTCTAAATTATTTATAGAAATATATAAATTAGATTAAGATAAATTTAAATATTTATTTCTGAGAAAACAGACACAAAATATCATAATATATATAAACTGTCCCTGTTATTCAATACCACTTTATAAAATATTTTTATTCCTTGCTTTTATGCAGCATCTAAAATACCAGAATATACTTCATCAGGAGTCATATATCCAATACTAGAATGTAGTCTTTCATTGTTGTAAATATCAATATATTCTTTGATACCTACTTTAGCCTCTTTCATAGTTATATATGATGCCGGATAAACATTTTCATATTTCAGTGTTCTCCAAAATCTCTCAATTGCAATATTATCTATAGATCTTCCTTTAGCATCCATAGATATATTTATTTTATTATCAGATATTATTTTAATATGCTCTTTTGCTGTATATTGAGTTCCTTGATCAGAGTTAAAGATATCAGGTTTACCATATTTAAATAACGCTTCTTTTAACACACTAGTTGTTAGATGTGTATCCATAGTATTAGAAATCTTCCAAGCTAGTATTTTCTTGCTATGCCAATCTATTATGGCTGCTAAATATGCATACCCACATTCTAGTCTAATATACGTGATATCAGCACTCCATACCTTATTAGCTTTATCTATAACAACCTGATTCGTCTCATTTTTAAATACATTAAGTAAGTATGGATATTTCTTGTGTTGCTTATTAATGACAGTTCTCTTTTTTTTAGGATACAATGCCTTAATACCCATGAATTCCATAGCACTTTTGATTAGCTTCCTTCCAACTAGAAATCCTAATCTATTTAGCAACTTTACTAGCCTTCTCGTACCATAATATGGATGTTTAGTATGTATCAAATCTATTGCATTTAATAGTCTAATATCATCATTACTACTAAATTTTGATATTGGTGTATAATAGTACACACTCTTAGATACAGATAATAGTTTAAGCTGATTATTTAAAGATAATTCTAGCTTAGTATCTACAGAGTTTACTCTATCATTTGATGATACCAAGCTTTTTAGCTTTCCCATTAAAAAATCCCTCTCTACTATTACCTCGACTAGTTTTTTACTTGTTGCATCTTTATCTTTTCTAAGCTCATCTATTTCCTGCTTATACTCCTTAACAACAGAGCTTTTATCAAATGCTAAGCAAGCATTAGATAAAAATTACTGCTTCCAATTGTGCACGTTTTTAGGAAGTAAATCATACTTACTTGCTATCTCATTAACTGTCATATCGCCTTCTAGCAATTCTATAATTACTTTAGCTTTAAAATCAGCTGTATACGTTACTCTTTTTTTACTCATTTATCTATTTCCTAATTTATCTAGTTAAGTTTAACATCTAGGAATAAAAATCTTTCTAAAATCAGTAGCTTTTTCTGGGGACATTATAATATTAATCTTTTTGATACTGATAAAGAAAAACTACAAAACTTCTATAGAAACATCTCTGGTCTAGAAATTGAGAAAGGCTGGATAATAAACTCAAAAAATACTAAAGATAGTTATATTAACAAACTTATAGACCTTTCTAAGTTTAAAAACAATAGATCATCTCTAAGAATTGATTTTGGAGACAATAATAATATCAACAAATATGAAGGGATAATATATTTTTTTTATAAAAATAAAAATATAATCCAAAATAAACCTAAACAGTCATCTTTAATACCAGTGCTAAATAATGATAGTCTATTAATCAATGACTCATCAAGCAAAAGTATTAAAGAGAATTCAAAAGCGCTATATCAAAGAAACATTTTAGCTAAAATAGAAGAAAATGATGCACTAAAAAAACAAGAGCAAAAGAAAGAAATACAACTAACAGCTGAAGAAAAAGTTCAAAGAATGCAAGTTTTTGCTCAGAAGGGAGACTATAAAAAGCTATATAAACTTGAGCATGCCGCTAATAATGATGATGTATATGCAATCTACTATATTGGAATTTATTATTACAATCTTAAGGACTATAAAAAAGCTACAGGCTACTTTAAAGAAGCTGCTAGCAAAAATTATGGCCTAGCATATTATAAGTTAGGAAATATGTATTATGAAATGGCGTATCTTACAATAAAGAAAAAGCTATGATGTATTATAAAAAAGCTGCAAACTTAGGCGTCAAAAATGCAGAACATCTACGAGTTAAGTCAAAGACTTTTATTTATCTATAAACGCCTTTTTTCCAATGCTTACGACATACAGAAACATATTTTATATCCATTTCTTTTAAAGAAACATCATCAACAACTATAGGATCTCCTTCTTTTATAGCTTGACCATTTTGTACCATCATATTAAAACTCGCCTTTTTGCCACAATGACAAATTGTTTTAACTTCCTCTAATGTATCAGCTATAGCTAATAGTAAGGCTGCTGTTTCAAATGGTTGACCCAAATAATTAGTACGTAAGCCATAGCAAATTACTGGAATATTTAGATCATCGACAATTTCTGATAGTTGCCATACCTGATCAGATTTTAAAAAATGTATCTCATCAATTAATACACAATCTACAGATGTTTGCTGATTGTATTTTTGAACAAAGTTATAGATGTTGTCCCGATCTGTCAAAGAATATGCATCTTGGTCAATTCCTATACGTGATTTGACCTTATTTAACCCTGCTCTTTTATCAACTGCAGAAGTTAAAATCAATGATTTCCTACCACGATCTTCGTAGTTATAAGCAACCTTTAAAAGATCTAAAGTCTTACCTGCATCCATAGATGAATATCTAAAATATAGCTTTGCCACAATTAATTTCCTTATTTACTGCCAACTTCCATACATTGGATTCGGCATGATGAAATATTTAGAACCAAATTCTTTATATGCTTCTGGATCGGCTTTTTGCATACTTTGCTGCTTCATGTGAGGGAAGTCCTGAATATTATCACCAAAGTAAGCTATAACTTTATGAGCTGGTAATTCATTAGTAAATATTAATTTTTTATTATACTCTCCTGTTTGTACAGCTTTAAATCTTGAATTTTTGTTAAACTGCTCTTTACCATCATCTTTATTTGAGAAAAGAACTTGATCAAAATAAATATCTTGCTGTTTTAAGTTTTTAACAGTAGCATTAAATTCTTTTTTATCATTACCACCTCTATTAGTAACAAAACTTACATAACCGCCTAGCTTATGAACTAAATGAGTAAATTTAATAGCTCCTGGAGTAGCTATAGCATCTCCTTTTTTAAGCATATTTTCATTAAATTTATAATTTCTATAGTTTTTATACTCATTTGCAGAACTATCTAGTGTAGTTTCATCAATGTCTAATATAACTCCCCACGAATCTTTTTTAAGTTTTTCTTTTTTAACTTCATGTTTTATTTTTTCACTTGCGACATTATAAGCTTGATGATACAACGCTTTTTTCTCAGCTGAAACATGATACCACTTAACACCATCAACATTAGGATTACATCCTACAGCAAATACAGAACTTGAAACTCCTACAATTAAAAATAATGCTAAATTTACTTTTTTTAATATCATAATGTCTCCTAAATCTTTCTAATTATATTAATACCATGACGAATAGGTAAAACTAATGTTTCTAAATCCTCTCTTTGATTTACATACTTATTAAATTCATCAAGAGCTTTAGCACGTTTATCCTGAGGGTCTAGGACTTCGCCTCGCCATAAAATATCATCTACAATGATTATACCGTTATTAGACATTTTATTTATTAAAATATCAAAATACTTCTGTGTTTGTTTTTTATCAGCATCAATAAATGCTATATCTATATTATTAGGTAGTTCTGGTAAAATATTTATAGCATCACCTTCAAGGTAGTTTATATTTGGATATTTAACTATAAGTTCTTTTGCTAGCCTTTCACCTGACTGATTAGGTCTATCAATAGTGTAAATTTTTATACCTGGTGATACTTCAGCCATAGCTATAGCTGACATTCCTGTGAATGTGCCAACATCAACACATATTTTAGCCTTACTAGTAAATACAAAAAACTGTAACAATTTAGCAACTATCTTTTCTGATAACATCTGTGCACCATAAACTTGTTCTCTCGTTTGGGTGTTTAATTGTTCAAGGTTTATAGATAAATCACTAGTGTGATCAAGACAGTATTGCCAAATATCATCCTGAGTAAATTGATTTTGCTTCATTTATGAAGATAATTTTATAAAAAACTTTTAGTATTTTGCATTAATGGTAATAATTAGTCTAGCCTCAAAAAGTGCTTTTATTTTATTTTTATGCTAGAATTTGTGCGCATTTTATTGTAAATAACTTTCTCAAACTTAAAGTAAAGAGTAACTAAAAAATTAAAGGTTTTATTAAATGAAAGAACAAAAAAAGGTTTTTATAAAAACTTTAGGCTGTCAAATGAATGAGTATGATTCAGCTAGAATGCATGAAGTTCTAGATGAACACTTCCATACTGTAAAGACAGATGACTATAAGGATGCTGATATCATTCTAATCAATACATGTTCTATTAGAGAAAGAGCTCAAGAAAAAGTATTCCATGAGTTAGGAAGATGGAAAAATCTTAAAAAAACTAAAGAAGATTTAGTAATTGGTGTTGGTGGCTGCGTTGCTTCTCAAGAAGGTGAAAATATTATTAAAAGAGCTCCTTTTGTTGATTTAGTTTTTGGCCCACAGACTATCCATAGACTTCCAGAAATGATTAAACAAAAAAAGCAAACTCAAAAATCTCAAGTTGATATATCATTTCCTGAGGTTGAAAAATTTGATTATTTACCTGAACCAAAGGCAGAAGGTGCTAAAGCATATGTCTCTATTATGGAAGGATGCGATAAATACTGCTCTTACTGTGTAGTTCCTTATACAAGAGGTCCTGAGGTAAATAGACCATTTGAAGATGTCTTAGCTGAGTGTGCTATATTAGCAGAGCAAGGCGTCAAAGAAATTACCCTACTAGGACAAAATGTAAATCATTATTTAGGCCCAATGGAAAATGGTCAAGTAGCTGATCTTGCATTACTAATACATTTTATTGCTGAGATAGATGGAGTTGAAAGAATTAGATTTACAACATCTCACCCTGTTGAGTTTTCACAAAACCTAATTGATGCTTATGGTAGTGTTCCAGAATTGGCAAATCAATTGCATCTACCTGTGCAGCACGGCTCAGATAGAATTCTTACAAATATGAAAAGAAATCATACTATATTAGAATTCAAACAAAAAATTAGAAAACTAAGAGCTATTCGCCCAGATATTACTATCTCATCTGATTTTATTGTCGGTTTCCCTGGTGAAACAGAAGAAGATTTCCAAAAACTTCTTGATCTAGTAAAAGATGTAAACTTTGATCAATCTTTTAGCTTTATTTATAGTAAACGTCCAGGCACTCCAGCTTCAGATCTACCTGATGATACTCCTATTGAAGTGAAAAAAGATAGATTAACAAGGCTACAAAATTTGCTTAATAGCAATTCTCATATCATCTCCAGACAAATGGTTGGTACTAAACAACGTATACTTGTTGAGGGAACATCTAAAAAAGCTGATGATGTTTTAGCTGGCAGAACTGAAAATAATAGAATTGTTAATTTTAGAGGCAATAAATCTTTGATTGGTCAGTTCACTACGGTTACAATAACAGAAAGCCTACCAAATTCTCTAAGAGGAGAGATTGCTTAATAACATGAATAAAACTCAATTTGTTTTAGAGCCATACAATTACGATGCTATGATGCAGCTTTGCGGCAATCTTGATGAAAATGTCCGTGCTATTAAAAACTATTTTAGTGTTGAAATTAAGCATCGTGCTGATGAATTTGAAATATCAAGTGATTCAAGTACAAATAATACTCAGGCAAAAAGATTTATTAAATCATGCTATGCTGAGATCTTAGCTGGAAATACAGAACTAGACTTGGAGCAAATTACAACTATTCTAAATGCAACTGCAAAAGAAAAAACTCCTCAAGCTAAATCTAAAAAGAAACTCCAAGAAGCTGAAGTACAACTTAGAAGCAAAAAACTCAAAGCTCGTACACATAATCAAGCTATATATCTTGATAATATCAAAAACAACTTTGTAACTTTTGGTGTTGGACCTGCCGGTACAGGTAAAACATATATGGCTATTGCTTGCGCGGTATCTGCATATGAAAAAGGTGAAGTTAGAAGAATTGTGCTTGTACGCCCTGCTGTTGAGGCTGGTGAAAAACTAGGATTCTTACCTGGCGACTTAGCCCAAAAAATTGATCCATATTTACGTCCAATGTATGATGCTCTCTTTGACTTTATGGGTGTAGAGAAAGTCACAAAGCTAATTGAGAAACAAGCTATAGAAATTGCTCCACTAGCATATATGCGTGGTAGAACAATTAATGACTCTTTTATTGTACTTGATGAAAGTCAAAATACTACAAAAGAACAAATGAAAATGTTTCTAACAAGGATTGGTTTTAATACTACGGCAGTTATAACTGGTGATATTACACAAGTTGATTTACCTAAAAATGTAACTTCTGGTTTAAGACATGCTCTATCAATTCTTGATAATATTGATGGCATAGCTATTAGTTATCTAAAATCAGTAGATATTGTCCGTCATCAAATAGTTCAAAAAATTGTTAATGCTTATGATAAGCATGAAGAGAATATATAAGAATGAATGATTTAACTCTAAATATAATTAATGATGATGAACACCCCATACCGGGTAAAGGTCTACTAATTAAATGTTTTAAACTCATCGCAGATAAACACAATATTACCCAAGCTGAAGTAAATGTAGGTATTGTGTCAAATGATGAAATTCAACAACTAAATAAACAGTTTCGTAACAAAGATAAACCAACAAATATTATATCTTTCGAATTTGATAGGCCTGAAGGTTTACCTGATGATATAATAGATGATTTTTTAGGTGACATTGTTATTGCTCCCAAAGTACTAGAACAAGAGGCCAAAGAGCAAAATAAAACTTTAGAAAATCATTGGCAACATATTTTTATTCATGGCTTATTACACCTACTAGGGTACGATCATATAGATGATAAAGAAGCTGAAAAAATGGAAAGTTTAGAGATAGAGTTACTAGCTAAACTAGGAATAGATAATCCATATTTTATACAAGAGAATTAATAATGTCAGAGAATAACCCTTTCATAAAAAAAATCACATCAAGTATTTTTAATATTAAAAGTGAAGCTGCTCTTATAGATGCTATCAATAAGGCCGCAGATAATGGGGTAATTGATAAGACTTCTCAAAACATGCTTATTGGTGCGATGGAAATATCATCTTTAGATGTTGGTGATATTATGATTTCCCACACTAAAATAGTTGCTGTAGATATGTCTATGTCAGTTAAAGAAATTTTAAAAAAGACTATAAACTCAAGTCACACACGTTTGCCTGTATATTGTGAAGATAAATCTGAAGTATTAGGAATATTACATTCAAAAGATTTATTAAAATTAATCTTTGAAAAAGAGATTGAGTCTACAACAAATGGTGAATTAAAAGCACAAGATATTAAGAGTATTCTCCGCCCTGCTATTTTTATCCCTGAGACAAAAAAACTAAACTCAATGTTAAAAGATTTTAAGAATAGTCAAAATCATATAGCAATAGTAGTTGATGAATATGGTGCTATTTCTGGCTTAATCACAATAGAAGATGTTCTAGAAGAAATTGTTGGTGATATTGAAGATGAATTTGACATAACAAGTGAAAATATTATAAAAATATCTAATAATAAGTTTATAATTGATGCTACAACTTCCATAGAAGATTTCAATGAGTATTTTAATACCTCAATAGATGATGATAACAACTATGACACTATAGCAGGTATGATTATTCAAACTTTAGAATGTTTACCACAAAAAGGTGATAGTATTGTCTTTGATGGGCTAAAATTTACAATCCAAGAAGCCGATAATCGCAAAATTATTAAAGTTTTAATCGAAAATTTGAAGAATAATGAAGAACAATATATTTAAAGCAATAGTTACAGTTTTAAGTGGTGCACTGCTAACTTTAGCATTTGCACCTTTTCGAATAGATATATTAGCAATAGTATCTCTAGTAATTTTTTTTCACATATTGAGTAGATCTAAAAAAAATCGTAGTGCTTTTTTCACTTCTGCTCTATTCGGATTTGGCTTTTTTGGCACTAGTGTATCTTGGGTATATATAAGCATACATCTATTTACTCAATCGGTAGCTGCTGGGCTAGCTGCGGCTATTGCACTAGTTATTTTATTGAGCTTTTTGCATATTATTCCCTTTGGAACTTTCAGCTATATCCTCACTAGAAAAGCCAATAATTTCACTAAAATCTTAATATACCCAGCACTATGGACATTATTTGAAATAGTTAAGGCTAATCTCTTATGGGGAGGATTTCCTTGGGTTTCACTAGGCTACTCCCAAACAGAATCTCCCCTAGTATGGTTTGCAAATATAGGTGGAGTTTATCTAGTTAGCTATATTATCGTTTTTATTGCTTGTTTGATAACTTTCTGTATTTGTAATAGAAGCAATACTAAAAAGATTATTTCATCTATAGTTATTATTTGTATTTTATACGTATGTGGGTTTATTATTCAGCACAATCAACCACCTGTAAAAACAGATCAATTACAGAAGGTTGATTTAGTTCAAGGTGACTTTATCCAAGGATTTAAATGGGATCGTGATAATTTTGTGAAAATGGAAAAATACTATGAGAATGTAGCTAAAAAACATAAAAATGCTTTAATAATATTATCAGAAAATGCAATTCCAAGCTATAGACAATATTTAAGCCCTTATTTTAATATGCTTGCTAAAATAGCAAATAAAAATAATAGTGCTTTATTAATTGGTTCATTGAGTATAGAACAATCAAATAATTCTTCTAAAGTTTATAATAGTTCTATTATTATAGGCAAAGGTCATGGGGTTTATAATAAACATCACCTTGTTCCTTTTGGTGAATATTTCCCAATTAAATTTTTTGGTTATGTTGATAGTGCTGGCCTTAGTAATTTTAATGCTGGCCATAAAGTTCAACCAATAATGAATGCTTTTGGCTACCCTTTAGCTAACTTTATATGCTATGAAGTTGGTTACCCTGAACAAGTAAGAGACCAATTACAAGGAGCTAAACTAATATCTGTAATTAGTGATGATTCATGGTTTGGTGATTCTATAGCTCGTGACCAACAATTACAAATATCTCAAGTAAGGGCTATTGAAAATGCTAAATTTGTTTTAACAACAACAAGTAATGGTATAACATCAGTTATTAGCACTAACGGCAAAATAGAAAAAGAGCTACCCAAAAACACTCGAGGAATACTTGAAAAAACTATATACCTAAATAGCTATAAAACAATATGGATGGAAATAGGAATGACTCTTATTTTTGTACTTATAGTATTTAGCTTAATTATTGGGGTAATATTAAAAGAGCTATTAGAAATAAAAAAAGAGAAGTCCTTTCTTAAATAAAACAAGAACTTCTTAGGAGTATTGGATGAAAAATAGAATATTTTTAATTAACATTTTCTGGTTTGTTTTTAATTGCTCCTTCGCCTCTGACATGTATGAAAATAATAATGATGGAGTGCCTTCTTTTTCTAATACACCAACTAAGAACTCTCAAAAACTTAATCTTGGAAATATAAATGTAATTAATGAGCCTTCAAGCCCTAGTAAAATTACTATAAATAATAATCTTAATATTCCAAATCAAACTAATAATATATAATGTCCCCATAAAAAGCTACTGATTTTAGAAAGATTTTTATTCCTAGATGTTAAACTTAACTAGATAAATTAGGAAATAGATAAATGAGTAAAAAAAGAGTAACGTATACAGCTGATTTTAAAGCTAAAGTAATTATAGAATTGCTAGAAGGCGATATGACAGTTAATGAGATAGCAAGTAAGTATGATTTACTTCCTAAAAACGTGCATAATTGGAAGCAGCAATTTTTATCTAATGCTTGCTTAGCATTTGATAAAAGCTCTATTGTTAAGGAGTATAAGCAGGAAATAGATGAGCTTAGAAAAGATAAAGATGCAACAAGTAAAGAACTAGTCGAGGTAATAGTAGAGAGGGATTTTTTAATGGGAAAGCTAAAAAGCTTGGTATCATCAAATGATAGAGTAAACTCTGTAGATACTAAGCTAGAATTATCTTTAAATAATCAGCTTAAACTATTATCTGTATCTAAGAGTGTGTACTATTATACACCAATATCAAAATTTAGTAGTAATGATGATATTAAACTATTAAATGCAATAGATTTGATACATACTAAACATCCATATTATGGTACGAGAAGGCTAGTAAAGTTGCTAAATAGATTAGGATTTCTAGTTGGAAGGAAGCTAATCAAAAGTGCTATGGAATTCATGGGTATTAAGGCATTGTATCCTAAAAAAAAGACAACTGTCATTAATAAGCAACACAAGAAATATCCATACTTACTTAATGTATTTAAAAATGAGACGAATCAGGTTGTTATAGATAAAGCTAATAAGGTATGGAGTGCTGATATCACGTATATTAGACTAGAATGTGGGTATGCATATTTAGCAGCCATAATAGATTGGCATAGCAAGAAAACACTAGCTTGGAAGATTTCTAATACTATGGATACACATCTAACAACTAGTGTGTTAAAAGAAGCGTTATTTAAATATGGTAAACCTGATATCTTTAACTCTGATCAAGGAACTCAATATACAGCAAAAGAGCATATTAAAATAATATCTGATAATAAAATAAATATATCTATGGATGCTAAAGGAAGATCTATAGATAATATTGCAATTGAGAGATTTTGGAGAACACTGAAATATGAAAATGTTTATCCGGCATCATATATAACTATGAAAGAGGCTAAAGTAGGTATCAAAGAATATATTGATATTTACAACAATGAAAGACTACATTCTAGTATTGGATATATGACTCCTGATGAAGTATATTCTGGTATTTTAGATGCTGCATAAAAGCAAGGAATAAAAATATTTTATAAAGTGGTATTGAATAACAGGGACAGTTTAATAATAACCAGATAGAAAATAGTTATTATTCAGGAGAATGTTCTCAATACTATGATAACGACTATTCTTCTTATAGCTATATTCCTTATATGTGTGAATATTATTTCCGTAGGCATGATCAGCATAGACTAGCTAATGCTACTAGAACAAAATGGTACAACATGGATAGAGAAGCTAACCATTATACTCAACAACATATAAACTTTAACAGAAGTATGCCAATAGCTAGCTCAATGGGTATGAGAATGGGGGGAGGAAGAAGGTAAAGCTTAAAACTTTTTTAAGTATGATTATAGTTTTTATCTAACTAGCTAGCTGACTTTTTATTAACAGCTGCATTAGTTATGTATACTCCTAAAAATACTACTCCTCCAAATAATAAAGATAGAATAGAAATAGTCTCTCCATAAAAAAGAAAACCTATAAAAATAACTAAAAATGGTAAAGTATTTTGAAAAACTGCTGTTTTGTATACTCCTATTTCCTCAAGGGCTCCAAGATACCAAACATAGGCAACTACAGTTGCAAATGCTGCTATATAAAGCATACTTCCCCAAAATTTGATATCAGTATGAGCAAGTTGAGAAAAATCTGACTTAAATAAACTAACTATAGCAAACATTATCATACCAACAATTGCTGCGTAAGTATTTATAGTAATCATATGAATGCCTTCTCTTACACAACATTTACCTAATATTGCATAAGCAGCAAAACATATAACAGCTAGTACACTTAGTACTTCACCAGCATTAATTTGTATACCACTCAAACATTCAGAAGCAGACGCACCACTTGAGAACAAAACAACCCCCACAGTACCAAGCAATGCTACAAGAATACCGACTTTTGCTTGCTGATTAACTTTTAAACTAAATATATAACTTGATAATATTATAATAAGACATGGCGTAAAAGCATAAATAATGGCTACAATGTTTCCAGATATTAACTTTTCTGCCCATAAAAACGTTATATTGTACAGAAACACTCCAAAAAAACCTACAGCTATAACGTATAGCCATTGTTTTATATTAAGCTTAGGAAAAAATGTCTTAGTATAATAATAGTGTATTACCAGAAAAATCAATGATGCAAAAACATAACGTATCAGACCTACTAAATATATATCAACATATTTAAGTGGTAAAGGAGCAATATGATATAAACTAGCCCAAAAAAACAAAGCCAGAACTATCTTAAAATAGCCTTTTACTAAAGAAGAATTATTCATGATTTAATTTTATCTATTATTTTTTAGATACTCTACTATATCTGGATTTAATAGTGTAGAGATATCTCCAAAATTTTCAAAATCTTTTGCTGCTATTTTTCTTAAAATTCTACGCATAATCTTACCTGACCTAGTTTTTGGAAGCTCTGGAGTAAACTGAATAACCTCTGGTGTTGCTACAGGACCAATCTCTTGACGAACATATTTAATTAAAGATTTACTAACATCATCAAGAGCTATTTGGTTATTATCTTCATTTTTCTTAAGAATACAATAAACATATATAGCCTCTCCTTTAATATCATGAGGCATACCAACAACAGCACTTTCAGCAACTGCAGGATGAGTATTTAGAGCTGCTTCTATTTCTGCAGTTGCCATTCTATGTCCTGAAACATTTATTACATCATCCATACGCCCTTCTATCCAGATATAACCATCCGCATCCCTTCTAGCTGCATCCCCTGAGAAATAATGCCCTTTAAAGCTAGAAAAATAAGTTTGCAAATATCTATCATGATCTCCAAAGATAGTTCTTGCCATTCCAGGAGTAGCTCTTTTTATACATAAAGCACCTTTTCCTTCACCATGTATTTCGTTGCCCTCTGTATCAAATAAAGCAACTTCAACACCAAAAAAGGGCTTAGAAGCAGATCCAGGTTTTAACTTATGTGCTCCTGGCAAAGGTGTAATCATATGCCCACCGGTTTCAGTTTGCCACCAGGTATCTACTAAAGGAGCTTGATTATTACCAGCTTTTTCTACAAACCAATGCCATGCTTCAGGATTGATTGGTTCACCAACTGATCCTAGTACTCGTAGAGATTTTCTTCTTGTAGTTTTAAGATAATCATCACCAACCTTTAATAAAGATCTAACTAAAGTTGGCGCTGTATATAAAATGCTAACATTATGTTGATCAACTTCTTGCCATAGTCTTGAAGCATCTGGGTATGTAGGTACGCCCTCAAATATAACCGAAGTGGCTCCATTAGCAAGAGGTCCATAAACTACATATGTATGCCCGGTTATCCAGCCAATATCTGCTGTGCACCAATACACATCGTGATCTTTATGGTCAAATACTAATTTATGTGTCATACTAGCATAAACTAAATATCCTCCTGATGTATGTACTAAACCTTTAGGGGCTCCAGTTGAACCTGAAGTATACAACATAAATAAGGGAGTTTCTGCTTTAAAAGATTTTGGTTTATGTTCATTTGAAACTTTTTTTAATTCTTCTGAATAGCAAATATCAAGTTTTTCATTCCATGATATATTATCTGTTTCTGTATTACGTACTACTAAAACTTTTCTAACAAAACCAATATCAGGTATGATTTTGTCAACAGCTGCTTTCATAGGGATTTTTTTACCACACCTGACAGACTCATCAACTGTTATTATAAAGTCACTTTTAGCATTTATAATACGATGTTTTAAAGACTCTGCAGAGAACCCACCAAATACGACAGAATGTGTCGCACCTATACGCGCACATGCTAACATTGCATATATTGATTCTGGTACTAATGGCATGTATATAGTTACAATATCACCCTGTTTTACACCATTATTTTCTAAAATATTAGCCATCTCACATACTCTATGATAAAGCTCTCGATATGTGATTTTTCTTGATTTCTTTGGATTATCAGCTTGCCATATAAATGCTACTTGGTTAGCTCTTTCTGGTAGATGTCTATCTACACAGTTATAACAAACATTTAACTGCCCATCTTCAAACCATTTTATATTAACAGGTTCAAAACTACTATTAGATGCTTTGCTAAAGGGTTTATCCCAATGTATACGATTTGCTTGTTTAGACCAAAACTCTTCTGAGTTACTTAAAGATTCTTTATAAAGCTTTTCATACAATTCACTATTAACATGAGAACTATCAATAAACTCTTGAGATACTTGAAATTTTGAATACGGCATCATGACCACTAATAAAATAAATTCAATCTTAACTTCATAATAGCATATTTAAGAAAAATTTTAAGTTATAGAATAGTAGGTTATTAACAAATTTAGTGTCTATTTTGAAGATAATTTTTGAATTTTTCACCCAATTCTTGATGCTTCAGAGCTATTTCATAGTTAGCGATTAAAAACCCTAATTTACTACCACAATCATAACGAGTTCCTTTGAATTCATAAGAAAGTATTTTCTCCTCCTGCTCTATTAACTTAGCAATAGCATCTGTTAATTGAATTTCACCACCAGCTCCTTCAGATGTCATCTCTAAGCATCTAAAAATTTTATTGGGTAATAAATATCTACCAACCACAGCATTTGTTGATGGTGTTTTTTCTGGGGAAGGCTTTTCTACAATTGCTTTTATCATGTCTTGCTGATCTTTTGCAACAATACCATATGATTCTGTTTCAGTTTTTTTAACTTGTTGAGTAGCTATGCATCCTCTAATATCAGTACCTTCAACAGACTTAACCATCTGTTTTAAAACTCCAGTACCACAATCATGATTATAAATAAGATCATCAGGTAATATAACTGCAAAATCTTCAATTCCAACAAGAGGTTTAGCACACAATACTGCATGACCTAATCCAAGAGCCTCGGGCTGGCGCACAAAGAAAAAACTTACATCTTTTGGAATAATGTTTCTCACCATCTCTAGCAACTCATACTTCTGCTTTTTTTCAAGTGAATACTCTAATTCAAAATTTCTATCAAAATGATCTTCTAAAGATTTTTTATTAGAACTCGTAACAAATATTATTTCTTTACAACCAGATTCAATTGCTTCTTCTACAGCATATTGTATAAGAGGTTTGTCGACTACTGTCAACATTTCTTTGGGGCATGATTTTGTTGCTGGTAAAAATCTAGTACCCCAACCGGCAACAGGAAATACTGCTTTTCTAATTTTCATTTAAGAACCTTACAAATTACTTATCAACAAGCTGACAGTATAGATTAATACTAATATTATAATCTTTATATGCTAGATTCTTCAACTCATTTGAGTATCTTTTTAAATCATTTGATCTTTTAACATAAAGATCAACAATTATTTCATTATCAAAATAATATATAGAGCTTCTTTTTGATAAAATAACTTTTAAATCTAGATTATTTTCAGCAAAAAATTCAGATATAATTTTAAAAATATCTTTTCTTGATGGCTCAAAATTTTCTAGTTTTATTACACTGTCTTCATGGTTTGTAACATCAACATGTACTGTGATATCTTTTATATTTTCAATATTGTGATAAATATTACTTTTGACAATCTCTGCAATATAATGACCCTCTGAAGCTGTACTAAACTTATTAACCAAAACATGGACATCTAAAACAATTTTACTGGCCATTTTCCTCGTTCTTAAGTAGTGAAAATCTTCAACCCCTTCAGTACCTGTTATTATTGCTTTTATATTCTTACGCGTTTCGTCATCTACACCTTCATCAATCAATTCAGCAACAGCATAGTAGCCCCATTTGACGCCCATTTTGACAATCATATAGCATACCACAAGAGCAGCTATAGCATCCATCCATGCAAACCCTAAAAAAGATCCTATTAAGCCAATTAAAACAACTACTGAAGACCACATATCAGAACGACTATGCAATGCATTTGCTCTTAACATATCAGAATTAATTTTATTTGCGGCTCTCATGGTATATTGATAAATAAACTCATTACCTATTATCGAAAAAATAGCTGCAAAAACTGTAAATCTATCTGGGGTAACATAGTTGCCACTAATTAAGTCTGCTAATGAATGATAAACAATCATAAAACCAATAGCTATAAGCATACCAGAAAGCACAAGTGTTGCTAATGTCTCAAATCTTTCATGACCGTATGGATGATTATGATCTTCACCTTTATTTGCATATTTTGCTGCAAACAAAACCATAAAGTCACTCAACACGTCTGAAAAAGAGTGAATACCATCTGCAAATAAGGCTGGTGAGCGCCCAACTACTCCAACTATTGTTTTAGATATTGCAAGCAATGCATTTACAAACATTCCTACAATTGTTACTTTTTTTGTAATTTCATATCTATTATCTGACATTTTAAGCCTCTTTCTATGAATTTTCCTAGATAATAATAGTTACTAGGCCTAAAGTCTAGAACAATTAAATTTTTATTAAATTTTAGTCATTATTAATTTAAGAATAACAAAATATAATGTCCCCAGAAAAAGCTACTGATTTTAGAAAGATTTTTATTCCTAGATGTTAAACTTAACTAGATAAATTAGGAAATGGATAAATGAGTAAAAAAAGAGTAACGTATACAGCTGATTTTAAAGCTAAAGTAATTATAGAATTGCTAGAAGGCGATATGACAGTTAATGAGATAGCAAGTAAGTATGATTTACTTCCTAAAAACGTGCATAATTGGAAGCAGCAATTTTTATCTAATGCTTGCTTAGCATTTGATAAAAGCTCTGTTGTTAAGGAGTATAAGCAGGAAATAGATGAGCTTAGAAAAGATAAAGATGCAACAAGTAAAGAACTAGGCGAGGTAATAGTAGAGAGGGATTTTTTAATGGGAAAGCTAAAAAGCTTGGTATCATCAAATGATAGAGTAAACTCTGTAGATACTAAGCTAGAATTATCTTTAAATAATCAGCTTAAACTATTATCTGTATCTAAGAGTGTGTACTATTATACACCAATATCAAAATTTAGTAGTAATGATGATATTAAACTATTAAATGCAATAGATTTGATACATACTAAACATCCATATTATGGTACGAGAAGGCTAGTAAAGTTGCTAAATAGATTAGGATTTCTAGTTGGAAGGAAGCTAATCAAAAGTGCTATAGAATTCATGGGTATTAAGGCATTGTATCCTAAAATAGGACTTTTGATGTGTAGTAATCTCTTCCACCTATCAGCGGAATCTCAAATACTATATAATTTTCTAAAATCTGCCTAATTTATATAGGAATTTAACAAATTAGTTTGATGATTTGTTAGTTCTAGAACACCAATTATTTCATTTTTAGACTTTTTCAAAACTATCTTAGAGTCTGGTATTTTTTGTTTTTTACCATACTCACTATTTTCTGATTTTTTATAAGGCTGATAAGAAGCTCTTTTATTTAAAATAGTACCTGGAGCTCGTCCATATCCATGAGATTTATATACACAATGCTTTGCTGGTGAACCAATCTCTTGTAATATGGTTGATAGATTCCTTTGCACTTGATAAGGCGTGTAAATACTATTGTTTTTACGCATTTGTTTTTGCCAAGGATGTAATAAATCCGTATCCAATAAACTTGCACATGCAAGTGAATTTATGTAGGCAAGTACACTAACTTGATTCCAAATATCTAGTGTTGGAGTATCTGGAGTTTCATATTTACCTAAAAGTAAATGTTGCTTAGAAAACCTAAAGAAATGCTCAATATTAAATCTACTTGAATATCTAGAAAATATTTCAAAATATAATACCCCATGAAATTGTAACAACAATTTTGAGAATTTAGTTCCTAAAGTAGCTAAACTATAAATGAGCAATTTAGGATAAATGTAAATGAGTAATAAGAGAAAAATATATACCGTTGAATTTAAGACTAAAGTTGTCTTGGAAGTATTGGGGAAAGATCAAACAATCACACAGTTATCAGTAAAATATAATATTACGCCCAAAAACATAAATAATTGAAAAACAGCCTTTTTAGAAAATGCTGAGTTGGCAATGGATCCATCCAAATCAGTATCACAATATAAAAAAGACAATGCAAAGCTTCAAACCAAGATAGATCAGTATTCTAAGAAGGTTGGACAACTAACAATTGAGAAGGAATTTCTTGAGGGAAAGCTCGTAAGCTTGGGATTATCTGATAGAAAAGCGATAATTGATCCTAAGCATAAATTATCTGTTGTAAAACAAAGTTTCTTATTAGAAGTTTCTAGAGCTGGTTTATATTACAAGCCTGTGGTTAACGAACATAAAGAAGAAGTAAAAGCAAAGCTTATACAGATACATGAGGAGATTCCCTGCTACGGCTATATAAAAGCTCATAAGCAATTAATAGAAGATGGGTTTAGCATCTGTGAGAACACAGTACAAAAGTATCGTAAAGAGTTAGGCATCAAAGCTATATTGGCGGTGAAAAAACCAAACTTAAACTTATCTGAACCTAACAAAGAGCATGCTATTTATAGTTACAAACTAAAAGGTTTAAGCATATTGAGACCTAATCAAGTTTGGTCTACAGATATTACATATATTAAGACTGATGCTGGCACAGTTTATATGGCAGCTATTATTGATTGGTACTCTAAGGCTGTACTAAGTTGGGAGATATCCAACACTATGGATAGTAGTTTAGTTATGAAAGTTTTAAATGAAGCTCTGTATAAATATGGAGTACCAGAAATATTTAACACTGATCAAGGTAGCCAGTACACATCTAACATTCATATCCAAATATTATTGGATAAAAAAATTACTATATCTATGGATGGTAAAGGTAGAGCAACTGATAACATTTGCATCGAAAGATTTTGGAGAAGTGCTAAATGTGAGAGATTTTATTTAAATCAATATCCTGTCATTGTTGAACTAAGAAACGATGTGGATGATTATATCGATTTTTATAATAATAGAAGATTTCATGAGTCTATCAATTATAAAAAACCTATGGAATTTTATTACGATAACTTATTGGAAAAACGGGCGGCTTAGATGGGAACTAAATAATTGAAAATATTGTTTAATTTATTGGGGTAGTATAAAACTAGTCAGCTTTCCTCTATCTTTGCCAGCTAACATCAACCACATATTTTTGTAGTATACTGGATCTCCATTGTCTTTAAAAACTTGAACTTTAACAATATCAAAACAATTCTCATGCATTGGCATGTTCCTTTTTCCATGAATAATTAAATTATTCCAACGAGTCAATTTTACAGTATATACTTTTCCTCGTGTAGTAACTATTTCACATTGTTCAGAATCAGATGGAGCTGTAGTCCATATTGATTCATCATTTAATTTAAAAGACTCACCATATTTTTTGAGCTTATTATCACTATGATCTTGAAAAGATAAATTTCTAACAGAGTTAAGCCTGCTTAACAATAATGTATTATTATGTTCTGAGTAAACTCTATGAATACATTCCATTGAACTGTATTTTGAGTCACCAATCAGAACATTAATATCTCCTGAATTCTCTTGATTAGATATGTATTTATGGAATTGATCTAAGCTTACACTAATACCAGAATCAAGCAGCAGTCACTCGCTGCAAATTAACAGGTACCACCCATTGCCCCATCTCCTGACCTAAGTATACTAAATAAGAGTATGAATGACCTATGCCAACTTTACCCGTACCATTAGTCAATCCATAAACAAATCTTCTTCCATCCATGCTTTTTGAGTTAGGCTTTAAGATTGATGTTTCATCTAGAGCATAAAAATGTATGTTGGATGAATTGTTTAATTTTATTTCATTAATCAATTTTGTTCCCACTTTACCCAATATCGATGATTGTGATTCTATCTTTAGTATCTGAGATATGCTGCTATATTGTCGAGTAAAAAATGGGGATAAAGATAGCTCAACAGCAGTTTTAGCATTTGATGATGATAAAGCATCTATTAATTCAAATGTGGTATCAGCATAAGTTTCAAAGCTATCATATAACTCTTCTCTAAATGAATTTGTATAGGCAAAATTACCAAAAGGAAAGGACATATAATGATCTATTTCAAAATTATTTACATGGAGATTATTATAATTTATTCAATGCCCAGACATCAAAAGTCCCATAAAAAAAGACAACTGTCATTAATAAGCAACACAAGAAATATCCATACTTACTTAATGTATTTAAAAATGAGACGAATCAGGTTGTTATAGATAAAGCTAATAAGGTATGGAGTGCTGATATCACGTATATTAGACTAGAATGTGGGTATGCATATTTAGCAGCCATAATAGATTGGCATAGCAAGAAAATACTAGCTTGGAAGATTTTTAATACTATGGATACACATCTAACAACTAGTGTGTTAAAAGAAGCTTTATTTAAATATGGTAAACCTGATATCTTTAACTCTGATCAAGGAACTCAATATACAGCAAAAGAGCATATTAAAATATTATCTGATAATAAAATAAATATATCTATGGATGCTAAAGGAAGATCTATAGATAATATTGCAATTGAGAGATTTTGGAGAACACTGAAATATGAAAATGTTTATCCGGCATCATATATAACTATGAAAGAGGCTAAAGTAGGTATCAAAGAATATATTAATATTTACAACAATGAAAGACTACATTCTAGTATTGGATATATGACTCCTGATGAAGTATATTCTGGTATTTTAGATGCTGCATAAAAGCAAGGAATAAAAATATTTTATAAAGTGGTATTGAATAACAGGGATAGTTTATTTATTATAATCTGTTACTAAATTAAATAAGGTCAATAGAATATGAAATATACAAAATTAGGTAAAACTGATATCAATATTAGTAGAATATGCTTGGGAACTATGACCTGGGGGCAACAAAATTCTCAGAAAGAGGGTTTTGAACAAATGGATTATGCTCTTTCTAAAGGTGTGAATTTTTGGGATACTGCTGAAATGTATGCTTTCCCTAGAACTCCTGAAACTTATGGAAAAACAGAGGAGATTATAGGAAATTGGATTGAATCTACAAAAAAAAGAGAAAAAGTTATCCTAGCAACAAAATTCTCACCTATTTCTTATGCTAGAAATGAAGATACTCCTCTAATTAATAAGAGAAATATTATTTTAGCTGTAGATAATAGTCTCAAAAGGTTAAAAACTGATTATATTGATCTTTACCAATTTCATTGGCCTATGAATAGACCACACTACCATTTTAATTTATGGTGGAACTTTGAGCCTACTAAAAATAATTTGGATAAACCACAGATTATTGAGAATATTTTAGAAACTTTACAAACCTGCAATGACCTTATTAAAGCTGGTAAAATTAAACACATTGGAATATCAAATGATTCAGCATGGGGAATTAGCCAATTTATTAATCTCTCGGAAAAATATAATTTACCACGTATTCAAAGCCTACAAAATGAATATAATTTACTACGCCGTAGAGATGAAACTGATATTATGGAAACCTGTGCACTCGAAGAGATTTCATATTTAACATGGTCGCCTCTCGAGCAAGGGATTATAACTGGTAAATATACTAATAATAAACGTCCAGATCAGTCACGTATGTCAAATAAGTTTTTTTCTAATCAGAGTTTAAAAGATATGCTAGATTATAGACTTGATGTAAAAGATGAAGTTATAAATAGATATATTGATATAGCTAAAAAACATAACTTAGATATTTGCCAGATGGCAATAGCATTTACAATTAGAAAATCGTATATGAGCTCTAGTATAATAGGAGCAACTACTATGCAACAGCTCAAAACAAATATAGACGCTATTAATTTTGAATTATCTCAAGAAGTTTTAGCAGATATAGAAAAGGTGAGAAGAAAATACCCAGTCCCTTTTTAAGATAAATGAACACTAAAGTTAACAACAGAGATCAAATATATATACTCTTACTTATAATATTTTTTAGTGTTACCGGAACATCAATGCCCTATGCTATTTTTGCTCCACTGTTTATACATAAGAATATTCTGTTTTCTTTTTATTCTAAAAAAGCATTATATATAGGTTTAGGATTTACTTTAGCAGCGTATCCATTTGGTCAGTTTTTAAGTGCCCCAACTATTGGAAAATTTTCTGATTGATCTACCCCGTCAATTTGGGACAGTTTACTACTTCATTTTCCATTATATATTCAAATTGATATGGAGTCATATAATTTATTGTAGAATGTCTCCTTTTTGTATTATAGTAAGCTTCAATATATTCAAATATTGATAGTTTAGCTTCTTCTCTAGTTTTATATCTTTCATCATGTACTAACTCTACTTTTAAAGTTCCAAAGAAACTTTCACAAGCAGCATTATCGTAACAGCATCCTTTAGAGCTCATACTTGATAGTAGCCAGTGTTCTTTAATAATGTCTTGATATTGTTTGCTACAGTACTGTGACCCTTTATCAGAGTGTATAATCACACCACTAGGAAAATTTCTTCTAAATAATGCCATATTTAAAGCATTACAAACTAAATCCGCTTTCATCCTAGAATCCATTGCCCAACCAATAACTGATCTTGAGAATAAATCTATAATCACACAAAGATACAGCCACCCCTCTTGTGTAGGTACATAAGTTATATCTGTAACCCACCTATGATTTACAGATAAAGCAGTGAAGTTTTGTTCTAATAAATTATCATAAACATGTTTGTTGTGGTTAGAATCTGTAGTTTTCTTATGCTTACGAGCCGCTTTAGCATGTAAACCAAGTAATTTCATACGTTTAGATACTCTAGGTTGAGTAACTTTCCAACCCATATCTTTAAGCTCTTTGTATATCCTAACACTTCCATATCTAGATTTATGTTCATTAAAATAGCATCATCTAGTTCAGCATCATTATATTGCCTTTTACCTATAGGTTTATGAATCCATCTGTAATATGAAGATGTGCTCACATTCAAAGATTTACATAGTGTTGTTACTGGCATAACTTTATAATGCTCCTTAATAAAGGCGTACCTTACAGATTTTGCTTTGCAAAGTACGCTGCTGACTTTTTTAGTATTTCACGCTCTGTTTCTGCCTGTTTGAGTTTTTTCTTCAAATCAGTATTTTCAAAAGATAGTTGCTGGTACTGCGTTTTATAATCTATCTTTATTTCTTTCTGAGGGTTTGACATGGCTTTGGATATCCAACTGCAAATGGTTTTATATTTAACCCCTAAGTTATCTGCTATTTCTCGTCTTTTTGCATCTGGTTGTAAACATAATTTAACAGCTTCATCTTTAAACTCTTTTGTATATCTCATCTTGTCTCCTTTTCTTAACACCTAAGTGTCCCAAATAGGAGGGTATGATCACTTTGCTTGTCTTGTATCTATTATATTAGCAATATTAGTTAAATATAAAATTGTAGAAAGTATTTCAAAAATTTCTCATGAGAAATTAAATTTATTGAATGAGTTTAGAATTATAAAAAATCTATTAAAAGCTGCTGATAATAATTCCATAAGATATTTATTATTTAGTAGCACTTTTTTATCGCTTTCTATTATGACTTATTATGAATTTTATCCAATAATATTAGCCAATAATTGGAATATGAATTCTATGTTTATAGCTATATTGACAGCAGTGTATAGTATAAGCCTTTCTTTAGGTGTTTTATATATTCCCTCATTTTAAATAAAAGATTCTTACCTAAAAAAGCTTGTATTTAATACTTACTATTATGATTATAGGTTATCTTTTATTACTCTCTAGTAACTTATATTTAGTTATTTTTCAGTTTATTATATTAGGTTTAATATTTGGTACAGCCAATAATTTACAATTAGTTATGCTTTCAGATTCTACATCGAATAATAAACAAGGTGAAATTTTAGGATTTCGAACATCTCTTGCTATGTTGGGTAATTCTATAATATGTGTATTGAGTGGATTTATAATTATATTTTCTATAAACATTACAATCTTAATAAGCATCATCTTTATTTTATTAAGCTTTGTTGGAATAGTCTCTCTTAAACAAAACAAATAATGAAAAGGGTTCTTTGAATACTAGTTATTTAAAAAATTATTTAAAGTTTCCAAGCCATACTTAGTCAAATATGCTTCTGGATGATATTGAACCCCAAAAATTTTGACCTCTTTATGCTCAAAAGCCATAATTTCATTATTATTAGCCACAGCTATAGTAACTAGAGGATCATTAATTCCATCTACTATTAATGAATGATAACGTGTAACATCAAAGTTTTCTGTATGATTTTTATATAATATAGATTCCTCTAGCTTTCTAATTTTAGAGATTTTTCCATGATATATCTGTTTAGCTCTTATTATACTAGAACCATAGTACTGAGCTATTAGCTGATGACCTAAACATATACCTAATAAAGGTCTATTATTTTGCTCACAATATTTAATAATTGAATATTTATCTTTTAATTCATTAGGATGTCCAGGTCCAGGCCCAATTATAATATGGCTATATTGTTCAATACTTTTTATTTCCTGATCTGTTTTTTTTACACATACCTTATGACCAAGATAGGTTATATAATCAACTATAATATTTGTAAATGAATCATAATGATCAATATATAAAACCATCTTATACCTCTAAGTATGCTGGCGTTAAGCCTCTAACACTATTGATAAGATATATTTTATCTGCATATTTTAAATCATCCATAGTTAAACTTTTAGGTTTTAGATTTGTCTCAATTATCATAGATTTTCTAGCAATACCATTTAAAACACCATCGACTAGTTTTGGCGTATATAGCTGCCTATCTTTTTCAATAATTATATTATGAAATCTAGTTTCTGTAACATAGTCATTTTCATTTAAAAATATAAGCTCGTAGTCATTTTTAGTATTAATATACTTATTATGCATTTGCGTATAAAAACCACGTGTAGAATTATGAGTTGTTTTATATTGAAATAGTTTATTTTTAGAATCTACTCTCTCTGGACAAACTATTAGCTTAACAGATTGCTTAATATTTGTATCTATTTGACTATGCTCAATAATAAGAGATTTATCATAGCTATATTCAAGACGAATTTTATACTCTTTGCTTTTATGTATTTTTTTACAGTAGTCAATTAGTCGATTTTTAATATCCACTATATTTATATCAAAAAATAATCGTTTAACTGTATTTTCAAGACGCTCCAAATGTAAATGTAAATATTTAAATCCATTACTATAATAAAAACTTTCTATCAAAGAAAAATCAGGTTTATACATTTGTTTGATAAATGCTATTTTCGTATCCATTTCATGCCACTCAGACTCCACATCTGAATATACAGTTATAGCGCCTCCTACTCCAATTTGGATATTGTTTGAATACTTCTGGATGGTTCTTATAGCAACATTAAAACACATATTATTATTAGGTAATATATAACCAATACTCCCTGTATAAACCCCTCTATTTTGCTTTTCTATATGTTTTATTAGCTCCATAGTTCTTTTTTTAGGAGCTCCTGTTATAGATCCACAAGGAAATAAACTAACTAATATCTTTCTAAAAGATATTTGTTTATCTACATTGGCAGATATTTGTGAGGTCATTTGTAAAAGATTTTTATATTTTTCTATTAAAAAAAGTTTATCTACCTTAACTGTATGAGTATTTGCAATGCCTGATAAATCATTTCTTAGCAAATCAACGATTATTAAGTTCTCAGCTTTATTTTTGTCACAAGATTCTAGTTCTTGAAAAATTTCTAAGTCTTTTTGATCATTACCGCTAAGTCTAGCAGTACCTTTCATTGGTCTTACTATAATAGTATTATTTTCTTTCTTAAAGAAAAGTTCTGGTGAAATTGATATTAGATCAGGATTCAAAAACGGTAAATATGCTGCATATTTAACTAACTGATTTTGTTTTAAACTACTATATAATTCCTGGCTACTAAAACTAGATGCTGCAAGAATATTTTTAGTTAAATTAACTTCGTAACTCTCTCCATCTGTGAGAGCTAATTGAACTTTTTCAAAATCTTTAGAATAATCTTCAAAACTAAGATTATCTATCATTAAATCTATAGAACTAGCTATATTAGAGAAATTAGGCACATCATAGCTAAGATTCTTAAAAGCCACAAAATGAAGTAGTCTTCCATCATTAGGTAAACGTAAGTGTTTTAACTCATCTTTTAAATAATAACCTGCCTCATAACTAATATATCCAGCTAAGTATAAGCCTTGTTGCTGAAGCTTTTCTAACTCATAAAAAGCTAATTCTAAAGATTCTTTATCATAAGCTATAACTTCTTTAGTAGGATTATAAAAATAGTAATTCCCGCTATCTACTAAAGTATTTTCAAATATGGCAAACTGAGGTATTTTAGAGTTCATTATTAATTAATTCTTTTAGCTTTTTTCTATCTGTTTTACCTGTTAATGTCATAGGAATCTTATCAAGATATACAACGCCATCTAGCTTCTTATATTCAGATACATATTTAGTAAGCTCATTATTTATAGAGTCTAATAAATACTCTTTATCAGAAACTAAAATTGCCCAAATACTTTCTCCCCATATTTTATCGTATTTACCAACAACAACACAGCTTTTAATTTCAGGTATTTTTAGAATATACTTTTCGAACTCAATTGGTGAAATATTTGAACCGCCTTTTATTATAATATCTTTATACCTACCATAAAAGGTAAGCTGATATTTTTGATTATCAAAGCTGCCTATATCACCTGTCTCTAACCACTCACCTTTATTATTTAAAGGAAGCATATTATTTTTGATAAAAATCTTTCCGTAATTACTATTCTCAAATTTAGCTATTTTTACCTTAGTATCTGCAAAAATCTTTACAGTGTTACAATCCTTATTAGATGTATTTTGACCATAACCAAAAACTTCTGTCATACCTATTCCATTCTGCAATGGGATACCTAGTTTTACTTTTACTAAATTATTTAAAGATTCAGATGTTATATCTCCTGCGACACTTAAATAACGTAACTTATTTTTTTGATTAATTTTTTCTTTAATTAAAAAATGATACATTGCTGGCAACAACCCTAAAGCAGTTACATTAAACTCATTAATAATTTTAGCAACTAGTTTAGGATCGAACTCTGGAATAACTGTAATATCTATCCCCATAACCAAAGCCGGTAAAAGCTGGTAAGAAAAAGCAAATGCATGGTTTATTGATAAAGCTACCAATAAATGATCATCTTGCTTAATACCTAAATCATCGACCCTATTTTGCGCATACTCTATGATTTGGTTAATATTATGTTGATGCTTTTGATAAAATCCTGTGGTTCCTGAGCTTACATGTGCAGTTATTACTTTTGCAAATATTTCATAATCCTGTGTCTTTGGTAAATTATCTAAGAATTCTATTTCATCTTTTACATATAGTATTTCTAATCCTTTTATTTCTAAATGACTTAACTTATCTGTTATAAATAACGAGTCTTCTTCTAATATACTTTTAAGTTCAGAATCAACTAGTCGAGGATTAATAGGTACAAAAAGGTCTATATCAGCTATCCAACTAGCAATATATAAACTAATTGATAATGGTGAATTTTTAAGATTAAAAAATATTTTTTTATAACCATAAGATTCCAATAATCTAGCTAAATCATAAGATTTATTCAAAACCTCTTGATACGAGATTTTTTTGTACCAAAAAAAAAAATATTTTTATCGTGTTTTTTAATATTATCCAAAAAATTTTTAAGTTGGCTCATTTTTAAGTAATTAATTATCCAAGCGCTTGCTAATATGATATATTAAATTAAAATTTAATATTTAATTTCTTTTAATAAAATGCAACAATCTTTATTTTTAAATGAACTAGAAATTTATGTCAGCTTAGGATATTCTGAGGAAGAAAGAGCTCACAAGCAAATGATTAAGCTTGATATTGAACTAGAATTTAATCAGAACTACTCTGCTAGTGATACTGACGATTTAGAAGAAACTATTTGTTACTATACCTTAAGAAACAATATCCAAAAATTCTGTAATAATATTAATTATAATCTTATTGAATACTTAGCTAAGCAAATATTTCTTTTTATTCAAAAAAAATATAATGATGTAAAAATAAAGTACTTGAAACTTATAAAAGCGCCTCCTGTTTCACAAATAAAATCTGCTTGTTTTATTATTAGGGATTAGTATGCAGTATATTATAGGAATTGGTACAAATATAGGTTTCACACTTGAGAATATTCATCTAGCAATAGAAGCTCTAAGCGTTAACCAAAATATAAAAATACTAAAAAAAGCTGGATTATATAGCAGTAAGGCTCTACTTAAAGAAAATGCTCCTAAAGACTGGGATATTAATTTTATAAATACGGCTATAAAAATTAGTTCAACATTATCACCTTCTGAGCTCTTGGTAGTATTAAAAAATATTGAAAAGGACATTGGCAGAGATCTAAATGCTCCTGTATGGTCACCAAGAATTATTGATCTAGATATTTTGGCTGCTGAAGATCTGATTCTAGAAACAGATGAGCTTATAATCCCTCACAAAGAATTAATTAATCGTAACTTTGCTTTAGCCCCTTTACTAGAGTTATCCAAAGGCTGGTATCATCCTAAAAAAGTAGATATAAATCTTAATATTAAATTAAAAGAGCTTGGTAAGATTAAAAAACTTAAACAAAATCATTCAAATACTATGCGTATGGGCATTATAAACCTATCTTATCAGTCTTTCTCTGATGGCCATTTTGATGATGATCGTCGCGAATCAAACTTATATGAACTTATCGAAAATGGTGCTGAAATTATAGATATTGGGGCAGAATCAACTAAACCAAATGCTAGAGTAATATCGGTAGATGAAGAGTTTAAAAAGCTCAATATTTTTCTAGAGTATATAAAATCTAATACCGCAAATTTAAAATATAAACCATTAATTAGCATCGATACACGTAAATTAGATGTTATGCACAAAATCTTGGAGAAACATCATGATATTATATGGATGGTAAATGATGTTGAATGTAATGATATTGAGCAAAAATCCAAGTTAATTGCAAAATATAATAAGAAATATGTAATAACTCATAATCTGGGTATAACAGATAGAGATCAGTATCTAAATAAACAAAATGCTATAGATAATATATGTAAATATATTGAGGAAAAAAAGCAAATTCTCATAAATAATGGTTTAGCAAAAGAAAATATCTATTTTGATGTAGGTTTTGGCTTTGGTAAAAAAGCAGATACTGCTAAATATTTATTAGAGAATTTTATTAAAATAAAAGAAAGATTAGACTTAAAAGCATTAATTGGCCATTCACGTAAACCATCTATTTTAGGATTAACAAAAGATGATAATCTAAAATCCTTAGATCGAGCAACTAGAGAACTCTCAAAAAAGTTAGAAAAAATAAATATTGAAATTATAAGAATACATAAGATTTAATAAGGAATAACTATGTCATACCACCCAAGTTTAGAAGCAATCTTTGACACTCCAGAAATTAGAAGAATAAAAAAAATAGACTTAAAAGAACAGCGTGAAATTTTTAAAAGTTTATCTATTAGCCAAATTAAAAGAATTCCTCGTCCTGATATTCTCGAAGAAGATATCAAACTAGGGAATAATACTATACTAAGACACTATAAGTCTAAAAAACCAAATGGTAAAGCGCTACTTTTTATTCATGGTGGTGGCTGGTGTCTAAACTCGATAGATACTTATGACCATGTGTGTCGTTATCTTTGTGATAAGGGAAACTTTGACATATTCTCATTAGCATATGGTTTAGCTCCTGAGCATAAGTATCCTATTGCTGCTGATCATGCACTATTTGCTTATGATTGGTTATATAAAAATATTAGTAGATTTGATATAGCCTCTGAGAATATCTTTGCTATGGGAGATAGTGCTGGAGGAAATCTTGTGGCTATAATTTGCCATGAACGCCAACAAAACATGCCTAAAGCTCAAATCCTATTTTATCCAGCTGTTGATATGTATACAAAATATGAAAGTACTCATAAATTTAATGAATATAAATACCATCTAACTGCAGAATGGTGTGAAATGATGCTTAAAGCCTATCTTGGTGATAAAATTTTATCTCAGCCAAAGAGATTAAGAGATCCAAAAATTTCTCCTTTATTTTATGAAGCAATAAAGCAACCGGATACTCTAATAGTAGCAGCTACTCATGATATTTTAATAGATGGAATTTATGCTTATGAAGATAAATTAAAACAACAAGGGACTTTAGTTGAAACACATTACGATGATGAAATGTATCATGGTTTTATGACTATAATTGGAATTAGCCCATTACCAAATGCTAAAATAGCTCTAGATAAAGTTGTAGAATTTGTTAATAAAAGGTAAAAAATACTAGTAATTAATATGAACCCAGTTTTTAAAACAGATAAAAAATCTGACGATAAATCAACTCAACTTATAGCAAGGTTTAATGAGCTACCAGCCTTTGTAGCAACTGGTGGTGAAATAATATTTGTATCTAATGATTTTCTTGAAGTTCATCTAAAATTTAATCTAAATGAAAATACTAAAAACTATCATGGTACGGGTTTTGGTGGAGCAATATATTCTTCATTAGACCCAATCTACCCTTTGCAATTATGTAAAATCCTTGGTGAAGATTATGTTGTATGGGACTTGTCAGCAAATATAGACTACCTTAAGCCAATCACTGATCATAGCATTGTATATGCAAGATTTTTATTATCTAAACAAATTATAGCTAACATTAAACAAGATGTACAAATCAAAAATAAATCAATAGTTAGTTTACCTGTATGTTATGAAGATTTACAAAAAAATATTTATGCTAAAGCTATTAAAACAATATATATAGCAGATAGAGAATATTTTAATAATAAAATATAGATATTATTTCAAATTTTATTCTAACTACCTGTTTTATCCTTAGGCATCCATAGGTCAGCTAATTGTGATGCATCTACTTGTGTGGTAATTTGGTTACTGCCATCTACACTACCTCCATCTATATCTTCACTAGATGTATTTGCTGCTAGTATTTCAGACATCTTATTTGCATTAGCGGCTAACAACATTTGAAACTCATCATTTGCATCTATAATAAGGGAATCATTATTATATTGTGACTCAAAATAATCATCTACAATTATTGATGATAGCTGATCTTGGAAGTTAATCTGTAAATCATCATCTACTCTTGAGAATAATATATCATCTTTTGAGATATCATTTAGCTTGAGTATATCTGTAGAACCATCTCCAGCTAAGTTGCTAGTATCATTGCCATCACCAGATGAGTACTCATAAGTATCTGACCCTGCCCCTCCAGCTAAAACATCATCACCTTGACCTCCTGTGATTATATCTGAACTGATCATACCCTCCTATTTGGGACACTTAGGTGTTAAGAAAAGGAGACAAGATGAGATATACAAAAGAGTTTAAAGATGAAGCTGCTAAATATGCATACCCACATTCTAGTCTAATATACGTGATATCAGCACTCCATACCTTATTAGCTTTATCTATAACAACCTGATTCGTCTCATTTTTAAATACATTAAGTAAGTATGGATATTTCTTGTGTTGCTTATTAATGACAGTTCTCTTTTTTTTAGGATACAATGCCTTAATACCCATGAATTCCATAGCACTTTTGATTAGCTTCCTTCCAACTAGAAATCCTAATCTATTTAGCAACTTTACTAGACTTCTCGTACCATAATATGGATGTTTAGTATGTATCAAATCTATTGCATTTAATAGTTTAATATCATCATTACTACTAAATTTTGATATTGGTGTATAATAGTACACACTCTTAGATACAGATAATAGTTTAAGCTGATTATTTAAAGATAATTCTAGCTTAGTATCTACAGAGTTTACTCTATCATTTGATGATACCAAGCTTTTTAGCTTTCCCATTAAAAAATCCCTCTCTACTATTACCTCGCCTAGTTCTTTACTTGTTGCATCTTTATCTTTTCTAAGCTCATCTATTTCCTGCTTATACTCCTTAACAACAGAGCTTTTATCAAATGCTAAGCAAGCATTAGATAAAAATTGCTGCTTCCAATTATGCACGTTTTTAGGAAGTAAATCATACTTACTTGCTATCTCATTAACTGTCATATCGCCTTCTAGCAATTCTATAATTACTTTAGCTTTAAAATCAGCTGTATACGTTACTCTTTTTTTACTCATTTATCTATTTCCTAATTTATCTAGTTAAGTTTAACATCTAGGAATAAAAATCTTTCTAAAATCAGTAGCTTTTTCTGGGGACATTATACCTCCAATAATCAAATAATTATTACTTATCTTTTTTATATACGGTTCAAATATATCTCGCCATTGTCCTAATACAACACTCCACATAAAACCATTTGCCCATATAGTATTAGTTTGAGGGAAATATGAGCCTTTATTTGTTATATCTCTGGTGATATCTGTAGCTTTGAAGTTATAGCCTTTAAGATTATCTGAATAACTAACACTAGTTACCTCAAACTCATCTCCTTGATACATTTTCTCAAGGTTTTGTTTAATTTCTGTTTTAACTTCTGGATATCCAGTTATCCAACCTATAAATCCACAATATCCCATTGCTGGAATTACTAATATAATTGTTAATAATAAATTTTAAACTTCATCTGATCTCCTACTCTTTCTAAAAATTCTTTTAAAAAAACTACCCCGCCAGTCTATGACTGCCACCCCTTCATACCAAAGGGGAATTTTTTAAGTTATTGATAATTCCGCATACCATTATCCTCTTAAGAGAAGTCCCTGCCTGCAGGGGGAGCCATGCAAAAAGTGTGTCGCTAAAACCTACACAGTAAGTGGCGAAACTTTTTATTTTTCAAAATGTCTAATTTCATTCTAACTTCTAAAAATCACAAATACAAAGTACTATTTAATAGAATAATTTATAACAAATTTTAGGTGAATTTTTAGTTAATCAGATAGCTATGGAAAGTTAATTTTGGATTACATATTCTTTCAACTTAGAACCTTTTTATTTGCTTGAGAATAGCAATGATAAAGGTATAGTCAATTTACTAAATTTTAAATTATCTCAGACTCAAACTATCACTAAACATCATCTGTTGGATTGAACTATCCTTTTGCCCATTGATTAAAATGGTCACTGACTTCTTAGACTTACTTTGATCAAACATTACAACCTATTTAAGTAGCTTTTATTAAAGTTTCTCAATAGCATTTTTTATAGATTTCTTGGTGATTTGTTTTAAAGTAATAATATCTTTTAGTTTAGAGTTTAAAGGTGGTAACCAATAGATGGTATTACCAAGTGGTCTAAGCAAAGCTCCTAGCTTGATAGCCTCTTTGTATATATCAAAACCAAATCTATATTTATTTATATCTAAATCAGCTGCTATCATACCACCAAGATTTCTAATATTTTTAAAAACTGGAATTTCCTGTTGTATTTCTAAAAAAGAAGCTAACATTATTTTCTCTAACTCATCTACATTGTGTAGTATATTTTCTTGCTCAAAAATATCCAAAACACTATTTGCTGTTACTACTCCTAAAATATTACCACTATGAGTGTGTGAGTGTAAAAATGCTTCTGAAATTTTATCTTTATAAAACATATCATAATATTGGTTTTTTGTGAGAGTAACACTAAACGGTATCGTACCAGATGTAATACCTTTTGAAATACATAAAAAATCTGGCAAAATTTCCAAATAGTCAAAAGCAAATAACTTACCTAACCTTCCGACTCCTGTCATTATCTCATCAAAGATAATATAAACATCATTTTGCTTACACCATTTGCACAATCTATTAAGATAATCTTTACTATATAGCAACATACCACCAGCACCTTGACATATAGGCTCTACTATTAATGCATTAATGCTTTCTTTATTCTTCTCTAAGGATTTTTGAGTTTCATGCCAAGCTTGTTCAGCATTATGCCATAAAGGATCATTTTTCCCTTTTACATACGGTATATCAGTTATAGTTAAACTATCAAATAACAAAGACTCATATGGTTTTGAATATAAGCCACAATCACTAACACTCATGGTTGCTAATGTTTCACCATGATAAGAATTTTCAAAACATACAAATTTAGTTTTATAGGTCTGATTTCTAATTTGTCTTAAGTGTATAGTCATTTTTAGAGCAATTTCAACAGCGCATGATCCGTCTGCAGCATATAGGGTTTTATCCATTGATGTTAGCTTGCATATTCTTTTACTAAAATGTTCTACTTCATCATTAGTTGTATTAGCAAATATTGTATGTTCAAACCTATCGAGCTGCTTTTTTAGTCTGTTTACAATATATGGGTGTCGATGTCCTAACGACTTACACCACCAACTAGATATAGCATCAAAAAGCTTTCTATTATCCTGTGTATATAGATAACTCCCCTCTGTCTTATTAATATTTAGGGGCGGAATTTGCTCAAAATCCTTCATTTGTGTACAAGGATGCCATATATTAGTACTATACTTCATTGTAAACCGTTTGTTGATTTTTAGGTTGACATAAATTATATACAAGATATACAATAATTTACAACCTTAAATATAAGCTACATAAAAATGAATTTAAAACAAATAAAAGCAATCTATGATAAACCTCTTACTGAACTAATATTAAGTGCTCTAGAAATACATAAGAAAAATTTTAATAATGATATAGAGTTATGCTCATTAAAAAGTATAAAAACTGGAACCTGTCCAGAAGACTGTAAATATTGTCCACAAAGTGGCCACTACAATACAAAAGTACAAAAGCATAAATTACTAGATTTAGATAATATTTTAGAAGAAGCAAAACAAGCTAAAGAGAATGGCTCAAAAAGATTCTGTATGGGAGCTGCTTGGAAAAATATTCCTAAAAAAGATTTAGATAAAGTCGCTAATATTATATCTGAAGTAAAGCAGCTTGGATTAGAAACGTGTGTAACTTTAGGAAGTATTAATGCTGATGAGGCAACTAAATTAAAACAAGCAGGATTAGATTATTATAATCATAATTTAGACACGTCAAGAAACTTTTATCCTAAAATAATTTCAACTCGAAAGTTTGATGAAAGAATTGAAACTATAAGAAATATAGCTAATGCAGATATAAATGTTTGTTGTGGTGGTATATTAGGTATGGGAGAATCTCTAGATGATAGACTTAGTCTATTATTGGAATTATTAGCATTACCTTCTCCACTTAAAAGCATTCCAATTAACACTTTAATACCAGTCAAAGGCACTCCTCTAGGTGACAAATATTCTCAAGCTCAGATTGATAATTTTGAGCTTGTGAGATTTATAGCAACAACAAGGATCCTTTTTCCTCAAGCCAGACTTAGATTATCTGCAGGTAGAGAAAATATGTCTTTAGAGACTCAAACGCTATGTTTTCTTGCTGGTATTAATTCAATTTTTTATGGTAATAAACTTCTAACTGAAAATAATGCTACTGTGAATTCAGATAACTACCTATTATCAAAATTAGGATTAACAGCTTAAACACATACCATGATAAATCTAGAAAATAAATATATTCAATATCAGAAAAATAATTTATTAAGAGAACTAACTACCCACGATATTAAGAAAAACAAAACTAGCGTTGATTTTACTACCAGTGACTATCTAGATTTATCTGACTCTATTAATCTAAAACAAGCTATAATCTCCGGATTTGATAAATACGGCTTTGGTAGTAAAGGATCCAATGTTGTTTGTGGTTATACTGATGAAACTAAACAATTTGAAATAGAATTCGCAGAATTTGTCAATTATCCCAGGGCTATATTTTTTAGCTCCGGCTTTATGGCAAATTTAGCTATTTATTCAACTTTATTTGATAAAAATCAAACAATATTTGCTGATAAATATATTCACGCTTCAATTATTGATGGAATTAAACTTTCACAAGCTAAACTCAAAAGATATAGGCACCAAAAATTAGCTCATCTAGATAGTGTTTATGATAATAAAAGTTTTATAACTACTGAAGGAGTTTTTAGTACCTCTGGAACAATTAGTCAATTAAATAAAATATCAAATATAGCTAAAAATAGATTAATTGTTGATGAAGCACATAGTTTTGGTATCTTAGGAGAACATGGAAAAGGTTGTATAAATAAATATGAGCTAACATTCAAAGATTGCCCTATTAGTATATTTCCTTTAGGTAAAACATTTGGAGGTGTTGGTGCAATGGTTTGCACAACTGACAAGATTGCTGAATATTTAATCCAGTTTGCTAGAAACTATATTTATACTACTGCCCTACCACCTCTAATATTAAAAGCTTCTATTTTACAATTAGAAAATTTAAAATTAGCGGATAATCAAAGAATCATACTTTATAAAAATATAGATCTCTTTAACCACTTGTGCAAAGAGAAAAATCTGAAACTGTTATCTAATGATATATCGCCCATTAAAAGTATATTGATAAACGATAATGATTTAGCTATGAACTTAAAAAATAAGCTTTATACAAACAATATTTCAGTCTCTTGTTTTAGATATCCAACAGTTCCTAAGAATCACGCTATTCTTAGATTATCATTACATACAAGTAATACGCCAAATCAAATCCAAAAAGCTCTAGAAATTATCTCTAAGGAGGTAAGCTATGGATATATATAATGAAGTTAAAACCAATTTTTCTAAAGCAAATGAATACTCAAAAAAATGTACTGTTCAAAATAAAGTTCGCCAAATGCTTTTAGCACAAACATTAAAATACTCAAAACTTCTAAATTATAACCATATAAATAATATATTAAATTTAGGAGTTCGTGATCTTTCGGAACCTTTAGAGTTAAAAAAAACCTTCAACCCTGAAAAAATTGATATTGGTGATATTGCTCTACCAAAAAACTCTACAGCAATAAAAAACCTAAATGCTTTTAAACTTAATTTTGATAAAGATCTAAATATAATAAGCAATGATTATGATCTAATTTTTTCAAACATGTCATTTCAATGGAGTCAAAACTTTGAAGAACTAACCCAAAATATCGCAAAAAAATTAAATAATTATTCAATTTTAGCTTTTAGTACAATTCTTGATAATAATTTTTATGAACTAAAAGATATTCTTCGTATAAATGAAATGCATAGTAAATCAGCTATTTTAGAATTTATTAGAAAAGCTAATCTAAATTGCTTATACAACAATAGCTTTTATATAAATAAAAGTTTTAATAGCTTTAAGGAAGTTATTAGTCATCTAAAGTCTACAGGAGTAAATACATATACAGGAAATAAAGCTAACTGTAATTATAAAAAAATAAGAGAACTCTGCTCAGATCAAAATCAATTTACTCTTAATTACCATATCGGTTTATTTATTTGTTTTAAGGAATAATTTTATGAAAAAATGTTTTATTATAGGAACCGATACAGAGGTTGGAAAAACATATGTTTCAACTAATTTAATAAAAGCTTATGAGTCACAAAATATTAAATCACTTTGTTTAAAACCTGTGGCATCTGGTAAAAGTGAAAATTCCGATATAAGTGAAGATGTTGAAAATATTTTAAAAGCATATCAATACAAATTTTCACCTGATAAAATAAATTTAATATCTTTTGAAGAAGCTATTGCTCCTCATATAGCTGCTGCAAAATCTGGTACAAATATTTCTTTAGGAAATTTAAAACCTTTTATTGAGAATAACTATAATAAAAATCTTGATATTCTTTTAATCGAAGGTGCTGGAGGATTATTAACTCCATATTCAAATCAAACTACTCAATTTGATTTAATAAAAGTTCTAAAAATACCTGTCCTATTGGTTTCATCGATAAAAATAGGCTGTATAAATCACACACTACTAACCATTAATGAACTTAATAGACATAATGTAGAACTAACTGGTTGGGTAGCTAACTGTAACTATCAAGATGTTAGTTTTATTAATGAACAGATAGAGACAATTGAAAAGCTTTCAGGGTACAAATGTATAGCAAAAATACATGAAAATGCTAATTACTTAGATTTTATAGAGCTATCTAAAATACTAATATCTCCAGAAGAGAATGAATAAGAACCATTATTATTTTCAATAATTATTTCGCCAATATCTGATAGAGCTTTATATTTACAGTTATCAAATTTTTTATCTGCTAATATCAACGTAAATTCTTTATTTTTGAGATAGTTTAATTTTTCGTAGTCTTCCTTAAAAAAAGAAAAACCTTCTTTACTAAAAACATCTAAATCTTCTCTTATAGTCTTTACTATTTGTATAAGCAGATTCGTTCTATTAGCGTGTCTATTAGACTCTAATTTTATTGAAGTCCAGTTTTTTGTAATATCTTGGTTATTTTGCATATTCACATTTAAGCCAAAACCTATAAATAATTTAGCTTGATCATTTATTTCTGCAGAAATATTTATTATTACTCCACCTATTTTTTTATCATCGATATAAATATCATTAGGCCATTTCAATTTAACATTTAAATCTAATCTATTTAAGATTTTAGTAATACTTATCGCAATAACTAAAGACAAACCATTTAATTTAGATATATCAAGATCAACTATTTCAAGCAAAGTACAATAAATATTTTTTCCAAAAGGTGATATCCATTTTCTATTAAATCTACCAAAGCCATCTGTCTGATGTTCAGCAATAAAAACTGAATTACTTGAGAAACTATTCTGATTTTCAATAGCATACTTTGATGTAGAATCTATAGAGTAAAAATAATTTACATTTTTAAAAACTTTTTTTAACTCATCTAATTTTATTAGATCAAATTTTTCATCTAATAAATAACCTATCTTTGAATTAGAAAATATACGTATTTGATAATTATCTCTAAGAGCTTTTATATTTTTAGATATAGCTGCCCTAGATATACCTAGATTATCTGCTATATCTTGACCACTAACGTATTTCTGATCATCTAAAGAATTTAATATTTCTATTTGAGTTTCATTCATCCAAAAGTTTTATACTTTTATTCCAATTATCATTAATATTACTATAAATTTTTGCATCTATCTAAATAAACAGCTGCTGCACCAAAAACTTGGAAGTCACCTTGTGTTTCTGACCACTCTATTTTAAGTTTATTAATTGATTGAGTAAAAGCAAATGTCTGTACCTCATCCCACATAGCATCCTCAAAATACTCTCTTGCTGAAATTATTGATCCTGCTAATATAATAACTTTAGGATCTACAGTATACATTATCGATTTTATAGCAACTCCTAAATGCTTGCCAAACTGTTTATAAATATCAATAGCATCTTTATCATCATTTTTGGCTCTTTTTAAAATATCTAAACCATCAATACCTATTTTTTTGATAAAAAATTGTCCACTACAATAATCCTCTAGAATTCCATCCAAATAAGGCAACATCCCAAACTCGCCTGCTCCACAATTAGAATCTTTTAGCAAGGAACCATTATTTATTATTCCTCCACCAATACCAATACCAATACCAATACCAATACCAATACCAATACCAATACCAATACCAATACCAATACCAATACCAATACCAATACCAATACCAATACCAATACCAATACCAATACCAATACCTATACCAATACCTATACCAATACCTATACCTATACCTATACCTATACCTATACCTATACCTATACCTATACCTATACCTATACCTATACCTATACCTATACCTATACCTATACCTATACCTATACCTATACCTATACCTATACCTATACCTATACCTATACCTATACCTATACCTATACCTATACCTATACCTATACCTATACCTATACCTATACCTATACCTATACCTATACCTATACCTATACCTATACCTATACCTATACCTATACCTATACCTATACCTATACCTATACCTATACCTATACCTATACCTATACCTATACCTATACCTATACCTATACCTATACCTATACCTATACCTATACCTATACCTATACCTATACCTATACCTATACCTATACCTATACCTATACCTATACCTATACCTATACCTATACCTATACCTATACCTATACCTATACCTATACCTATACCTATACCTATACCTATACCTATACCTATACCTATACCTATACCTATACCTATACCTATACCTATACCTATACCTATACCTATACCTATACCTATACCTATACCTATACCTATACCTATACCTATACCTATACCTATACCTATACCTATACCTATACCTATACCTATACCTATACCTATACCTATACCTATACCTATACCTATACCTATACCTATACCTATACCTATACCTATACCTATACCTATACCTATACCTATACCTATACCTATACCTATACCTATACCTATACCTATACCTATACCTATACCTATACCTATACCTATACCTATACCTATACCTATACCTATACCTATACCTATACCTATACCTATACCTATACCTATACCTATACCTATACCTATACCTATACCTATACCTATACCTATACCTATACCTATACCTATACCTATACCTATACCTATACCTATACCTATACCTATACCTATACCTATACCTATACCTATACCTATACCTATACCTATACCTATACCTATACCTATACCTATACCTATACCTATACCTATACCTATACCTATACCTATACCTATACCTATACCTATACCTATACCTATACCTATACCTATACCTATACCTATTGTAATACCAACAAAACTTTCATGTTGTTTACCTTTACCATAAAGCCTCTGACCTATAGCAAAACAGTTTGCATCATTATCTATAAAAACAGGTACTTTAAATTCTTTTTCTAAAATTTCTTTTAAATGAATTTCTTTCCAAGACTTTATATTTTGAACATCATATACCACGCCTCTTTCTCTATCTGCAACACTTGGTATACCTACACCTATGCCTTCAACCTCAGTAGAAAAAACCTTTGAAATAGTATCTATAACAACATCTATAACTGATTGAGCATTACTCTCTGAATTAGCTGGAATTTTATTTAAAAATGATTCTAATAAAGTATCGCCAACAATTTTTCCTGCATTTATTTTCGTGCCACCTATGTCAACACCAACAATAGTTTTATTATAATTTCTAGCTTTTCTAATCATGTTTGTTTTTAATTATTTTGTTGATAATAGTTCTTTTAACTTTATTGTTTTGTTATCTACTAGTGGTTTTGCTGTTATTGCAACATATAGCATAAATATAATAGTAAGATAAACAAAACATATTCCCACTCTTAAACCAAAGATATCTCCTATATTTCCAACGATTAAAGGAACTATAGCCCCACCTATTATACCAGTACAAAATATTCCAGAGATTGTCCCATGATGAGATTTTAGAGAGTTCATTCCTAATGAAAAAAGACCCCCATACATTATGGATGTCAAAAAGCCACAGACAGGGAAAAATATTAATGAAACATTTGCTGAACCAAATAATGCTAAACTTAAAGATATTAACTGTAGTGTTAGAAATACCTTTAAAATATTTTTGACATTATATAACTTTAACAATGCTATACCTAATATACCACCCACACATTACATAATCCAGAATAAAGCTACTGTTGTATTTCCAACTGTCTCAGTATTAAATCCATGGTATTCATTTAAGAATTTTGAAATCCATACACTAATCCTAAACTCTCCCTGTTAAAGGGGCTTGGACTGGGCCTGTTGACTTACAAGTGTTCAATCATGTACAAGCGGCTCTTCATCACCTACCTGTTAATGAAATTGTTAAAGGCTCTCATTTTATTGCTGATGTAACCTTAGGATTTGGTGAGGTGATTTTTGACTATCTAAAATAATTTTTAGACTCTAAGAATAAGTGATATTTAAATAATAAAATAATAAATTTTCTTAAATTTACCAATATCTACAATCCATAGCAAAGTGGTTTTACCTTGCTTAACATCTATTTTTTGACGAATATTATTAACCTGAATTGTATAGTTGCCACTATCAATTTCTTGTTCAAATAAATCAACACTATTTGGTATCAATAACCAACTTCTTAAATCAGCTCGTTTAGGATCTGTTTTTGAAAGATTAAATTTTAGATGGCTTCCTAACAATCCACCTAATGCAAACCCTTTATCAAAGTCATGCTTTACAGCCTCTATTACAATATTTTGTGTAATAATTCTAGGGTACTCCTCCACTAAAGATTTGATAGCAAAAAGAGTGCCATCTAGAAGTGTTTCTGTATAAGTATCAACAAGTTTTCTATCCCCTACAGAGATTATTATTTTCTTAGGGCCAAAGAAATGATAGCTTGTCTTGTAGATCGGAAACTCTATCCTCTTTATACCAACATTTCCCAAATCTAAACGTACTTTTTCTGATTTTCTTACGTTTACAAGACCTTGCTCATAAAGTACAACTACTCTACCCATTCCCATAGGAAAAGGTGATGTCTGGCTAGCTATTGCTGATTGAATCTCATTTGCTGTTTGATTAAGATATTTATTGCCAATTGTATAGTTCTTAGCTTTAGATAAATCAGAAACTGCTTTTGGGTAGTCTTTAGAAACTGCAGACTCCAATATGGCTTTTAAATAATAGCTCATAGGATTTCCATATGAGTTAGGAATTCTCCCTGAAAATTTTATCATCTGGTTTAATGCTTTAAAGTTTTGAATTCCAAGTATTTTGTCAGCTATATCATTTTCTTTTAAACTTTTCTTTGCAAGCTCTTTCATTCCATCATTAAGAACTTGCTGTTGGATATACCATATATTTGCATTATCTAAGCTAGATAAAGATTTTATAGCATCTTTAATATTATTTGTTTTTAAAAAATTTAACACCTGATATGTATATAAAAAAGTTATTTCATAATCAGAAATATTGTATGCTGACTTAATATCATAATAACTATAAGTATCTTTACTTAGTAATATTGCCTTAGTTTTTTTAAGAAACTCTTTTCTATTTGTTGGTACAGATTTTAGTGCTTCATTATATGATTTTATTGAACCTTGATAGTTACCATCTAACTGTAAAAGTCGACCTGTTTCAAGCTCATTTAGATTTTTTAGCTCCTTAGCACGTCCTATTTCATTATTCTGACTAATGGCTTCCTGTAGGTTAGATTCGATGATATTTTTACGTACTGAACTAAATATCCAAGGATAATTCGTAGAGGCAAACTCTAGATTTGTTTTATCTTTTTTAACATCTTTAGATACACTAACACTACTACAACTATTCAAAATAATTAGAGAACAAGATAAAAATAAGAGCTTTTTAATTTTTTTAATTTTGATAACACCAGTGCCAAGGCTCATAAATAAAACCATATTTATTGTTAGGTGGAAAGCTCATTTTAAAACCAAATTTATGAGCATTCTCTGTTAACCATTTAAAAGCAGGAGTTTTTTCAAACTCTTCTGTTAAAGCTTCTTTCTCATTAGTCGTAGTTAAATCAATCGCCCTACCTGTGTGATGCTCACTTTGTCCTGGTAAAGCATTTACTTTACTGATTTGTTCAAGAGTTTGTCCACTAGCTAGTTTTCTATCAATAATTTTCTGTTGATACTCATAACTTCTAAAGCCTGATACTATATATAATTCTACTTGATTCATTTTAGCGGCTTTTTGAAGAGTAAGCCATGCATTATATGTAGCTTTTTCTAAAAATAAATCTCTTTCGAAGAAATCTTTACCGGCTAAGATAAGCTCAGTATTTTTAGCTTCTAAGAACATTATTTTTTCTACCATATATTATCTTCTTGCAACTTTAATATATTCTCTAAATATTCTTGATGATCACTTATATTCTTAACTGTCTCATCTGCTTTACGTAAATTTAGCTTACTAATGTCTATATCAATATTATTTTTACTTGTTGTTTTTACTGTTTGCAACATCAAGTTTGTTTGCCCACCTGTCATTGCCAAATATACATCAGCTAGTAACTCACTATCAAGTAAGGCTCCATGAAACGTACGATGATCATTTCGTATATGATATCTCTTACACAAAGCATCGAGGTTATTTTTTTGTAATGGATGTTTCTTTCTGGCAATTTCTAAACTATCAACTATTCTTACAACATAGTTTTCCAAAGTTCCATACTTATTATCTTTTAATAATCCAAGTTCCCAGTTTATAAAAGGTACGTCAAAGGCAGCATTATGAATAATAATTTCACCATCTTTTATAAACTCAATCATTTCGGCAGCTTTTTCTTCAAAAAAAGGCTTATCTGATAAAAAATAGTTTGTTAAACCATGAACAGCTAATGCCCCTGCTTCTACTTCATAATCAGGATTGCAATAAAAATGTAACGTATTTCCAGTTACTTTTCTATCAATAACTTCTACTGCTCCAAACTCTACAATTCTATTACCAATTTTATAATCAAACCCTGTTGTTTCAGTATCTATAAAAATTTGTCTAGACATTAATTCTTACCAAAAGAAAACCTGTAGCAATAATTATATCAATAGATCACTATAAATATAATGTATAGTCTAAAGAAATATAATTTTGTCTCTCATTAAAGTGCGTACTACGTGAGTTGATGCTTGTATAATCTAAACCAATCCAAGAGCCATAAAAAATATTATATCGAACACCTCCACCATATTGATAAGAGTAATTATCTGTGTTTTGGAGAATCTGTGAATAATCAACATAGGGTATGAGTCTTTTATTATAAACTGTAGCAGTATAACTGGCTTGAGTTGACCATGATGCTAGAGGAGCTCACGAGCCTAAAAAGCCATCATATATCAAATTAGCAACTAGGCCTTATTGATCCGAAAAATGGAACTCCAGCAATATTTTGTGGGCTAACAGAAGACGAGTCATTAATTCCCCCTACTCCTTTATCAGTAATAAGAGCCTCTGCTTCAAAGTTTATGTCTGATATTGCTAACCGTAGTTTATATCAAAAGACCCTACATTACCTCCATTTGCAGTTTGAAAACCAGAGACATTTGAATAAGCTGCTCCAAAAAATTGATAATCGCCTACATTATCCATTTGATAGATATATTTAGCATTTAAACTAAATCCTACGCCACTTTTACTACCAGCATTTGTAGCACCAAAGTAACTACTAGGGTTAGCATCTAATATTACTGCATTTAAATGTAAGTCTTGAGTATGATACTAAAGATTGATATTCCCACCAGCTTGCATAAAATATGTTCGCGTTAAAGTAGGAACATAGTTAGAAACAATATCAAAGTTTCCAAACATCACTGTTGAGTTTGCAACGTAACCAAAAATTGGACTCTCTGATAAATTACCTTCAATTAGATATATCGTATCATGAGTAACATTAAATCCGTCACCATGATCTTGATAAAGTGTAAAGCCAAGTAGCGCACTAAACCATTTAGATATTGTTGAAGCTGCATAAGCATGTACAGCATATGAAAACTCTTGATTTTCTCCCCCTGGAGGTATTCTATTTAATCTAAACCAATCAAGTAAAGATACTTTAGCACCAAAATATATATAATTATCATCCAAGATACCTTGTTGTCTAGCTTGAAGCATAAATAATGGATCACTTGTATCTTGCTGGGTGTTTAACATTGCATAAGAAAGAGTCTCACTAACCCTAAAACCATTAAAGAAAGAAGTTTTTATAGGATTATAATTTAGTGCTTGATTGATTTTATTATCAATACTTTTCTTCGCAACTGCTCTTTTTTCACTATTAGTAAGACCATCACCTTCTTTTACAGCTAAATCTTGAATAGCCTGCTGAGCACTTTTCTCTTGTTGTTTTTCTTGTTGTCTATTACTTAAAGGAGCTATATTAGCTATAAAATCTTCATTAGGAAAAACTCTTCTAAAAGCATTAGATTCTAATGCTCTAATAAAATTAGGAGAATATTGATTACTTAACTCTAAGGAGCTATCCTCTTTTTGAGATACATCACTTGCTATAGCTATATTACATATACAAAATATTAGGGAAATATTTAATATAGTAAGTATTCTTTTAAACATCGTCTAATATTTATTTTAAACTATAACTGCTATTAGCATTGATAATATTAATAATTTGATTCTGGCTTAAAGCCTCTCCTTCTTGCATCTCAATATCATCAATCAAATTTGCTTGCTTATTTGTAACATTAATATTTTTACCATCATCTTTTACAATATATGATGCGTAACACAAGCCAAAAATAACTATTAACGATACTGAAAATAAAGCTCTCTCAAGTTTCACACTTATTTCATTACACTTTTTTAACAAATTGTGATTTTAGTTTCATAGCGCCAAAACCTTCAACTTTACAGTCAATATCATGATCTCCCTCTACTAGGCGAATATTTTTTACTTTAGTACCTACTTTTATAATCTGAGAAGATCCTTTTAACTTTAAATCTTTTATTACTGTAACAACATCTCCATTTTCTAATAAATTACCATTAGAATCTCTTATAATTGGCGTATTATCATCTTTCTCACCAAGCTGCCATTCATAACCACACTCTGGACAAATTAATGACTCACCATCTTGATAAACATATTCAGATTGACACTTTGAGCACTGTGGTAAAGATTGCATTTTGACTCCTAAAGTATTAATAACGATAGTAGTTTAACATAAAATTAAGAATAATTTATTTTTAATAAAAAAATCAAATTTAAAAGAAGATGCTAAATAAATATAATTTAATTGTAATATTATCTAATCATTAATTATTTTTTAGAAAGCTTAATAATGGTAAAATTAATAAGTTTTTAAATAAATTATATCTAAGCAAATTGAGGCTCTAAAATGTTAGATAAAAAAAAATTCAAAAAAATAGTATATGACTGGAATAATACAAGCTATACAAACTTTAGAGAAAAATCAATACATAACTTATTTAATATGCAAGTAGAAAAAACTCCAGATAATATAGCTGTAGTTTTTAATAAAAAAGCACTAACTTATAAAGAATTAGATAAAAAATCTGATCAATTAGCAAAATATATATTAAAGATCGTTAATAATAATAAAATACTTCCTAATGATACACTTATTGGCTTATATCTAAATAGATCATTAGAAATGATTATTGGCATATTAGCTATTTTAAAAGCTGGAGGAGCGTATGTACCAATAGATCCAAGATATCCTCAAGATCGAGTTGATTATATTTTAAAGGATAGCAATATAAAAACTATTCTTACTCAAGAATCTTATAAATACGTATTACAGAGTTTATATGAAGTTAATGCTATTAGTATAGATAATGAAAATTATTCATATGAGAATGATCTAAATTTAGCACAGACCAATAACTCAAATAGCCTAGCTTATATAATTTATACATCAGGAACTACAGGAAAACCCAAAGGTGTTATGCAGTTACACCATAATATAACTAGATTATTTAGTGCTACAAATGATTTTTTTAAGTTTGATTCTAGTGATGTTTGGATTTTATTTCATTCATATGTCTTTGATTTTAGTGTTTGGGAAATATGGGGACCTCTTTTTTATGGTGGCAAACTTTTGATTCCATCTGATGAATTAGTAAGAAGTACAAAAGACTTCGTAAAATATTGTTACGAAAATAGAGTCTCAGTATTAAATCAAACGCCTTTAGCATTTTATAGTTTTATTGCTAACCTAGATTATAACTATAAGTTAAACCTCCGATATATTATATTTGGTGGTGATGCTCTTAATCTATCCTATTTAGAAGGATGGTGGAAGTACCAAAATACTATAAATTTTGATACAAAATTAATAAATATGTATGGAATCACAGAAACTACCGTTCACGTTACACATAAAGAAATCACTCAATATGAACAAAATATATCTAATATTGGTAAAAGAATAAGTGATCAAAAAATATATATTTTGAATGAAGATTTAATGCCTGTAGATATTAGCGTAGAAGGAGAAATCTATGTTGGAGGTGCCGGATTAGCTAGAGGATACTTAAATAAAGATAAACTAACCTCTGAAAGATTTATTGATAATCCTTTTAAAACAGAAAGTGATAAAGCTAACGGATATACCAAATTATATAAAAGTGGTGATATAGGAAAATGGCTAGAAAATGGTGATATTGAATATATTGGAAGGAATGATTTTCAAGTTAAAATTAGAGGATATCGCATAGAATTAGGCGAAATAGAAAATGCTATATTAGGTCATCCTTATATAGTTCAAACATGCCTTCTTGCAAAGAAGAATCAACAAATACCCTATTTAATAGCATATATAAAATGTAGAGATAAAATGATTAATGAACAACATATTGTTGAATTTCTTAAAAAGTATCTTCCTGATTATATGATACCTAATTATATTGTATTTTTAGATGACTTTCCATTAACCATAAATGGAAAACTAGATAAAAATGCTTTACCAGAGCTAGTAATAAAAAGATGTGAATACATAGCACCTAATACAAATGAACAAAAAATAATATGTTCAAAATTTAAAAAGGTTTTAAACCTAAACTTTGATGTGGGAATAGATGATAACTTCTATAATCTTGGCGGAAACTCTATTAAAGCAACTTTTTTACTATCATCTCTAAGAGATCATTTTAAAATAACTATAAAGGATATTTTCTTTCTAAAAACACCAAGGAAACTATCTAATCTAGATAAGCAAGATATAACTTTCTCAATTGGAAAAGCCGATAGTAGAAATTCATACTCTTTATCACACCAGCAAGAACGCATGTTCTATGCTAGTAGACTAATAACAGAAGATAATAAATTATATAACGTCCCTATTAAAATAAACATTAAAGGCTCATTAAACTTTGAAAATCTAGGTATAGCTCTTACCGCTATAGTAAAAAAGCACTCGATATTATTAAATAAATATGAAATGAAAGATTCCAATCTTTCTCAATACTTAAACAATGATACTTTTATAAATATTAGTAAAGAAATAGCAAAGGTGTCAAATCAGCAAGAACTTGATGTTTTATTCGAAAATTTTATTAAGCCTTTTAATTTAGAACAAGATATTTTAGTTAGGTTTAAACTTATAAAAATCAACTCTAAAGAACATTGTCTTTTTGCTGATTTTCATCACATATGTTTTGATGGAGGATCAGTCTCGATTTTTCTAAATGAATTAATCCAAGCATATGATGAAGGCTTATTAAATACAGCAGAATTACAATATATAGATTATGCTATCTGGCAAAAAGAATCTTTAATAGCACAAGATACTTACAGAAAAAATCTAGAATACTGGAAAGATAAACTCTCACAAATAGATTTAGAACCTTTAGAGCTTTCTCCTGATTTTTCTAAAACTCAAGCTAAGAGCCATATTGGCAGTAATATAGTTAAAGAATTTAATCACGAATTTATAGATAAGCTTGAAAATATATCAAATGAGCATCAAGTTTCTATTAACGCTATAATGTTACATGCCTTTAAAATATTAATTAATAAATATTCTCAAAGAGAATCTTTTGTCATAGGAACATTAACTAATGGTAGAATCGATTCTAAGCTTGATAAGTCAATAGGAATGTTTGTTAACACTCTGCCTCTTGGAGTTACTGTAAATCCTAATGAATCTTGTATCAATGATATAAAAGAAATTTATGACCAGACCTTAGACCTACTTGACCATCAAGATCTTAATTTAGAAGCTTTAGTAAAAGAATTAAATCTTGATACTAGTTTAGGTAACCCTCTCTGTGATGTTGTGTTTAATTTTTTAGAACATCAAACAGAATATAAATCAAAAGACCTAATATTTAATTTACCTGCATGGACTGATCCTCGTACTGCAAAATTCGATTTGATGGTAATGTGCCATTTATCAACTAATAAATTAAGTATTGAATTTAATTTTGCTATAGATTTATTTAAATCTGTAACTATCACAAAAATGCTATCTCATTATGAAAATATACTTAATGAACTCATAAACAATCTTGATAAAAAAATTAATGAATACCAGGTTTTAAGTGATAAAGAATATAAACAAATTATATATAACTGGAATAATACAAGTCAAAACTATAGTAATAATAAAGCTGTTCATGCACTGTTTGAAGAACAAATATTAAGGACTCCAGAGAAAATAGCAATTACTTTTAAGGATAAATCATTAACCTACAAACACTTAAATGAAAAAGCAAATCAATTAGCAAGATACTTAAAAAGTAAGATTAATAAAAACCATGATAAAGATAGTAAATTAATTTGTTTATGTGTTGATAGATCATTAGAAATGATTATTAATATACTAGCAATATTAAAAATAGGATATGCATATATACCTATTGACCCCAAACACCCTAAAGAGCGAATTAAATTTATATTAGATAATGCTAACCCTAAACTTTTAATATGTGATGAACATTACCAGAATGATTTAAACAGAATTAATCAAAATAATATATTACTTTTAGCTTTAGAAGATAACCATTATGCTTACCAGTCCTCTCTTAATTTGGAAAATACAGTCGTAAACCCTAATGATTTAGCATATGTTATATACACATCAGGAACTACTGGCAACCCCAAAGGAGTAATGGTAAGCCATTCTTCTATAGTTAATCGTATTGAATATATGTCTAAATTTTCAAATATTACGGAAAAAGATAATTATTTTTTTAAAACAAACTATATTTTTGATGTTTCTGTATCAGATATATTTGCTCACATTTGTTATGGCGCATCAATTTATATATCAGAAAATATTTTTGATATTAATGAGATAAATAATAATATACAACGATGTAATTCAACTCATCTAGTTCCTTCCCAGTATGAGGCAATTGACAATTTAATCAAAGATTCAAATATTAAAAAACTCTACTTAAGTGGCGAAGCAATAACTCCTCAAATAATAAAAGATTTGGCAAGTAAAATAGAAATCTATAATTATTATGGACCAACAGAAACTGGAGAAATAACAGTATCTAAGCCTACTACTATAAACAACAGTATTGGTAAGGTTTTTCAAAATAATAAAGCGTACATCCTTGATAAAGATATGAAACCTACGCCAATTGGAGTAGTTGGGGAATTATATATAGCAGGTATTTCTCTTGCTAAAGGGTATTTAAATAGAGATGATTTAACAGCTGAAAAATTTGTTTTAAATCATTTTTGGAATAAAAATAAAGATCCTAAGTTCGAAAATAAATTATATAAAACAGGGGACTTAGTTAAATGGTTAGAAGATGGACAGATCGAATATATTGGTAGAAATGATTTTCAAGTGAAAATTAATGGCTATCGTATAGAATTAGGCGAAATCGAAAAATCTTTAACAAAAATAAGTACAATAAATCAAAGCTGTGTTATAGCTAAAGAAAATAATGGTATAAACTATTTAATTGCCTATGTAACAATAAATGCTCAAATTTCTGAAAATGAGATTAAAAACCATTTACTAAATTTTATTCCCGAATATATGATACCAAAATCAATAGTTATTTTGGATAATTTCCCTTTAACAACTAATGGAAAATTAAATAGAAAAGCTTTACCAGAAGTTAACCCAAGTGAACAAGTAAAAATAATACTTCCAAGAAACAATAATTTGCGAAGCCTTTGCCAATATACTTGGAAATACTAAGATAGGTATAGATAGTGATTTCTATCAAATTGGTGGTAACTCTATAAAAGCCATTCAGCTTGTTTATAAGCTACAAGAGAGTTTTAAAGTTACTGTAGCTGAAATTTTCAAATATAAAACACCAAGAAGATTAGCAGAAAACATTATTTTTTCTAAGAATAATTTAGTAACTAGATTAGAAAAAATAAGACAACAATATTCTTCTATAAAAATCTCTAATAATAAAAATAGTCATATTGAAATTGAAAAATATAATAGTTGCTCTAATATAAATTTAACCTATACAAATAAAAAAATAAATACTGTACTATTAACAGGAAGCACTGGATATTTAGGTTGTAATATTCTCTATCAATTACTTACTTATAGTAATAAAAATATAATTTTGCTAATTAGATCTGAGAATCATTCAAAAGCTAAAAAACGTATAAGTAAAAAGTTTAATTTCTATTTTGATCAAGATTTAAGTAACTACCAAAATCGAATCAAAGTATATAGTGCAGATATAGAGAATAAAGATCTTTTAGGACTTAATGAAGCAGAATATAGTTCATTAATAGATAGCGTTGACACTATCATACATTCTGCAGCATTAGTAAAGCATTACGGTGAATATAAAGATTTTTATAGTGCTAATGTACAAGCAACTATTAATTTACTAGACCTTGCTGAAAAAACCTCTTTAAAAGATTTTCATTATATATCAACTTTTGGTGTCTTACTCGATGGTTATATTTCTGAAAGATCCCATATAGAGTTTAATGAAGAGTCAATTGGGGATGAGCTTACCAATAGAAATAATGTTTATTTAACAACTAAGTATGAAGGTGAACTAGAGTGCTACAAATATAGAAAGCATGGAGTTTCTACAAATATTTATAGAGTAGGATACTTATCTGTAATATCTTTTAATGGGAAAAACCAAGAGAATATTGAAGAAAATGGTTTTTTCGCTAGATTTAAAACTATGATTAATTTAGGAGTTATATCAAAAGAAGTTGCAACAACTGAAATTTCCCTAGTTGATATAACAGCAAAAGCTATTATTAATATTTTTGACAAAAATGAATTAAGCAATCAAACATTCCATGTATTTAACCCTAAACATCAAGATTTATCAAAAATTCTAGCACAAGAAAAAAGATTAAACCTTAAGCAGTTAGATATAGTAGATTTTATAGATGTATTAATCGACAAATTTAACAAATCAACATATAAAAATTTAATAGAAATGTTTATGTTGCATCAAGGCTGGTTACAAGATAATGATACTCAAAATGAGTTTCATCCGAGAGTAAATAATAATTATACAATAGCTATTATGAAAAGTTTAGGGATATCATGGCCTACAATAAATTATAAGCTTATTAAAGATATTGTTGATAAATCATTATTAGAAAGAGAAAAATTTTATAACCAAATAAGTTACTTTAATGACTCGGCGCTAATCAATGAATTAGTATTATCATCAAAGCTAAATCACTATTCCGAAAATGAGATTATAGCTTATAATAGTAATAATCTTATTTTTGTTTTAGATGGTTTTATAGAGAAATTTGCTATTTTAGATGGAGGGTGGGAAGCTTCTATATCAGTACTAACAGCAAATGATATTTTTAATACTGAAACTATAGTTGATAAGAAAAGCCCTGCTATATATAAAGCATCTATATCAGATGTTGCTACACTTGAAATATCAAAATCAGATATTAAACATATTTTACAAAAACATCCACAAATGTATAATATTTTTCTTAGAATATTAGCAGATGAAGCTACTAAAATACAGAAAATGTATATATCTAGTATAATTTAAAAATGAGGTTTGAATCAAAATGGAAATAACATATTCATCTAATGAAAAAGAACAAACATATATCTTGACAGGAAGACTAGATCAATCAAGCTATAGTATTTTTGAAAATTTTAATAAAAATAATTATATCCAAAATCTAAATGTATACTTAAATCTTGAAAATCTAGAATATATTAGTAGCATAGGATTAAGAGCTTTTATTCTTCTAGCGAAAAAAGTTCTATCAAACAACCATAAGATTTATGCTAAAGTAGCTTCTGGAAGTATGCCAGAAAAAATACTAAAACTTTCCGGTTTTGATAAATTAATACCGTTAATATAAATAAGTATTATGGCTACTATTGAAATAAAAAGCTATTATAAAAACTTAGATGCTGCTTGGAAATATATAAAAAATAATTTAGACAAGATAGATAATATTACGCAGCTTATAATTGAGGAAACAATTACAAACATTTATATGCATTCTCAACGTATATCTGATAAAGAAATTGATATAACTATTAAAATAAAAAATAATAAAATAAATATTATAGCTAGTAATGTTAAAGATTTTAATTTAGAAGCTCACTCATCAAATAGTACAAGTAAGGTAGCATCATATGGTATTGAAGACTATGGAGGGATTGGCTTACACTTGGTCAATCAATTAACTACAAAAAATAATTACTATTACAAAGACAATAAACAATATTATGAATTTAGCATATGAAAACAAATAGCCTAAAATATGAATTATATTCAAAGCTTAAAATATTTATTAACCTATATGTAGCCCTATTTTTTATTTTTATTGGTACATCAATAATTTCTTTTTACTTTTATATAGGGTATCGAAACATTCAAAGTACAGTTATTACATTAAAAATTTATGCAAACACTATTGAAAACAATGTATCTGATATAGTTAATTATGCTAATATTCTGATAAAACAGCAAAATTATAATGAAAAGAAATTCATATACGTAATTAATAATTACTTTAAACACTATAAAAAAGATTATTCTTTCACAGGTATCGGTTATGCTAGTATCAATAAAGAATATAATACTTATAGTTTTATTGATTTATCTAAAAAATCAAGAATTCAAAATCTAAATAATATTTATAAAAAAGATAATGGATACAAAAATACCTCATGGTTTAAAGATTTTAAAGACATAAAATCAACTACATACATTTCACCTCAAGTTAGTAGAACTGGAGAAAAAGGAAAACTATTGTTGACTGTAATAGCACCAATTAAAAAAGCTAGCCACAATATAGGACTACTGATTATAGATATAAATATTTCAAGAAAATTATCAAATTTTATTCATAAATATGATCCAGAAATTTCTAATAATTTAAAATTATACTTAGTAAGTAATCCTTATTTTAGTCATACTAACTATCAAATATTTAATATTTCAAGAAGTAATAATAAAATTACTCAGACGCATGATAAACAGATAACTAAATTACTTGTAAATAAAGCAAGTTACGAAGTCAATTCAAATAGTATTTTCTATAAAAAAACTTTTTTAAATAATGCTATGACTATAATACTTGCTTTAAATTGGAATATTATTTTATTTATAATTGCTTCTTATACACTTCTAACTTTTATTATTTTTTTACTTATAAATAATTTTTTTCTAAATAAAATTTCAAAAACTACAGCTGAAATATCAGATACGATATCTTTATTATCAAACAATATCTTTAACATACTAAAAAATAATGAAACAGCTATATCTAATAGAGGAATCGTCAGAGATAAATTAATAACAGAAACTATGTATCTATATAAATCATATAGGAAAATACGATTTTTACTGAATGATGTTAAAAAATTAAGTTTTTATGATGGTGAAATGAATTTAGCTAAAAAGTTACAACAAAGGATTATAAAAACTAAAGATAACGTATATTTTAAAAATAATTTTTATAAAGTTAATATAGACATTGCTTCAAAAGCTGCGGATAAACGCTCTGGCGATCTATACCTAACATACATAAAAAATAATAAAATTTATATACTAATTGGAGACTCCACAGGAAAAAATATAACAGCTACTATACACGCCCTATTTTGTTTATTTGCTATCGAAAAAATTATAGATAAATACACTAATTTTGATGATATAGCCTATAAGATTAACGAATATATCTGTAATCAAGATTTAGAGGGAATGTTTCTTAGTTCAATTATATTAGAAATTGATTTAGATAAGCAAATTATTAGATATATCAATGCCGGTCATGAGCTACCTATTATTAATAAACAAGAAAACCTCTATATATTAAAACAAGATGATTATGATATAGTCTTCGGAGCTATTCCTAAATACATATATCAAATTAGAAATATAAATTTTAATGAATTACTTAATGGATCTATATATATTTATACAGATGGTATTACAGAAGCAAATATAGTTAATAATCAAATGCTAGGTATTGATTCGTTTATAGAAATTTTAAAATACAATGATGACGTTGGTAAAATCATCGATAACATAAATAATCAAGAATTAAATGGTATCCATGATGATAAAACATTAATAAAAATATCTTTAAATAGCCTCTAAAGTATTTAATCAAGTTAAATAAATATTCTAAGATATTATAATGTCCCCAGAAAAAGCTACTGATTTTAGAAAGATTTTTATTCCTAGATGTTAAACTTAACTAGATAAATTAGGAAATGGATAAATGAGTAAAAAAAGAGTAACGTATACAGCTGATTTTAAAGCTAAAGTAATTATAGAATTGCTAGAAGGCGATATGACAGTTAATGAGATAGCAAGTAAGTATGATTTACTTCCTAAAAACGTGCACAATTGGAAGCAGTAATTTTTATCTAATGCTTGCTTAGCATTTGATAAAAGCTCTGTTGTTAAGGAGTATAAGCAGGAAATAGATGAGCTTAGAAAAGATAAAGATGCAACAAGTAAAAAACTAGTCGAGGTAATAGTAGAGAGGGATTTTTTAATGGGAAAGCTAAAAAGCTTGGTATCATCAAATGATAGAGTAAACTCTGTAGATACTAAGCTAGAATTATCTTTAAATAATCAGCTTAAACTATTATCTGTATCTAAGAGTGTGTACTATTATACACCAATATCAAAATTTAGTAGTAATGATGATATTAAACTATTAAATGCAATAGATTTGATACATACTAAACATCCATATTATGGTACGAGAAGGCTAGTAAAGTTGCTAAATAGATTAGGATTTCTAGTTGGAAGGAAGCTAATCAAAAGTGCTATGGAATTCATGGGTATTAAGGCATTGTATCCTAAAAAAAAGAGAACTGTCATTAATAAGCAACACAAGAAATATCCATACTTACTTAATGTATTTAAAAATGAGACGAATCAGGTTGTTATAGATAAAGCTAATAAGGTATGGAGTGCTGATATCACGTATATTAGACTAGAATGTGGGTATGCATATTTAGCAGCCATAATAGATTGGCATAGCAAGAAAATACTAGCTTGGAAGATTTCTAATACTATGGATACACATCTAACAACTAGTGTGTTAAAAGAAGCGTTATTTAAATATGGTAAACCTGATATCTTTAACTCTGATCAAGGAACTCAATATACAGCAAAAGAGCATATTAAAATATTATCTGATAATAAAATAAATATATCTATGGATGCTAAAGGAAGATCTATAGATAATATTGCAATTGAGAGATTTTGGAGAACACTGAAATATGAAAATGTTTATCCGGCATCATATATAACTATGAAAGAGGCTAAAGTAGGTATCAAAGAATATATTGATATTTACAACAATGAAAGACTACATTCTAGTATTGGATATATGACTCATGATGAAGTATATTCTGGTATTTTAGATGCTGCATAAAAGCAAGGAATAAAAATATTTTATAAAGTGGTATTGAACAGGGACAGTTTACCCATTTTGATTGTAAGACACATTTACATTGCCTCCAGATTGCATAAAATATAATCTAGTTAGTGTCGGCAAAAAATTAGTTGTTTCATTAAAGTTACCAAAGTTGACTGTTGATAAAGCTGCATATGAATATATTGGAAATTTATCAAGGTTTCTAATATAAAGAATATATTACCCGGTGTAACATTCCATTGACCATTTGTTGTATACGTATTCAAAGATGCATAAACAGAGGTCCACTCACCAAGAGTACTCAATACATAGTACTCTAGAGCATAGTTATTAACAGAATTTGAAGATAAATTACTTTGTGAACCTCTACCCCACACTGGCGTAAAAGAACCCATACCACCAAAATATAAATAGTCACCTTTTAATAACCCATTCTGTTGAGATTTTAAAATAAATAGTCCATCTCCTGTCTCTTGTTGGGTATTTAGCAATGCTTGTGAAAATATAACATTATTATTAATACCATCAAAAAATGGTGGTTTATATAATACCCCATGAAATTGTAACAACAATTTTGAGAATTTAGTTCCTAAAGTAGCTAAACTATAAATGAGCAATTTAGGATAAATGTAAATGAGTAATAAGAGAAAAATATATACCGTTGAATTTAAGACTAAAGTTGTCTTGGAAGTATTGGGGAAAGATCAAACAATCACACAGTTATCAGTAAAATATAATATTACGCCCAAAAACATAAATAATTGAAAAACAGCCTTTTTAGAAAATGCTGAGTTGGCAATGGATCCATCCAAATCAGTATCACAATATAAAAAAGACAATGCAAAGCTTCAAACCAAGATAGATCAGTATTCTAAGAAGGTTGGACAACTAACAATTGAGAAGGAATTTCTTGAGGGAAAGCTCGTAAGCTTGGGATTATCTGATAGAAAAGCGATGATTGATCCTAAGCATAAATTATCTGTTGTAAAACAAAGTTGCTTATTAGAAGTTTCTAGAGCTGGTTTATATTACAAGCCTGTGGTTAACGAACATAAAGAAGAAGTAAAAGCAAAGCTTATACAGATACATGAGGAGATTCCCTGCTACGGCTATATAAAAGCTCATAAGCAATTAATAGAAGATGGGTTTAGCATCTGTGAGAACACAGTACAAAAGTATCGTAAAGAGTTAGGCATCAAAGCTATATTGGCGGTGAAAAAACCAAACTTAAACTTATCTGAACCTAACAAAGAGCATGCTATTTATAGTTACAAACTAAAAGGTTTAAGCATATTGAGACCTAATCAAGTTTGGTCTACAGATATTACATATATTAAGACTGATGCTGGCACAGTTTATATGGCAGCTATTATTGATTGGTACTCTAAGGCTGTACTAAGTTGGGAGATATCCAACACTATGGATAGTAGTTTAGTTATGAAAGTTTTAAATGAAGCTCTGTATAAATATGGAGTACCAGAAATATTTAACACTGATCAAGGTAGCCAGTACACATCTAACATTCATATCCAAACATTATTGGATAAAAAAATTACTATATCTATGGATGGTAAAGGTAGAGCAACTGATAACATTTGCATCGAAAGATTTTGGAGAAGTGCTAAATGTGAGAGATTTTATTTAAATCAATATCCTGGCATTGTTGAACTAAGAAACGATGTGGATGATTATATAGATTTTTATAATAATAGAAGATTTCATGAGTCTATCAATTATAAAAAACCTATGGAATTTTATTACGATAACTTATTGGAAAAACGGGCGGCTTAGATGGGAACTAAATAATTGAAAATATTGTTTAATTTATTGGGGTAGTATATTAACCTTATTTAGATGAGTAGCTTTTAACAATGATTTACCAACATCAAATGTACTTCCTGAAGAAATAGACTCTCCCTCATATTCTTCAACATTATCAATAGCAGAATCATTTTTTTTACTTGCTCGGTCTTTATTGGCTTTGGCTAACTTTTTTTGCGTATTTACATCAGAAATATCATCTACTGCATAGCCATTATAAGTAAGTAGAAACAAACTTAGAAAAAGAATAGAATTTTAATTATAAATCTACAACATGATCAGATAGATACTCTGCTACACCTTCTGGAGAAGCCTTCATACCTTCATCACCTTTATTCCATCCAGCTGGACAAACTTCACCATACTCTTCATGGAACTGTAAAGCCTCAACCATTCTAGTAACTTCATCCATATTTCTACCTAATGAAAGATCGTTAACTACCTGATGACGAACAACACCATTCTTATCAATTAAAAAAGTCCCTCTAAATGCCATACCGCCTTCTGATTGAACATCATAAGCTTTTACAATTTCTTGGTTTATATCAGCAACCATAGTATATTTAACTGGTCCGATACCACCTTCATTTGCTGGAGTCTTTCTCCAAGCATTATGAGTAAAGTGAGAATCTATAGATACCGAAACAACTTCTATACCTAGTTCTTTAAGTTTAGCTGTTCTTTTATTTAAAGCTATTAACTCAGATGGACAAACGAATGTAAAATCTAATGGGTAAAAAACTACTACAGCATATTTACCTTGAATAGCTTTTGCAAAATCATAATTATCTACTATCTCACCATCACCTAGTACAGCTGGTGCATTAAATACAGGAGCTTTTTTTCCTACCAATACCATAATATTATCCTCCATTTAGTGAATTTTCATGGTTATTTATTAAATTTAACGATACCAATTTTGCTCATTAATTGCTCTTATGTCAATAATATTTATTGTATATAATGTTCTACATCACATCTAATAACACAAGATATCATGCTTTTACCTATTCATAAGAATACTAAACTTTTAATTTTTGATTGTGATGGAACTATTGCAAATAATATGCATATACATACTAACGCCTGGATAAATGTATTAAGTGAGAGGAATATAACAACCTCTCCAGCTAACCTTGAAAAATATAATGGTTTACCAAGCGAAACTATTTTAAAAGAAGTCTTTAATTTTAATGACAAACAAATTCCGATTATTGCAGAAGCAATAAAAACAACATCATATAAGCTTTTAGATAAAACAAAGCCTATACAACCAGTTGTTGATTTAGTTAAACACTATTACAAAAAACTGCCTATGGTTGTAATATCTGGAGGCAAGAAAGAAAATGTATATAAATCTTTAGATATTTTAGAACTTACAGATTTATTTGATGAGATTATTACCGCGGATGATAATCATCCAAGTAAAAGCACTCCCAATGCTTTTACTACATTAGCTGAAAAATATAATCTAAAAAATCAAGAATGTCATGTTTTTGAGGATGGCATACCTGGACTAATAAATGCTTTAAAAGCTGGTATGACTATTACAGATGTGAGAAATATAAATTTGGACTAATAAAAAATAAAACAGCTAATATAAATAATTGATAAAATGTAGTTATATGTTTTGAAAATAAATCTAGCTATGAAAAAAACAGCTCTTTTAATTAGTTTAGTTCTAATATCTTCTTTAGGTTATACAAAAATTGTTGAGACAACTACTTGGAAAACCAAAGATGTAGAAAAAAACTATCTAACCAAAGTTTTTTGTAACAAAAAATTATCTAAAGAAGATTGCAATAAAAATATTAAAAATATTAAAGGTTATGGTATTGATGTTAAATCTCTAGCTGATAAAAATATTAAAAATATTGGGCTAAATAAAATAACTTATGTTACAACAAATACTTTTCCTGCAACAGGTAAAATTAAATCTAAAGTATCAGGCCTTTTAATGCTGCCAGAAACAAAAAATCCTAAAGGGGTAATTATTATCTACCACCCTACTGTATTTGATAATGCTGGAGTTCCATCTAACCTTAGTAAAGATAATAAAACAAGTGTACTCTTTAACACTATTTATGCTGCTATTTATGCTGCAAATGGTTATATTGTTGTTGCTCCTGACTATATCGGTCAAGGTGATGATTATAAAAACTATCACCCATATGTTTTTTATCCTAGGCAAACAGTAAATACTGCTGTTGATATGCTAAATAATGTTAGTAAAGATATTCGCAAAAAATATAACTTAACGAATAATCAACATTTAAACTTGTTCTCAGTGGGTTATTCCGAAGGAGGTGCTTATTCAATATGGAGTGCAAAATGTTTAGGATGGCGAGGTAACTGTAAAAATGTTGATAAGCTAAATAACTTATATAAATATAGGGCTGCAACAGGATTAAGTGGTGCCTATGATGTTAGTCAAACTACATTAAATTTTATGACTGATAACAATGATTCAGACAAATATTTGCTACATAGTAAGTTAATAACAACTATGTTAAAACCTGGATTAATGTCTAATGCATTTATGAGCTATCTTCATTATGTAAATACTTCAAAAACAATTAGCACACAAGATTTTGATAAAGATTTTTTCAATATGGTGTGTTCTACCTTTTCTCAAGATAAATGTAATCTTCAAGGTAAGCACTACACTTTTGATAATTTTTTTTTACAAAAACATATTCCTAATACTGCTTTTGCTGGTGCAATATTTAATAGCGCATTGTATAAAAAATATCCCAATCAAGAGTCTGCCTCACACTATGGTATACCAACTGGAAATAATTCTATGTACGATCTATTTAAGCAAAAAATCTTCTCTAATAAAGAGCTTTTGACGACAATGAAAAGCGCTAATATATTTACCCTAGGAGAGAAAACAAGAACTCCTATGTATTTGTTTGCTCTAAAAGAAGACTCTATTGTTACTCGCTTAAATTATGATAAGTTTATGAAAAATGCTAATGCTATAGTAGATGGTTTTGTTCTAGATAATGATAAAATTTTAACTAATAGTATTGATTGGCTACCTATAGATCTTAATATAAACGAAATTGATCATGTAACAGGCGAAATTTATGCTAACTTATTTGCTTACAACTATATAAAAGATATGAATAGGGTTTACTCATAATATATGATTAAAGAAATTACAGAAAGAACAAGTATATTAGTTAATAACCAAGGTATAAAAAAACTAGAAAATGCTAATATTTTTATCGCTGGTTGTGGTGGAGTTGGATCATTTGTTATCGAAGCCTTAGCAAGAGCAGGTGTTGGTAATTTAACAATAGTTGACATGGATATTGTTGATCCATCAAATATTAATCGTCAACTTATAGCATTGCAAAGCACCATTAGTATGCCCAAAGTAGAAGTTATGGAAAAGCGCATCAATGATATAAACCCAGAGTGTAATGTTACTACTTTAGAAATTTTTATAAACCCAGAAAATACAAAGAGCTTACTAACTCAATATAATTATGATTATGTTATTGATGCTATTGACACTCTAAATGCCAAAGCAAATCTGGTGAAAATATCTCATGAGCTAGGTATAAAAACAATATCAAGTATGGGGGCTGGAGGAAAAACTGATCCAACACAAATAAAAGTTGCAGATATTTATAAAACAGATGTTTGTGCATTAGCTAGGGCTATGCGAGTCCGTCTTAAAAAGCAAAAAGTTAAAAAGGGTATTAAGGCAGTTTTTTCAACTGAAAAAGGTATAGCCCCTCTACCTCCTAAAGACCCAGAACCTAATCAACAAGGCAGATCTAGAGCTACTAATGGTACTCTTAGTTACATGCCATCATTATTTGGCTTAACTATAGCTGGGATTGTTATTAAAGAAATAGTTGGAGAAGACTTTAATCGTTAAATCTTAATTATATATCTAGAAATATAAACCTATATAATTTACTCTTGTAACTATTAAACTATTTATTTAAATTAATATGTCAAAAACTTTTAACTTTAGATATTTATTATTGATCTTTTTAATCATTATAATTTCAAGCTGCTCCGAGAAAACCAAAGTTGATGATAATATGGGAGCTTGTAAAATATTAGCTCAGCATTCAAACTGGAAAAAATCACTAGAAACGGCTCAGGAGAAATATAACTTACCTCCAGCTTTTGCTATGGGAGTTATTTATCAAGAATCTCGATTTGATGCTGACGCTAAAAGCAAATACTCCTCTGCTTATGGATATGCCCAAGCTATTGATGGTACATGGAAGCATTTTCAGCAAGATGTTAAATCAAATGCTCAACGTAATAACTTAAATGATAGTGTACAGTTTATAGGTTGGTATATGTCACAATTATCAAAGAGTTTAAAATTACGTATGACAGATAGCAAAAACTTATATATGGCATATATGCTTGGAGCAACTGGATTTAAACGTTATCTAGCTGGTACATTTAAAAATAAAGCAAAAATTGAAGAGGATAAGAAAATTGCTTCAAAGGTAAGTAATTATACAAAAGTTTATCAATCTCAATTAAAAAACTGTAAAATTTAAACTCTTTATGAAAAAACAAAATTTAATTATCTTTATTATATTTTTTCTAAATACTACAAATCTCTTTGCTAAAACAGAAAATACATCAAATAAGAAGAATATTTGCCAAATATTAAAACATCATCCAAACTGGAGAAACTCTTTAAAAAGGGTTAATAAAAAATATAATATCTCCCCTGCTTTTACATTAGCTGTCATACATCAAGAATCAAAATTTCATGCAAATGCAAAAAATAGACACTCTTCTGCATTTGGTTATGCTCAAGCTCTAGATGGTACTTGGAAGATATTTCAAAAAACTGTTAAACCTAATGCAAAACGTAATGATTTCAATGATAGTGTCGAATTTGTAGATTGGTATATGTCACAATTAACACATAACCTTCATTTAAAAACTTCCAACAGTTTTAATCTATATCTGGCATATCTGCTTGGAGAAGGAGGATATAAAAATTATATAAATAACTCATATCAAAATAGCAATTCAATTCAAAAAAAAGAAGCTATAGCTGCCAAAGTAAGACTTAAGACCCAGGTATACAACCTAGAGCTTAAAGATTGTAAAATCTAAAACCTATATGCAAGAGTTGTCATAACCTTTGACTGTAATTTCATAATCACTTTAACTGGTTTAGGAAGTTTTTTACCTCCGGCTTTTTCTGCTTCAACAGCATGTTCTGATTCATCTATATACATTTGTTTAAGTATTTCACGTGAGCGATTATCATTTATAGGTAAACTTTTTAAATGAGAATCTAAATGCCTCATTACTTGTTTTTCTGTTTCTATAACAAAGCCATAGCTTAAACTATCACTTATTGAACCTGCTGTTGCTCCTATACCAAATGATGCCCAATACCAAAATGGATTAAGCAAACTAGGTCTAGCATCTAATTCCTGAAGTCTTTCGCCACACCATGCTAAATGATCGTATTCCTCATCTGCAGCATGATATAGATGTTTTTTAGTTTCTGCTGATTTTGCTACACTAGCTTGGCCTCTATATAAACCTTGTGCACAAATTTCGCCAGTATAATCGACTCTCATTAACCCTGCAGCATGTTTTTTATCATCATTAGATAATTTATTATCAACTATGCCATTACTTGGAGATTTCCTATTTGAACTTAATGAAGCTTTTGTAAATTTTGAATAACTATCAAGCTCTTCAATAACTTTATCTAAAAATGATAATTTTCTCATAATCTATTCCCTAATTAATAAAATCCATATAGTGCATTTGCTGCAACTATTGCAAACAAGATATTGAGTATTAGAAATACCCAACCTACACTATAGCCTTCTCGTATCGAAAATATTGCATAAATCGCTAGAACAATACCACACACAACCATCGGCTCATTTCTACCTAAAAGTATACCTAAACATAAAGCAATTAAACCAATAAATGCACATATTCTGGCAATATTTAACTTATGTCTACCAAAATAATAGATAGAAAATGCAATAGCTAAAAATATAAATACTCCTAAGTTATAAATCTGCCCTATTTGATAAAAAACCATAATAGCGCTCACAAAAGCTATACCTTGTAAACCACTAAAAAAAGGTTCTTTCTGTGCAGCTGCTGAGATAAATAAAAAAAATGTTGCTATTAATACAATTATATTTTTATCAGCAGTATTTGTTTCTGCTAAACCAAACATAAATATTAATAAGCCTAGAATACCTAAATATAGACCTATATTTTGGATATATTTTTTTTGCATATAAAACTTGATAACTTTATTTGATTACAATTATAAATATAAACTATGATTGTTACAAAAGTTTTCATTGAATAACAAGCAAACTATTAGGTATAATTATAAATATATTCTTGGTATTCACTTTTTAGCGTAAAAAAGGAGATTTAAATGGCTAGAAAAAAAATAGCACTTATTGGTGCTGGTCATATTGGTGGTACACTTGCTCACTTAGCACTTATTAAACAATTAGGCGATGTGATTTTATTTGACATCGCTGAAGGTATGCCTCAGGGTAAAGCTCTTGATTTATTACAGACATGCCCAATTGAAGGAGTTGACTTTAAGGTTAGAGGTACAAATGATTTTAGAGATCTTGAGAACTCTGATGTTGTAATCGTAACAGCTGGTGTTGCAAGAAAACCTGGCATGTCTCGTGATGATCTTTTAAGCATTAATATTAAAGTAATGCAAGCAGTTGGTGAAGGAATCAAACACAACTGCCCTAATGCATTTGTAATATGTATAACAAATCCTCTAGATATTATGGTTAACATGCTACAAAAATTTTCTGGTGTTCCAGATAATAAGATAGTAGGTATGGCGGGAGTTTTAGATTCAGCTAGATTTAGAACTTTCCTAGCTGATGAACTAAATGTTTCTGTACAGCAAGTTCAAGCTTATGTAATGGGCGGACATGGAGACACTATGGTACCTCTTACTAAAATGTCTAATATTTCTGGTGTTTCTCTAGAGCAACTCGTAAAAGAAGGATCTCTGAAACAAGAAAGATTAGACTCTATAGTTGCTAGAACTAGAAGTGGTGGTGGTGAAATTGTAGCTTTACTTAAAACTGGTTCAGCTTACTATGCACCTGCAGCTGCTGGTATTCAAATGGCTAATAGCTATCTAAAAGATAAAAAAATGATCTTACCATGCGCTGCTAAAGTAAAAGTTGGTATGTATGGTCTAGATGAGGATTTGTTTGTAGGTGTCCCTACTGAAATCTCTGCAAATGGTGTAAGACCTGTAGAAGTTGAAATTTCTGATAAAGAAAGAAAGCAATTACAGATATCTATAGATGCTGTTAAAGATTTAAATAAAGCTGCTGCTGAAATTTTATCAAAATAAAATTTTTATTAAGGATCTAAGTTATCCTTATACTATCTACATCTTAAAACTCATTCTATAAAGTCAAGAATAATATTTAACTATTTAGTGTTTTAAAATCGAAAAAAATTGATAAAATTTCACATATAAAATTGAAGCTATACTAATTTAGTATAGCTTTGTAATATTAATAATGTATTAAAATAGGTTTTACTATGTCTGATAAAAACTACCTTGGCATTAACATTAACGTATCAAAAGATCATGAACTTTCAGAACAAGCTCAGCAGCTTCTTACAAACTATTATTGCTTAGAGAATGAACCTTCTCCTCAATATGCTTTTGCTAGGGCTGCTGTAGCATATTCATTTGGTGACACTAACCTTGCTCAACGTATATATGATGCTGCATCTAATGGTTGGTTTATGTTTGCTTCACCAGTTCTTTCCAATGCTCCTTTACCTGGTGCAAAAGTCAAATCATTGCCTATTAGTTGCTTTTTATCATACGTTCCAGATTCATTAGAAGGACTTATCGAGCATTCTTCTGAACTAAGATGGTTATCTGTAAAAGGTGGTGGTGTTGGTGGCCATTGGTCAAATGTCAGAGCTGTTTCAGATAAAGCTCCTGGGCCAATACCTTTTATGCATACTGTAGATGCTGATATGGTAGCTTATAGACAAGGTAAAACTCGTAAAGGTTCATATGCTGCTTATATGGATGTATCTCATCCAGATATAGTTGAATTTTTAGGTCTTCGTGTACCTACGGGTGACGTTAATAGAAAATGTCTAAATATTCACCATGCTGTCAATCTTACAGATGAGTTTATGCAAGCAGTTGCAAATAATGAAGATTGGAAACTTATTGATCCGGATGATAAAACCATAAGAGATATTGTTAAAGCTCGTAAAATTTGGGAAACAATACTAGAGACTCGTTATCGTACAGGTGAACCATACTTAAACTTTATAGATACTGCAAATAGAGCATTACCAAAAGCTCAAAAAGACCTTAGTTTAACTATAAAGGGCTCAAACCTATGTAATGAAATACACTTAGTTACAGATGAAAACCGTACAGCTGTATGTTGCCTATCTTCGGTAAATTTAGAAAAATATGATGAATGGAAAGATACTACCCTTATTAAAGATTTGATTAGGTTTTTAGATAATGTACTACAGTTCTTTATAGATCATGCCGGAGATGAGATATCTAAAGCAAGATATAGTGCATCTCGTGAAAGAAGCCTTGGTCTTGGAGCTATGGGCTTTCATTCATATTTGCAAAAACATAGTATTGCTTTTGAATCTCAAAAGGCTAAGGTAATCAATAAAGAGATATTCAAGAAAATAAAAGATCAGGCCGTTCAGGAAACTTTAATACTTGGCCAAGAAAAAGGCGAAGCTCCGGATATGACTGGTACTGGTCGTAGAAATGCTCACTTACTAGCTATTGCACCAAATGCAAACAGTTCATTAATATTAAATACTTCACCAAGTATCGAACCATGGAAAGCAAATGCCTTTACATCTAGGACAAGAGTTGGATCACACTTAACAAAAAATAAGTATTTAGAGCAAGAGCTTGAGAAAATTGGTAAAAATAATGAGGAAGTCTGGTCTGATATTATTACAAATGGTGGTTCTATTCAGCAACTAGATTTTTTAAATGAAGAAGTAAAAAATATATTTAAAACGGCAATTGAAATGGATCAAGACTGGGTGGTATACTTAGGTGGAGAGCGTCAAAAATATCTATGCCAAGGTCAGTCTTTAAATATTTTCTTCCCAGCAGGAGCATCTAGAGAATATTTGCATAAAGTTCATTTTAATGCTTGGAAATATGGTTGTAAAGGTTTATATTACTTAAGAACAGAAACTTCCAATAGAGCAGAAAACATATCTAAAAAAGTAGAAAAACAAAGACTTGTTGAGTTTTCTGAACTTAAACAATCTGAGAATGAATGTATTGTTTGTGAAGGATAAAATATGAAAGTCAGAATATATAGTAGAAATGGCTGTCCTTTTTGTGTTTGGGCAAAACAATGGTTTAATGAAAATAATATAGCTTTTGATGAGATTGTTATGGATGATTATAGCCAACGCGCTAGATTCTATGATGAAATGAATCAAAGTGATAAAGTAATTAACCCTATCTCAACTATACCACAGATATTTATTGATGATGTACATATTGGTGGTTTTACAGAGTTAAAGTCTAATGCTGAAAAAATCTTAAGTAAAAAGTAGGTAAAATAGTGGAAGTAAAAATATATACAAAAACAAACTGCCCGTTTTGTGATCTTGCAAAAAGCTGGTTTGGCGCAAACGATATTCCTTTTACAAAAATTACTCTTGATGATGATGAAAAAAGAGCCAAATTCTATAATGAAGTAAATAAAAATATACTTCTTATTGAAGAACATGTTAGGACTGTGCCACAGATATTTGTTGATGATGTACATATTGGTGGTTATGATAACCTAATGGCTAGGGCTGGTGAAGTTGTAGCTAGAGTTAAAGGCTCTTCTTTAACAACATTCTCAAAAACATATAAACCATTTAGTTATCCATGGGCAGTTGATCTAACAGTCAAGCATGAAAAAGCGCACTGGATTGAGGATGAGATTGATCTTTCAGAAGACGTTACAGACTGGAAAAATGGTAAAATCACAAAAATAGAAAAAGAGTATATTACAAATATTCTAAGACTCTTTACACAATCTGACGTTGCAGTTGGTCAAAACTATTATGATCAATTTATCCCTGCTTTTAAGAATAATGAAGTACGTAATATGCTAGGATCATTTGCAGCTCGAGAAGGGATCCACCAAAGAGCTTATGCATTACTTAATGATACTTTAGGACTTCCTGATTCAGAATATCATGCTTTTCTAGAATACAAAGCTATGATCGATAAGATTGAATTTATGATGGATGCCGATCCTTCAACTCGTCGTGGTTTAGGATTATGTCTAGCTAAAACTGTATTTAATGAAGGTGTTGCATTATTTGCATCATTCGCAATGTTACTTAATTTTCAGCGTTTTGGTAAAATGAAGGGGATGGGTAAGGTAGTTGAGTGGTCAATTCGTGATGAATCAATGCATGTGGAAGGTAATGCTGCATTATTTAGAATATACTGCCAAGAAAACCCATATATAGTTGATAACGAGTTTAAAAAAGAAATTTATCTAATGGCTACTCAAGCTGTAGAACTTGAAGACAGATTTATTGATCTTGCATATGAAATAGGAACCATTGAAGGTTTAAATGCTGATGAAGTAAAAGAGTATATCCGACATATCACTGATAGACGTTTAAATCAGTTAGGATTAAATGAAATATACAATATTGATAAAAATCCTTTAGCTTGGTTAGAATGGATTTTAAATGGTGCTGATCACACAAATTTCTTTGAAAACCGTGTAACAGAATATGAAGTTGCTGGATTAACTGGTAATTGGGATAAAGCTTATCAGTAATCCCTAGTTTGGTGAGCCTTTCAAATATTATACTTTTTTACTATTAGAGCTAAAAAACAATACTATTCCCAGTAATATTATACAGGCTGCAATTATTTCTATATAGGTTAATTTTTCATCAAAAAACATATAGGAACAAAGCATACCAGATATAGGTACAATTAGAGAAAGTGGTGCTACAGTTATTGCAGAATATTTTTTCATAAGATTATTCCAAATTTTATAACCAAAAATTGTCGTAATATAAGCCTGAAATATTACTAAAAATATAGAGCTAATATTAATTTTTGTAAAGATTTGTAAGAAAGGAGCTGTTCCTTCAACATAAATAGTCATTATGGAAATAGTAGGAAAAGAAAAAAGACTGGACCATACTATAAATGCTATCATATTTTGAGGTTTTATTAATTTTATCATCAAATTACAAAAAGCCCATGACATAGCCGCAAAGAGTTGATCTATCCTACTAATTTGGGACAGTTGTTAACTTCATTCTTCATTATATATTCAAAGTGACTAGGAGTCATGTAATTTATAGTTGAATGCTTCCTTTTAGTATTATAATAAGCCTCAATATATTCAAAGATTGAAGATTTAGCCTCATCTCTAGTTTTATATTTTTCATCATGCACTAACTCTACCTTTAGAGTTCCAAAGAAGCTTTCACAAGCAGCATTATCATAACAGCATCCTTTAGAGCTCATACTAGATAATAACCAATTATCACTTATGAGATTTTGAAATTTCTATGAGCAATACTGTGTACCTCTATCAGAATGAATAATAACACCGGTAGGAAAATCTCTTCTAAATAAGGCCATATTTAAAGTATTACATACTATCTCTGCTTTCATTCTTTTATCCATTGACCAACCTATAACTACTCTTGAAAATAAATCTATAATTACACACAAATATAGCCATCCTTCTTGGGTAGGGATATAAGTAATATCAGTAACCCATTTCTGATTAATATCTTGAGCATCAAAATCCTGATCAAGTAAATTACCCGCTACTTTCTTGTCATGATCAGAATTTGTTGTAACTTTGTATTTCTTACTTGCTTTAGCCTGTAAACCTAATAATTTAATACGTTTTGATACCCTCGGTTGTATTACTTTCCAGCCTTTATCTTTTAAATTCCCTATAAATCCTAACAGAACCATATCTAGATTTGTGATCATTAAATATTTGCATAATAGCCAGATCCAAATCATAGTCATTTAGTTGCCTTTTACCTATAGGATTATCTATCCACCTATAGTAAGCAGAAGTGCTTACTCCCAAAGTCTTGCATAATGTTGTTATAGCCATAACATCTCTATGACTTTGTATAAAGGCATACCTTACGTATTTGGGTTTGCAAAGTATGCCGCTGCCTTTTTTAGAATCTCTCGCTCTGTTTCTGCTTTCTTAAGTTTCTTTTTTAGCTCTGCATTCTCTGATATTAGATTTTGATATTGAGTTTTATAATCAATCTTTTTATCTTGTGTGGTAGATTTTGACATGTAGCTGGTTATCCATGTACAGAGTGTTTTATAATTTATTCCTAGATTATCTGCTATTTCTTTACGATTTGCATCTTCCGCTAAGCATAACTGCACTGCTTGATCCATAAATTCTTCTGGGTATCTTTTGTAAGCCATGTCTCTCTCCTTTTCCTGACATCAAAAGTGTCCCAAATTGACGGGGGAGATCATAGGTTTTAAGGGTTAATAGCAAAAAAGTATAGGTAAAATATGCTTGTAACACATGTATAATAAGTGTTTAAAAAGAATTAAAGTTTTCTAATATGAAAAATAGGGTTAGAGTGCATAGAGGTTTATTAAAAGAAATGAAGAAAAAAGTTGTAGATTTATTATGCTATAAATAACGATAAAAAGTACTAAAAAACCCACACTTTTTTGCTATTAACCCTAAAATTTTATATAAATTTAGATTTTTCTTGGTATCTCACTAAAAACAAGATCAACTACGCTTAATACTCAAAACTCACCTCTTAACCACTAAGCAAAAGTTGGCTCTGCAACTCTAGTCCTATTAATTATAATTTTTATACTAAATTATCTTCATTAACAAAGTTGATAATCATACTTATAAAATCACTATTAATTGTTTCAGATATTTCTTTATTTCTTACGATTAGATAATGAAAGCTTAGACCAACAAGATGCACATCTAGCAAGCGTAATAGGCGTTGTTTTTTTTCCTTAGAAAGATTTAATTTGAAACGAGCAGGAAATCTATTTGTCCATTCATCAAAAGAATTTTTAATAATATTCTTAAATTTATTTCTGTATTTTTGATTATGTTGACAATGCCCAACAAAATAAAAAATCAGTGAAGCTTCTTCAGGAGATTGTCTCAACATAGTAAAAGAATATTCAACATAGTTATTAATAAACTCTTGAAAACTTTCAAATTTTTCGGGAGGTATTTTGCGACCTAATTTTTCTACAAAGGAATCTAATATATATAAATATAAATCCTCTACCTGATGAAAATGATGAAAAAATCTACCTTTACTAATCTTTGCTGTTTTTATAATATTAGTAGAAGAAATAGCATGAACACCCTCTTTCTTAACGATCTGATAAACTGATTTAAGTATTTTCTGCTTAGTTTTTTCTGTTTTAGCTTGCTGAATATTCATTTTAAATAAGTAGTATATAATCTTTATGTATTAATGATAATAATACAGACCTTTTTAGCTTATAAATAGATTTTTAATTATTATTTTCTAGTTCTTCTAAAGCTAAAAACCATTCTAACTCTACTTTTTCTATTTTTTCTTTTAATTGTGAATGTTCAACTAAAGTTTGTTGTAATTCTGATTTATCATCATGTAAGCTTTGATCTTGGATAGCCTCTTGTATTTGAGAATATTGTTGTTGCAATTTATTTATAGTTCTTTCAAGATTTTTGATTTTATCTTGCAATGGTTTTAGCTGTTTTCTTTTACCTGCTAATGATTTTTTAGCTTGTTTCTTTGAATCATTATTAGATTCTACTAATGAGCTTGATGTTTTATTGACTACTTTTTTGGCCTCTAGAATATATTTGTAATAATCTTTCATATCACCATCAAAAGCTCTAACTTGCCCCTCACCAACAAGCATATATTCATCAACTGTAGACTCTAATAAAAATCTATCATGTGAAACCAAAATAATAGCACCTTGGAAACTTTGTAATGCTACTGTCAAAGCTTCCCGCACACCGATGTCTAAATGGTTTGTTGGTTCATCTAGCAAAAGAAAGTTCGGCTCCTTATAAACTATCATAGCTAAAGCTAAGCGTGCTTTTTCACCACCAGAAAAAGTTCCTACTTTTGTTAAAGCTTTCTCACCAACAAAATTAAAACTACCTAAAAAAGTCCTAAGCTTTTCCTGTTTTGCTTGCGGATCTAAACGTTGCATATGCAACAATGGTGAAGCTTGAGAATCAAGCATATCTAATGAATGTTGTGAAAAGTATCCTACCCTAAGATTGGGATGCTTTTCAATTTTACCTAATAAGATATCAATCTCTCCAATCAAAGATTTAATTAAAGTTGATTTACCAGCACCATTTAAACCTAAAAGACCTATGCGCATTTCATTATAAATATTTAGCTTTACATTTTTCAAAATTATTTTGTCGCCATAACCAAGATCTGCATTCTGTAGATTAACTAAAGTTCCTCCTAAATGCTCTTTAACTTGTTTAAATTCAAAACTAAAATCTGATTCTGTCTTAATTGCTTCGACACGCTGAATTTTCTCAAGCATTTTAACACGACTTTGAGCTTGTTTTGCCTTAGTTGCCTTAGCTTTAAATCTATTTATAAAGCTCTCGAGGTGAGCAACATGCTTTTGCTGCTTTTCAAATTGTTTTTGCTGAAGAATTCTTTGCTCAAAAGCTTGCTTTTCATATGATGAGTAATTACCTGTATATATAGCTATATTTTTATTCTCAATATGAAATATTTGCTTAACAACATTATCTAGAAAAATCCTATCATGTGAAATAAGAAGTAAAGAACCTTTATACTCCTGTAAATATTCTTCTAACCATAAAACTGCATCTAAGTCTAAGTGGTTTGTAGGTTCATCAAGTAGTAAAATATCTGACTCCTGTAATAATGCCTGAGCTAGATTTAGACGAATTTGCCATCCCCCTGAAAGCTCTTTTACTTTTTGTTGAAGCTGACTAATACTAAAACCTAAACCAGATAATAGCTTACCAGCTTGAGATTCTATGGCATAACCTCCTAGAGATTCATATTCTTCATGATATTTTGAATACTCAACGAAATTTTCCTGCATTAAAGAATCTTGCATTTTTATTTTCAATAATTTTAATAATTCTATACCATTAACTACGTAATCAATCACCTTAGATTCATAGTCATCAACTTCTTGTTTAACTGTAACTATACGAGTGTTTTTAGCAATCTCAATATTACCTTTATCAGAAGTTAAACCACCTTGTATTAGATTAAAAAGTGTAGTTTTACCGGTACCGTTTTTACCAACTAAACCTATTTTTTGGTTAGGGAAAATTGAAAAATTAATATTATCAAAAAGTTCTTTTATCTCAACCTGATAAGATACATTTTTAAAAAAGAGCATTAGTTATTACATAAATATTTTAGTTATCTAAAATTATATACATTAAGTATTTATATAAAAGGAATTTAACAAAAAGTAGACTATCTATTTAGTTTATTTAAAAAAGATAAGTAAATAAAACAAATAATATAGGCAAAAGCCGTTCCCAAATTAATACCCATAATTGGGTAGAGCCAAAAAATCAATAAGTCATATATTACTAAGATAGAAGATCCATATGAAAAATGCTTAAAAACACCTGGGAAAAGTTGATCTTTATAAGTAAATATTAAAACTATGGATACTGACATTAACATAACTGGGAAAGAAGAAAATATACCTGCCCACTCATGTCCAACTGAACGAGAAATTCCGGTAATTAATAAAACTAATACAGATACAAGAGTAATTCTAAATAAAATAATTTTAATTTTATTAACTGGCTTTAATTTAACTTTCTCTTTAATGCTTTTATTGTCTATTACTCCCCTAAAGAAAAGAACACAAACTATCATTGATAATATAAATACAATAAAGCCTGATAATAAATTTAAATGTAATAAAGTGACACCATACCCACTAATTAAATAGATTATAAATCCAATAACTATCGCACTTACTGTATTTAAATAACGTTGATTAGTAAATAATTTACTTCCTAAATAAAACCCCATAGTAAATAGCAACGTATTAGCAAATCCAGCAATTGCATACGGCATAGAACTCATCAAAAATTGTAAGCCATTTTCTTTGGCATAAAAATAAGTAAAAATACCTACACTTAATGGTAATCCTGAACATAATCCTCCTAGCCTAGGACTTTTCTCAGAAATATATATAAGTCCCAAAACCATTAATACAGATAGTATTAACTTAATGATTATTAACATCATATAAAGATGCCTCCTGCTATTTACTCTAATATACTGAACATAAGTATATATTATAATACCCCATGAAATTTTAACAACAATTTTGAGAATTTAGTTCCTAAAGTAGCTAAACTATAAATGAGCAATTTAGGATAAATGTAAATGAGTAATAAGAGAAAAATATATACCGTTGAATTTAAGACTAAAGTTGTCTTGGAAGTATTGGGGAAAGATCAAACAATCACACAGTTATCAGTAAAATATAATATTACGCCCAAAAACATAAATAATTGAAAAACAGCCTTTTTAGAAAATGCTGAGTTGGTAATGGATCCATCCAAATCAGTATCACAATATAAAAAAGACAATGCAAAGCTTCAAACCAAGATAGATCAGTATTCTAAGAAGGTTGGACAACTAACAATTGAGAAGGAATTTCTTGAGGGAAAGCTCGTAAGCTTGGGATTATCTGATAGAAAAGCGATGATTGATCCTAAGCATAAATTATCTGTTGTAAAACAAAGTTTCTTATTAGAAGTTTCTAGAGCTGGTTTATATTACAAGCCTGTGGTTAACGAACATAAAGAAGAAGTAAAAGCAAAGCTTATACAGATACATGAGGAGATTCCCTGCTACGGCTATATAAAAGCTCATAAGCAATTAATAGAAGATGGGTTTAGCATCTGTGAGAACACAGTACAAAAGTATCGTAAAGAGTTAGGCATCAAAGCTATATTGGCGGTGAAAAAACCAAACTTAAACTTATCTGAACCTAACAAAGAGCATGCTATTTATAGTTACAAACTAAAAGGTTTAAGCATATTGAGACCTAATCAAGTTTGGTCTACAGATATTACATATATTAAGACTGATGCTGGCACAGTTTATATGGCAGCTATTATTGATTGGTACTCTAAGGCTGTACTAAGTTGGGAGATATCCAACACTATGGATAGTAGTTTAGTTATGAAAGTTTTAAATGAAGCTCTGTATAAATATGGAGTACCAGAAATATTTAACACTGATCAAGGTAGCCAGTACACATCTAACATTCATATCCAAACATTATTGGATAAAAAAATTACTATATCTATGGATGGTAAAGGTAGAGCAACTGATAACATTTGCATCGAAAGATTTTGGAGAAGTGCTAAATGTGAGAGATTTTATTTAAATCAATATCCTGTCATTGTTGAACTAAGAAACGATGTGGATGATTATATAGATTTTTATAATAATAGAAGATTTCATGAGTCTATCAATTATAAAAAACCTATGGAATTTTATTACGATAACTTATTGGAAAAACGGGCGGCTTAGATGGGAACTAAATAATTGAAAATATTGTTTAATTTATTGGGGTAGTATATATCAACCTATTACGAAATATTATAAAATACAGCTAATATGGCTCTCAACTAGAACCAATACTGCCATGAGATGCTTAAATAAATGCCAAAATAACTTAGTACGATATTTATAAAAATTCATTTAAGTTCTTATGAAAAAAACTTCTTACTAGTCATGCTATAATTATAGGATTGACATTTTAGTAAGCTAATAAATGATAGATATAATAGTTGTATATTTAATGACTTTGAAACTCAAGATGTATTAGGGCCTGTGGAAGTGTTGGGAAGTTTTAAAAAACATTTTAAAAAAAAATACTATTTTCTAGAGGGTGGGAACGTTATTAGTAGTCAAAATGTTTCGATAGCAACTAAAAAGCTTAGTCAAACAAACTTAAAAAATTATATTTTATTTATACCTGGTGGTATGGGTACTCGGCAACTGATTTATGATATAGATCTAATTGCTGAACTAGCTAGACTAGCAGCTAGTGCTAAATATATACTTACAGTTTGTACAGGATCTTCATTATTTTCTCGAACAAAACTACTAGATAATAAAAGAGCCACATCAAATAAAAAAGTTTTGAACTGGACAAAATCTATAGCTCCTGATGTCATATGGATAGATAAAGCCAGGTGGATAAAGGATGATAATATTTACTCAAGCTCAGGAGTCAGTGCTGGTATAGATATGAGCTTAGGTTTTATAGCAGATTTATTAGGTTATGAAATAGCTAAGCAAAAAAGTATTGAAATAGAATATTCTTGGCAAGAAGATGCAAATATAGATGAATTTGCAAATATTTACAAATAAAAATCTATGGGTAAAACAAGAAAAATTATACATATTGATATGGATTATTTTTTTGCTCAAGTAGAAGAAAAAGCAAATCCTAACTTAAAAGATAAACCTTTTGCAGTCGGAGGTACAAACCCTAAACGCGGTGTAATATCAACTTGTAATTATATTGCACGTGAGTATGGTTTACACTCTGCAATGCCAACATCTATAGCACTCCAAAAATGTCCTAACCTTACACTTCTAAATACTGATTTTGTAAAGTATAAAACTGCTTCTGCAGCTATTAGAAAAATATTTCATTCTTTTACAGATAAAGTTGAGCCTCTATCTCTTGATGAAGCATATATAGATGTTACGATGTACAAGAGTATAAAAATAGTGCAACTTTGATTGCTCAAGCTATCAAACAAGAAATATTTAACAAAACTGGACTAACAGGCTCAGCTGGAATAGCCCCTAATAAATTATTAGCTAAAATAGCTAGTGATATAAATAAGCCAAATGGCTTATATGTAATAACTCCTGAACAAGTTAATAAATTTGTAAAAGATCTACCAGTAAAAAAACTCTTTGGTGTTGGTAAAGTATCTCAAGAGAAATTAAAAAACATGGGAGTTGAAACTTGCTCACAGTTACAGCAAATCAGCCTAAATACTCTTATAGATAAATTTGGCAAATTTGGAGCTAGTTTATATAACTATGCCAGAGGGATTGATAATCGTGAAGTTAATCCCATTCGTATTCGTAAGTCAGTAAGTGTAGAAAATACATATTTAGATGATTTAAAGACTTTAGAAGCCTGCCTAGAAAAATTACCTAGCTTATATGAAAAACTAACCAACAGGATGTCAGATAAACACTATAAAAGTATAGTAGGTATTTTTGTCAAATTTACAGATACAAAATTTAATAAAACAAGTCTAACTAGAGTAGCTAAGACTCTAGATAAAGAATCTCTTAAAAATCTAATAATAGAACTTCATAAAAAACAAAACTACCCAACCCGTCTAATAGGTATTGGTATACGGCTTGGAGAAGTTGATGATAAACAGATGGAATTGTTCTAATTTTTTTTTGTTAAATAATATTTAGAAACTGCCTTTGGATTTACATTTCATATTTTATTATAAATATTAGTTATAAAGCATGATTTTATGATCTTATCATTTTTTATAATAAGAGATTTTTCATTTGGCTTTTCATGCCATTTATTATAAGGATAATAAAACAAATTATTATTAACTTAGCTTTTTTTCTACTCCAAATTAAATATATACTACAAACACCACTTAGGTATAAAAAATATCCTTTCTAATAAATCCCATTATAATTTGTATACTGAAATTATATTTCCTTTTAAAAGTGGATTCTCAAAACAAAAAAATAGTTCAAAATAAATACTTAGTCTACTATCCAATGATATTAATGAGTTGTTATTGGGTAATTACAAAAGCAGGATTACCTTTCGTAAATGATATGAGTCTTTTCTTTAAAGTATCTCATCAAAATATTCAGCAAATACTATCTCTATCACTTATAATTTCATCACTGTCACCTATTCTATGGGGGCCTCTAATTGACCAAATAGGTTTAAAACGTTGCTATATCTGCTAGTATATTAAGTTTCGTAATAACAATTATAATGCTTTTAACAACAAATATTATAATATTTACATTTACTTATATTATTACGACAAGTATCATCTTCTCTCTTTCTGTATGTTCAAGAAGTTTTCCTTTTATTTATTTTGATAATATTCAACAAAAACAAAGAGCTATAGCTATCACTTTTATGGGAGTCTATTTTTGTTCTTTTATAATTCCATTTTTTTCAGGCTGGATTGGGTTTTATTTAGGCTGGCAATTTGGTTATGCACTTGTATTAATTTGGCTTATAATCGTAATTAGCGCAGTATATAAATTAAATAATTCAAAAGAAAAAAATAAACCCATAAAACAGTCTGGTTTTATAAAAAATACTTTAACAATTTTCTTACATATAAAAACGAAGCATTTTATCCGTTATGCTCTATTTGTTGCGATTTTAAATGGTGTCGCCTGGACTTACATTATTGCTTTACCATTTTGGTTAACTGATACATTTAATATTAATTCAAAATATATTGCTTTATATCTATTCCCATTAGCCCTTCCTGGACTATTATGTCCTATTATTGTTAGTACTTTAGAGCGATTTATGCATAAAGATACAATAATTAAACTAGGTGTTATAATTTTCTTACTAGGTGGTATTTTAGCTATTATAATTAGTTTAAAAACCTGGAATCATGCCTACATATATGTCATCCCAGGAATATTACTAAACTTAGCATCTACAGTAACATTTGCTATTGCTAGTACTAAAGTTTTTACAAATGTTAAAACTCTATTTAATGCTGCTTCTGGATTATTTTCACTTATACAATATTTTGCTTTTGGTGTAATTGTATTTATCGAATCATATATAGTAATTAGTCAGTTTTATTTAGAAGGTATTTTTATTTGTATCTGCAGTGTTTTACTAATTTATCTGCAAAAATATAAGAAGGAATAAAATACAATAATCTAATATATTATTTTTATTTTATTTAAGACTTTCTAAGTAAACTTTATATTCTTCTAAAATATTAAAAATTTCTATTTCATTATCTAGCTGATTTAACTTCTGGCGAAATTCCTTTGAATTGGACAAATCTTGAAGATAAAAACTCGCATGAGTACGAATCTCTTTAACTGCTACCTTTGCAGTTTTTAGCTTTATAAGACGTCTTAAGTGTTCGCCTAACACATCAACTCTCTCTATATTTGTCGGTGGTGAAACTATTTCACCTGTTTTTAGATATTCTGCAATTTGCCTAAATATCCATGGATTACCTCTTGAAGCACGTCCAACCATCACAGCATCAATACCAGTGTGATCAATCATTGCTTTTGCACTGTGTGGGCAATATACATCGCCATTACCAATCACTACAGTATCTACTGCTTTTTTCACATCTCGGATAATATCCCAATTTGCTTTACCAGTATACATCTGCTCACGAGTACGCCCATGTAAAGCTATTGCACTAACTCCAGCATCTTCACAGGCTTTTGCTACTTCAACAGCATTAATATTTTTATCATCCCAACCTATACGCATCTTTACCGTAACTGGCTTATGTACAGCTTTTACTACAGCAGTTAGTATCTCATGGATTCTATTTACATCTTTAAGGAGTGCGGCACCTGCTTGAAGTTTTTTCGCAATCTTAGGCATTGGACAGCCCATATTTATATCTAAAAAATCACATTCTGTATTCTCAGCAATATATTTAGTTGCCCCTACAAAACTCTCTAGATCTGTACCAAATATTTGTATTCCAAGTGGTTTTTCACTATTCTCCATATAGAGCATTTCCATAGTTTCCCAATTACGTTCTACTACAGCTTTGTTGCTTACCATCTCAGTATATATGAGCCCTGCTCCGTGCTCTTTGCATATAGTACGAAAAGCACTATCACAAAAACCTGCCATTGGTGCAAGTACGACGTTATTTTCTATTTCAATATCAGCTATTTTAAAAGACATATTTTATTCACTATAAGACTTAAATTCTACTCTATAATATTTATCTGATGGAAAAGCTTGAAATAATTGTATATGATTAAGCTCTTCATCATTCTTAATAAGGTTTAAATTTTTCTTTTTATTTTCACTATTCATATTTACACCAAAATATACAGATCTAACAATTTCTTTTGGATATTTGAAAAGGTAGATTTCATCATTTATATTTTTTGCTGCATCAGTGAGTGGCAATATCATCCTATATTCATTATATTCTGACATTAGCCTACTTGGTCTTTCTTTACTATAAATAACTTCTCTAAGACTACGTAAACAGTCTTTTCCTAATAATTTTTGATTAAAAAACTCATGCTGATCATCAAACTCCATTACAAAACCTTGATGTGAATTTGCATAATGTGCCCACATTAATAAATTATCATTTTTAGATGATAAAGATAATATACCAAGTCCATTATTGAGGCTTTCATTATATTTATTTTTAAAAGTTTGCTTTAATTCTGGCAGTTGAATAAAAAAAAATAATGCTTCTTCAAATTTATTTTTAGTCACATAATCTCTTATAACATTAGTAAATATGTGATTATGTTTACTAATTTCTTCAGATAAAAGCTTGTCAAAGTTCTCATTAGAAAGTTTCTGCAGCTCATCTACTGACGCAAGAGCTTTTAAATGTACTTGAGTCTCAAAAGGATCATTTAGAAACACTGGTTGAGTAAATCTAATAGTATTATTCTCTAGAACATCAACACGCTCTTCACTTAAATATTTATAAACTCCCATTTTTCTTCCCTTCAAGCATAAACCACTGCCCCATCTGTTTTGGTTGGTTAAAGCTTATACTATACTTTTTGAACTCTTCTTGGACTTCATCGACTTGGTTTTCTATTATCCCAGATAGGGCCAATCTACCACCCTGTTTTAGACTACTTGTAATACTCTCAACTAAGCTTATCAATACATTAGAGAAAATATTTGCTACAACTAAATCAAACTGCTCTGTCGGAGTATTATCACCGAAAATAGTTTTATCAGTTACATCATTTTCAGTAGCATTTTTAATAGATGACTCTATTGAATTTGGATCTATATCTATACCTTGTGCAAAACTAGCACCTAACTTAACAGCTCTTATAGCTAATACTCCAGTACCACAACCATAATCAAGAACCTTAGAATCATTTGTCACATAATCTTCTAACCATTCTAAACACATTTTTGTAGTTTCATGATTACCACAACCAAATGCTATACTAGGATCTACAATAATATATGTATGATTTTTATCATTTGGCAATTCACGCCAGTTTGGATAGACCACTATATTCTTTCCAACTTCAAGTGGTTCATAATCATATAACCAAGCTGCTTCCCATTGTTGATCTTTTATAACTTCATAATCTATTTGGGTTTCTAAAATATTCTCAAACTCTTTTTTAAGAGTCTCAATAATTAGACCAATATCATGATGATTTTCGTATAATACTACAACGTTAACAATATCATATGGCTTATCAATTCTAGTTATAGAACCTGCATCATTGTTAAAAAGATAGTCTTCAATAATATCAAAAAACTTAGACTTCACACTAAATTGTAATTGGTGCCACTGCTGCATTTTATAAAAACAACTCAAAACTTTATATATCGTGAAATGATACTAAATAAAACAATTAACGGCTAGATTAAATTAATCTTTTGACTTTCGCTAATAGGAGTTTGGCTTATCCCTCAAGCATTCACTTATAGTTTAGTTTGGTCTAGTTTTTCTTAGTAGTATATTAGTCTATCTTACATTATAACTTTTTTGACCCTTTTATGAAGAAAATTAACTTTTGAGCAAATTTTTTTTGTTACAATAAAACCTAGATAAATCTTATACTTAAGTAATAAAATGCAAGAATATAGCAAAAAATATAATAAAAAGGCAATTTTACTAGTTAATCTTGGAACTCCAAATAATTTTGATGCTAAATCTATAAAAAAATATCTAAAGGAATTCTTATCAGATAGGCGCGTAATTGAAGCTAATCCTATCTTATGGAAGTTAATATTAAATCTAATTATTTTACCTGTTCGCTCAAAGAAAAATGTCCATTCTTACGAAACTGTATGGAATAAACAACACAATAAGTCACCATTACTACTATATACAGAAAACCTCGCGCAAAAATTAAGTACAAAGCTAGATAACTATATAGTTGATTGTGCTATGCGCTATGGTAATCCAAGTATTGAAAGTAAAATTAAAAACTTACAAGATCAAGGTGCTACTGAGATAGTTGTTTTTCCATTATATCCACAATATTCAGCAACTACTACAGCCACAGTTTATGATGAAGTTTATAGAATCTTATCAAAACTAAGATGGCAACCTACTATTAAAGGTATAAATCCTTATTATGATAATAAATTTCATATAGAAGTTATTAGCCAACAAATAAAAGAGCATTTACAAAACTTAAACTATACTCTTGATACAATTTTATTTTCATTTCATGGTTTACCACAAAAATACTTTGATAAAGGAGATCCTTATTATTGCCATTGCCATAAGACTTATCGTCTAGTAAAAGAATCTTTACAGAAAAGCTATCCAGGCATAGATTTTGAATTATCTTTCCAATCTCGCTTTGGACCTAAAAAATGGCTAAAACCATATACAACAGTTAAACTAGAAGAGCTCGCTAAACAAAATAAAAAAGTAGTTGTTATAGCTCCAGGCTTTAGTGTTGATTGTTTAGAGACTTTAGAAGAATTAGCTATTACAGAAAAGCAAGCTTTCTTAGATAAAGGTGGAAAACAGTTTAGCCTAGTTCCATGTCTAAATGATTCTCAAGAGCATGTGGAAATGTTATACAATATTATTATGAATGATTAAATTTAATGTATAAAGCTATGAAAACTTATATTAAAATCTTCTTTGTAATAACTTCAATATTTCTCTCTAGTAATTTATGTTTCTCATATGGTAAATATGGCAACATCGAAAGAAATGATAAAATAATCAAAAGAGTCCAAGACAGTGGCCAAGAGTATATATCAAAACAAACAACTCAAGCGAATTCTAATAAACCATTATCAATAATATGGGTACAAAAAAACTATTTAACCAAACAACAAGCTTTGAAACTACAACAAAAAATTGATAAAGCTATTGTAGAAATCCGTAATACTTTAAAAGTTCCTGAAAATGAAAGAGATTTTACGATACATTACTATGTGTATGGAGCTCATGAAGCATCACATGCTATAATAGGATATCATATGCTTGATAAAGCTCATCCTACAACACTTATTACATGGTATGCTCAAGGTAGATCACCTTATGTACATGAAACAGTTCATATTATCGCTTGGCATTGGCGTAGTGTCTGGATTAAAGAAGGACTTGCTGTATACCTTAATCAAAAGCTTGGAGGTGAGCCGACATTCCCTAATTTTGGCAAAAACCTTAATTTCTTAGCAAAGAAACATATCGAAAGTATATCCTCAAATGACAACTTAAGAAGTGTCTTAGCAGATAAGTATGAAGTTGGAGAAGATGGCTTAGTTTTCTTTAAAGGACCTAAAAAAGAACGCATTCATAAAAAAAGAATGTTTTATATATTATCAGGATCTTTCACAGAATATCTATTTACACAATTAGGCGCTAATAAATTTATGCAAATTTACAATGCTAATAATACCAAAAAAGCTATAAATAAAGTTACAGGTAAAACCATTTCTCAATGTGAAAACTCTTGGGTAAGTTATTTAAGAAACACTAATTTTACAGAACATGAAAAAGAAAATTAACTCTGATAAAACAACATCTATACATTGGTTTAGACAAGACTTACGCCTAGCTGATAATCCGGCATTATATCAAGCTAGCCAAGCAGATAGAACTATAACAATATTTATTCACGATGAAAAATATCCAATAGGTGGCGCAAGTAAATTATGGTTACATCACTCTCTAAAAAGTCTTAATAAATCTCTAGATAATAAATTAAACTTCTATATTGGAGATCCTCTAGAAATTATAAAAAAGCTTGTTAGAGAAAATAATATCACAGGTTTTCATTGGAATAGATGCTATGACAAATACAGTATAGATCGAGATACTCAGATAAAGCGGTTTCTTCAAGAACAAAATATAAATGTAAAAAGTTTTAATTGTAGTTTACTTATAGAACCTTGGGAATGTAAAAAAGATAATGGTACGCATTATAAGGTTTATACTCCTTTCTATAAAGAACTCATTAAAATTAGAAAATATAGATCAAATATTATAAAACCTGAGTTCAATATCCTAGAAAAGCTTGATAGTTCTAGCAATCTAGATTCATTAAAACTATTAGAATCAGAACACTCTTGGCAAAATATCATCAAACAATGGAGAATTGGTGAAAAATCGGCTAGTGAAATACTTGGAGACTTTTTAGCAAATAAAGTTAAAAACTATAAAGCTGCTAGAGATTATATGAGTTTAAATGCTACATCAGTATTATCCCCATATTTGCATTTTGGTGAAATTTCACCAAATCAAATCTTTAATGCTATACAAAGCTTAGATATTATTGGAAGTAATGAAGAGCATTTTATCAAAGAGCTTGTCTGGCGTAATTTTTCATATTATCAGATATATTATTATCCTGAACTTCATAATAAAAACATCGATCAAAAGTTTGATGACTTTGAATGGGATAATAACCCTATCATTCTAAAAAAATGGCAACAAGGACAATCTGGTATACCTATAGTAGATGCTGGAATGAGAGAGCTTTGGCAAACTGGTTATATGCATAATCGTGTACGAATGATAGTTGCTAGTTTTCTTATAAAAAACTGCTTAATCCATTGGAAATATGGTGAAAAATGGTTTTTTGATACGTTATTTGATGCTGACTTTGCTAGTAATAATACAAACTGGCAATGGGTAGCTGGTTGTGGTTTAGATGCAGCACCCTACTTTAGAATATTTAATCCCATATTACAATCTGAGAAATTTGAAGCGTATGACTATATTCGCAAATATGTACCTGAAATAGCTAAGTTACCAAATAAGTTTTTAGTAAAACCATGGGAAGCTCCTGAAAACTTTTTAAATGATGCAGAAATTACTCTTAACAAAGACTATCCAAAGCCTATTATTGATCTTAAGAGTTCTAGAGATAAGGCTTTAGAACTATATAAGCAAATTAAATAAGTTATTTTTTTGATATGATCAATTATTTATTGTTAGCTATTTATAGTCTATAGTAAAGATGTACCTTATTTTTATAAAAAATTTCAACTGTAGGAGATTACTCTATGAATGATAAAATAACATCTATCCAAGCAATGGAAATTTTAGACTCTCGAGGTAACCCAACTGTTCGAGTATACGTACAACTTGAAGATGGTACGCAAGCAACAGCATCTGTACCATCTGGGGCTAGCACAGGTGAAAATGAAGCCGTTGAACTACGCGATGGCGATAACTCACTATAATACCCCATGAAATTTTAACAACAATTTTGAGAATTTAGTTCCTAAAGTAGCTAAACTATAAATGAGCAATTTAGGATAAATGTAAATGAGTAATAAGAGAAAAATATATACCGTTGAATTTAAGACTAAAGTTGTCTTGGAAGTATTGGGGAAAGATCAAACAATCACACAGTTATCAGTAAAATATAATATTACGCCCAAAAACATAAATAATTGAAAAACAGCCTTTTTAGAAAATGCTGAGTTGGCAATGGATCCATCCAAATCAGTATCACAATATAAAAAAGACAATGCAAAGCTTCAAACCAAGATAGATCAGTATTCTAAGAAGGTTGGACAACTAACAATTGAGAAGGAATTTCTTGAGGGAAAGCTCGTAAGCTTGGGATTATCTGATAGAAAAGCGATGATTGATCCTAAGCATAAATTATCTGTTGTAAAACAAAGTTGCTTATTAGAAGTTTCTAGAGCTGGTTTATATTACAAGCCTGTGGTTAACGAACATAAAGAAGAAGTAAAAGCAAAGCTTATACAGATACATGAGGAGATTCCCTGCTACGGCTATATAAAAGCTCATAAGCAATTAATAGAAGATGGGTTTAGCATCTGTGAGAACACAGTACAAAAGTATCGTAAAGAGTTAGGCATCAAAGCTATATTGGCGGTGAAAAAACCAAACTTAAACTTATCTGAACCTAACAAAGAGCATGCTATTTATAGTTACAAACTAAAAGGTTTAAGCATATTGAGACATAATCAAGTTTGGTCTACAGATATTACATATATTAAGACTGATGCTGGCACAGTTTATATGGCAGCTATTATTGATTGGTACTCTAAGGCTGTACTAAGTTGGGAGATATCCAACACTATGGATAGTAGTTTAGTTATGAAAGTTTTAAATGAAGCTCTGTATAAATATGGAGTACCAGAAATATTTAACACTGATCAAGGTAGCCAGTACACATCTAACATTCATATCCAAACATTATTGGATAAAAAAATTACTATATCTATGGATGGTAAAGGTAGAGCAACTGATAACATTTGCATCGAAAGATTTTGGAGAAGTGCTAAATGTGAGAGATTTTATTTAAATCAATATCCTGGCATTGTTGAACTAAGAAACGATGTGGATGATTATATCGATTTTTATAATAATAGAAGATTTCATGAGTCTATCAATTATAAAAAACCTATGGAATTTTATTACGATAACTTATTGGAAAAACGGGCGGCTTAGATGGGAACTAAATAATTGAAAATATTGTTTAATTTATTGGGGTAGTATACTATTATGGCTGCTAAATATGCATACCTACATTCTAGTCTAATATACGTGATAACAGCACTCCATACCTTATTAGCTTTATCTATAACAACCTGATTCGTCTCATTTTTAAATACATTAAGTAAGTATGGATATTTCTTGTGTTGCTTATTAATGACAGTTCTCTTTTTTTTAGGATACAATGCCTTAATACCCATGAATTCCATAGCACTTTTGATTAGCTTCCTTCCAACTAGAAATCCTAATCTATTTAGCAACTTTACTAGCCTTCTCGTACCATAATATGGATGTTTAGTATGTATCAAATCTATTGCATTTAATAGTTTAATATCATCATTACTACTAAATTTTGATATTGGTGTATAATAGTACACACTCTTAGATACAGATAATAGTTTAAGCTGATTATTTAAAGATAATTCTAGCTTAGTATCTACAGAGTTTACTCTATCATTTGATGATACCAAGCTTTTTAGCTTTCCCATTAAAAAATTCCTCTCTACTATTACCTCGCCTAGTTCTTTACTTGTTGCATCTTTATCTTTTCTAAGCTTATCTATTTCCTGCTTATACTCCTTAACAACAGAGCTTTTATCAAATGCTAAGCAAGCATTAGATAAAAATTGCTGCTTCCAATTGTGCACGTTTTTAGGAAGTAAATCATACTTACTTGCTATCTCATTAACTGTCATATCGCCTTCTAGCAATTCTATAATTACTTTAGCTTTAAAATCAGCTGTATACGTTACTCTTTTTTTACTCATTTATCTATTTCCTAATTTATCTAGTTAAGTTTAACATCTAGGAATAAAAATCTTTCTAAAATCAGTAGCTTTTTCTGGGGACATTATACTGTTTAAACTTTGAAAATATGTAATATTGTACCAATCAAAATGATAGCTAAAAGCCCATCATTTATATAATTTATCAAAATAGACTTAAATATAATACCTTGTATAAAAATACATAGTATTTATGCAACTTAGTTAGGAAATTATCAAATGATTAAGGAAAAAAATATGAAAGCATTATTCGTTATTGATTTTATCAAAGGAATCGCAACAAATGGAATATGTAAAGAATATTTGTTGGAGCATAATTATGTTATTGAGAATACAAATAAGTTAATACAGTTTTTTGAGGAAAAAAAACTACCTATTTATTTTATTAGATTAGCATTTGATGAAAATTACTCAAATATGCTCCTAGCAGAATAGAATTAGTAGAAAATAGAAAGTTTTTATATGGTAGTGAAGATATTGAATTTATAGAATCTATTTATTCTTCTGATAAACACAAATTTTTTAATAAGAAATCAGGAGATCCATTCTTTGGCAATAATTTGCTAGAAGAGCTTAATATAAAAGAAGTTAACGAAATATATTTTACAGGTGTTTCGACATATAATGCAATTTTATATGGCTCAAACACTGCTATGCAGAAAGGGTTTAAGCCAATTGTTATTGAAGACGCTTGTGGGGCTTCATCAAGAGAGGCGCATATTAATGCAATTAATATTATTAAGAAAACTAGCACATACCAAATAAAAAAACTAGTGAAGTAATATCTTTATAAAGACTATCGATTTAACTCATTCAACAAAGATAAACAAATAAAATAAACAATATAGGTAAGAACTATGCCCAGTTAATGCTTATAATTGGGTAGATCCAAAATCATATATTACCTCAGTTTAGGGTTTAAATTATTATAAAACAAAGGTTTTAGAGTTGTTTTGAGTTAAATAAAAATCCATTAAAATAACTCCGAACTGGGGGTTATATTAAGGTAGATTTTCTATCAAAATGACCCTTTTATTAATACTATGATAAAATAATTTGAAATTATGTATAAACATAAAAGTCAAATATGACAATGGAGAGAATTTATGTCTGATAAAATAGTTGTTTTTGTTAAATTAGACTCTAAATATGGTCGAACCAAGAACTTTATAATCTTGCTAAAAAACTTATACAACCAATAAATTTGGAATTAGGTTGTACTCATTACGAACTAGGCTGTAATTTTGATGAAACTGTATTTGAAGTTATGACTTTTACAAATGAAAATAGTCACAGAATTCATTTGGAATCTAAACATGTTCAGAATTTTTTATCTGAAATTAAAGATTTAGATGTTGATATTAAAATTGAAAAATTTAAAACTTGTACTTAAACAGTAATAACTTACTTAATTTTCCTTTATAACACTTACCCTTTTGGTTTTTTAACATTTTTATTAGCATTAATTTTTTGCTTAATACTTCTAGCAAAATCTTTATTATGACCACTTGATTTATTATTATTATTTGCTCTTTTTGCTGCAATTATTTTAACTTCATTAACCTTTTTCACTTTAGTTTTTCGTGACATACTTGTTACAGGGACATTATGAATAGCCTCAAGACCAGCGAGCTCATCACGAGGTAAAAGATGACCAATTAAATGCTCTATATTTGACAATGATTCTACTTCATCTGCACTAACTAAAGATATTGCTAAGCCATCTTGGCCTGCTCTACCAGTTCTACCAATTCTATGAACATAATCCTCAGCAACATTTGGTAAATCTAGATTTATAACACATGGGAGCTGAGCAATATCAATACCACGTGCAGCTATATCTGTAGCAACTAACACATTTATCTCTTTATCTTTAAAGTCTGCTAGAGCTTTTGTACGAGCCCCTTGGCTTTTATTACCATGAATAGCGCTACTTGTTATATTTGCTTTATTAAGTTTTTCTGAGATTTTATTTGCACCATGTTTTGTGCGAGAAAAAACTAATACTTGATGTAAGTCTTGTTCTCTAATTAAAGATATTAATGCATTAATTTTTTTTGATTTATCTAATGTATAAATCTTCTGAGTAATTTTTTTAACCGTAGTATTTACGACATCTGCTGATACAGATTTGGGGTTGCTAAGAAATTCATTAGCTAGTGTTTTAATCTCTGATGAAAAAGTTGCTGAGAACATTAGAGTTTGGATTTTTTTAGGTAGAAGTTTATGAATCCTTTTTAGATCATGTATAAATCCCATATCTAACATCTTATCAGCTTCATCAAGGATTAAAGTATTTAGATTATCAAATTTAATTGCATTTTGACTATATAAATCAAGCAGTCTACCTGGAGTAGCTATCAATATCTCTACACCTTTACGCAATTTCATCATTTGAGGATTTATACTTACACCTCCAAACACAACTGTAGAACGAATATGTGTATTTTGACCATATAATCTAACTTGATCTTCAATTTGAGCCGCTAGCTCTCTAGTTGGTGTTAAAACTAAAACCTTAATTTTATTTGCTTGGGCTTTGGGCTGGTCTAAAAGCTTTTGTATAATAGGTAATGCAAAACCAGCAGTTTTACCAGTACCCGTTTGAGCTGATGCCATTACATCATTACCTTTTAAAATTAATGGGATAGCTTTTGACTGAATAGCTGTTGGTTTAGTATAGCCTTTTTTATCTAAAGCATTACAAATTGAAGAATTTAAACCAAGATCTGAGAATTGCATAAAATTTACTTCCTATTTTTTTAACCTAGCTATATTAACACTAATAAATACTATTTACTCTATAAAGATGATTTATTAAATAATATAATATTGCTAATACTCAATTATATGAGATTTTAAACTAAAAATGTCAAATAAATATTGCTCTGAATTAGGCAAAAATGTTCGTGATCATTTGATAAAGTTAGGTTTGGAACAGCCTAGAGACTTTAAGTTTGATAATGACATAAAAATACAAAAAATATCAAAAGCATATCGTGAAATACTAGATACTCTTGGTCTAGAAACTCATGAATTTGATAAAACCCCTTTTAGAATAGCTAGAATGTTTTCTCAGGAAATATTCAATGGCCTTGACTATAACAATTTTCCAGCATGTGCCTTATATGAGAATGAGTTCAAATATGATGGAGTTCTAACTCAAAAAAATATTACCATTATGTCTTTTTGTGAACATCACTTTGTACCATTTGAAGGTGTCGCAGAAGTTTCATTTATTCCGAAAGATAATAATATTATAGGTCTTTGTCGTATAAATAGTATTTGTGATTTCTTTGCTAGGCGTCCTCAAATTCAAGAAAGAATGACTGCACAAATATTTGAAAGTTTGAAGTTCATCCTTGGTACAGAAGATGTTTCTATAAAAATAACTGCTAAACATACTTGTGTATCATTTAGAGGGTGTAATAATAGAGACTCTAAAACTTATACTCAAATGTTTGGCGGTTTCTTTGCAAAATAGATATGGATTTAAAATGAGTAGTTTATTAAATATTGGTTGTTTATTTTTAATTGCCTTAATTATTGGATGTATTTTCTCAAAAGGATATTTAAGATATTTCTTCATATTTATAACTATAATTTATTATCTAATTGGTAGTGGGATTCTAGGGTATATTTTAGCAAAACCAATCCAATCAGAAACATCTGATATAAAAGCATGTGCCAATACAAGTGGTATTATTCTGTTAGGAGCTGGTTTAAATAAGGCTTTTGGTCAATTAGAACCAAGTCTTGGAGCATATGACCGCATAATTAAAACCGCTGAAATTTATAATGAATATCCACAAAAAATTATAGTAACAGGAGGTGTACCTTCAGGAACGAAAATATCAGAAGCTGAAATTTATGCAAAAGAATTACATAAATTGGGAATATCGAGCTCTAGAATATTATTAGAGAAAAAATCTAAGAACACATATCAGAATGCTAAATATACCAAAGAGTTGCTAGAAAAAAATAAGACTTATTGTTTAGTCACTGGTGGAATCCATTATAAAAGAGCAAAAATACTTTTTGATAAATTTGATATAAACACTATTAGTTTAGCCTCTTCTAAACTTGTTCCTAATATTAAAATATTACCAAATGCTTATAACTTTTATATAACTCAACGAATCGTACATGAATACCTTGGAATTGTAAGGACTTACTTCTAATACACATTTAAAGTTAAAGGGTATAAAATTAAATCATACAGATTTAAATTAATTACAGCCGTGCAAGATTCTATAATATTATAATACCCCATGAAATTTTAACAACAATTTTGAGAATTTAGTTCCTAAAGTAGCTAAACTATAAATGAGCAATTTAGGATAAATGTAAATGAGTAATAAGAGAAAAATATATACCGTTGAATTTAAGACTAAAGTTGTCTTGGAAGTATTGCAAACAATCACACAGTTATCAGTAAAATATAATATTACGCACAAAAACATAAATAATTGAAAAACAGCCTTTTTAGAAAATGCTGAGTTGGTAATGGATCCATCCAAATCAGTATCACAATATAAAAAAGACAATGCAAAGCTTCAAACCAAGATAGATCAGTATTCTAAGAAGGTTGGACAACTAACAATTGAGAAGGAATTTCTTGAGGTAAAGCTCGTAAGCTTGGGATTATCTGATAGAAAAGCGATGATTGATCCTAAGCATAAATTATCTGTTGTAAAACAAAGTTGCTTATTAGAAGTTTCTAGAGCTGGTTTATATTACAAGCCTGTGGTTAACGAACATAAAGAAGAAGTAAAAGCAAAGCTTATACAGATACATGAGGAGATTCCCTGCTACGGCTATATAAAAGCTCATAAGCAATTAATAGAAGATGGGTTTAGCATCTGTGAGAACACAGTACAAAAGTATCGTAAAGAGTTAGGCATCAAAGCTATATTGGCGGTGAAAAAACCAAACTTAAACTTATCTGAACCTAACAAAGAGCATGCTATTTATAGTTACAAACTAAAAGGTTTAAGCATATTGAGACCTAATCAAGTTTGGTCTACAGATATTACATATATTAAGACTGATGCTGGCACAGTTTATATGGCAGCTATTATTGATTGGTACTCTAAGGCTGTACTAAGTTGGGAGATATCCAACACTATGGATAGTAGTTTAGTTATGAAAGTTTTAAATGAAGCTCTGTATAAATATGGAGTACCAGAAATATTTAACACTGATCAAGGTAGCCAGTACACATCTAACATTCATATCCAAACATTATTGGATAAAAAAATTACTATATCTATGGATGGTAAAGGTAGAGCAACTGATAACATTTGCATCGAAAGATTTTGGAGAAGTGCTAAATGTGAGAGATTTTATTTAAATCAATATCCTGTCATTGTTGAACTAAGAAACGATGTGGATGATTATATAGATTTTTATAATAATAGAAGATTTCATGAGTCTATCAATTATAAAAAACCTATGGAATTTTATTACGATAACTTATTGGAAAAACGGGCGGCTTAGATGGGAACTAAATAATTGAAAATATTGTTTAATTTATTGGGGTAGTATAGGACATGATCTACAGTTACAGCTAAAACATATTTTCTTAGTATGATGACAGCCTTTAGTATGGCATACAAATTGCTTATATCCTCTAACCTGTAAGCCACAGCTCATAATATTAGTCATGTTTTCTAGCTCAACATCTCTAATATCTGTTTTATGAGCTTCGAAGTATTTCAGCCATGATTTACCAATTTGTAATACTTCTTTGATTTTTGATGGAGTTCGAATTGTAATGTATAAAAGTCTATTAGATAATAAATAATTATATTTAAAATATTTTAAACATTGAAGCATAAACATTCTCATAATAAGATGATACAGAAAGTATTACGAGATATAGCTAAAAACCATAAATTATTCCCTCAAGTAGTTATCCAAGAATTTGCTGAAGGTTCGTTAAACTTTGTTGATGAGTTTTGGATTAAAATATATGAAATATATGGTGATAAATATAATGATGTATATCGTCGTCCTGATTGTAAGAAATTTGAATTAGATCACTTCGAAGATAAAGGAAAAATATCTAAATATTTACAGTTAATTGATAATTGTGACCACTAGCACAAACTAAACCACAGCTGCCAACGCAGTTGGCTTACGTTCTTATAGGCTTACAAAGCACAGGTTTGGTAGATAGTAAGCGTAACATTATTTTAGTTGGTGGTTACTGGCACTGGTAAGACTCATACAGCTATAGCCATTGCTAGAGAAATAGTCAAATTAGGTAGGAAAGCAAGATTTCACAATATCGTTGATTTGGTTAACCAATTAGAGCAGCAGAAGTTAAACAATAACTCGGGAAAGCTTGCGGAAAAGTTAAAATCAATGGATGTGATTGTTTTAGATGAATTGGGCTATTTACCTTTCTCAAAGTCTGAAGGAGCTTTATTATTCCACCTTCTGAGTAAGTTACATGAAAATGTATCTTTGATTATAACTTCAAATTTATCTTTTGGAGAATGGACACAGATTTTTAGTGATAAGAAGATGACTTCAGCTATGCTAGATCGTTTAACTTTTAACTGTGAAATTATTGAAACTGGCAATGATAGTTTTAGACTTAAAAATAGGAAATAAAACAGATGATTTTGACTGACTAAAAATCAGTCATTTTAGGTCCTCTAGGGGGTCAAAAATTCGGTGCCTATAGGGTCAATTTTCAATGCCTATTGACAACCATATGCTAAATTACCTGAAGTCAAATTTAATGTAACATCAAAAGGGTATACTCCAGATTATATAACAATAAGTGCTAATATATTAAATACGTTTTTTCAAAAAGGAAGTGGTCCAGCAGCATATGCTCCTGGTGCACCAATGGCAACAAACGTAAATGCTTTTAGAGGTTATGAGTCTCCTAAAATAGCTGGAGATTTTGCTAATTCTTGGGGATATTTTAAACCATCGTTAGAAGTCCCTATACGTTATTATCAGCTTGATAACAGACCAACAGATACTATTAAATTTAATAAAAGTTCTGTGACAAGTATACTTCCAATATTTAATATTGATGCAGGGGCATATTTTGATCGTAACTTTACAACTAGTAAAGGTTCATTTACACAAACATTGCATCCTAGGTTGTTTTACACATATATACCTTATCAAGATCAGACAGATATACCTCTTTTTGATACGAGTTTACAAAATGAACAATATGAACAGATGTTCCAAGTTAATCGATTTACAGGACATGATAGGATAAATAATGCCAATCAGGTAACATATGCATTAGAGGCTTCAATGTCAAATAATAGTAATGGAAATACTGTAGCCACTGCAAAAATAGGGCAAATGTTATATCTTGCTAATAGACGAGTTACTCTATGTCAAGGCAATTCAAAATGTCCTAATCCTGGCATGATGGATGAATTCTCAGATGATACTTTTTCTCCCGTAATGACTTCTTTAAATCTTTATATAACTAAGGATTTATATTTCAATGGCCAAATAAACTATAGAATTAATCGAGGTAATGTTGATTATCAAGTTTATCAGTTTGTTTATAAAGATAGTAATGAGAATATTTTTAGTGTTTCATATAATAATATTGCAAACAACTGGGATGCTTTGACTCAGCAGCAGCAGATAGATGATGGTGTTGCTCCACAACATCAAGAGACAGTTACATTAGTTGGGATATTTAATTTTACTAACCATTGAGCTGTTGCTGGTTTGTGGAACTATAATTTTAATCAGAAACAAGTAGCAAATGCATTTATAGGAGTTCAGTATAATGCTAGATCTTGGGATATTAGACTTTTATATCAACTAAGTGCTTATACCAATGTAGATCCTAATAATCCGACAATATTATGGAATTTAACGGATACAGTACTATTTTCTTTTGAACTTAAAGGGTTAGGAGGGACTGCTGGTAATTCAGAAGAATTGTATTCTCGATTAGAGCAAATACCAGGTTATAAAGCTGGAGAGTGGGGAGGATCAAAATAATGTTTGTACCAATTTTAAATCTACAGATTAAACTGTCCCTGTTATTCAATACCACTTTATAAAATATTTTTATTCCTTGCTTTTATGCAGCATCTAAAATACCAGAATATACTTCATCAGGAGTCATATATCCAATACTAGAATGTAGTCTTTCATTGTTGTAAATATCAATATATTCTTTGATACCTACTTTAGCCTCTTTCATAGTTATATATGATGCCGGATAAACATTTTCATATTTCAGTGTTCTCCAAAATCTCTCAATTGCAATATTATCTATAGATCTTCCTTTAGCATCCATAGATTTATTTATTTTATTATCAGATAATATTTTAATATGCTCTTTTGCTGTATATTGAGTTCCTTGATCAGAGTTAAAGATATCAGGTTTACCATATTTAAATAACGCTTCTTTTAACACACTAGTTGTTAGATGTGTATCCATAGTATTAGAAATCTTCCAAGCTAGTGTTTTCTTGCTATGCCAATCTATTATGGCTACTAAATATGCACATACCCACATTCTAGTCTAATATACGTGATATCAGCACTCCATACCTTATTAGCTTTATCTATAACAACCTGATTCGTCTCATTTTTAAATACATTAAGTAAGTATGGATATTTCTTGTGTTGCTTATTAATGACAGTTGTCTTTTTTTTAGGATACAATGCCTTAATACCCATTAATTCCATAGCACTTTTGATTAGCTTCCTTCCAACTAGAAATCCTAATCTATTTAGCAACTTTACTAGCCTTCTCGTACCATAATATGGATGTTTAGTATGTATCAAATCTATTGCATTTAATAGTTTAATATCATCATTACTACTAAATTTTGATATTGGTGTATAATAGTACACACTCTTAGATACAGATAATAGTTTAAGCTGATTATTTAAAGATAATTCTAGCTTAGTATCTACAGAGTTTACTCTATCATTTGATGATACCAAGCTTTTTAGCTTTCCCATTAAAAAATCCCTCTCTACTATTACCTCGACTAGTTTTTTACTTGTTGCATCTTTATCTTTTCTAAGCTCATCTATTTCCTGCTTATACTCCTTAACAACAGAGCTTTTATCAAATGCTAAGCAAGCATTAGATAAAAATTGCTGCTTCCAATTGTGCACGTTTTTAGGAAGTAAATCATACTTACTTGCTATCTCATTAACTGTCATATCGCCTTCTAGCAATTCTATAATTACTTTAGCTTTAAAATCAGCTGTATACGTTACTCTTTTTTTACTCATTTATCTATTTCCTAATTTATCTAGTTAACTTTAACATCTAGGAATAAAAATCTTTCTAAAATCAGTAGCTTTTTATGGGGACATTATAATTAATAGTCTCTAATATGAAATCACCATTTACACTAGGAGCAACTTGCAAAAAACCTGAGGTCATGGTGAATAATAAAAATTTGTATACGAATAGAACGAGACATTATTTTTAAAACTTAATATTTTATGGATATATACTTATAGCCATTTTATGTAAAAAAAGTATAGTTTTAAAGTTTAAATACTTATAGCACTTTAAATTTAGGGAGGAGTAAATTATATATTAATTATAGGTTAAAATCTCTTAGATATATGGATTTTGCTTGGTTATAAAATTATTTATTTAAGTGGTCTAAAAACTTTTCAGCATCTAAAGCAGCCATACAACCAGTCCCGGCAGAAGTTACTGCTTGTTTATAAACATGATCAGCAACATCACCAGCTGCATATACACCTTCACTACTTGTTTGAGTGGCATTGCCAACTAGGCCAGATTTAACTTTGATATAGCCATTTTCCATTTCTAATTGACCTTCAAAAATTCCAGTGTTTGGAGTGTGACCTATGGCAATAAACACACCCATAACATCAATTTGAGATTCTTTATTAGTTTTGACATTTTTAATACGTAGAGCATTAACACCCATATCATCACCAAGAACTTCTTCCAATGTAGTATCCCAAATGATATTTACATTACCATTTTGTGATTTTTCCATTAGCTTATCGATAAGAATTTTCTCAGATCTTAGAGAATCCCTGCGGTGAATTAGTGTTACAGATTTAGCAATATTTGATAAAAAGAGAGCTTCTTCAACAGCTGTATTACCACCACCAATTACTGCTACATCTTTATTTTTATAGAAAAAACCATCACACGTGGCACAAGCAGAGACACCTTTACCCATAAACTTTTCTTCTGAATCTAATCCCAAATATTTAGCAGTAGCACCAGTTGAGATAATTAGAGCATCACAAGTATATTCTTCTAGCTCACCAACTAGTTTAAATGGTTTAGTTTTTAGATCTACAGAGTTAATAGTGTCATATGTAATCTGAGTATCAAATCTTTCAGCTTGTTTTTGTAGCTTGTCCATAAGTTCTGGACCCATGATACCTTCAGGTTCACCGGGCCAATTATCAACATCTGTAGTAGTCGTAAGTTGTCCACCAGGCTGCATGCCCGTGATTATTATAGGATTTAGGTTTGCGCGAGCTGCATAGATTGCTGCAGTATATCCAGCAGGGCCAGATCCTAAAATTATTAATTTATGATGATTTGCCATTTTAAAAATTTTCTAAATATGATTATGGCAAAATTATAGCATAGAGCTTGAGTAAGTGAAATTTTGAAATTAGTTATAATAAGAAAAACAGTGATTTCTATTTTAATATTACTTGCTACTTACTCAGTGAGTTTAAGCAGCATATTTTCATGGTAAAAAAGTGTGCAAAACTGCCTAAGTTATTATAGTTTAAAATAAATAAAAAAGAAAAAATTCATAAATTTAAAAATTGACTTAGGTAGTTTTACTTTTTAATCATTTATTTTTAAAGCTAATAATCGCTAATGTATTTCTATTCTTTATGCAAGATTCTTCAATTGAGCAAAACTATCAATATATGAAAAACTCTCTAGAGTTTTAAGATCAATACCATTATGATAGCCATAACTTACCATTACAGCTCTTACATTTGTCTCTTTTGCACATAAAAAATCATTCATTGAATCGCCAATCATTAAGCTTTCTTCTACTTTAGCATTTAGTTTTCTTATGGCAAAAAGTAGTGGCTCTGGATAGGGTTTGTAGCTAGATGTAGTATTTCCACCAACTATTACTTCAAAATAGTCAACTAGATCTAGGTGAGAAAGAGATTGTCTAGTATTTTCTTCATGCTTATTTGTCACTACAGCCATTTTGATATTTTTCTTTTTTAATAACTCTAGTGTTTCAATAACATTAGGGTATACCTTGCTATTCACGCTATTTAGAGATTTATATGTTTGACTTATAATTTTTACGCCTTCATCAGCTATAGATTCGATATATTGTTCATCATCAAAATCTAAAGCTAATACTTTTCTGACAGTTGTGGGATAGCCCTTACCAATAATACTAGCTAAAACATCCTCAGTTATAGGATCAAGGTCAAAATGTTTACGCATAGCATTTGTAGCAACTGTAATATCTCCCAGAGTATTTACAAGAGTACCATCTAAATCAAAGAATATGTTTTTTATCATTAATAACAATATTTAATTATTTTTAGAAATTATAACCAAGTTTTATCTATGTTGCTAATTCTAGAGACTAGAGAAGTTATCTATTATAAATTTACTAAGACTCTTTACTCTGTATGGCTAAAACTGCTTAAAAAGATACATCAAGCTAACCATATTATCAGGCTTATCGTTAGGATTAAAAATAACTTTATAGTTTGGCAGTATATGAATAAGTTCTCCAGAATCCAAATCTTTTTTTACATCTATACTACCCCAATAAATTAAACAATATTTTCAATTATTTAGTTCCCATCTAAGCCGCCCGTTTTTCCAATAAGTTATCGTAATAAAATTCCATAGGTTTTTTATAATTGATAGACTCATGAAATCTTCTATTATTATAAAAATCTATATAATCATCCACATCGTTTCTTAGTTCAACAATGCCAGGATATTGATTTAAATAAAATCTCTCACATTTAGCACTTCTCCAAAATCTTTCGATGCAAATGTTATCAGTTGCTCTACCTTTACCATCCATAGATATAGTAATTTTTTTATCCAATAATGTTTGGATATGAATGTTAGATGTGTACTGGCTACCTTGATCAGTGTTAAATATTTCTGGTACTCCATATTTATACAGAGCTTCATTTAAAACTTTCATAACTAAACTACTATCCATAGTGTTGGATATCTCCCAACTTAGTACAGCCTTAGAGTACCAATCAATAATAGCTGCCATATAAACTGTGCCAGCATCAGTCTTAATATATGTAATATCTGTAGACCAAACTTGATTAGGTCTCAATATGCTTAAACCTTTTAGTTTGTAACTATAAATAGCATGCTCTTTGTTAGGTTCAGATAAGTTTAAGTTTGGTTTTTTCACCGCCAATATAGCTTTGATGCCTAACTCTTTACGATACTTTTGTACTGTGTTCTCACAGATGCTAAACCCATCTTCTATTAATTGCTTATGAGCTTTTATATAGCCGTAGCAGGGAATCTCCTCATGTATCTGTATAAGCTTTGCTTTTACTTCTTCTTTATGTTCGTTAACCACAGGCTTGTAATATAAACCAGCTCTAGAAACTTCTAATAAGCAACTTTGTTTTACAACAGATAATTTATGCTTAGGATCAATCATCGCTTTTCTATCAGATAATCCCAAGCTTACGAGCTTTCCCTCAAGAAATTCCTTCTCAATTGTTAGTTGTCCAACCTTCTTAGAATACTGATCTATCTTGGTTTGAAGCTTTGCATTGTCTTTTTTATATTGTGATACTGATTTGGATGGATCCATTGCCAACTCAGCATTTTCTAAAAAGGCTGTTTTTCAATTATTTATGTTTTTGTGCGTAATATTATATTTTACTGATAACTGTGTGATTGTTTGATCTTTCCCCAATACTTCCAAGACAACTTTAGTCTTAAATTCAACGGTATATATTTTTCTCTTATTACTCATTTACATTTATCCTAAATTGCTCATTTATAGTTTAGCTACTTTAGGAACTAAATTCTCAAAATTGTTGTTAAAATTTCATGGAGTATTATAATCTTGTTCAAATTCAAAATCCATTACAACAATATCCCAAATTATTCCCAAAATATTAAGAAGCATTACCAAAATACTTGGGGAGTATTCTGTCGGGAGTTACCCTAGACAATGCTAATCTTTAAAATTTAACTTACATTATCAATATTAATAATATTACTATTTGCTTTAACATCATCTACATAATCAGCTAATATATTAATCATCTCTACCCTTTCTTTAAAGTAGCTATATATATTATATGTAGCTTGTACTTTATTTTGTGCCTCATGGTCTAAAACAGTCTCTATAGCTGTATCACTCCATTTATATTTATTTTGCAAGCTATAAAGTATTGTGCTAACAATATGTCTAAATCCATGTGTAGTCTGCTTTGGCTTATTTTTGCCGTTATAACCTAACTTATTTTGTATCGATTTTCTTAGTGTATTTATATCTAAAGGCTTTCCTTTTGTAGATGAAAAAACAAACTCTTTTGTACCGTTAATAGCTTTCATCGCTTCTAGTATTTTAACCGCTGGCTTGCTTAATGGCTGTGCAAAGTCTCGCCTACTTTTCATCCTCTCTTTTGCTACTAATATATGCGGCTGGTTTTCATGATTATTATTATCTAAATAAACCTCACTCCACTTTAATTCAGTTAACATAGAGGGTCTAAATGCAACATAAGGTAATATTTGTAATGCTTTTACTGTTTGTACTTGTCCTTTGTAATTATCTATATCATTTAATAAATTACTAAAGATAGCTCTTTGCATGATTGGATTAATAAAAGGGTATCGCTCATTTTTAGGATTGGTTTTAATAGCATTTAACTCTCTAACCGGATTAGTATCATGATAACCACTAGATACGGCAAATGAATATATACCATTTAATAGGTTATATACTTTTTCTTGTTCACTTGGTGTATCAGTAAAGCTTTTAATAAAATTAGCTAACTCTATTGGTTTAATTTTGTCAATTTGTCTATTTGCAAAAACCGGTTTTACTTTGTTATTAAGTCTATTTATATTTTTCTTTCTTGTACTTTCGCTAGTCCAGTCATTATTTTCTATTTTATGATTTAAATAAAAATCTACAATATTACAAAATAAACTATGACTTTCACTTTCTAAAGTTTTTTTGTATATCTGCGGGCTAACTCCATCTGCTATAGCTTCTTTAAACTCTCCTATTTTTAGTCTAGTTTTTTTTAAAGATACATCAGGATAACTACCTAGCCCAGTCCATCTATTTTTATGTCTAAATTGCCATGACTTGCTACCAGTTTTACTAACTTTAAGATATAAACCGTTACCATCTGCTATACGATAGTCTTTTCCTGTATTTTTTAAGCCCTGTATCTTAGTTACTGTAAGCTTTCCAGCCATTAGGTGTATCCTCATATTTTCAAATTTAGCATTTTTATAAGCTAGGATACACTTTAACAAGGGTTCTAATGGTTTTTAATGGTACTAGGCGGGATAATAAAACTATTTGTAAGTATTGAATTTAAACATGTTTGGGACTATTTAGAATTATATAGAAAAAGTTAAATGGTGCCGGAGGCCGGACTCGAACCGGCACTCTGTTGCCAGAACCGGATTTTGAATCCGGCGCGTCTACCAATTTCACCACTCCGGCGAGTTTTAGATGTCCTCAGGCCAATTATCTATTGAAGTACCAAGAGATAAACCTAATTCCGATAATTTTTGTTTAATTTCTGTTAAAGACTTCTTACCAAAGTTAGGAGCCTTTAGAAGCTCATTCTCAGTTTTTTGTACAAGCTCACCAATATATCTAATATTCACTGCTTTCAGACAGTTAGATGATCTAGCCGTTAAATTTAGCTCTTCAACATGCTTTAACAATATAGGATCAATATCTTTTGTTGGATCTTCTACAAAAATACCTTGATTAATTTCTTCAACATCAACAATATTCTTTAGCTGATTTTGTATCGTAGTTGCTGACAGTCTTAGAGCTTCTTCACAAGTAATATTACCATTTGTCTTAATATTAAAATTGAGCTTATCGAGATCTGTACGTCTACCGACACGAGCATCCTTAACCTCAAAGTCACAGAAAGTAACCGGTGAAAAAGTAGCATCCAAAAGAAATTCACCATCTTTGAAATTTTCTGAGGCTTGTCTATAGCCAATACCTTTTTCAACTTTAGCTTCTATTTTAAGTCTTCTACCACCATTATAACTACAGATAAATACTTCCTCAGTTATTTTTAGACCTTCTGATAACTTAGCTTCTTCAGAAAAAATTTCTTCTTCAGAACCAAAAAGTTCAAAAATTATTTTACCTGTTTCGACACTATCAGCTAATGTCACAGGAAGAGCTTTAACATTTAAAATAATATCAGCAACAGTTTCGTCACACGAAATTACATCTTCCAAAGATGCAATTTTACCATCATTAATTTTTATACTAGTAACACATGCACCACCAACAGAATAAAGCATAGTTTGCTTGAGAGCATAACCAAGTGTATAGCCAACACCTCTTTCTAGCGCTTCAAAAGAAAACTTAGTAGCATTTTTAGCATAGTCATCAATTTTAATATTAGTAGGATGTAGTAAATTTTCTAGTGCCATAGCAGTTTTAAAACCTAGTTATATTTTATTCGATATATATTAATTTCAAAGATTATATCATACAAATGCAAAATTTTAATAGATTTAATTATAACTTCTTGATTTTGTTTATACTATCAAGCTTTACTTTAATCTTACTTTCAAACCCTCCACCTGAAGGAGAATAAAAGATTTGTTTAATATTTTTAGGTAAATACTCTTGGTTTACATATGAATTTGGATAATTATGTGGATATAGATAATTGCTATCTTTATAGTTTTTAAGATGTTGAGGAACTTCGATATGACCTAAACCTTTTGTTACTTGCTGAGCCTTTGCTAATGCTTTATAACAAGCATTACTTTTAGGTGCCACAGCTAAATATATAGCAGCTTGAGATAGCACCAACTTTCCTTCTGGTAAGCCTAGTTTTTTATACGCATTCCAAGCATCTATAGCTATTCCTAAGGCTTGAGGATCTGCATTACCAATATCTTCTGATGCAATACAAAGCATTCTTCTTGCTATAACTAAGGGATCGACTCCATTATCAAGCATTAATCCTAACCAAAATATAGCAGCATCTGGGTCTGTACCTCTCACAGATTTATGAAAAGCAGAAAGTTGCTCATAAGACTCTTTTCCCTCTCGATGAAAATCTCGTGATGCTTCGCCTACTGCCTGATCAAATAATTCTTTACTTAAACTAATCTTATCTTTTTGATCACTAATTAAGAACATTCGCTCAAGCAAATTTAAAATCCTACGACAATCACCTTCACTATAGTTATGAATAGCATTATATAAGTCCTCACCTATCTCAAAAGAATGCTTTGCCAAAGCCCCATCTTGCATCAAAGCCCTTTGTATCAGCTCTTTAGTTCCTGCAATACTTAAACGTTTAAGACGTAATACAAAAAGTCTCGAAACCAAAGCATTATTTAAATAATATGTAGGGTTTTCTGTGGTTGCACCAATTAGAATAATCTTGCCAGACTCAACATATGGTAAAAGCAAATCCTGTTGGGATTTATTAAAACGGTGAATTTCATCTAAAAATAACACAAAACTATCTAAATCTTGATTATCAGCAATTAGCTTTTTAACCTCTTTTACACCGGAGTCTACAGCAGATAACTCAAAAAACTCTAAATCTTTAGAGCTTGCTATAATTCTTGCTAACGTTGTTTTACCAACCCCTGGCTTACCACACAAAACCATAGAACAAATACCATCACCCATAAGTATTTTTCTTAATACACCATTTTCTGATAATAAATGTTCTTGACCTATAATATCATCTACTTTCTTAGGTCTTAGTCTAGCTGCTAATGGAACATATTTCATATAACAAACCTTTTCTTTAATATTTCACAACACACTGATCGCATTATCAATGAAATGTCTACAACTATATTTAAACTAAGTGTGTTTTGTAGCCATCTATTGATTATCAAACAAAGCGACAGCTAAGTCTAGGCAGTTTACATACTTTTGCTAATGTGTGAAACAGTATGTCACAAACACTGCTAATATCAATTGCAAAACTTTATTAAAAATAATCTTAATTTATTACAATCTTATATTTACTTTTAACAAGCTCATAAAGCACACCTTCACGCACAGCCCCATTTGATAATTTCATTTCAGCAATACCTAAACAATCAAAAATTGCATATAAAATAGCAATTCCTCCAGCAAGCACACTCTCTCTATCCTCTCTTAGGCCATCAAAATGAATATTTTCAACTTGTCGTTTATCTATTATCTTAACGATTAGATCATTTAAAAATTCTTGAGTAATAATAGGTTTTTCATTAAATATTTCAGACATATTAGTAACTGAGATAATCGTACCGGAAGATCCTAAAACATGATTCCAACCTATTTTTTTATATTTCAATAATATTGGCTCAAGTATCTGTTTGGCTTTTGTAGCTGCAGCATGAAAGTTTGTAAAATCAAGCCTCTCATTTGTGAAAAAATCATTCTGTATTCCAACACATCCCATATTTAAACTACGAGCTATTAATATCTTATTACCTCTACCTATTACAAGCTCTGTTGAGCCACCACCAATATCAATAACTAAAGTTTTTTGCTTTATATCATGATTATCTCTAGCACCAACATATACAAGCCTAGCCTCCTCTGGACCAGAAATAATTTTAATCTTAGTTCCTAAAGATTTATCTAGTTTATTTTTAAAATCTTTTATATTATTTTTTGCTTTCCTAAGAGTATAAGTTCCTACTGCACGCACATACTCAACTTTATACCTTTGTATTTCTTGGGCAAAAAATTCTAAACATTTAATAGCTCTTTCTTGAACATCCTTACTTATTGTCAGATTATTATTTAAACCAGCTCTTAACTGTACTTTTTGCTTTTGTTTAGATAATGTAACAACCTTTCCATCAGGTTTGATTTCGCTAATAAGCATATGAAAACTATTTGAACCTAAATCTACCGTTGCTACTATTTTTGACATACAAACCAAAATATATGTTTTATAACTAACTTCCATTATAAAAAAATATAGCTAAAATAGCTAAAAAAAATTGTCTAAGAAGTTTTTTTGTTTATAATAACTAGCAATAAGTTTAACTTCTTATAAAATATCAAAATACATAGTAGCAAAAACTACTTAATCATATTTAATTTAAAATCAAAATTAAAGGAAAATCAAAGCATGTCAAAATGTATCGATATATCAGATAATCAATTCGAGAATGAGGTTCTAAATAGTGATATCCCTGTATTATTAGATTTCTGGGCGCCATGGTGTGGTCCTTGTAAGATGCTTTCGCCAACACTCGAGCAAGTAGCTGATCACTATGGCGATCAAATCAAAATTTGCAAAATCAATATCGATGATAATGAAGAAACTGCTATGAAATTTGGTGTTCGTGGTGTACCTACTCTTATGGTTTTCAAAGATAGTGAAAACAAAGAAACTAAAGTCGGTGTGGTACAAAAAAGTCAATTAATTTCAATCATAGACAAATATCTATAATTTAGTTATATCAACATATCTTTACAAATAGAGAATCAAATGAATTTAAATGAATTAAAATATAAATCTGTTAATGAGCTAATGGATATAGCTCAAAGCCTGGATCTTGAATCGCTTCGCGCAAGAAAACAAGAACTTATCTTTTCAATCTTAAAATATCATGCTGACAAAGGTGAAGATATTTATGGTGAAGGTATTTTAGAAGTTCTACAAGATGGCTATGGTTTTCTAAGATCCTCAGATAGCTCATATTTTGCATCACCTGATGATATCTATGTTTCACCTGCTTTTATTAGAAAACTAAATCTACGTACTGGTGATAGTATTGTTGGTAAAATTCGTCCTCCTCGCGATAATGAAAAGTACTTTGCAGTTAAGCACATTGACAGTGTAAACTTTGATTCTCCAGAACTTGCTAGAAAGAAAATCTTATTTGAAAACCTAACTCCTGAATATGCTAAAGAAAGATTAACTATGGAAATAGGTAATGGTTCAAATGAAGATATTACAGCTAGAGTTATTGATTTAGCAGCTCCATTTGGTAAAGGCCAACGTGGCTTGATTGTTGCCCCTCCTAAAACAGGTAAAACAATTATGATGCAGAATATTGCAACATCAATTGCCAAAAACCATCCTGAGTGTAATCTAATTATGCTGCTAATTGATGAGCGTCCTGAGGAAGTTACAGAAATGCAGCGTTCAGTACGTGGTGAAGTTGTAGCATCAACATTTGATGAGCCAGCAGCTCGTCATGTTCAATTAGCTGAAATTGTAATTGAAAAAGCTAAAAGATTAGTTGAGCATAAGCAAGATGTTGTAATCCTACTAGATTCAATTACAAGGTTAGCTCGTGCATACAATACTGTATCTCCTGCTTCTGGCCGTGTATTATCTGGTGGTGTAGAAGCAAACGCTCTACAAAAACCTAAAAGATTCTTTGGTGCTGCCCGTAATACAGCTGAGGGTGGTAGCTTAACAATAATTGCTACTGCACTTGTAGAAACTGGTTCTAAAATGGATGAAGTTATCTTTGAAGAGTTTAAAGGTACTGGTAACATGGAGCTTCATCTTGATCGTAAAATCTCTGAACGTCGTGTTTACCCAGCTATTAGCTTTGATAGATCTGGTACTCGTAGAGAAGAACTTCTCACATCCCAAGAAGAATTACAAAAACTTTGGGTTCTACGCAAAATTCTTGGTGGCATGGAAGATGTTCAAGCTATGGAATTCTTAACAGAAAAAATGAAAGGCTCTCTAACTAATGAAGAATTCTTCCAAACCATGAAAAGAGGTGCTATTTAGCTTTGGTGTAGCCTAAATTCACCTACTCTTTTCAAGAAAGTAAATACTCTAAAATTCAATAATAAAATCTGTAATAAATCAACCTAACTTTTCTATTAGAAAAACACTATATTTATTTAACTCTTCTGCTACCTTCTTCGAAGATGTTTCCGTATAACATCTAAGCTCAGGAGCATTACCAGAGGGTCTTAAGTGTAAGATATCCTTATTTACAAAAGTAATCCTAACACCATCTGTAGTATCTATATCCTCAACACTAGTATTACTATTAAAATACTCAGATATTATCTTATCTAAAAGATCAGATTCACCTGCCAATATTGATTTTAATATTTATTGGCTTTTCTTAGTTGTAAAATCATCAATTTTACTACTCGCTGTATACCTCGCAGGTAAATCAAACTGTAACTCTAATATAGTTTTTATCAGAATTTACCGATAGCATAAGCACAGCTAACATTGGTATCACAGCATCTCAGTTAGGTTAGAATACTATTTTATAGACAAATATCTCCAGATTGTAGAAAGCCTCCATTTGCCTCATATCCAATACTCCATATAATGTCCCCAGAAAAAGCTACTGATTTTAGAAAGATTTTTATTCCTAGATGTTTATCTTAACTAGATAAATTAGGAAATAGATAAATGAGTAAAAAAAGAGTAACGTATACAGCTGATTTTAAAGCTAAAGTAATTATAGAATTGCTAGAAGGCGATATGACAGTTAATGAGATAGCAAGTAAGTATGATTTACTTCCTAAAAACGTGCACAATTGGAAGCAGCAATTTTTATCTAATGCTTGCTTAGCATTTGATAAAAGCTCTGTTGTTAAGGAGTATAAGCAGGAAATAGATGAGCTTAGAAAAGATAAAGATGCAACAAGTAAAGAACTAGGCGAGGTAATAGTAGAGAGGGATTTTTTAATGGGAAAGCTAAAAAGCTTGGTATCATCAAATGATAGAGTAAACTCTGTAGATACTAAGCTAGAATTATCTTTAAATAATCAGCTTAAACTATTATCTGTATCTAAGAGTGTGTACTATTATACACCAATATCAAAATTTAGTAGTAATGATGATATTAAACTATTAAATGCAATAGATTTGATACATACTAAACATCCATATTATGGTACGAGAAGTCTAGTAAAGTTGCTAAATAGATTAGGATTTCTAGTTGGAAGGAAGCTAATCAAAAGTGCTATGGAATTCATGGGTATTAAGGCATTGTATCCTAAAAAAAAGACAACTGTCATTAATAAGCAACACAAGAAATATCCATACTTACTTAATGTATTTAAAAATGAGACGAATCAGGTTGTTATAGATAAAGCTAATAAGGTATGGAGTGCTGATATCACGTATATTAGACTAGAATGTGGGTATGCATATTTAGTAGCCATAATAGATTGGCATAGCAAGAAAATACTAGCTTGGAAGATTTCTAATACTATGGATACACATCTAACAACTAGTGTGTTAAAAGAAGCGTTATTTAAATATGGTAAACCTGATATCTTTAACTCTGATCAAGGAACTCAATATACAGCAAAAGAGCATATTAAAATATTATCTGATAATAAAATAAATATATCTATGGATGCTAAAGGAAGATCTATAGATAATATTGCAATTGAGAGATTTTGGAAAACACTGAAATATGAAAATGTTTATCCGGCATCATATATAACTATGAAAGAGGCTAAAGTAGGTATCAAAGAATATATTGATATTTACAACAATGAAAGACTACATTCTAGTATTAGATATATGACTCCTGATGAAGTATATTCTGGTATTTTAGATGCTGCATAAAAGCAAGGAATAAAATATTTTATAAAGTGGTATTGAATAATAGGGACAGTTTACCATTATGACCATCTAGAGGTAACTAATTCATTGCAGCAATTACATAAGGTGAGCCTATTTTAGTCCTGACAATATTATTGAAATACCCTATCTTCTCAACTACTGTATTACTACTAATAGGTGCTACAACAGATTGCATCTGTCATTGCTGATACAAGTCCTCTAAACTCCACTAGTACCAAATTTTATACCACTAGATTGATTATATCCTTTATAATGACTCGTTTCACTTCGATCTCCTAAGAGATTTTTTATATTTTAAATAATTTACCGATATCAATTATTATCAATTCTAACAATATCATCTTCACATATATATTCACCGACTTGAATCTCTATGAGAACAACGGGGATTTGACCACTATTTTCAAGCCTATGAAGTTCACCAATCTTGATGTATACCGACTCATTTGGTCTAACTATAGATTTTATATCTCCTATAGTTACTGTCGCAGTTCCTGAGATTACAATCCAATGTTCACTACGATGATAATGCTTTTGTAGAGAAAGTTTTTTACCAGGCTCTAACTGTATTGTTTTTATTTTATATCCAGATTTATCTTCTAATACTGTAGAAAAACCCCAAGGCTTATACGCTTGTTTATGCTGTAATAATTCACTACGTTGTTCAAGTTTTAGAGATTCAACTATCTTTTTAACATTTTGAGTTTTATTTTTATCAGCAACAAGTATAGCATCTGCTGTTTCAACAACTATTAAATTATTGACACCAACAGCTGCTAATAAACGGTCATGCGAACGTAAATAACTATTTTTAACATCACTAGTAATTACATCACCTATAGCTACATTACCATAGGAATCTTTTGTAGAAATATCATATAAAGAGTCCCATGACCCTACATCAGACCAACCACTTTCATGCATTGGAATCATAATAACATTATTTGCCTCTTCCATTACTGCATAATCTATCGATTCAGATTCAATTTTATCAAATAACTGTCTATCAAAACGTACAAAATCTAAGTCTTGCTTTAAACTTTGATAGGCTTTTTCACATGAATCATAAATTTGTGGTCGTAACCTTTCTAAAGCTTGTAAATAAGACTTAGCAGTAAACATGAACATTCCGCTATTCCAGTAATACTTTCCACTATCTAAATACTCTTGTGCAACTATTAGATTAGGTTTTTCAACAAACCTATCCACTTTATAAGCACCTTTTATATCAGTTTCAGCACCTTGTTTAATATAACCATAACCTTGATGAGGACCAGTCGGAGTAATCCCAAAAGTTATTAAAGATCCATTATTAATTACTTTTTGCTTCGCTTTAGCAATAGCACTGTGAAAAACTTCAACATTTTTAATATGATGATCCGCAGCTAAAACTAACATTATAGCCTCTGGATCATTCCACAACAAATGAAAAGCTACCAAAGCAATTGCTGGTGCAGTATTCTTAGCAATAGGTTCTAAAAGAATATCACCATTTTTGTTTAATTTTCTTAAAATTTCTGCAACATGGAATCTATGATCTTCATTACATATAACAACAGGTGGTGATATATCCTTAATATTATCCAAGCGTTTGATTGTATTTTCTAATAAACTATGCTCATCAACCAAACCTATAAATTGCTTTGGAGATGTCTCACGAGATAATGGCCATAACCTTGAGCCAGATCCTCCAGATAAGATAACAGGAACAATCATTACAAAAATCTAAATAACTAGATTTAATATTAACTATACATTTTATCAGATATAAATATCTTTAAAACTTAATTTTAGAATAACTTGCCAAACTATGATATATAAACCATCCACCTTTGCAATAAAAATTTCGAATTAAAAGTCTCTTAATTTAATCTGATAGAATAGATACTTCATCAACATCTAGAAACTTATCTCTTACAAACTCATGACAAGTTATAATCGCAAAATCTACGCTTTGCTGTGGTTTAATAATAATTGATTAAGTATAAATTCTAAGTTAGAACTTGATAGCTCTTTATCTCACTTAGAAAATCAACAAACAAAATAAGCTAAAGGCTAATGAAACTTCTTGATTTTTCTCAAAACTTCAATATTTTTTTCTAGAGATTTCACTAGTTTCTCGATATCGTTATCAGTTGTATAGTATCCAAATGATATTCTTAAAGTATTTGCTGCTTGTCTAGGATCCAAACCAATGGCGCTAAGTACGTGAGATGGCTTATCTGCATTCGAAGTGCAAGCCGAGCTCATAGATAATGCAAAATCTGGCATCAAAGTAAAAAGTATGTCTCCTGGAACACCTTTAACTGTTACACTTAAAATACCAGCATAGCTTTGTTCTAAAGGTGTATTAACTATAACGTTATCAAATTTAGATATACTTTCAACAACGAATTCTCGATACCTTTTCAACTTAGCTAAATCTATTTTTTCTTTAAGTAATTCAATTGCAGAAGCAAACGCTACAATTTGTTGAGTTGACAATGTCCCAGAACGCATACCATTTTGATGCCCTCCACCATGTATTTGCTCCTCTAATTGTATATCATTAGAAACATATAAAGCACCGATACCTTTCGGACCGTAACATTTATGTGCTGACATAGATAACATATCGATATTCATTTTTTGCACATCGATTTCAACCTTTCCAATACCTTGAGCTGCATCAACATGAAAAGTAATACTATTTTCTTTAGCAATTTTACCAATTTCTTCTAAGGGATTAGCTACTCCTATTTCATTATTCACAGCCATTACAGAAATTAATAAAGTGTCAGATCTTATTAAATTCCGCAATTCATTTAAGTTTATACGACCATGATTATCAACTTTTAGATAACTCACACTAATTGAACTATCCTTGTGAGATAAGTACTTACAAACATCAAGGACTGCTTTATGTTCGATTGATGTTGTTATAATATGCCTTTTCTTCTTTTCACTTGATTCAAGAAATCCTTTGATCGCTAAATTATTTGATTCAGTTGCCCCTGATGTCCAAACTATATTTCCACTCGAAGCATTTATAAATTCAGAGATCTTTTTCTCAGACTCATCTATTTTTTTCTTAGCAAGGCTTCCTAAATAGTGTGTTGAAGCTGGATTAGCAAAATAAGTATCAATCTCCATATACTTTTGCATTTCTTCAACGACTTCATGAAAAACTGGCGTTGTCGCGGCATAATTAAAAAATAGAACTTTATCAAAATTAAAATACTCAAGCTCAGGTGGAATAATAGTTTTATTACCATTCTCACGCCAGTTTGAAATACCCCCTAATAGACAATTAGCATCATCAAAAAGGTTTTTAAAAAAACTATGTACTTTACTAGACCTACCTGCAGTTTCACAGTATATAGCTACACTCTTATGATAACTATATTTGTCATAATTAATTAAAAATTCACTTATATGGATTGCGCTAGGTATTATATCTACCAAGTATTCTTGATAGCTACGAATATCCACTAATAATACACCTTGTCCTATTTGTTCTTTTAAAACCTCATCAGTAATCATTGCCATAAGTATTTTCCCATCCTCGGGGTTCTAGCTTTTAATTCAAAATACTACATATAAAAGGTTTAGACTAGTTTTTTTTACATCAAAACACAATGAATTAAAATATCTCTCTTAACAAGAGAATATTTATTATTTATAAAAATTCCTCTATAAGAGTATTATTTTTATCTACTGCATTTAACATAATGAAATGTCCTGTACTTATCTGGTCATATTTAGTCTTAAAAAATAAGGATATAAGCTCTTCTTTAGGTGCTCTAGGTAATGCACTTGCTATATATAAAAAATCTATATTTAATTTAAAAAATAAAGACCTTTTATCAAAATAAAATGCTTCTCTAAGAACTTTATTAAAAGACTTTGGTTGTCTTTGCCAATAACTCAACATTTGCTGGGTTTTATTCTGCATAAGATCATAGTTATCAAAATGTTTATCTATTACGTAGTTATCAATATAATCAACTAGAATCTCTAAGCCATACTTGCTATCAAGTGCTTCTAAAAAGTTCTTTTCACCAGGTGTAAGTCTTAATTTCAGAGTAGTATCAATAGCTATAACTTTTTTAATATCCAAATCAGTTTGAGCTAATTTTAATGCTAAAAATCCTCCCATGCTGTGTCCTACAATTATAATATTTTTATATTTAGATAATTCATCATATAAATAGACAACTACTTGCCCCAGAGTATTCTTTCCTTCTAAAATTATTTCAGAATAGTTAGGTGCAACTATAAAATTATTCTTACTAAAAAAATCAATTTGAGCTTTGAAATCTGATGGCTGACAACACCAACCATGTAAAAAGACTAAAGTAGCTTTGTATGAACCGTCCATTCTTTCTATAAAATATTACTAACCTTATAAAAATATTAACCTAGAAGAACTAATTACTAAAGTATATAAATACTCCTAAAACAACAAGCATTACTGCAAATATAGTTTGTAAGACTTTATCATTGAGTTTTTTCTTGATTTTATTAGCTAAAAGCATACCAATAGCACCACCTATTATAAACATACTAGCGACATACCAATTTACACTTGTTTGTCCATAGTGTGATACAAAACCAGATATCGATACAACAAATATTACTAGTAGCGATGTATTAATAGCTTTTTTCATAGGCATTGCGGTAATAAAAACTAATGCCGGAACTATTAAAAAACCTCCCCCAACACCAAAAAAACCAGTCAAAGTACCAACGACACCACCACTTATTAGCAAGGAAACTATACATTTAGGTCCTATACTTTTACAAATAGATTTCTCTGAACTAGATATTACTTTTGCTTTTATTAAACTCCAAATACCTATTACAATCATAAGCACTGAAAAGCTAAACATCAATAATTTATCTGATAGTGCTTGTGAGATATAGCTTCCTATAGGCGCAAAGATAACACCAGTAATAATCATCACAACTGCTGCAATATGTGAATGTCTTGATTTTTATAGTTCACTGCAATACCAAAAATTTCTGTGAATCCAACCACAAGCAAAGATATAGTAACTGCACTATGAAAATCTAAGCCAATGACATATATTAATAAGGGAACCGCTAGTATAGAACCTCCTCCTCCAGTAAGGCCTAGAGCAATTCCACAAATAAAGCCAAATATTACTAAGATCATCTCACTCTTCTACACCACATTTTAAATTAGCTGGGACAGCAATATCAATATAGTTCGGTGGTGGTAATTTTAAATCTCCCATTAGTTTTGCATATTCTTCTGCTGAGCCAACCTGTAATCTTGGATTATTTTTCTTTTCTTCCGCAACACTACTACTGGTTAAACCATTATAGTCATGACCTGGATAGATAATAGTATTACCAGGTAATGTCATTAACTTACTCATAATGCTATCATAAGCAGCATAAGAATTACCATTTTGAAAGTCAGTTCTTCCTGATCCCCTTATAAGTAGCGTATCACCTGTGAAAAGCTTGTTTTCTGTCATAAAGCAATATGAATCATCAGTATGTCCTGGAGTATAGATAGCCTTTATCTGATAATTACCAAACTCAATAATATCACCATCAAAAACTTTTTTAGTTGTGTGCTCTGCTTTGGTTTCTCCACCTAGCACAATACCACATCCAGTTTCTTGCCTTAAAAGTCCTGCAGCTGTTACATGATCGGCATGAACATGGGTATCTATTGCATAAAGCAGTTTAAGGTTAAGTTCCTTTAAAAATTTAATATATTGCTTAATATTAAATCTTACAGGATCTATTATCACAGCATCCCTAGTTTCTTCACAACCTAAAATATACGTATACGTATACGTATCTCTATCTATTAACTGCCTAAAAATCATAGTTTCTCCTTCTTTTATACTAGTTAAAGTTCGCCTTGTTAAAAGGTGCCCTTTCTTTGGTCAGTTTTTCAATAGTATCATAATAATATGAAATCATAATATACCCTCCAGCTATATTATAGGTATTAAATCCTTATTGCTGGAGCAACAATACGACATTATAAGAGCGTTGACCTGTACGGCAATGTACATATACAGGTTTTGATTTATCTATTTCTACTAATCTGTTTCTGATTTCAGACATAGAAATATTTTTTGCTCCATTTAACATACCATTGGCTATCTCTGAAGGATTTCTTACATCAAGAATCTGAGCATTTGCTTCAATCAAATCTTTTACCATAGTAAATGGTACTTGTTTAAAATCACCATTTAAGATGTTACTCGCAACATAACCAGCATGATTGACAGCATCTTTTCCAGTGGAATATGGTGGTGCATAACAAAGCTCAAGATCTTGAAGATCTTCTACTGTCATATCTGCTTTGATAGCTGTAGCAAATACATCCATCCTTTTATCAACTATACCTTGACCTATTACCTAATAATTTACCAGTATTTTTCTCAAACATAACCTTCATAAATATTGGTTTGACATCTGGCATAATACCTACCATATCTACAGGTACAACATAAGTATAAGCATACTCAATGTCTAGATTATGAAACCTAATCCAAGCTTCATTTAAACCAGTGCTTGCACCTGTGTAACTAAAGACTTGTATTATTGATGAAGCTATATAACCTTTATTAACTATCTTTTTACCATTTATATGATCAGCTATCAAACGCCCTTGCTTATTTGCTGGCCCAGCTAATGGCAAACTAAAGTCTTGATTAGTAAGAGCATTTTTAACTAAAATAGCATCACCAGCTGCATAAATATTCTCATCTGATGTTTGATAGTTTTCATCAACTTGAATATGCCCTGTCTTAGTTAGATCTATACCAACATCTTTTAAAAACTTAGTATCAGGTGCTACACCTATCGAGAAAACTACCAAATAAGATTTAATTTTTTTGCCAGAACCCAATAGAACCTTATCAGACTCAAAACCAACTACTTTTTCTGATAACATAAGTTCAATATCATGGTCAAGTAGCTCTTTTTCTAAAAACTTTGCCATTTCATAATCAAAAGGGCGCATAATCTGATTAGCCATCTCAACTATAGTTACATTGAAACCTCTTTCTTTGAGATTTTCAGCAACTTCTATACCAATAAATCCAGCCCCAATAACTGTTACATCTTTAACCGTTTTCTGAGTATTAAAAACTGCATCATGCATCTTTTGAACATCAACTACATTTCTTAGAATAAAATGATCTATTAAATTAAGGCCTTCAAAAGGAGGTACTATTGGCTTAGCCCCAACAGCTATAATTAATTTATCATAGCTTTCTGTGTATTTTTCATTAGTTTGAAGATTTAAAACTGTAACAAGCTTATTTGTCTTATCAATATCTATAACTTCAGAATTTGTACGAACATCAATATTATATTGCTTATAAAACCTCTCTGGTGTCATTAAAATTAGCTTCTCAGCTGGCTCGATATATCCACCAAGATGATATGGTAAATCACAGTTTGAGAATGATACATAAGGCCCTTTTTCAAACATAATAATCTCTACTGACTCATCTAATCTTCTTAGTCTTGCAGCTGTTGATGCTCCTGCAGCAACTCCACCAATTATTAGATATCTATTAGCCATAATAAGCTCCTTTCTACTTTTAATTATTTTCTTTTGTTATATGGTAAAAATTCTAGCATTATTGCTAACCCGCAAGTTCCTGATAGTCCTGCAAATAAAAGTCCTGCTCCAAAAAAACCACTTAGAATTGCAAAATATTGTGATACTGTAAACGAAAGCACTACTCCTAAAATGACCATAAAACCTACTATAATTTGTACTTGACGCATAATCGGCAATGGTTCTTTGACATTTTTTTGTGTTGGTTGTCTATGTTGTTTCCAAGCATTAATACCACCTTCTAACAAATAAACTGCTTTTGCATTTAAATCTTTAACTTTTGTAGCTGCTTGATTAGTTCTATTTCCAGATTGACAATGAAGCACTACGATTTCATCGGGTTGAATATCTGCATCATAAATATCATCAACTGTGATATTTTCAGCACAACCAATACATTCTCTATTATGTTCACCTATAGTTCTGATATCAATCAGCTTAACTTTTTCTTTGTTTTTCAAATCAAGAAATTCTTTAACTGAAATATTTTTTACTTGATGCACTTCACCTCTCCTTTAGATTTTTCTAATTTAGTTAATTCTAATATTATGTATAAATTTTTTAATCACAATATATACTATATAAAGCTTCTAGTATCTTTTTAACAGCAGGATCTTTAACACTATAAAAAACGTTTTGCGACTCTTTTCTAGTTTTAACCAGACCTTTACTTCTCAATACAGATAAATGCTGAGAAAAAGCAGACTGGCTAAGATCTGAGTATTCCGCAAGCTCCCCAACAGTCATTTCTTTTCTTAAAAGCAGACATAATATTAGTAGTCTAGATTCATGCGAAATAGCCTTTAATAGCGATGATGCTTTGCTAGCATTATCTTTCATTTGCATTAAATCCATACTCAAATTTGTCTTTTTAAAACTTTCGATACACTTATATTAGAAAAATCTAATTTAGTAGTCAATAATATATACTTAAAAATAGTTCCATCAAAATCAAACATAGCTAAATACATTACTCCTCCAAATTATTTAGCGTAGAAAACTATCTGATCTTTAAAAAGCTCTATTTTTTGTTCATTACAATCTAATATTTTTCACTTATTATCTGTATAATACAAATAATGAGATATATTTTACCGATAGCTACCTTTTGCTATTAAAATAATATAAAAGTTTTAAACTTATCAGCATAAAAAAGAAAGCAGATACAAATTAAATATGAAAGAAATAAGTAAAGTATCAAATTTAGCAAACTTACTTTTGTTGATATTTTCCTTTAATATAATCTCTACAATTTTTCCTACAAGTAATATATATTATACCCTAAATCGAATAACTATTAGTAGTAGCTGTAGTACCACTAACACTCTATCTTCATCATCTACAATAAATTTCAATAGTAATAGCTTTGCTGCATTATTAGTACAATTTAAACTAGCCTTAAAGCTTAATCATTTTATTAGTATTTTATTTATTAAGAGGATTTCATATTTAAGTTTTATGTTAATTGAACGTATTTATAGACCACCAAGAGCCTGTTTTGTTATCAATTCTAAATAACAGCATGCAATCATTTAATTTATTATGATAATGATTGTTAATTTTATGATATAGAAAAAACAAAAAGGTAATTATATGTTACAAAAAACAAAGTTATTATATGATTTTATAGTCAAATTTCATATTTTCATATTATTTGGTATGGGTATTTTATTATCTAGTTCTGTCAATGCTACAGTTACTCAGGAAAATAAAATAGCTAATAATATTGTCCTAGGCTCAATGAGTTTAGCTAATACTAACATGCTAAATCATTATAATGTCGATCAAAACTTTCAGTTACAAATTAAAACTCTTGATAAAAATACTTTAATAGCAACGTGGCAGATTACACCTGGTAACTATTTGTATCTAAAAAACTTTAGTTTTTATAGCCTACTACCTCAAAAAGCTAATATCCAAAAAATCATTTTTCCAAAAACATATCAAATTAAAAATGATCCTTTTTATGGGATGGTAAAGATCTATAAAAACTATGTAAGCATTATATTAAAAATTAAAAATAATATGAATGACAATGTACTACCATTGATTGTTGCATATCAAGGTTGCTCTGAAAATGGTATTTGCTTTGTACCTATTCAACAGCAATTTAATATTGATTTGTCTGCTATAGGTAAAACTTATCAAGGCAAAACTTATCATGGAACTCTACCTAAAGCTCTAAAATATAAATTAGATGTTACACATCCTAACTTCGATAGAGCTAGTGACTATACAAAGTTTTTAGATCATACAAATATTATTTGGGCATTTTTTATATTTTTTGGTTTAGGGCTTTTATTAACATTTACCCCTTGTGTTTTGCCATTATTACCAATTATATCAAGTATCGTTACCGGTCAAAAACAATTAACAACAACAAAAGCATTTAGCATTTCATTATTTTATGTTTTAGGAATGTCAATAAGTTATGCAATAGTTGGTGTGTTAGCAGGGATTTTTGGCGGAGGTGTTCAAAATATCCTACAAACACCCTGGGCAATTACGGCTATGGCTTTATTATTTATAATTATGGCTGTAGCTATGTTTGGTGCTTTTGAGCTAAAAATGCCTTCACCTATATTAAACTTAGCTAATAGCTTAAGTAGCAAGCAAAAAAATGGTACTTATATTGGTGTATTTATCATGGGTGTATTATCAACATTGATTGTTTCAAGCTGTGTAACAGCACCTTTGGTCGCTGTATTAGCATATATTAGTTATTCGGGTAATGCACTCTATGGCGGAACTATTTTATTTGCTATGGGACTAGGTATGGGCGTACCCATTTTAATTGTAGGTACTACTAGTGGCTCAATTTTACCTAAAGCCGGTAACTGGATGCATATGGTTAAACATATATCTGGATTTATGCTACTTGGGCTCGCTATTTATATGTTATCAAAAATTATTCCAGCACAATTTACCTTATTATTGACTAGTTTTCTGATTTTAAGCTTAGCAATTTATATGTGCGCCTTTGGTTTTAGTATCAAGACTAAATGGGCTAAAGCTAGACAGTTTTTTGCTTATGTCTTTTTAATATATGGTAGTACATTACTAATTGGATTTTTAATGGGCAATACAAGCATTATTAAGCCTTTAACAGCCGCTGTTCAATCAAAGCAGTCTCAATTAGATTTTCAGCATGTTACCAATGTGAAACAATTACATAAAGCCTTACAACAAGCCAAAGATCAGGGTAAGCCCGTTCTTATAGATTATTATGCAAATTGGTGTCTGGATTGCCAATATATGAAGCATATGACTTTTTCAGATCCTAAAGTGATTGCTCAGCTTAAAAACTACAACTTAATTCAAGCAGATGTAACAAAAGTAGGACAATATAGTAGTCAGTTATTAAAAGAATTTAAGCTTTTTGGTCCACCTAGCATAATTGTTTTTAATCAAAAAGGTAGTGAAGAAAAAAAACTAGTTGGCAAAGTAGATGCTAAACAATTACTAAAATCAATTTAAAAGTCTAAACCCTCGTCCTTAGCTTTATTATATTTTCTTCTTAAATCCATATATAAAATACTTAGAATACTAATCAACAGTTAAACCCCACTAGCTTTCTGGTAAGAATCCTAAAAGAAGCAGCCAGTCTACCAAATACATGCACTATTAACCCTTTAGTTGAACGTACCTTACTAGCAATTTCTATTCCTGTTTCTTCTTCTATCCAATTATTTAAAGCTTCAATAGGCTTGTGAATACTAGATACAGTCGTTGAATATGGTTTATCAGCAGTATCTAAATACTTTTCTCCCTTAGCTTTTTTTACAGGAGTATAAATATTCAGCAATTCTCAGTAAGTTATTTTATAACTATACTCTTTTACTTATAAGCTTTCATCCTGAAAAGCTGATACTTAAAGGCCTTGTATATTAGCAAATAAGAACAGTGAAATTTAAAATTTAAATATAAACCTAAAATCTACTACGAAAGCATGAAAAATTTACCAGCCTAAAAGCCTTGTTTTATAAGAATTTTTCAACTCACTGAAAATTGTGATCTACCCCGTCAATTTGGGACAGTTTACTACTTCATTTTCCATTATATATTCAAATTGATATGGAGTCATATAATTTATTGTAGAATGTCTCCTTTTTGTATTATAGTAAGCTTCAATATATTCAAATATTGATAGTTTAGCTTCTTCTCTAGTTTTATAGCTTTCATCATGTACTAACTCTACTTTTAAAATTCCAAAGAAACTTTCACAAGCAGCATTATCGTAACAGCATCCTTTAGAGCTCATACTTGATAGTAGCCAGGTTCTTTAATAATGTCTTGATATTGTTTGCTACAGTACTGTGACCCTTTATCAGAGTGTATAATCACACCACTAGGAAAATTTCTTCTAAAGAATGCCATATTTAAAGCATTACAAACTAAATCCGCTTTCATCTTAGAATCCATTGCCCAACCAATAACTGATCTTGAGAATAAATCTATAATCACACAAAGATACAGCCACCCCTCTTGTGTAGGTACATAAGTTATATCTGTAACCCACCTATGATTTACAGATAAAGCAGTGAAGTTTTGTTCTAATAAATTATCATAAACATGTTTGTTGTGGTTAGAATCTGTAGTTTTCTTATGCTTACGAGCCGCTTTAGCATGTAAACCAAGTAATTTCATACGTTTTTGAGTAACTTTCCAACCCATATCTTTAAGCTCTTTGTATATCCTAACACTTCCATATCTAGATTTATGTTCATTAAAATAGCATCATCTAGTTCAGCATCATTATATTGCCTTTTACCTATAGGTTTATGAATCCATCTGTAATATGAAGATGTGCTCACATTCAAAGATTTACATAGTGTTGTTACTGGCATAACTTTATAATGCTCCTTAATAAAGGCGTACCTTACAGATTTTGCTTTGCAAAGTACGCTGCTGCCTTTTTTAGTATTTCACGCTCTGTTTCTGCCTGTTTGAGTTTTTTCTTCAAATCAGTATTTTCAAAAGATAGTTGCTGGTACTGCGTTTTATAATCTATCTTTATTTCTTTCTGAGAGTTTGACATGGCTTTGGATATCCAACTGCAAATGGTTTTATATTTAACCCCTAAGTTATCTGCTATTTCTCGTCTATTTGCATCTGGTTGTAAACATAATTTAACAGCTTCATCTTTAAACTCTTTTGTATATCTCATCTTGTCTCCTTTTCTTAACACCTAAGTGTCCCAAATGGGAGGGTATGATCATTGCTCACATTACATGATCCAAATGGAAGCATAATTATTTCTCTGCAATAATAGCTAAAACACCTTTATTCTCTGATGCATATGCTTTTGGCTTTAAATCACAGTAAAAAGATTTATTTATTTTAAAACCTATTCTTTTTAAGATCTTAATCATGCTTACCTTATTGTGTACATGTATAAAATTTGGTAGTCTATCTGGTGAAGCTAAAGACTGTAAATGTGCATTATTAATTTCTCCAGGCCAATCACTTCCATCTCTGAATTTCTTTACAAAATATGAAAACAAATGTTTAAATGAGTGAAAGTAAATAGAACAAGTATTGATATATAATTTACCTCCCGGCATTAAAGATTCATGTATTTTTTTTAGTACTTCATAAGTTTCTTGTCCCGATAAAAAGTGAAACATATTAGAGCAATGCACTCCATATAATGTTTCTTTATAAAAATTAAAATCATAAGGAAATATACCTTTTATTAATAGCGGTTTATTTCCATAAGAAGCTGTTTTCTGTAGCAAAAAATCTAAATGTTTCTTCCATATCAAAGGCAATTATAGACTTTACATTTTTATCCAAACACTTTAAAGTCACTATACCATATGCACATCCTAAATCTAAAATAGGATAAATTGATTCTTTAGCGTCCTTTATAAAGTCTTTAGAAACACATACGATATCTATAAACATAGATCCTGTCTTATTTTGTGTTGGAACCATTCCATTTTCTTCATGTGGGAAATTGATTAGACTTGACACTTAATAATACTCTCCAAAAAAACAAAACATACAACTATTTATTATATTATTGAAAAGTCATTAATCGTTATAGTTTCTAATAGCTATTATATTTTTCAAGTATTTTAGGATTATTGCTAAGCCATTGATTGAATTGTTTTACCAAAAGTCTCCCTTTTTCTGTTTTGTTGAACAGAAAAACCATATGAGAAATATTATCATCAATTTTTATTGGTATTAGGCATAGTTTAGGGTTTATTTCATGCTGATATGCAATTTCTGTTGAATCAGTAAACATAATATTTGGGTATATACCATTTACACCACTTAATAAAGATCTTATTGCTACGATATTGCTTGGCACAATCAAAATATTTGCCTTTTTCACTTTCTGTAAGGTAAATGTTTCATTAGTTCCTCCATGGTTTGCAACTATCAGTGATTTACTATTATCTATATCCTCGAGAATTCTATATTTATTTAGATTTTCACATTGAGTCATAGCTGCTTTGCTAAAAGAATTTAGGTTTTTTGAAAATATAAAAAGTTTTTCTCTTTGAGGCGTTTTTGTTACACTTCCAACAAATACATCAAATTTACCTTTAGCTAGATCTTTACTAGAGCTTGCCCAGGTCGTTTTAACAAATTCAATATTTTGTTTTTGTGTTTTTGCAAATTCTTTTATAAGATCTATATCCTTACCAGAAAACTCCTTATTTTGATAAATTGAAAAAGGAGCATAATCGCCTGTAGTCCCTACTAATATAGTTGAGAAGGCAAAATTTACTAGTAAAAAGAGAGAACTTAATAATGCTGTAATTTTAATCATTTGTTTTTAAAGCTTTTTTAGAATTAACACTATACTAATGTATTTAAGCCAGAGGTTGAATATCTAATAATTAGAAGCTCTTTTCAGTATTTTAGAAACGTTACTACCTGTTAACTTCTGTTATGTTTTTGAAAATGAAATCAGATAATAGTTTTATTCTATATGGAATATTTTTATTATTGTAGCTATGATACCAGCAAATATGCTCTTCTGGTGTATCATACTGACTTAATAATTGTACTAAATCTCCATTATTAATATATTTGATTACAAGGAAATCTGGAATATAAAGTATACCTGTATTACCTAAAGACAATTTTATTGCTAAATCTCCTAAATCAACATTAATATTACTTTTAACTTCAATTGATATGGGACTATTTTCATCAATAAAATTCCATGCTTTTTTAGTTTTGCTAAAATTGACATTTCCCAAACAATTATGTTTCTTCAAATCTTTTAAACTTTTTGGCATTCCCTTTTCTTTGATGTATTGAGGTGATACACATACTACGAATTTATATTTAAGTACTTTTCTAAAAACTTTTGTCAAAGGATATCTACTAGGATCACCCGCTCTAAAAGCAAGGTCATATTTTTCCAACTCTGGTAATTGATCATATGCGGCGCTACTATATATGTATATTTCAATATTTGGATACAGTTTCAAAAAATCACTCATGATAGAAGCTAATATAAGATTATGAAATCCTATAGGAGTAGATATTCTTATTTTTCCTTTTGTATTTTTATTCTTTTCTCTTACCTCCTGAATCATACAGTCAATCTAATTTTTAATAGAAATATACTACCCCAATAAATTAAACAATATTTTCAATTATTTAGTTCCCATCTAAGCCGCCCGTTTTTCCAATAAGTTATCGTAATAAAATTTCATAGGTTTTTTATAATTGATAGACTCATGAAATCTTCTATTATTATAAAAATCGATATAATCATCCACATCGTTTCTTAGTTCAACAATGCCAGGATATTGATTTAAATAAAATCTCTCACATTTAGCACTTCTCCAAAATCTTTCGATGCAAATGTTATCAATTGCTCTACCTTTACCATCCATAGATATAGTAATTTTTTTATCCAATAATGTTTGGATATGAATGTTAGATGTGTACTGGCTACCTTGATCAGTGTTAAATATTTCTGGTACTCCATATTTATACAGAGCTTCATTTAAAACTTTCATAACTAAACTACTATCCATAGTGTTGGATATCTCCCAACTTAGTACAGCCTTAGAGTACCAATCAATAATAGCTGCCATATAAACTGTGCCAGCATCAGTCTTAATATATGTAATATCTGTAGACCAAACTTGATTAGGTCTCAATATGCTTAAACCTTTTAGTTTGTAACTATAAATAGCATGCTCTTTGTTAGGTTTAGATAAGTTTAAGTTTGGTTTTTTCACCGCCAATATAGCTTTGATGCCTAACTCTTTACGATACTTTTGTACTGTGTTCTCACAGATGCTAAACCCATCTTCTATTAATTGCTTATGAGCTTTTATATAGCCGTAGCAGGGAATCTCCTCATGTATCTGTATAAGCTTTGCTTTTACTTCTTCTTTATGTTCGTTAACCACAGGCTTGTAATATAAACCAGCTCTAGAAACTTCTAATAAGAAACTTTGTTTTACAACAGATAATTTATGCTTAGGATCAATCATCGCTTTTCTATCAGATAATCCCAAGCTTACGAGCTTTCCCTCAAGAAATTCCTTCTCAATTGTTAGTTGTCCAACCTTCTTAGAATACTGATCTATCTTGGTTTGAAGCTTTGCATTGTCTTTTTTATATTGTGATACTGATTTGGATGGATCCATTGCCAACTCAGCATTTTCTAAAAAGGCTGTTTTTCAATTATTTATGTTTTTGGGCGTAATATTATATTTTACTGATAACTGTGTGATTGTTTGATCTTTCCCCAATACTTCCAAGACAACTTTAGTCTTAAATTCAACGGTATATATTTTTCTCTTATTACTCATTTACATTTATCCTAAATTGCTCATTTATAGTTTAGCTACTTTAGGAACTAAATTCTCAAAATTGTTGTTACAATTTCATGGGGTATTATAAAACTGTTTTTTCATATAAAAAAACACCTTCATCTGTTATTGCTAAACCACGTGTTGATACTTTTACGAGTTTAACTTTTAAACTATTCTCTAATCTCGTAAGCCTATTACTTACTGTACCAATCGATACTTTAAGTCTCCTTGCAGCTAAATAAAAAGTACCAGCATCAACAACTTCAATAAAAAATAGCAAATCTTCAATATTTAGCATTAAGCCCAAGCCTCAATAACACAAGCACTTTAATGCAATTATACCATTTACCCGAAATATTATTAGGCTCTTTCTAGCTATTGCGGCTATTACTAATATCTAGGTTATAGTTGTTCTTGGAGTTTTTATCTAGTTAGCTTTAGCTCAGGAGCTCCTTAGAAATATAATAGGCATTGAATCAATTAACCTAAAGTTTTTTACATCATAAATATTTGAAGGCATTTTTTTTGATAAGGCTCAATTAATGTAACAAAGACACTTTCTAATTTATTTATTCTTTTATTGAAAGCAGCGTGCCCTGCTAATGATGGAAATAAGCCATTCCAATACTTCTTTGTATGAGTATAGATACTTTTAACTTTCCAATATATCGCAAACATATAGTGTAACAATCTCCTCATCTGTAAGCTCTGGACTACTGTTATTGCTAAATCTTAAACAAAATATTGTAAACTTTCTTCAAAATAGTTACTTATTTTCAAATATACGGAGATAATTTTACTTTACCAGCCCATTAGCTCAAATTCGTAGATGTAAATTACCTTTTAAATGTGCTAATAAATTATATTTAAACTGTTGATTGGTATTAGAAATGTGAAGTTTATACTAAGGTGTTTTTGAGTTAGTATAATGTGTTAATAACTAGTTATTAACAAAATTTAGCGTGTTAGAACAATCAATAAAAACATAAAAACATAAAAACATAAAAACATAAAAACATAAAAACATAAAAAAAATCTTACTTTTTCAGATATTTTATGTATATAACTCCATTATCAAAAAACTTCTCCAAATTCTTTAGCATAATAAACTGTTTGATTCTTTAAAAACTCTAATTTTTGGGTTAAATCCAAAACCATAAATACATCACTAGGAACATCATATTGACATTTTATTTCATATTGAACTGTTGGTTTAAAACCAAACCTAGGATAGTAACTTGGATGCCCTAAAACAAATATAGCATCAATATTATTTTTCTTAGCTTCTTTTATTACAGCTTCAACAAGCTTGGTTCCTATTCCTTGATCTTGATATTTAGGAGATACACTCATTGGTGCTAAACCATATATATTTAGATTATTATTTTTTACCACCATTTTAGAAAGAATTATTTGACCAACAATTGCATTATCTACTTCAGCAACTAGAGAAATCAGACTTTGATGATCAGTATGTAATAATCTAACCAATTTTTCTTCATCATCTGTCTCAAATGATGAGGCAATAAGTTCATAAACTAACTCTTGATCTTTTAATTGCTCATAACGAATATTTATATTCATAAACTAATCCTTTATAACTAAGTCTCTCGTTGAACGTATTTCAATATTTAAAAATTTATCTGTTTTTTTGACTCTTCCAAAAACTGCAAACTTAGCTCTTTTACTTTTATCAAAATCTAAATACTTAATTTGATTTGGCACTATAAATATTGAAAACCTTGAATCTTGATCAACTTTAAAAAGAAGCTTTTTACTCTCACCTATCTCTGATGCTGTAATTCCTGCAACTCCATATATAATACAATATTTATTATTGATACTCTGTACGTTTATATCAGCTAGCTCTAATCCATTTATACTATAAATATCCTGCTTTGAATACTCTCTAGTTCGATTCTCAACTAACTGCTGCTTTTTAAACGGCATCAAGTTTAATTCATCTTCTTTTTTAAGCATTCCATCATTTTCAATTTTTGTAAGAAGGTTTATACATCTCTCAAGATTTTTATTAACTAAAAAATTAAGTTTACTCATATCTTTTTTTGAATCACTTAAAACAAGTTCTTTTATCTTATCATTAGCTATTGGTTTACTAGATTTGGGGCATAACTGGTCGTGCTCGTCTTCACCTTTGATAAACTCAAAATAAGGGTCTTGATTTGCTTTACGGACTAGCTTTAACTTAGCCTTACCACAATCTGGACAAAATATATTATCAAAATGTAGTTTGCTACTATATTCACTAGCTTTCATAAAACCTTTTTTATATCTAGCTATTTTCACTATTAATCCTTAAACTTTTTTAAAAAGTATATCTGATATTTGATGGTCTAGGTTTTGGCCTCTCTTCTCAAACTTTGTTAAAGGTCGCCACTCTGGTCTTGGTGCAAACCCCAAATACATATTCTGATATTTATCATTATTCTCAAGAAGTTTCAAAACATCTTTAGCATAAGGCAGCCAATCACTAGCATAATGAAATATTCCACCAATTTTAAGCTTTTTAGCAAAGAGATCTATATTTGATTGATTAACTAATCTACGTTTATTATGTTTTTTCTTATGCCATGGATCAGGAAAATAAACCTGTACACCATATAAAGATTGATCAACGATCATATTTTCTAAAATCTCAACGGCATCATGACTCATTATTCGGAGATTTGCTATATTTTGATCTTTTATTTCATACAAAATATTTCCAACACCAGCTTTATGTACCTCTATTCCTAGATAATTTTTTTCTGAATTTTCTAAAGCCATCTGAATTAATGATCCACCCATTCCAAAACCAATCTCTAGAATTACTGGATTAGTATTGGCAAATACTTCTGAAAAATTTATCTGTCTATTTTGATCATAATCGATCATATATTTTTCAGCATAGTTTTCAAGAGCTTGCTGTTGTTTCTTTGTTACCCTACCAGATCTTTGTACATAACTCTTTACTTGGCGTAAATTTTCTTTAGATTTGTCACACATTTTTCTAGATTTACAATTTTATTAATACTATTCTATATCAACTAAAATAAAAATAAGAGTATATCAGTGTTAATATTTTTAACAATTCTTGCTTTGCAAATTAGCTGCCTTGTACTTCCAGGACCTGATTTCTTTATAACTATTAATAACTCAATCAAATTTGGTCAAAAGCAAGGTATTTATACAGCATCTGGAGTAGCATCTGGAATATTTATAAATACGTTTGTTGTCTACTGGTTTGGGTCATTTCTACTCTATAAAGAACCAATATTATTTAAAGGTCTAATTTTAATTGGAACAATTTACTTATCGTATCTAGCTTTTAATTTATATAAAAATATTTTCACAAAGCAACAACAGTTAAATCCAAATGCTAGTGAACATATAAAAAACTTAAACAACTTTGATACTCCATCAAGTTTTAAACTTTTTTTAAATGGTGCTTTTACTAATCTAGCTAATGCCAAGGTGCTAGTTTTCTTTAGTTCGATGTTAAATCTAGTTGATAGCTTATCTAGTGTTGGTAAAGTTGGTATTTGGATATGTATAGCTCTTACAACACTTATTTGGTTTTGTATAGTTGCTACTTTCTTTGGTAACAACAAACTTAGACAAGTTTTTTTTAGAAATATCAAAAGATTAGAATTAGTATCAGCCTTGTTTATAACAGTTTTTATAATAATTATTTTGATTGAACTTTTCTAGAATAGCCGCTTTATTTACTTTTTAATCTTTACTCATTAAAATTAATTTTAACTTATCAATTAGTTTAAAGGATATAGAATGTTTTGCTCTAACTGTGGAAGTCAAATCAATGAAAATGCAATTGTTTGTATAAAGTGCGGTTGTGCTACACAGAAATATATTTTAAGCCAACAAAAAAGTAGTAAAGACATAGGAGTAGCTTATCTATTATGGTTTTTTTTAGGGTATTTTGGAGGTCATCGTTTTTATTTAGGTAAAACAAAAAGTGCAATTATTATGCTTATTTGCTCAATAGTTTCATGGTTTCTTTCTATTCTAATTCTTCCCTTATTAGCTATGTTTATTTGGTGGATAGTAGATACGTTTCTAATTCCTAATATGATTAACGATCCAGACAACACTGGCTTGACAATAAGTAAAACTGCTACAGAACTTCTAAAATAGAACTTTACTCCATCCTAGTTTCTCCCTTAAAGTATCATAATAATTATAATCTTTTGTGTGTAAAACTGTGACTTTCTTCTCGGCTTTTTTAATTGTCACTTTTTGATGAGATCTTAAGATAGTATCATGTCTACCATCTATACTTAAAACGGGCTCAGGATCATTATATTCTGTTATATAGATATCAATAACACTCTCATCTGAAATCACCAAAGGCCTACTATTTAATGAATGTGAGCATATCGGTACTAAAACTATACTGTTTTGATTAGGATTAAGAATCGGACCTCCAGCTGCCATTGCATGAGCTGTAGAGCCTGTTGGTGTCGATACAATAAGTCCATCTCCACGTTGATCAAAAGCATATCTGCCATCGATATACACTTTTAAACCAAACATTAAACCTCTACTTGAAGTTATTGCTATTTCATTAAGTGCTATAGATGCTTCTAAAGGAGCCCGTAAATTATCATCAATCTGACACATTAGCATACTTACACTAGAAACAGAAACCTCTCCTTGTAAAATATCTAACAAATCATCTTTTAAAGTTCTATCATCTGGCGCTATAGTTGTCAAAAATCCTAGCTTACCCTTATTGATACCCATAACAGGTATATTACTATATAAAGCTAATACTCTAGATGCCTTCAAAAAGTTGCCATCTCCACCAACTACTATTGCAACATCACATTCAAGAGCTATCTCTTTCAAGCTAGCAGTCGCAATATTATTCAAACTAATATCTTTAGCTGTTCCTGTCTCAACTATTATTTGTAATCCTTTTTCTGTAAGATAGTTACAAAGTATTTCAACTGTTTGACTAACATCTTGCTTATAGTGCTTACCAATAATAGCTACTTTTTGATATGCAAACATATATCTGCTTTTAAAATTAAAATTTTATTAAAGTTAGTATAACAAAAAGAAATAAACTGTCCCTGTTATTCAATACCACTTTATAAAATATTTTTATTCCTTGCTTTTATGCAGCATCTAAAATACCAGAATATACTTCATCAGGAGTCATATATCCAATACTAGAATGTAGTCTTTCATTGTTGTAAATATCAATATATTCTTTGATACCTACTTTAGCCTCTTTCATAGTTATATATGATGCCGGATAAACATTTTCATATTTCAGTGTTCTCCAAAATCTCTCAATTGCAATATTATCTATAGATCTTCCTTTAGCATCCATAGATTTATTTATTTTATTATCAGATAATATTTTAATATGCTCTTTTGCTGTATATTGAGTTCCTTGATCAGAGTTAAAGATATCAGGTTTACCATATTTAAATAACGCTTCTTTTAACACACTAGTTGTTAGATGTGTATCCATAGTATTAGAAATCTTCCAAGCTAGTATTTTCTTGCTATGCCAATCTATTATGGCTACTAAATATGCATACCCACATTCTAGTCTAATATACGTGATATCAGCACTCCATACCTTATTAGCTTTATCTATAACAACCTGATTCGTCTCATTTTTAAATACATTAAGTAAGTATGGATATTTCTTGTCTTGCTTATTAATGACAGTTGTCTTTTTTTTAGGATACAATGCCTTAATACCCATGAATTACATAGCACTTTTGATTAGCTTCCTTCCAACTAGAAATCCTAATCTATTTAGCAACTTTACTAGCCTTCTCGTACCATAATATGGATGTTTAGTATGTATCAAATCTATTGCATTTAATAGTCTAATATCATCATTACTACTAAATTTTGATATTGGTGTATAATAGTACACACTCTTAGATACAGATAATAGTTTAAGCTGATTATTTAAAGATAATTCTAGCTTAGTATCTACAGAGTTTACTCTATCATTTGATGATACCAAGCTTTTTAGCTTTCCCATTAAAAAATCCCTCTCTACTATTACCTCGACTAGTTTTTTACTTGTTGCATCTTTATCTTTTCTAAGCTCATCTATTTCCTGCTTATACTCCTTAACAATAGAGCTTTTATAAAATGCTAAGCAAGCATTAGATAAAAATTGCTGCTTCCAATTATGCACGTTTTTAGGAAGTAAATCATACTTACTTGCTATCTCATTAACTGTCATATCGCCTTCTAGCAATTCTATAATTACTTTAGCTTTAAAATCAGCTGTATACGTTACTCTTTTTTTACTCATTTATCTATTTCCTAATTTATCTAGTTAAGTTTAACATCTAGGAATAAAAATCTTTCTAAAATCAGTAGCTTTTTCTGGGGACATTATAAAATTTATATTCACAAATTAGTAACAATAAATTTTTCTGCGAGAATTTTAAGCTTAGATAATATCAATAAAGTATATCTAAGTTATCATAAATAAAATCTTTGAAACTTGCTATTTTTTATAAATTGTAAATTAACTCTACATTTAGTCTAGTTGTACAGTATTAAATTTATAGTATCTAGCATAAGTAGTATTTGTCCAATCATAAGGATCTCTTGATATATCTCGATAGGCAATTATAGAACTATTAGGTAAAGGTTTTATTTTTTTAAACCTTGCATTTTCAATATTATTACTATGATATTTTTCTATTAGCTTATGTCTTTGTATTATTTGAAGATGAAGATAAAAATACCCCCCCCCTAAAAGTACAAGATGTAATATTAAAATAAAAAACAACTTATTAATATTTTTCATCATGGAGATTAAAAATTTACTCTCTCTATTTAATAAAATAGAGAATATTATATATCCATAAACTATGTAATACGGCAAACAAACTCTCTGAGCGAAAGATATTGATGCTGGTACAACAGTCAAATAAATAAGTACCAAATAAAATATTTTCCACCAATTTACATTAGAATTGTTTCTTTTAGTATCTATATACATAAGTATTAAGCTTAAAATAAATACTATCGTTAAAAATATCTGCTGAACAAATACTTTAAGAGCATTAAATACTAGCATAAGAATTATATTTGTCTGTACGCCCACATCACTACTTTCAACATTATGCAGCCTAATATAACTACCAGGAGCTGATAATAAAACTATCCCGGCCAATATTAAAGGTACGACAAAGAAGTAAACATTATTATTTATCTTTTTCTTATTTTTAATACAATCAAATAGATAACATATACAAATCACAAAACAAATTGCAAAATATACTTCATTATATAAACCAATAAAAACACCTGTAAAAATAGCTAGTAGTTTACCCTCTTTATCTTTTACAAAACTTTTATAATAAAAATAAATGCCTATACAAGCACCCCAAAAATATTGCATGGCAAGTGTTTTCCATAAGATATTGCCTAGAGCTGCTGACCAAAACGAAAAAGTAATCAAAAAAGTAAAATATACTAAGAAACTTTTTGATATTATAGACTCTTTATCTTTTGTAATAGTTTTAAAAAAAATAAATATAAAAGAACATATTACAAAAGCATTGATACAATCAAATAAGTAAATCATAAAATGCATACTTTTATTTAGAAAAATGTACACAGGTAGCTGAGCTGTTATACGTCCAGTCCAATGTATATAATCGTGATATAAATTCAGCAATACAGTATGATCATAAAATGCATCAATATTAGCTCTCACAAAATCATCCGCAAATAAAGGTTGATAGATATTTATTATTAAGAAATATAAAAATAATCCTAATAGCAAAAATAACTCTAATATATATGTAGGCTTTTTTCTTAATTTTTGAACTATTTTCATACGTAATATCATTTCGTTCAATCACCACTCATTATAATAATATGATACATAACAATTTATCTTATTATTCTATCATACTTGTAAGGTTCGCAACAATTCTATAATAGTCGTTATTAAAATTCAATAAACCTAAAATATCCAATATTATTAAAGTTTAAACAAGTTAATATGACAATAAAAAATGAATCTGAAGAATTAAATCTCTTATTTAAAAGATTTGCATTTACTCTAGGTTGGCTTCCTGAACTTACTTAAAAATGGTGATTACTGATTTAACGGATATGAAGTGGTTATAGTAATAACAACAGATAGAGAAACTAATATAGTAACAAAAAGACTCTGCTGAATTATTTTATAAAATAAATAAAATTAGCGATACTAAACTAATGCCAATCGCTAGTCATCATGGACTACTAAAGCAGGTCTACCATAGGTACTATTTATTAAGCTAAGAGAAAAATATAAGCAGTTCATCAAACCAAATAAGTTTTATACTAGCATGATAATTGCATTTACCTGCATCCTTTATGGCTCATTAATAATCGTAAGATTACCTATTTTGGGTATAAACATTCATGAATATCTCTTTGTCATTTTTAATACTATTTATCTTTAGTGGCTACAAATAATTAGAATAGGAATGCTATATTGGTAGAACATCTATAGGGACAAAATAGGCCTCTATATAATTAAGAAAATGCACAAGTGTATACAAACAAAAAACTAAGCTTTCAGGCGAATACCTTTTTCTAGTAGATACCAGCAAAGATAATATAATAAAAATGTAAAAATAATTATTGCGGCAAAAGCAAAATATGGGTTAACGGTCGAAACACCAATAAAGCCATATCTAACAAAATCAACAATATAAAACAATGGATTACAAGCTGATATAAAATGCCAAAAACCAGTAAGATTATTTATATTATAGAAAACCCCTCCTAGATAGATAAGTGGCGCTAATATAAATGTTGGAAATATCGTAGTATCATCAAATGACTGAGAGAATATTGCATTTATTAATCCACCTAAAGAAAACAATGCCCCACAAAATACAAACCCAGCAAAGACTAAAAATACACTATAAATAGTACTAAACCCGCCTAAAGCAAATGCTGCAATACTTACAAATATACCTACTATAAATCCTCTAAAAATACCTCCTGAGATATAGCCTAAAACTATTATATGATTACTCACAGGTGAAACTAGTAGCTCTTCGATGGCTTTACTAAAGCGTACCCCAAAAAAAGAACTTACGACATTTCCATAAGAATTCTGTATCACAGCCATAATAATAAGACCAGGAGTAATATACTGCATATATGTAATCCCATCACCCATAGTACCAATACGTGAACCAACAACCTTACCAAAGATTAAAAAATACAAAACTATAGTTATTACTGATGGTAATAATGTTTGTGGCCAAATTCTAAATACTCTTTTACACTCACGATTAAAAATCGTTATATATGTTGTCCAATAATCTTTTAAATTCATAAATTTACCTATTTATTCCTTGCAACGTCGATAAATAATTTCTCAAGTTTTGCTTCCTTTGTACGCACATCTAAAACATCTAAATGATACTCGTTTGTTAATTCTAAAAATATTTCATTTAGAACAACACCTTTTGAAACCTCAACTTCCAATGTATATTCATCCACTAATTTAGCATCACCAAGACTAAGTTTAATAATATTCTCCTGACACTTATCTTTTAAGTCAAAAATGTATGTATGCTTATCTGCTGATTTTAAGAAAGTCTTCATATCTGTATTCACATGAACTTTACCTTTATGGATAAGGGCTATATGATTACACATGGATTCAGCTTCTTCTAAGTAATGTGTAGTCAAAATCACTGTCAAACCTTCCTTATGAAACTTGGAAATCATTTTCCATAAAGAATTTCTAAGTTCAACATCAACACCCGCTGTCGGCTCATCTAATATTAGTAATTTTGGCTTATGTATTAGTGCTCTGATAACCATCAATCTTCTTTTCATACCACCTGATAAAAATCTTATTTGAGTATTTCTTTTGTCATATAGATCAACTTTTCTAAGTAGTTCTTCTACATAAGGCATAATTTCTTTCTTGGAAAGACCAAAAAACCCTGCCTGAGTAATTAATATATCAATTGGCTTTTCAAAAATATTAAGGTTTATCTCTTGGGGCATAACACCTAAATGTTTTTTAGCACTCATAAAATCACTATCGATATCATGGCCAAATATTTTAATTTTCCCAGATGTCTTATTCACTAGAGAAGAGATAATTCCCAACGTTGTGGATTTACCTGCTCCATTTGGACCTAGAAGAGCAAAAAAATCTCCTCTTTTAACATCTAAACTAATATCATCTACAGCTTTTAAACCACCTTTGTAGATTTTAGTTAGGTTTTTTATTTCTAATGCTTTTTCACTCATATGCTCAAGATTTATTTTAACTATAAAATGTAGGACTATTATAACACTATAGTTTTATAATTTTAATTTTTGCTAAGATACCAAACAAATAATCTTATTTAAGAAATTTGTAGCTTTATCATTATTGATCACTATTACGCTCAACTGGTATATCACTATAATACTCGACGAATTCAACTTCATAGCCACGAGGATCTATAAAATATATATTTTTCCTATATTTATTTTCAGAGCTAGCTCTAGGTTTAAATCCAGTTTCTAATAATCTATTATTAACTGACTCAAGGTTACTTACAACATAAGCAAAATGCGCTAATCCAGTTTCATGTCCTTCTAAATCTCGATTTTCACCTTGACCATTACTATTAAACGTTAAGTATTGAAAATCATCTCCAAAGTGAACCCAGTTTCGCTCTACCCCGTACCAATCAGACTTCCCCTTAGCCCTAACATACCAGTGAGGAAATGCTGACTTATAGAAATTAATCATGCTATGTATATCTTTAACTACTAAATTTAAATGCTCTAATTTCATTTTTTTACTTCCTTCTTGATAAACTCTTTCAAGTTATTTATCATTGTAATGCCTCAACTTGAGTTGAGGTCAAGTTTTTTTTAAAAAAAATATTTTAAATATAAAATGAACAATAATATTTTAAGTGTTGGACAAGTAGCAAAAAGATGTGATGTAAAAATATCGACCATCCATTTTTACGAGAAAAAATGACTAATCTCAAGCTGGAGGAACTCTGGAAACCAAAGAAGGTATAGCAGAGATGTACTACGTAAAATATCTATTATAAAAGCTGCACAGAAGGTAGGAATTAGCCTCGAAGAGATTAAAAAAGCTTTCTCTAAACTTCCCAACAAATGCACCCCTAATGAAGAAGATTGGCAAGAACTATCAAACAATTGGAAAAATGAATTAAATAAAAGAATAGACTATTTAACCAAACTAAGAGACAATTTATCAAGATGTATAGGATGTGGGTGTCTACTTGCCCACTATATAACAAAGATGATAAATTCGGAAAAACAGTTAAGGGCGCCTACATTTTCTCTAACATAGAAAAATAAAAACTTAGAAATATGTTTTTTTTATCATAAAAATGATACTCAAACCAACTACTACTATAAAGATTGGTCTTACTAACTTTGAACCTTTTAGTATAACCATTTTAGACCCTACAATACCACCAAAAAAGCTTCCTATAGCCATCAAAAAACCAAATGTATAATTCACTTGTCCTGATAAAATAAATACAATGAGTGAAAATACATTGCTCTTTAAATTTAACACTTTTGCATACCCTGAAGCTTGCAAAAATGTATAGCCAAGAAAATATACTATTGCAATAATCCAAAAATTACCCGTTCCAGGACCAAAAAAACCATCATATGCACCCAAGATGAATCCAAACAATGTAAAAAATGTAACTTCTGACATCTTTTTTTTACCCTGATTAACTCCAAGATTTTTGTTTAAAATACTAAAAATGAAAACAATAATTAAAAGTATTGGAACAAGTTTATTCATAAAATCATTATGAATAACAACCGTTAAGATAGTCCCTAAAGATGCCCCAATAAAACCTGCAACTAAACCTCGTAGTACTGTCCTAAAATTTATCAATCCATTTTTATAATACTTAAAAGTTGCCATTGCAGTACCAATACTTGCCTGAAGCTTATTTGTACCAAGAACCATAACAATTGGCAAACCAGTCATACTTAAAGCTGGGATGCTTATAAGCCCTCCTCCTCCAGCAATAGCATCAATAAAACTAGCTAAAAAACCCATTAATATAATAAAAAAACAAAGTACAAAGAAATGGTTAGCTAAAAACTCTTGCATATGCTTATTTTCCTCTAAGATGTATAGCTAACCATATAGTTGGAATAGCTGTATAAGTCAACCAATGCTTACTACCCTTCGGGATAAATAAATATCTACCCTCTTCGAGAATATGTTCTTTGGCTTCTAAGTTAAGTTTTGCTTTACCCTTTAATACTAAAACCCACTCATCATGATCTTGAACATATGGTTTATCAGTATCGGTAACTTGTCCATAAGAAATAATTTTCTCAACGTGGACATTCTCATATTTTAAAAGATCTGTAAAAACTTCATCTTTAGAAAATTTTGGAAAAACACTATAAACACTGTTTGTATTCTTTTCATTCATCATTACTCAACTCTATATTTATAAAATTTTTGATTAATATAAATACTCTAATATAGGATATTTGACTATCATAGCATTATTTTAGCAAAACAATTTATCAAATATGCTAACAATATATTAACAGAATATTTGTTATAATCTGTAACAGTTCAAACAAAAATCTTTATCTAAAATGATAATTGACTCACACTGCCATCTTAACTACTTGAAATTAGAAGATACAAATCTAGATAATATCATCACAAATGCTAAAAATTCTGGTATAGACAAAATAATTTCTATTGCTGTAGCGTGGCATGAGATTAATGATATACAAAAAATAGCTGAATCTTATAGAGATGTGTATTTTTCTGTTGGAGTTCACCCTAGTGAATTAGATTCCCATCAGCCCAGCATCCAAGAAATTATAGCTAGGTCAAATCATCTTAAATGTGTAGCTATAGGTGAAACTGGTCTAGATTATTACTATAATGACCAAGAGACAAAGTCTAAACAAGTTTCTAAGTTTGTAAACCATATTCAAGCAGCTATTGAAGTAGCAAAGCCTATAATTGTGCATACTAGAGCCGCTAAGCAAGATACTCTAGATATTTTAAAATCTGAAAAGGTTGAAAAATATGGTGGTATACTACATTGTTTTACAGAAGATTACGATATGGCAAAGCAAGCTATAGATATGGGAATGTACATCTCATTTTCGGGAATACTAACTTTCAAAAATGCTAAAGATATCCAAGAAACTGCAAAAAAGCTTCCTTTGGATAGAATATTGATAGAAACTGATGCTCCATATTTAACTCCTGTACCGTATAGAGGCAAACCAAACTATCCAGAATATGTAAAATATGTTGCAAAATTTCTTGCTGAATTAAAAAATGAGGATTTTGAGCAAGTCGCTAAACAAACTTATGATAATACTTGTGATGTTTTTAAATTAAGATAAAAGTTATAATAAACCTAACTTATCAAAACCTATATTATTTAAAGCTCCGTATAAAATAACGGCTACTGAATTAGATAAATTAAGACTTCGGCTATTATTATGCATTGGAATTTTAAGCTGAGTTTGCTCTAACAACTCTAAAACCTCGCTAGGAAGCCCTCTTGTCTCTGGACCAAAAAGTAGTATATCATCACATTCAAAATCAACTTGATGATAATACTGTTTAGCTTTAGTGGTACAGGCCCAAATCTTCTTAGATTTATTTTTTTGATAAAACTCATCAAAATTTTTATAAATTTTAAGATCAGCAAACTCGTGATAATCTAAGCCTGCTCTTTTTAGCTGCTTATTTTCTAGCTTAAAACCTAGAGGCTCTATTAAATGCAAGTTAGCTCCAACATTAGCACATAATCTAATAATATTGCCCGTATTTGGAGGTATTTCTGGCTCATACAAAGCTATATTTATCATACAAATTATTTAACCTCTAAATCATTATCTAAATAATGATTTAACTCCTTAAATTTCTGTTTTTCTTTTTTACGCTGTTCTAAGTTTTCTTCTTGTTTTTGCTCAGCTGATTTTATATATTTTTTATTCATTACTTTGTTTAAGAATTCAGGATCAAGCATAAATGGTTTTAATGATTTGTATGGCGTATTTATAACACCCGGCATTCTTAAAGAATATAATACTCTAAGATTATTATCTTGCTTAGAAGCATCTAACATAATTTTCAGATTAACCTTTACATTATACTTTCTTGAAACCAAGTGATATTCGTCCTTACCATCTACTTCAATTTCTTTAACTGGCATAACCTTAATACCTGTCGTATCAATTACTTTTATAACAGCTTTTCTCTTGGATTCTTTCAAATAGGCTATTATTTTCTCTTTACTATGCTTTTCTAAGATTCTACTGCGTCTATCAAGCATTTTTGGCAATATATTCTCAACAAAATTATTAGCTTCTTTATGGTTAAGAGCCATACATGTGCCAGAACCACTTGCACTCTTATCAAAACAGCCATCCTTATCTATAAAAAGATAATTTTTTTCTACTTTATCATAATAAACATTATAGTCAGGAAATGAACTGGGATGACCTAAATACAAAAAGTTATCTTTTGAAACTATTGCGCAAGCATATGCTAACACACATAACAAAACAATAGCCGAAAGTTTAATGGTTTTATTCATTTATATCACTTAGTAAAATTTATAACTTAATTACTAAAATTCTATATAAAATTATTATTTTTACAATTTATTTCAATCCTAAATGCCAATATCTAATACTATATATTCAATTCATCATGCAGAAAACTCTCAAAGCTATCTTTCCTTTTTTTTTGCTCTTTTAAACTCTTATTATATGGGGCTTTTGATGTCTGGGCATTGAATAAATTATAATAATCTCCATGTAAATAATTTTGAAATAGATCATTATATGTCCTTTCCTTTTGGTAATTTTGCCTATACAAATTCATTTAGAGAAGAGTTATATGATAGCTTTGAAACTTATGCTGATACCACATTTGAATTAATAGATGCTTTATCATCATCAAATGCTAAAACTGCTGTTGAGCTATCTTTATCCCCATTTTTTACTCGACAATATAGCAGCATATCTCAGATACTAAAGATAGAATCACAATCATCGATATTGGGTAAAGTGGGAACAAAATTGATTAATGAAATAAAATTAAACAATTCATCCAACATACATTTTTATGCTCTAGATGAAACATCAATCTTAAAGCCTAACTCAAAAAGCATGGATGGAAGAAGATTTGTTTATGGATTGACTAATGGTACGGGTAAAGTTGGCATAGGTCATTCATACTCTTATTTAGTATACTTAGGCAGGAGATGGGGCAATGGGTGGTACCTGTTAATTTGCAGCGAGTGACTGCTGCTGATTCTGGTATTAGTGTAAGCTTAGATCAATTCCATAAATACATATCTAATCAAGAGAATTCAGGAGATATTAATGTTCTGATTGGTGACTCAAAATACAGTTCAATGGAATGTATTCATAGAGTTTACTCAGAACATAATAATACATTATTGTTAAGCAGGCTTAACTCTGTTAGAAATTTATCTTTTCAAGATCATAGTGATAATAAGCTCAAAAAATATGGTGAGTCTTTTAAATTAAATGATGAATCAATATGGACTACAGCTCCATCTGATTCTGAACAATGTGAAATAGTTACTACACGAGGAAAAGTATATACTGTAAAATTGACTCGTTGGAATAATTTAATTATTCATGGAAAAAGGAACATGCCAATGCATGAGAATTGTTTTGATATTGTTAAAGTTCAAGTTTTTAAAGACAATGGAGATCCAGTATACTACAAAAATATGTGGTTGATGTTAGCTGGCAAAGATAGAGGAAAGCTGACTAGTTTTGAAATATTTTCTAGATATTCAAGTAGATTTAATATTGAGCATTTCTTTAGGTTTTCTAAGCAACATTTACTTTTAGGTAAATATGAAACTCCAGATACTCCAACACTAGATATTTGGAATCAAGTTAGTGTACTTGCCTACATAAATTCACTTGCATGTGCAAGTTTATTGGATACGGATTTATTACATCCTTGGCAAAAACAAATGCGTAAAAACAATAGTATTTCCACGCCTTATCAAGTGCAAAGGAATCTATCAACCATATTACAAGAGATTGGTTCACCAGCAAAGCATTGTGTATATAAATCTCATGGATATGGACGAGCTCCAGGTACTATTTTAAATAAAAGAGCTTCTTATCAGCCTTATAAAAAATCAGAAAATAGTGAGTATGGTAAAAAACAAAAAATACCAGACTCTAAGATAGTTTTGAAAAAGTCTAAAAATGAAATAATTAGTGTTCTAGAACTAACAAATCATCAAACTAATTTGTTAAATTCCTATATAAATTAGGCAGATTTTAGAAAATTATATAGTATTTGAGATTCCGCTGATAGGTGGAAGATATTACTACACATCAAAAGTCCTATTATATAAATCCTCAAACTTTTTTACTGCTTTTTTATTCATCACTTTCTCTAAATATTCTGAATTTATTAAAAATGGTTTTGTTGAAGTTTTTTGATTTTGGATAACTGCTGGCATCCATACTGAATACAACACACGAACATCACTATCTTGCTTAGAACCATCTAACATAAGTATTAAATTAACTTTCACATTATATTTTTTTGGTACTAAATGATATTCTTTCTTGCCGTATGCATTAATCTGTTTTATAGGTCGTAGTTTAAGGTTAATTTTAATTGGGCGTTTAACTACCGTTCTATTATACTTTTTTAATCCAGCCATGACTTTTTGTTTATTATCTTCTTCTAGCCTATTTTCAGTATCAAGCATCTTAGATAAAATCTGTTTAATAAAAATATCAGCTTCTTGCTGATTCATTGTTATACATCTTCCGGAATCTTCAACACTCTTATCAAAACAGCCATCCTTATCTATAAAAAAATAAAGGTTTAAAAGTCTTATCATAGTAAATCTGATACTTAGGTAATCTAGAAGGATGTCCTAAATAGACAAAATCATCATTTGTAATAATCGCACACGCTGAAATAATTATGCCTAAGGCTATCAAAGAAAAAGTCTTAATAAATACATTCATTATTAGTTTATAAAAAATCAGCAATCCTCTCTAAAATTCTATATAAAATAGTTTTTATTGCAATTTATTTTAATTAGCGTCTAATCCAATTAGACACATCTAATGCAGTATAGGTAAGTATAATTTTTGCTCCGGCACGTTTCATTGATACTAGTGTCTCTATCGTAATAGCTTTTTCATCTACTAATCCAGCTTGAGCTGCGGCTTTTATCATCGCATATTCGCCACTTACATGGTATGCAGCTATTGGTAAATCAACAATATGGTTTAGCTCATTTATAATATCAAGATAGCTTAATGCAGGCTTAACCATAATAAAATCTGCCCCTTGTTCTATATCTGCAATAGCTTCACGAATAGCTTCTTTTTTATTACGATAATCCATCTGGTAGGTTTTACGATCACCTTTTAAAGAAGAATCACAAGCACTTCTAAACGGGCCATAGTAAGCAGAAGCATATTTAACTGAATATGACATAATACTTACAGTTTCAAAATTAGCCTCGTCAAGAGCCAGACGCATTGCTAAAATCATGCCATCCATCATTCCACTTGGCGCAACTATATTAGCACCAGCTTCTGCATGAGATACTGCAGTTTTTTGTAAAATTTCTAATGTTTTATCATTATCAACATATTCATCCTTATTTAGGATTCCACAATGTCCATGTGGTGTAAAACTGCACATACACACATCAGTTGCTACTACTAGCTCTGGAGCAAGTTGCTTTATTTTCCTAATAGCTTGTTGAGTTATACCATTAGGAGCATAGTTCTCAGATGAAATAGAGTCTTTAATCTTTGGCACCCCAAATATCATAATACTCTTTATACCAGCTTTTAGAACTTTCTCAACAAGCTCATCTAGCATATCAACAGACCAATGATACTGGTTTGGCATGCTTGATATTTCTTTTTTAACATTTTCACCATGCACAACAAATATTGGATACATTAGATCATCAATATTCAAAGTTGTTTCTGCAACCAGATCTCTAATATTTTGAGAAACTCTAAGTCTACGCGGACGTGATATCGGAAAACTCATATACGAACCTATTTTTTATTTTTATTGGGGTTTCTTCTATATAAAACTAAAATATTTCCTATTATCTGTACTAATTCTGACTTTGTTGCTTTAACAATCTCAGCCGCAATTTGCTGTTTTTCTTCTTTTGGTAAACGTCCAGCTTTTACTTTTATAAGCTCGTGAGATGCTAAAGCTAAATCAATCTCTAGCATTACATTCTCTGTAAGGCCTTTTTCTCCCATCAAAACTACAGGTTTTAAACTATGAGCTTGAGCCTTTAATCTTTGTTGTTGTTTTACTTCCATTTTTACCTACTTTATAATTTTTAATATTAAATTTTCTAAAACTAACTCTTTATCAACATTTTTGAAATTAAGAAAATAACTATTTGCCTCTAGAGTTTTTTGATATAGCTTGTATATCTCATCTTCTGTAAATTTAGTTGCAAGATATTTAACAACAGCAAGTTTATCATAATTAGCCACATTTTGGGTTTGATCATTAAGCTTATAATAGTACACATCAACAATTAAACTCGTTAACCAATAAAGCACATCTTTAAAGTTTGGATTAGCTTCTTTAAGAAATACATTTGAATTTAACTGATTTACCAAAACTCTCATCAAACTATTCCTGACCTGCCAAAAATGCTTGTCTAATTTAATCTTAGCAATCACATTAATATCATCTCTAGCCATTAGTAAAGATTTTTCTATAGCATCTTTTGACATATTAAATGTATACTTTAAGTAATTATATTTATCATCTTCACTAAAATTTATATCATAAACTAAAGATCTACTTTTTACCGTTGCTAAAATATTACTATAATTACGTGTAAACATTAAAAAAAACGTATTCTCAGCAGGTTCTTCCAATGTTTTTAAAATAGCATTAGTTGCAGATTCATTTAAAAAATCTAACTCTGGAATTATAATAATTTTAGCCAAGTTATTATGAGCTGTTAACTCACAATTTTTTATTATTTTCTTAACTTCAGAAACTCTGATTTCATTATTTTCTGAATTTGCTATTGTTATATATGGTGATTCATTATGGTCATCAATTTTTTGAGCAAGTAATACTTGACATAGAGAATTCATAAAGCTATCTAAAAGTACCGCATCCTTAACCCTAAAGATAAAAGCATGATGTAACATATGCTTAGATTTTTGTTCAAGAAAATTATCTAAAATTTTTTGATGTGTATTTAAAGAAAACACTTTGATCCTATAATATTTTACGTGCGTATAAGAAATCTGTTAAAGTTTTTTTGACCATAGCAAATTTAGACCTCAACAACCCATTATTTTTCTTTTTAACAAACTTTACTTCATATACTTCATGTCTTTTACTAAGTATACTTATCAAATAATCATCATAAGTTTGAATCTCATCAACCAAACCTAACTCAAGAGCATCTTTACCAAACCAGTATTCTCCTGTACCCACTTTATGCATATCTAAGTTAGGACGATAATTTAAAATATGATTTTTAAATAATTGATGAATATTTTCTAAATCCTGCTTAAACTTCTTACGACCTTCTTCAGTATTTTCACCAACAGATGTTAATGTACGCTTATACTCTCCAGAAGTATGCATCTCAACGTTAATACCATTTTTTTCAAGTAAGTTTCTAATATTTGGAACTGTTCCAACTACACCTATTGAACCAACTATTGCAAAAGGCGCTGAAATTATTTTGTTCCCAACAACTGACATCATATAGCCGCCACTAGCAGCAACTTGATCAATACAAATAGTTAAATTAATATCTGCTTGACGAATTCTTTCTAACTGTGCAGCTGCAAAACCATAACCATTTACGACGCCACCTGGACTATCTATTCTTACAATAACTTCATCAATTGATTTTGCTACTGCTAAAACAGCAGATACTTCTTTACGTAGATTTTCAACTTGTGACGCGTGTATATCACCCTTAAAATCAATTACAAAAACTTTTTTCTCAGGCTTATCATCTTGTTTATCTAATTTCTTTTGTCCTTTAAGATAATCCTTATAATCTTTTTTATTTAATAATGTTTCTAAAACCGCTTTTTTAATCTCTTTATAATCTTTGCCAATTTTATTAATTTCTAATTTACCTTTTGTCAACTTAGCAACTTCTTGCTTTGCCTTTGCTAACAATGAGAAAAAACTACCTATAACAAAAATAATAGCAACCACAATAAGTAGTACACTAAGAGCAAAAAAAACAAAACTTACAAAACCTTCATACCACATATAACTTTACCTACCTATTACCTGTGTGCTCTTAAAGTCTTTAACAACGATTCATTTGCGTTACCTTTTAGATTAGCTTTTTTAACAGAATCTCTCACAAACACTCTTTTCTTATACGCATGTATACCACCAAATGTTTCATCTATAACAAAGCCTTCTGCTTCAAGAGAAATTATTAATGCTGCAATATAACAATCTGCTAAAGTAAAGTTAGAAGATATAAAATAATCAAACTCACTAAAAGCTTTCTCCATAGCTATAAAACTTTCTTTTAATTCTTTGAATAAGATACTTAGTTGCTCTTGATCTGCTTTATTTTTTCTAATCTGATCAAGTACTGGATACCATTCATTGTCTATTTTTTCTAAAGACAAACGGATTTTTATACGCTCATTAACTAGATTTGGTAATAATCCAGGAGCTGGGAACCTTTCATCAATATATATTAAAAGAGCTTTTCTATTATTTATACTATAATCTTTCTCTTTTAATACTGGGAAAATACCATTTGGAGATATTTTCTTTAGTTTTTCTGGTGTCAGATCACCTGCCTCAACAACTTCCATACTCATTTTTTTCTCTGCTAGAGCAATCCTTGCTCTAAGAGAATATGGACAATATTTTGTAGTATATAAAGTAACTTTCATTAAATATGCCTTTTTATAGATTAAAACAACTATTCTTATTTGCTATAATTGTCGAATAATAAAACTAGTAACAAATTCTATCATACTTGTGGATAACTACAACATAGACAAACATGGATTTTTAACAGATTTTGAGAGTTGGGATATAGATTTTTGCAAATCAGCAGCTACAATTGAAGATATTAATTTATCTAAAAATCATATGCTGATTATTAATTTTTTAAGAAGTTTTTATCAGAAAAACAAGAAATCTCCAGCTATTAGAGAGCTTGTTAAAGCATTAAAAGAGAAATATGGAGAAAAAATAGGCAATAGTTTATATCTACAAATGTTATTTCCTATTTCTCCAGCTGTACAAGCTGCTAAACTAGCAGGCTTACCAAAACCTAAAAGATGTATTTAAAAAAACTCTAAAGGAGAAAAAATGACTACTATTTTATGTAAAAAATATAATCAAGAATTAGATGTAATACCATTTCAACCTTTACCAGGTGAACTAGGTAAAAAGATACATGCTGAAATTTCGAATAAAGCATGGCAAGCTTGGCTATCACATCAAACTATTTTGATAAACGAATATCGCCTTAATCTTATGGATCCAAAAGCAAAAGAATTTCTACAACAAGAAATGCACAAGTTTTTATTTAAAAATGAAGAAGAGAAACCAGAACAATTCAATGAAATTTAACTCTTCTAATATACTACCCCAATAAATTAAACAATATTTTTGCAGATACTTACTATCAGCTTTTTTTAATATAATTTCCTTGAAAAAATTATAATTAAAAGATACATTAAATCATTAATTTATCTTTTTTTTAAAAAACTTAAATGAATAAATTTAAAAACTCTTATGCTTATGACATCCTAATTTTATTAGTAATTTATGCAATATATTTTATTGTATTTCTTGGTCACAGGCATCTAAGTATTCCAGATGAAGGACGCTATCCCGAAATTGCTAGAGAAATGCTAAGCACAGGTAATTGGGTTACTCCCTTAATTAACGGGGTTCCTTTTCTAGATAAGCCTCCTCTTTACTATTGGCTAGAAGCTACCTCAATGCATTTTTTTGGTATAAATGCTTGGGCTATTCGTTTACCTCAAGCACTTTTAGGCATATTAGGTTGTATATCAATATATTCATTCGGAAGATATTTTTATTCTCGTTTTGCTGGAGTCTTAGCAAGTTTAATACTAGCGGCTAATGTACTATATTTCTTTGAATCTCATTATGCGAATATGGATCTTATAGTTGCAAATCTCCTTTGGATCGCATTCTTTTTATGTTTAGTTAGCTTAAAACAGCAAATAGGAACTAAAAAGCGTCTTTTTATGTATGGCGCATATTTTGTATCAGCATTAGCATTTTTAACCAAAGGCTTAATGGCCATAGCATTTCCTTGTATGACTATCTTTGTCTGGATGCTTGTGACAAATAACTGGCATAGAATTAAAGAATTATATATTCCAACAGGAGCTATTATATTTGTAGTTATAGTAACGCCATGGCTAGTTTTAGCCCAACAACAAAATCCTGATTTTCTATACTTCTTTTTTTATTTCCAACAATTCTATCGCTTTGTTGGGCATGGCTTTAACAATGCTATTGGACCATGGTTTTATTTTGTAATTATACTAGCAGTATTTTTACCATTTAGTATTTTACTACTTAATAGATTACCCAAAGGTTTTAAAACTATTTGGCAAAATAGAAGATCAGATTATATAACATTTCTAATAATGCTTTGGTGTGTGCTTATACTAATATTTTTCTCAATTCCTAGCTCAAAGATTGTAAGCTATATTTTACCTATTTTTGGACCACTATCATTACTGATGTCAGTATCATTTGAAAAAATAATTAAAGAGCATGATGGAATAATTTCTTTTAAAAAAATGTATGTAGTAGCTAGCATAATTTTCTTAATAGCAGCTATTGGTGTAGTAATCTTTTCTGCTATACGACACTTATTTTTAAGTGTACAAACACCCTTAGTTTATACAACTTTAGTAATTATATGTGCCCTACTGATAGCTTATAGTCTAAGACCATCTCTAAAGAATCAATTTAAGCAAGCTATCATAATAACAATTCTTGCTTTGATGTTATTAAACATCTCAGGACAACTTTTGATTCCTTATTTTGATATTAGAACATCTGAACCTTTAGTTGAAAAAGTAATAAAAGACTCTCCTAAAGATACTATATTTGCCTACTATAATAGACCTCAACCAAAGCACTTTATATTAAAAGAAGAAATAAAGAAAAAAGGTTATGAAGAAGACCTTCCATTACTACTAAATGATAATATCTATATAGTTTATAACTGGAAAACTTATAGACCAGAAATTGATAACTGGGCGAGAGAATTTCATTATGGCATTAAACAATACCAGCAATCTCATAATGGAAAATGGCCTAAGTATTTAATTACTTATCCTCAGTTTAGTGAACTTTTAAAATCTAAAAAAGATATTGTTATCTTCACAAAAGAAAAGCAATTACAAAAAATTAAAGAAAAATATCCAAATATAGATTTCCAAGTTAAAGGGAGGTACAACAAGAATGTTGTAGTTGAGGTAGTCAAAAGTTAATTATTTATAGTTAATGTGCCACTAAAATAGTTATGTTATATTTACTTCAGCATCTTACAATTAACGTAGATATTATTAGGACCTATCAAGCAAATTAAAGATGGCAGATTCAGTTTAGTTATATCATTTTTTATAACAGATTAATTACTATGTACTATATAATTCAAACCGAAATTTTTAAAAAAACATTTAAATTTCTAAGATATTAGAAAAGAAGCTTTATTTATAATATTTAAATATTTAGGCTTTCATCTTCATCAATGATGTATTTAGGTCGATTTTTTGCTTCATCAAATATACGACTTATATACTCACCTAAAACCCCTAGAGAAATAAGCTGAACACCACTAAAGAACATAATACTCACAACAATAGTTGGCCAACCACTCACACCAACATGGAAAAAAATATTCTCTAGAAATATATATAACCCATATGCTAATGCAAATATAGAAATTACTATTCCCATAAGAGATATCATTCTAAGAGGAACAGCTGAAAAAGAAAAAATACCAGTAAAAGCAAGTTTAAAAAGCTTTTTATAGCCCCATCGACTAGGTGTTTCATCTTTTCTATCAGCAACTTCAAATGGTATAGCATATTCCTTAAAACCTATCCAAGAAAAAAGTCCTCTAATAAAACGATTATTTTCTGATAAAGAATTAAAAGCTTTGATACACTGTTTATCTAATAATCTAAAGTACCCTGCATTTGCTGGAATATTAACACCCATTAAGCTCTTACTAAATTTAAAGAATGTTTCCGATAAAAAACTTCTGGTTGCACTTTGGTCATTTCTTGTTCTTATTCCATAGACGTTCGAATACCCTTCACACCATTTTTCATAGAATTGATCTATCACCTCTATCGGATGCTGAAAATCACAATCCATAATAACTGCTGCATCTGCATCACAAGAAGCTTCTAACCCAGCAGTTATAGCAGCCTCCTGACCAAAGTTCCTAGAAAAACTAATAAGCATAATATTTAATTTGCCAACTAGCCCCTGGATAATCTCTTTAGAGCTATCTACACTACCATCATCAACAACTACTATTTTATAATTTGACGAGATTCCGCTAAGTTTTGCGGCTAATTCCTCTAAGAAAGATCCTATTAATGCCTCTTCATTATAGACTGGAATTACAGCATAAAGGTAAGAATTCTGAATATTTCTATTTGTCATTTTAAATACAAAATATATTAAGTCTTAATAGATGCTATTATAACTATGAAAGTATAAAATATATACTAATAACCATAATATTTTGTATTATTTAAGTGATCCTATTATGTCTAAAAAAATAATAATCTGTGCTGATGATTTTGGCCTAGGTGATGAGGTTAATAAAGGTATTCTTGACCTTTTAGAAAGAAAAATTATTAATGCTACAAGCTGTATGTCAAATATGCCTGCTTTAAAGTATGGAATTATTAATCTAAAAAGTATACATAATAATTTTACTCATGTTGGTATACATTTGAACCTAACGGAAGGAACTCCTCTTACAAAAGCGACTTCTATAAGCAAAAATAAAGAATTTTTATCATTATCAAAATTACTTGTCAAATCAAAACTTAGATCAATAAAATATACTGATGTTTATAATGAGCTAAAGGCCCAACTAGACAATTTTATAGAGCAATGGGGAGATCTACCAGATTTTATTGATGGCCATCAACATGTGCATCACTTCCCTATCATTCGAAAAGTCGTAATAAACTTGTACAAAGATTTTAATATGTTTAAAAAGCAGACATACATTCGTTCAACCTTTAATATGGACAAATCAGATTTTAAATCACTAATAATCTATCGTAGTGGGGCAAAAAAATTCAATAACTTACTAGTTGATAACAACATTAAACACAATACAAGCTTTTCTGGAATATATTCACTTGAAAATAGTAATCAAGATTTTAGAAAAGTTATACTAAAAGCTTATTCGGAAATTAAAGATGGTGGAATAATAATGTGCCATCCAGCTATAGGCATTGATGAAAAAGACCCTATATCAAGATCTAGAGTTAATGAATTTAAATACTTCCAATCAGAGCAAGCCATCAAAGATCAAAATGATAATAATATCAAATTATACGATTTCCTTATTTAACTTTTTTATATACATATCTAGGATTTATTGTATCTGCTAACAGTTTATTCTCAAAATCTACTCTAACTAAAATCCCCAAGGTATAACACATTATTAATAAGCTACTTCCTCCGTAACTTATTAAAGGTAATGTTAAACCTTTTGTCGGTAATAATCCTGTATTTACACCTATATTTACAAAAACTTGAAAACTAATCCAAAAGCCTATCCCATATGCCAAAAAAGCCTGATAATATCTTTTTAATTCAAAAGCAAATTTAGCAATATTTATCGCTTTTAGAGCAATAAATAAATAAACTAATAATAAAATCATTAGCCCAAAAACACCGATTTCTTCCGCTATGACAGAAGTAATGAAATCAGTATGCGCCTCGGGTAAGAAAAATTGTTTTTGTATGCCATTACCCAAACCATCACCAAACCAACCCCCTCTACCAAAACCTATAAGTGCTTGAACTAACTGATAACCCGAACCATTTGCATTTTCCCATGGATGCAAAAAACCTGTAATTCTATGCATCCTATACGGAGATATAACAACCAACATTGAGGCCATTAATACCATAGCGACCAAAAGCAACCCATACCATCGTACTTTATTACCTGATACAAATAACATTCCCATCACACATATTGATATCACAACAGTAGAACCAAAGTCTGGTTGCATCAATAAAAGTATTGCGATACATCCTAATAACGTTATTGGTGTAAGAATACCTTCCTTAAAGTTTCCCATATTTTTAAAATTTGTAGCAATATAACCAGAAAAAAATATAATTGCCAAAAGTTTAGCTAACTCAGCAACCTGAATGTTAATAATTAAAAGAGGTATCCAACGTCTAGCCCCATTAACACTCTTACCTAATCCTGGAACAAGTACTGCAACTAAGACTAAAAGCATTATAAAGAAAAACGCATTATAGTTTTTTTCATAATTTTTAGTTGGTACAAGCAAAGCTAATAAAAATAAGAATATTGAGATAATTGCAAAAAGACCTTGCCTTATGGAGTAATGAAAAGGATCCTTGAAATCATATAAAGCATCTACCATAGATGCTGAAGTAACCATAACCCAACCAAAAGTAAGCAATCCAATCATAATAAAAACTATAGAAATATCTATTTCAAGTTTTGCCCTTACACGCTCTCTTTTTACATTTTTTCTACTCAGAAAAAGTTTTAACCTATATAGCACTTCTAGCTTCCTATATGTTTTAATTGTGCAACATAATCTTCAAAAGCTTCGCCTCGTTTTATATAGCTATGAAACTCATCAAAACTTGCACATGCTGGAGATAACAAAACTATTTCACTATTCTGTGATTTTTTACTAGCCAATTCAAAAGCTTGATGCATATTACTACATAGTTCATATTTACAAATATCTATAACTGACTCTTTTATATACTCTTTATCTTGCCCATATATAAAAACATACTTGACATATCTTTTTAGTGACTCTGCCATAAGACTAAAGTCCCCTCTCTTAGCTACGCCTCCTGACAATAATATAATGTTTTTAGTACTAGTTATACTATTAAGTGCTGCTACTGTGGCACCAACATTTGTACCTTTTGAGTCATTTATATAGGTTACACCATCAATACTTCTTACAATTCTACAGCGATGTTCTAAGCCTTTGAATTTTTTAATAGCATTTAATGCCTTAAAAATATCTAAATCTAATCTATCTAATATATTTAAAACAACAACAATGTTCTCTAAGTTATGTTTGCCAAACAAGTTAGTTTCTGCAATATCTAGCAGCTTTGTGGCATTTTTATATATGCTTGCCCTTACTATTTCGTATTCGCCTGCATATTTAATACCATTATTATGAACATCATATACGAAGAAATCTTTTGTAAAATTAGCTAAATTTAACTTTGATTGTTTATATTCCCCAAAACTTGCATATCTATCTAAGTGATCTGGTGATACATTGATAACACAACCTACATCAAATTTTACAGAATGAAATACATCTATTTGAAAACTCGATGTCTCTATAACACAATAATCAAACTTTTCGTCTATTTTATTTAGTACAGGCGTACCAATATTTCCAACTAAAATACTTCTATAACCTAATTTTCTAAGTACAAAATCAAGTAAAGTAACTACTGTACTCTTACCATTCGAGCCAGTTACTGCAATAGTTTTAGCCTTTGTATTTTTAATATATTGGTAAAATATATCAATATCACTAACGATCTTATTTTTATATTTAGATAATATTCTATACGGAGATTTATTAAGAGGTATACCTGGACTGACAGTTATTAAATCATAACTATCCAAATCATAATTATCAAACCCTTCATCGCTCTGTGATATATCGACTTCAAGATCAATAAAACTTGCTAAAAAATCACAAACTGATTTCCCTGTCACTCCATATCCAACCATTAGTAATTTAGAAATCTTAACATCGTTAAAATAAAAGCTAAACATTATCTAACCTTAATAGCAGCCAAACCAATTAAAAAAAGTATTAATGATATTATCCAGAAACGTACAACAACTTTTGTTTCAGGCCAACCTTTCAACTCAAAATGATGATGAATTGGAGCCATTTTAAATATTCTCTTACCATTTCTAAGCTTATATGAGCCTACTTGTAACATTACAGATAAAGCCTCTACTACAAAAAGTAAACCCATTATGAAAAATATTAACTCTTGGCGAACCATAATAGCGATAACTCCCAAGGCAGCTCCTAATGTTAATGATCCAACATCTCCCATAAAAACTTCAGCAGGATAAGAATTAAACCATAAAAATCCTAGACCTGAACCACAAACAGCTGCACAAAAAACTGCCACCTCAGCAAGTCCTGGGTTACCTAAGTAATTAAATAAAAGATAATTTGCCAAATTACTATTTGTTTCTATATATGCATATATTCCTAGTCCCATAGCCACAAGTACAACAGGAACTATTGCCAAACCATCTAAACCATCAGTCAAATTAACTGCATTACTACTACCATTGATAATGAAAAATGTCAGAACTATAAATAAAATAAGTCCCATGGGAATATACAAGCTCTTAGAAAACGGTATAGATAAGTCCATTTGCCCATCTTTTGATAAAAGATAAAATAAAACTATTGCTAATACAATTGAGAATATCGACTGTAGTGAAAACTTATGTTTAGCTCTTAAACCTTTTGGATTCTTAAGAACTAATTTTAAATAATCATCTATAAACCCAATAGCTCCAAAAAAAACAACAACCAATATTAAAATCCATAGGTAAATACTTGATAAATTTCCCCATAACAATGAAGATATAACTATAGATGACAATATTAAAACACCTCCCATTGTAGGAGTATTCTTTTTAGAAAAATGACTCTCTGGACCATCATCCCTAACAACTTGACCTATTTGCATCTTTTGCAGCCAACGAATCATTGGCCCTCCCAAAAAGAGGGTTATTAATAAAGATGTTATAGAAATCATAATAATTCTGATAGAAACATAACTACTAAAAACTTCTAATCCATTAAAATAATGGTTAAGCCACTTAAAAAGGTAAATTAACATATTTTTTTAAATTTATATGAGTTAGGGGTATTATAATAAATAAAGAGTATTTTTCATATAGTCAACAAAACTAACTACTAAATATCTGGCTCAAATTTTTTATATTTTAATGCAAATTCGTCATTTTCAAATTGAGTATAATTTTTAACAAAACTTTTTGCTAACGCTTTATATTGCTTTTTATATTCAGACTTATCGTCCCATATATTATTTAGATGAATCACCTCATTATTATCATGAATCGATCTTAATGCTTTAAAATTAAAATACTTTTGTCTTTCAAACTTAAAACCTACATTTTCTGGCTTATTCAATAAATAATCGACTATTATTTTTGTTTCTTCTGTAGGCACTCTTCGACCTGTTTTATAATCGCCATCGATCCAACCAACATTCATCATATAAATATTAGCGTTACTATGCTTTAATCTTTGACGCAAAATACTTGCATACCTAGTTGGTCTAAGTAATAAAAAAGGTTGGGCATAGCAACTTGAAAATTCTGGCTTAGGCTCTGTCACACCTAACTCAACTCCTGTTGAGGTACATGTATACCCAGATAAGAAGTAATAAATTGCTTGGCCTTTACTTAATTTTGCAACTATTGGAAGAATACCCTTTGCATCCTTAACAAGAAATATTATTGCACTAGGACTATCAGTATTTACCACACTATCAAAATTCTCTCGCGAAAAAGTTAGATAAGTATTACTTTGCGATTTATTTTTCTGACCAAATATAATATTTTGACTATCATCAAAGTTAGGATTCTCAATTAAAAGATCTTCTTTTAGTGAATTAGCAATACGAGGATCATCTTTTTTAAAACTAGCAGATTTAATAGTTAGACCAGACTCTAAACTATATATTCCACGCATCTCTGTCCAAGCAACAGCCTCATTCGTTACAAGAGTTTTCTGCTTATCCAAAGCTAATGTTGTTTTACCACTACCTGATAGTCCAAAAAACATACTACTTTTTGCTTGCACATCAACTCCAACAGCACAGTAAAAAACACCTATATCATTCAAAGATAAATAGTAGCTCATAACAGATAAAAGCACTTTACTTATCTCAGCTAAATAATATGTGCCCACAAGTATACTTTCACGCTGTTTTAAATTTGTAGCAACAACTTTTGATGAATTTAAATCAAGCTCTTCATAATTTTCAATCTCTGTTTCTGGAGAATGCATCACAACCCATTGTGGCTCAAACTTATTTTGCTCGCAATTATCACTAAATATTGTAACTAATCTAAAAAAATAAGCTGCAGATGCTTCGGTAGTTATCAATCTAACAGCAATTCTATTTTTTTCATCATGGTTATAAAATCCATCTACAATAAATAAATCTCTCTCTAAAACATCTTTACAAAGTTTTTGCTTAACAAGTTTCCAGTTTTTTCTTTTTATTTTCTTATTATCAGAGCCATCTTCACTCCACCAAACATTCTTTTTAGCATACTTAGTTTCAGTAATATACTTATCATCAGGAAGTCTTCCTTTAATACTACCACTATCTACAACAAGTGTTCTAGCTTCATGCTGTACAAAACCGCAACTCTTTTGGGCATGTTTTGCAAGTTGCTCTAAGGATAAGTTTTGATATACATTTTTTGAAGTATATAAATATTTATTATCATCTATAGTAGAAGGATCCATTAGTAAAGTTCCCTAGCTTAAATAACGATTAGCTTTTAAGTGAAAATTATAGCCAATATATACTTTTTTTTCAAAAAAATATGTTATTGTTTTATGAATAAAGTAAACTATTAATAAATTTGTTAACTCAACTATTTCTAAATAAAAAATCATGGGTAATGAGACTAAGATAAACAAAACTAATTTTATAAAAAATATTATAAAAAAAGATCTAGGCACTAAGAAATTTTCTAGCGTACTAACTAGATTTCCACCTGAACCAAATGGATATTTACACATCGGTCATGCAAAATCCATATGCTTAAACTTTGGTATTGCAAAAGAATTCAATGGTAAATGCAACTTACGTTTTGATGATACAAACCCAGACAAGGAAGATATCGAATATATAAATGCTATTCAAGAGGATCTGCAGTGGCTAGGATTTACATGGCAAAATGAACCTCATTTTGCTTCTGAATATTTTGATAAAATGTACGAGCTAGCTATATTACTTATTAAAAAAGGTAAAGCCTATGTTTGCGATCTATCTGCAGAACAGGTTAGAAAATATCGCGGCACTTTAAAAGAAGCTGGAAAAGATAGTCCATATAGAAATCGTACTGTTCAAGAAAACTTAGAACTTCTTGAAGCAATGAAAGATGGTAAGTTTTCTGAAGGAAGCAAAACATTAAGAGCAAAAATAGATATGTCCTCAGGCAATATAAACCTAAGAGACCCTGCTTTATACAGAATAAAATTTTCAAACCATCCTAAAACTGGTGATAAATGGTGTATTTACCCAATGTATAGTTTTGCCCATCCACTAGAAGATGCTATTGAAGGTATTACTCATTCCCTATGTACTTTAGAGTTCCAAGATCAAAGACCCTTCTATGATTGGGTAGTTTCTGAAACAGAATTTAAAACTAAACCTCAACAGATTGAGTTTTCAAGACTTAACTTAAACTACACAATAACAAGTAAAAGAAAGCTAAAGTACTTAGTTGATAATAAACTTGTTAATAGTTGGGACGATCCGCGTATGCCAACTATTAAAGGCTATCGCCGTAAAGGTTATACTCCAGAGTCAATTCGCTATTTTTGTGATATTGTAGGAATATCTAAACAAGACTCTATAATCGATGTCTCTGTTTTGGAAGAATCTATTCGTGATGATCTAAACAAAAATACACCAAGAAAAAATGCTGTTTTAGATCCAATAAAAGTTACTATCAAAGATATGCCTAGTCATGAGCTAAACGTACCTAACCACCCTCAAGATCCTGATTTTGGTCGCCGCAATATTACAATATCTTCAGAAATACTTATCGAAAGAGATGATTTTGTATTCGAACTAGAAAAAGGCATGAAAAAACTTAGTCAAAATGGCAGAGTTCGTTTAATAAATGGTTATGTAATAGAATGCTTTGAGGTAATAACTGATAGTACTGGAAATGTTACTGAACTAAAATGCTTATATTTACCAGAAACATTAGGTGGCAAAAAGCCAGAAGATGGAAAAAAACCAAATGGTATAATTCACTGGGTTGATGCTAATACTTGTTTAGATGCTGAAGTTAGAATCTACGATCGTTTATTTAATGATGAAAACCCTGGAAGTTTTGATAAAATTGAAGATATTATAAACCCAAAATCATTATATATAATCAAAAATGCAAAAGTTGAAAAATCCTTAGAAAATGTTGAACCTGAAGAGCGTTTTCAATTTAACAGAATTGGATACTTTATAGCTGATCGTCAAGATTGTAAAAAAGATCAACTTATATTTAATAGAATAGTAACTCTTAAAAACACCTGGGAAGTTAAAAAATAAAATAAAACATATGACCTTACTATGAAATCCATTTCACTCGTCTAAAGATAATTGCAAAAGTAAGTTCTACGATCAAGTTATTATAATGACATACTCCTTTCGGATAAGCTATATCAAAAAAATTAACTTACACATTTTTATTAACAAATTTTCTTAATAATAAAATCGAAAGACTTGTTAGTACAGCTAGAACGATAAAAGTATCTAAACCATCACACATATTCGCTTTAGCTAAAGTCAAATTATTTTCAGGAATATAAAAGAAGCTAGCTATAAAGCCTCCTAGTTTACCACCCACACCTAGAGTAACAAGCCATATCCCCATATATAAAGCTACAAAGCCTTTGGGTGTTATTTTTGTAATCATTGACAAACCAATGGCTGATAAAGATAGCTCTGAAATACCTAAAACAATATAACCAAGTATAATTCCGTATGCAGCGACCTTGGCACCTTGTGATGAAGCTAGTATTGAAACTAGTACTATCAAGAATGTCACGACAATAAAAACAAATGCTATATTAAATTTATCAACATCTTCAACCTTCTTACCTTTTTTATCTAAGGATATCCAAAACTTTCCTAAAATACTGGCAAAAACTAATACGCTCAAAGATTCAACACTTAAAAACTGACTAGGATTTAATAAAGAGTTATCAACTGCATATTGTGTAAATAATAGTACACTAATAAATATTTGAAAGTACAATCCCCAGTAGATTATTGATAGTAGAAAAAATATACCAGCTACTACTACCTTTTTAAGATTAGAATGCTTCACTGATATTATTAGTATTGCTATAGAAGCTACTAATGCTATGATTATAGAAAAGTTAGCGATTAATGGCTGTTTAAAAATATAAAATAAAATCATTATATATCCAACTAAAAAAACGGTTACTTTCATAACAATAGAGATATTAAGCTTAAAGTCTATAATATGCTTACCTAAAAATTTAAACCCTAAGAGAAGTAGACATAACATAAAAATGCTAACTGCCATACTGCTGTAAAAAGGGGCCCCAAATCCATAATTATCTTTTAACCAGCTAGCTATAAATAGAGCTCCAAAGCTACCAAGATTTATTCCCATATAAAAAATATTAAAACCAAAATCTCTTTTTGAATCATTCAGGGTCGATTTATCATAAAACCTGCCAATAAAAGCAGACATATTGGACTTTATAAGCCCTGTACTTACAGAAATAAAGCTAAGCCCTAAATATAAAATTGTCTGACTACTTGAAACAGCTAAAATAAAGAATCCTCCAACCATAAAGAATGATCCAAGTAATCCTGCTCGATAGTAACCTAAATATTTTTCAGCTATAAATTCACCTAAAATAGCTGATATATAGACCATTGCGAGAGTTGTACCTACTAAAGATACTGACAAACTTTGAGATATCTGAAATTTATCTATCAAATAAAATATTAATAATGATTGAATTATATAATATCCATATCTTTCAGCAAACTCTGCTAATGATGCTATTGCTAAAACTTTTTTTTCTTCTCTAAGATCTTTTGAATCAATGTTTGCTTCTATCATGCTTTAGGATAAATACTGCTAAATATTAAATGCACATGATCAATATAATAGCATAAATGAATTAACAAATTCTGATTATTCTAATTCCAAAAGCTTTTCCCAAAGTGAATATTTTCCCTCTAATTCTTGATTCAGTTCACCTAAATAATTTTGAACTTTTTCTATCTCTTGTTGAGATTTTTGATAAAAATCTAGCTCACCAATTTGTACTTCTATATTAGCAATACTATTTTCTAATTTTTCTATTTGATTAGGTAAGTTTCTTAACTGCTTACGCTGCTCATAAGCAAGTTTATTTTTTGGCTCATCAATCTTTTTAGTAGTTTTGACTTGCTCAACTTGCTTTTGTTGAGATATCCAATCATCATAGCCACCAACATACTCATTCAATTGCCCATGCTCAAATACAATCGAGCTTGTTGCAACATTATTTATAAACTCTCGATCATGACTAACTAAGATTATAGTACCTTGATAATTTATTAACATCTCTTCAAGAATTTCTAAAGTTTCAATATCTAAATCATTCGTGGGTTCATCAAGAATTACAACATTACTCGGTTTAGATAAAATTTTAGCTAATAGTAAACGATTTTTCTCTCCTCCTGATAAATGCGTTATCGGAGAGTGTAATCTTTCAGGGGTAAATAAAAACTTCTGAAGATATGTTATTACATGAGTCTCCTTACCATCTATATTAATAAAGTCAGAACCTTCTTTAACATTATCAATTATACTTAAGCTTTCATCTAATTGATCTCTAAGCTGATCAAAATATGCTATTTTAATATTATCCGCTAATACAACATTACCCAAAGAAGGCTTTTCAACGCCAAGTAAACAATTTAGTAAAGTCGTTTTTCCACAGCCATTTTGACCAATTATCGCGATTTTATCTGACTTATGAATCTCTGTAGAAAAGCTTTTAAAAAGATAGCTTCCTTGGTACTCAAAACTAATGTTGTTTGCTTGGATAACTTTTCTAGACGAGTTTTCAGCTTGTGCAACTTTAATATTTGCTTTTCCAACTCCTTCACGCCTTTTTTTACGTTCACGCCTCATTTGTTCTAGGGCTCTAACTCGCCCCTCATTTCTAGTTCGACGAGCTTTTATGCCTTGGCGTATCCATGCCTCTTCTTGAGCTAATTTTTTGTCAAATTCGCTATTAGCCTTTTCCTGTGCATCTAAGATTTGCTCTTTCTTCTCCAAAAACTTAGTATAGTTTCCATCAAAAGAATATAAATTTCCTCTATCTAATTCAACAATACTCTTTGCAACATTATTTAGAAATTTTCTATCATGCGTTATAAAAAGTATAGCTCCACTAAAATTAGCTAAAAACTCCTCTAACCAATTAATAGAATCTATATCAAGATGGTTTGTAGGTTCATCTAGAAGTAGTAAATCAGGTTTCTTTATTAATGCTCTGGCAAGAATCACTCTTCTTTTCATTCCACCTGATAGATCTTTAAACTGAGCATTTGAATCAAGAGTAAGTTTTGATGCTAAAATTTCAACATCATTAAGATAACTCCAACCATGATTTTCATCTATATATTTATGCAAAACTTCTAAATCAGATGACTGGGGATTATGCCTTAGAACATATTGATATGATATTATTTTTTCCCCGAGTTCTCCCAAACCTTGAAGTATAACTTCAGAAATACTTCCATCGATATTACTAGGGATTTCTTGAATCATGCTAGCAACCCTAGCATGATTATGAACTATAACTTCACCACCATCTGAAATAATTTGCCCTTCAATCACCTTTAACAAAGATGATTTACCAGTACCATTACGGCCTATCAGACATATTTTTTGTCCTTTTGATATGTCTAAATAGACACCATCAAGAACTATATGTGTACCAAAATTAAGACTTATATTTTTTAAAGATATTAGTTGCATTTAAAAAAATAAAATAATATTAATTAAACTGGATATTATTGTACCTTTTCACGCAAGATTTTAATAGAAAATACGAAAATAATCGCTGCAATAAAGTACATAATAGAGCCAAATAAAATAGGTGATGATGGAGATATTGCTGATAAATGCCCCATCATAATATCATTTAAGAACCAAGCTAACCCAAATCCTGCACCTGCAGCACCCATTGCTTTACCCTGTTCTTTATCAGTAACAGCCCTAGATATCATGGATAGCAGAGCTGTATAACAAATTAATTGGGCTGCAGATAAAATCACTGCTAATAGCCATTGGGCTGATTGATTAGTTAAGATAGCAACAAATGCAAAACCTATACCACAAATAACCGCTGATCGAACAAAAGCAACTTGGTTTGATGATTTAGCAAAAATTTTAGGTTGAATTGTTATACTTGCAATAACTGTAGATAACCCCATAACAGCATAGAAAAGACCTGTTAGGGATATACTATAATGATAGGTTAAGTTTAAGAATAATGCCACACCTTGACCATAAAATCCCCAGGCACATTGTATAAGTAAATAAACAACCCCTATCAGTCTAATTCTTTTATCTGATAATAAGAACGATATAGTCTTATATATTGTTCCTAGCTCTATTACTAAGCCAGGGTTCTTAGGTAAATCTTTTTTCATAATTATTGTAATAAATATAATATTAATAAAAGATAATACCGCAGCAAATATGAATGGTATTATATGATTAATACTCATAGATGAAACAAAACTAATCACTATAGGCCCAGCTACAAATCCCAATGATGCTGCCATTGTTATATACCCTAGATTCTTTGATCTTTCTTGCTCTGAAGATATATCAATAACTGCTGCTTGAGCAATCTCAAAAGACCCACCCGCTAAACCACTAATAAATCTACTCGCAATGAATAATAAATAATCATGAGAGTATATTGCATATGCAGATAATATATATGAAATACATGTTGTTAATAGTGAAACAATTAATATAACCTTTCGACCATACTTATCTGATAGTTCCCCTATGATTGGACAGCCTATCAACAACCCCAAAGGCCAACATGCTAAAGCTATTGAATAATACCAATTTTGAAAATTTCCTCCAGGATCACCAAATATAATACATGCTTTACCAAAGAATAATGACGGCATTATTGGGAAAACTAACCCAACTCCCATAATATCCACGATAATCGTTACAATAAGTACAGGAATTAAAATATTCCTTAAGTGAAGATTCATAAAAAATTAAACCTCTTATAAATATAAATGTAATAATAAAATTCAAGGCTACATACTATCCTAAAGATTCTATTAAATCAATATTTTGAAATTTGCAAAATATAGTTATATTCTAAAGATAATCTTTTTAGGGCATTTAAAAACATATTAATATAAAAAGTAAAACTTTCATCTTTGTGATTTAAAGTCTCAACATTTTTTAATAAAGGTAATATATGATTTTCAAAACGTAATAACTCTTTATAGCTTATCCTTTTTCTAGTTTTAATATCATTAGAGATATCTACTAATGATTTCATAATATATTTTTTAAACTCAATAAATGCTAGCTCTTTATCTAAGCTCTCTATAGTTTTGGTATCAAATGATGCCTCTATATATTCATACATAACAATCATATATCTATATAATCTACGAATATAGAGACTCATTTTTTCAAATTCACGTACTTTTTTAGCAGATTTTTCATATTTTAATTCTTTAACAAGAGTAAGATGCTTAGCAAATTCATGCAAAATACTCTCTCTAAGCTTTCTATGGGAATGATTACGCTCAATAAAGAGAATATCAAAAAAATCATGTATTTGAAAAATTGTTTTAGCAAAACTCTCTTTAAGTCTAGTCTCCGCTCTAATAGGTAAAATAAACCTATTTACAACCAGAGAAATTATTATTCCTAAAGATATTTCGACTGCTCTATATATCGCAACCTCTATGCCAGGTTGTGGATTAATATTATAATAATTAATGTTATACCAGCTAAAGTACCTGCATAGCTATACCTAGATGCTCCAGCAAAATATACTGCTAAAAAGATAAATGGTAGCATTAATAATACTTGAGTAGTATTGTTATCTACAGATGTTACTATCACTATAGCAACAGTTGCGCCAATAAGTGTCCCTAAAAACCTCATAACGGCCTTATCTAATGCTCCACCTAAGTTTGGTTGAGTTGACATAACAACAAGTATCGTTATTACAATCCACAAATACATTCTCTGAATATCAAGGATATTACCCAATACACACCCTACTGAACACCCTAACATTACAGCAATAGAAGCCTTAAAGGCATTAATAGTTGCATATCTATTACTATTTAAAAAAGCAAACTGCATAAACTATCATCTTATTAGAAACTCGCTACGATGTATTCTATCACAAAGCAAGAACTTATACTTATATAGCTATAGCCAAGCTTACTTCTTCAAAAGCTCTATTTTCTAAAATATCTAGCTGTTAAATTATTAATTACAGATTTTAAAGACTCCTTTCATAAGGGTGAAAAAGATAGTAAAATTTTTCTATTAACATTACATTTTAGCAATGTACTTTCACTCGCTATGAATACTTATATTCTAATAATTTCTAATACTATAAGCCATTTTAATGATGTGATTTTTATATTTACAATATATTTTATAAGATTTTCAATTAGTATGCTTTTATGAGAGTCTCTTTCAAGCAAATTTAGCAAAAAATACTATCTAATTTTAGATCTGCTGTAGCTTTTAAGCTTTCATTATTCCTCTTTGCAAATTTTATAATGAATTTTCATCTCGACATAGACTCCCTATCAAACCGTCCAATACAACAACTTATTATTTTAATTGCTAGATATTCTTTGTCTTACAGTCTCATACAATGCTATACCGGCTGCCACAGAAACATTTAGACTAGAAACTTCACCAGACATGGGTAATTTAGCTAAAAAGTCACAACTTGCTTTTGTACGCTGACGCATTCCACTTCCCTCTGCCCCAGCAACTATAGCAATAGAATCACTTAAATTCATATCATATAAACTCTCATCTGCTTCACCAGCCAAACCAACAATCCACACTCCTTGGCCCTTTAACTTTTCAATAGTTCGTGCCAAATTTGTAACTACTATTATTTTTGTATGCTCAGCTGCACCACAAGCTACTTTTTTAACTGTAGCATTTATTGGTGCGCTGTTATCTTTTGGCACTATAATAAAATCAACGCCTGCAGAATGAGCACTACGAATACAAGCACCAAAATTATGAGGATCTTGAACACTATCTAATATTAAAATAAATGCATTTTTATTCTCTGGAATTAAGTTTTCGATATCTTTTTCTGAATAAGTTTTAAAATTATTTTTTTCTATTGCAAAAATATTTTGATGATTAGCACCCTTTCTAATACGACTAGGTAATTCTTTAAAATTGTCAATAAATGTAATGTTAATATCTTTTATTTCTGCACTAGCAACAATGCTTTCAATCTTAGGATTGATATTCTGCTTTTTAAATACGATTACCTCTTTAGCTTGGTTTGACTCGACCAAACTATCAACTGCATGTATACCATAAATTAAACTACTCACTTATGCCTCCAGAAGCTCAACTAGCTTTTCTCTTAAGCCATCAAACGAACCATTACTCATCATAACAATTTGAATATTATTATCTTGATGCTCAATAATTAAGCTTTTAATATTTCTAATAAAATCTTCTATACTGCTCATAAAACTAACATTATTAGAGTCTTTTAGTAGTTTTTTAGCATCCCATTTTAATAAACTATGATTATATAAAAGTACCTGATCAGCATCAACAATAGCCATAGGTAGATTATCTTTGTTATCACCTTGTCTCATGGTGTTTGAACGAGGATCAATTAAAGCTAAAATATATGTTTTTGTATCTTTATTACGTACAGCCTCTATAGTCAACCTTATAGATGTCGGATGATGAGCAAAATCATCATATAGAGTAATATTATTCTTATCAGATAAAACCTCTAAACGCCTTTTGACACCTTTAAAGCTCCCTAAAGCTTTTTTAATATTCTCATCTGAAATATTAAGCTTTTTTGCTACAGCATAAGCACTCATAGCATTTAAGGCATTATGCTCACCGATTAATTCCCATGAGATATCTACATATTGCTGATTATTACTCAGTTTAAATTCTGAAAAATCTGGCAAACTCTCACTAATAAAAATATTTTTAGTTGAGTTAATTTTTGTAGTGTTTGACCAACACCCCATATCTATTATATTTTTCACATTCTTATCTGTAGCATTATAAATAATATTGGCATTAGCTGGCATTTTTCTAATAAGTTGATGAAATTGCCAGTATATGGCATCTATATCCTTAAAAATATCAGCATGATCATACTCAACATTATTTATAACCAAAATACTTGGATCATAGTGAATTAACTTTGAGCGTTTATCAAAAAAAGCTGTATCATACTCATCTGCCTCAATAACAAAATATTCAGATTCTGTATAACGCGATGAAACCCTAAAATCGCTACTCACACCGCCAACCAGAAAACTAGGATTTAAACCTGCTTGCTCAAGTATCTTAATAGCCATTGTTGTAGTTGTAGTTTTCCCATGCGTTCCCGCTATTGCAATAACCTTCTTATATTTAAGAATATTTTGATATAACCATTCCGGCCCTGAAAAATAATTTAGTTTTTCTTCTAAGATCTTCTCTATTATTGGCATTCCTCTTGTCATAATATTACCAATAATAATCTCATCTGGATTTATGTCTAACTGTGAACAATCAAACCCTTGTATTATTTCAACTCCTTGAGATTCAATATAAGTACTCATTGGAGGGTACACATTAGCATCAGAGCCAGTAATTTTATAACCATTTTGTTTTGCTAAGACTGCTAGAGATCCCATAAAAGTTCCGCAGATGCCTAAGATATGAATATGTTTTGACATTAAGAGTTTAAAAACCTGTATTAAGTAGCTAAATTATAGCAGTTTATAAATTTTAAATATACTTGTAGTTTTTCTGTAATTTTAAGGTGATTAATAGTCACTTTTGTAGTTTATCTTGGTATTACAGAAATTATTATTTATACTTATATTAATATTTTAATAGTCAAAGGATAAGTCATGTTTATTGAGTTTGCACTTAAAAGTGAAGTTCTTAAGTTTGGAGAGTTTACGCTAAAATCAGGGCGAATAAGTCCTTATTTTTTTAATGCAGGGCTATTTAACTCTGGTAATCAACTTGCAACATTAGCTAATTATTATGCTAAGAAAATAACTCAAAGTAATATCAAATATGATGTTTTATTTGGTCCTGCATATAAAGGAATTCCTTTAGTAGCAGCTATTTCAACAGTTTTAGCTCTTAAATATAATATAGATATTCCTTATGCTTTTGACCGTAAAGAGGCTAAAGCTCATGGTGAAGGAGGTATTTTTGTTGGTACTGATATGACAGATAAAAAAATCTTATTAGTTGATGATGTAATGACAGCTGGTACAGCATTTCATGAATCATATAATAAACTTAAAACAATCAATGCTGAAATTGCAGGTGTTGTACTATCTATTGATCGTCAAGAAAAAGCTAAAGATAGTGATATTTCAGCAACGAAGAAAATATCTCAAGACTTTAATATTCCAGTTTTAGCTGTGACAAATTTTGAAAGCATATTTGAGTATGTTAAAGAAAATCTTAATGAAGAAATGATTAACAAATTTAAAAACTATCGTAAAAAGCATGGCTCATAAGAAAGATATTTATCTAATTTCAGACCTACACCTAAATGCCAACCATGCAGAAATGGCAGATCTTTTCAAAAAGCTTCTAGATAGCATCGCATCTGCACAAAACCAACTTTTTATACTTGGTGACTTTTTTGATTATTGGATTGGTGATAATCATAGAGATAACTTTTATCATAAAATAACAAATTGGCTAAAAGAAGCTTCAGACAAAAATCTAGAAATATTTTTTATGTATGGTAATCGTGATTTTTTAATTGGTCGAAAGTTTGCTAAACAAAGTGGTGTTAAACTAATTAAAGATCCCTTTTACATAAATATTTGTGATAAAAAAATACTCTTGTCTCACGGAGATTTATTTTGTACAGATGATAGAAGCTATCAAACCTATAGAAAATGGATTGCATATAACCCAATTTTGAGATTTATTTTTAGAAGATTACCATTATTTATAAGAGAATATACTGCAAGAAATGTCCGTGAAGCAAGCTATGTAAAAAACCGTAAAAATCCAGATGTCGATGTTACAACTAGAGGTATAGAAAAGTATCGTAAAGATTGTAATATTATAGTTCATGGTCATACTCATAAAATAGCAACACATATTGCAGATAGCTACACTAGGTATGTATTGGGTGATTGGTTTAAAAACGGTAATTATATAAAAATCTCTAAGAATGGAAAAATAATGCAAGTTACTAATATCATTAATATAAAAATGTCAAAATTATCCTAAGAACTTTCATAAATTACGACAAAATAGTATAAAAAATGAATTTCATTATCAAAAATTAACAAGCACTATCAAACTTAGACACTCCAACACTTACATAATAACGTTATAATTCCTGCTTGAAATCTAACTAATAACTTATAAGTTCATGATACAAAAAATACTGGACAAAAGTATTCCAACTATACTTCAAAGGGGAAATAACTGTTTTATAAAGGATATCCATGGATATGATTTTGTTTATCAGGGTACTAACAGTAAATATTGTGTATTGTTTTCTATAATGTATGCTCTTCATAATTTTAGTAGTAAACATTTTTCAATCATGAAAATGATGGAAATAGCAGCAAATATAGTTGAATCAAACATTAATATCATGTCATCAGAACCCTTTAGGGTGATTGAACAATATGGAGTATATCCAAGACTAATAAGAGATGTTATAGCTTCTTTAAATTTAAGTTGCATTTATTTTGCAGAGAAAGATATCTTCAATATACAAAAACCAAAAGATATAAAGGAAAACCTTCAAGATATGATCTACCCCGTCAATTTGGGACAGTTTACTACTTCATTTTCCATTATATATTCAAATTGATATGGAGTCATATAATTTATTGTAGAATGTCTCCTTTTTGTATTATAGTAAGCTTCAATATATTCAAATATTGATAGTTTAGCTTCTTCTCTAGTTTTATAGCTTTCATCATGTACTAACTCTACTTTTAAAGTTCCAAAGAAACTTTCACAAGCAGCATTATCGTAACAGCATCCTTTAGAGCTCATACTTGATAGTAGCCAGTATTCTTTAATAATGTCTTGATATTGTTTGCTACAGTACTGTGACCCTTTATCAGAGTGTATAATCACACCACTAGGAAAATTTCTTCTAAATAATGCCATATTTAAAGCATTACAAACTAAATCCGCTTTCATCCTAGAATCCATTGCCCAACCAATAACTGATCTTGAGAATAAATCTATAATCACACAAAGATACAGCCACCCCTCTTGTGTAGGTACATAAGTTATATCTGTAACCCACCTATGATTTACAGATAAAGCAGTGAAGTTTTGTTCTAATAAATTATCATAAACATGTTTGTTGTGGTTAGAATCTGTAGTTTTCCTATGCTTACGAGCCGCTTTAGCATGTAAACCAAGTAATTTCATACGTTTAGATACTCTAGGTTGAGTAACTTTCCAACCCATATCTTTAAGTTCTTTGTATATTCTAACACTTCCATATCTAGATTTATGTTCATTAAAATAGCATCATCTAGTTCAGCATCATTATATTGCCTTTTACCTATAGGTTTATGAATCCATCTGTAATATGAAGATGTGCTCACATTCAAAGATTTACATAGTGTTGTTACTGGCATAACTTTATAATGCTCCTTAATAAAGGCGTACCTTACAGATTTTGCTTTGCAAAGTACGCTGCTGACTTTTTTAGTATTTCACGCTCTGTTTCTGCCTGTTTGAGTTTTTTCTTCAAATCAGTATTTTCAAAAGATAGTTGCTGGTACTGCGTTTTATAATCTATCTTTATTTCTTTCTGAGGGTTTGACATGGCTTTGGATATCCAACTGCAAATGGTTTTATATTTAACCCCTAAGTTATCTGCTATTTCTCGTCTATTTGCATCTGGTTGTAAACATAATTTAACAGCTTCATCTTTAAACTCTTTTGTATATCTCATCTTGTCTCCTTTTCTTAACACCTAAGTGTCCCAAATAGGAGGGTATGATCAATATGCCAGACTCTCAATTTGCTATTATCGTAGCCGGTGGTCATGCTATAATGTATAAGAACGAAGGTCCATATAATATTTTTGTTAATAGTGGCATAGCAAATTTGGAGCCGTTCCATACTATCAATCCAGTTGATATATACAAAAAAACAAAACTTCTTTTTCAGCTATCTCTTAATAAAGAGGAAAACAATATTGGTATTAATCCATCACTATGCCCAGTATCGCATAAGTTTAGATCCTCCAATAAAGCAGTAAATCATTATAGCTTATCTCCCTTTAATAAGAACTTAATTTTGTACCAGAAGAATATTACAATGTTAATGAAGTTAAGTGTGATTTTAAACCAGCTCCATACGAGATGGAAAGATTAAGACATTATAATATATTTGATAATTATCTTTAATTAACATCCATTTTTATTTTAAAGCAAAAGCCATCTACATCTTATCAAAAGCTTTTAAATAAACTTTACAAAGCTCATCCATAGATTTATTTATTGCTACTTTATGCTGCTCTTTGTCTAATAGCTGCTGTAAAGCCTCTGTTGGAGCAACCTCTATACCTAATACTGGCTCGATTACAGATTCAAACTTAGCGGGATGTGCTGTGGCTACAATTATATAGTCTTTACTGCTATCACTTTGTTTTCTGGCAACAAATCCTGTCGCAGTATGTGGGCAGATAACCTCGTTATATTGATTATACACTTGTTCTATTTCATTTTTGATTTCAGGGTCTGATACACAAGTAGCTTTTACATTATTTTTGAAATTTTCATAATTACCTGATAAATATAATAACCTCTCAAAATTACTAGGATTACCTACATCCATCGCATTTGCTAACGTCTCCACACTTGCTCTTGGATTAAACTCTCCTGTTTTTAGATAGTCTATAACTGTGTCATTTGTATTTAAGCTCATTGATATTTCATCAATAGGGAAACCCATTTGCTTAGCCCAAAAAGCTGCTGTTATATTACCAATATTTCCAGATGGTATTATATAGTTAGCTTTTTTTCCTGTTTTTAGATAGTTCCGCCAAGACGTATAAGCATAATAAACTGATTGAGGTAATAACCTACCAATATTTATACTATTTGATGTATTTAGTTTTGTCTTATCCATCCACCAAGATGTTTTAAAAGCTTCTTTCACTAATGCTTGACAATCATCAAAGACACCTTCAACCTCTACAGCCTGGATATTATCTCCCCAACAAGTTATTTGTTTTTCCTGTCTTTCAGATATTTTATCTTTAGGAAACATTACTATTACTCTAGTACGACTCTTACCATGAAAAGCTGCTGCTACAGCAGACCCAGTATCACCAGAAGTTGCAACCAAAATAGTAAAAGGTTTATCACTATTGATAAAACCTAGACAATTTGCTAAAAATCTTGCACCAAAATCTTTAAATGATAAAGTTGGACCATGAAAAAGCTCTAAAATAGAAGTATTTTCATCCAATCTTTTTACTGGCACAGGAAAAGTAAATGCATTTTGACAAATCTTATCTAACGAGTCTTCTAACTCATCACCTTTAAAAAACTCTCTCAATATATTTGCAGCAAACCCAGCATAGCTTATATTTTCATCAAAGTTTTGCCAATCAACTTTAGGGAATCTTTCTGGTACAAATAACCCTCCATCAGGAGCTAGCCCTGACTGCATAGCTTCACTTAATGAAACTTTAACATTTTTATCTCTTGTACTAATAAAATTCATATATAACCTTTACTATTTTTTCTCTAATAAATATGCGCCTTTTTTACTCATAGAACTAATCCAGCTATCAGACTCTAGATTAAATTCATTAAATTTATTTTGCATAGCTTGAGTGACTTTTGCAATATTATCTTCTTTTGCTAATGCAAACATTGTTGGACCAGAACCTGATATCCCGCATGCAAGAGCCCCAGCCTTATAAGCAGCATCTTTCACATCATAAAAACCAGTAATTAATTTTGCTCTTCTTGGCTCAATAAGTACATCTTTTAAATTCTCACCTAACAAATCTAAATCTTGAGTATATAAAGCACTTATTACACTTGCTAAACACGCACTATGTTCAACAATTTTTGATAGATCATAAGACTCTTTTAAAAGCTCTCTAGCCTTTTTTGTTTCTATTGATAAATCAGGACATACAATGGCAACTTTACAATCAGCAATCGGCAGTTGTATTTTTTTACATGGTTTTGAATTTTGTAACAAAACTAAACCACCAAACATACAAGATACAGCATTATCACCATGAAACGCTCCAGATATAAGGCTCTCACCATAAATAGCATAATCAATTAACTCATCATATGAATACGGTTTTTCAAAAAAAGCATTCATAGCAACCAAAGCTGCTACTGAAGATGCTGCAGACCCTCCCATTCCCGAGCCAAGAGTTATTCCTTTATTAATATAAACATCAAAACCTATGTTTATATTTTTATCAGCTAGAAATTTTTTAATAACGGCAGTCACGACATTCTTGTCACTATCAAATGGGAGCTTATCAGCTCCTTTAGTGCCTGTTATTTGCTTTATAATTAAATCATTGTCATCTTTTTTAATAAGTTCTACGGTATCGCCTACGCTTTCTAGAGCAAAACCCAAAAGATCATAGCCAACTGCAAAATTAGCACTAGTAGCTGGAGCAAAAGCTTTCGCAGAATTTATATTAGCTAATTTCATGATTATTTTTCTCTTATTACAGTTATAACATCTGCATAAACACCTGCTGCAGTAACCTCAATACCAGCACCAGCACCTTGAATAACCATTGGCTGTGTATACCTTTGAGTACTTATCATTACTATATTATCTGTACCTTTGACATTAGCAAAAGGACTATTTTCATCATAAGCTTGAATACCTACAGTAGCAGTTCCATTTTTTATAGAGCCTACATAATGAACTCCAGCAAAAGCTTGCTTTTTATCCTCAATCTGTTTCATTATTTGATCATTAAATGTTGGTAATTTTTCAAAAAACTCTTCAACACTACAATCTATCAACCCTTCTGGGACTAAATTTTCTATAACCAGATCATTTAGACTAAGATTTAATCCTATTTCTCTTGCCAAAATTATAGTTTTTCTAGCAACATCCATACCAGACAAGTCTTGACGTGGATCTGGCTCTGTATAACCAGCATCGTATGCCATTTTTACAGCATCTGAGAAAATCACTCCATTATTTAGCTGTGTGAATAAATAACTCAATGTTCCTGAGAAAATACCACTGATAGATTTAACTTGGTCACCACTTCTAACCATACTCTGTAAGGTTATAATAACAGGTAGCCCTGCACAAACATTTGTTTCATAAAAAAACATTGAATCACTTTTGCTAGAGGTCTTTCTTAACTCTTGATAGAATTCATAATTTCCTGAATTTGCATACTTATTAGGAGTTACAATACTAATGCCTTTTTGTAAGAAATTAACATAACTTTTCGAAACCTCTTCACTTGCAGTTGCATCTATAACAATTTTTTTAACTGCTGAAGCACGAAACATAAATTCTGCTAATTTTTCTAAGTTTACTGGTTCTATATTTTCCTCAAGCAAATTATCTATGTTTTCAAACAATAAATTCTCATACACAATCCTCATTTGTCTAGAGTTAGTAGCTCCAATAAGCACAAGATTTATACCCTTTTCATACCACTTTTGATAAGTTTGTTTCATCTGCTTGATAAATTCTTTACCAATATTACCAGCTCCAATGACCACGATAGCAATATCATCACTTTTAGTATTATAGTGGCGATGCATTGCTTGAACACCACGAGATTCATCCTCTGCTTTAATAGCAAAAGTAACACTTCGTTCAGATGAACCCTGAGCAATAGCGTGTATATTTATATTTACTAATTTAAGTGAATTTACTAATTTTGCTAATGATCCAGTCTTAGATCTCATACCCTCACCAACTGCAGTTATCAAAGAGTGATGCTTATGCACTACTATTTCTTCTATAAGATTATTCTTTATTTCATTAGCAAATTCTTGTTTTAAGGCTTCTGTTGCTCTATCAGCATTTATGCTGTCTATTGCAAAACATATAGAATACTCAGAGCTTGCTTGAGATATCATCATTACTGACACCTCCGCTTTTTCTAGTGCTCCAAAGACTTTAAATGATATACCTGACACACCTATCATGCCAACGCCTTGCACCCTAACAATAGCGACATCTGAGGCACTTGTTAAACCTTTTATAAGACCTTGATTTTCATCTATATCTGAGCTGATTTTTGTACCAATTTCTTCAGGAGCGTAACTGCTTTTTATATATATAGGAGTTCTCTCTAAAGCCATTGGTGTAATAGTTAAAGGATGTACAACAGATGCTCCAAAATAAGCTAACTCGAGAGCTTCTTTATAGGTTAGCTGAGTTAGAGGTTTTGCCTCTGGTACAACTTGAGGATTTGCACTATATACGCCAGCAACATCAGTCCAAATATATAATTTTTCAGCCTGTAATAGTTTTGCAAAAATTGCTGCTGAATAATCACTACAATTTAGGCCTAAAATAGTTCTCTTACCATATTTGTTCTGGGCAATAAATCCTGTTATAACATAGACATTAGCTGAATGCTCTGCTTTGATATTATCTAGCTTTTCTAAGCTTTGTTGCCAGTTTACAGTTACAGGATAACTACGATCATTAACAACCAAACACTCCGAAGCATCTATAAAATATGCATTATTATCTTTTGACTTTAAATATGCTGTTAGAATACTGGCAGACCATATTTCACCAAAACCTAAAATAAAAAACCTTAAATTATCTGCACAGAAGTTTGTAATAGTAATAGTGTTTAAAATATTTCTAATATTACGTAAATCTCTAATGATTAAAGCTTTCAAGACTTCATCTTCTGGAATCAATTCCTTGATGATTCCACTATGATGATCCAAAATTGCATTAAGAGTCTCGTTATAATCATTACCAATAATTGCCTGATCTATAGCTTTTTGCAAATTACTTGTAGTTTTTGCTGATGCTGAAACAACAACTGCTTCATTGTTACAATTTATAATATTAGATACATTTTTTATTTTTTCTGCTGTAGCGAGACTACTTCCTCCAAACTTATGCACTATCATATATATACCTTTAATAAAATATTAAATTAGTTAGTTTTGTATTATACTTTATCATCAAGTTATATAGGAGGGTTTTATGCTTAAAATTGGTTTTATCGGTTGGAGAGGAATGGTAGGCTCTGTTTTAATGTCTAGAATGTTTGAATCAAGAGATTTTGATAATATATCTCCAACCTTCTTTTCAACATCTCAAGCTGGTCAAGACCCATCAGGTTTTATACGACAATATGGTACATTACAAGATGCTTTTAATATAGAACAGCTTAGCAAAATGGATATCCTATTAAGTTGTCAAGGGGGAGAATATACAAAAGATATTCACCCAAAACTTAGAGCTAATGGTTGGCAAGGTTTTTGGATAGATGCTGCATCTACTTTACGCTTAAATGGGGATAGCACTCTAGTTTTAGACCCATTAAATCTAGCCCAAATAACTAATGCTATTGACGATGGTAAAAAAGATTTTATTGGTAGTAACTGTACTGTTAGTTTAATGTCTCTAGCAATAGCAGGACTATTAAGAGAGAATCTTGTTGAATGGGTTAACTCTAGTACTTATCAAGCTATTTCAGGCTCAGGTGCTGCTGCTATGCAAGAGTTATTAGAACAGACATCTTTACTAAACAAAACCAGTGATATTAACCAAAATATCTTAACAAGAGAAAGAACTCTACGTGAACTATCAAAAAATACTGATCTAATACCTCGGCAAAAAACGGGACAGACACTTGCTTATAATCTTCTACCATGGATTGATATTGCTATGGATAATGGCCAAACTAAAGAGGAATATAAAGCATCTACTGAACTTAATAAAATCCTTGATACTAAAAAAACTATTCCCGTTGATGGCGTATGTGTTAGAGTGCCTAGTTTAAGATCACATTCTCAAGCACTTACTATAAAACTTAGAAAGAAATTAACTATTGAAGAAATTAAGGCTAAAATCTCTAACGGTAACAAGTGGGTCAAAGTAGTTGAGAATAATAAAGAAGATACTCTGAATAATCTAACTCCCCAAGCAACCTCTGGAACTCTAGATATAGCTATTGGACGTATAAAGCCATCATTATTAGCTGATGATATCTTTCATTGTTTCACAGTTGGAGATCAGTTGCTTTGGGGAGCAGCAGAACCTTTAAGAAGAGTTTTAAATATTATCAAGGATAAAATCTAACTATTATATAATCAAATAAAGCTAATATAATGATTTAAAGAATATGTCAAAAAAGTAGGTACCAAACAGATCACCAACTAATAACTTATTCCCAAACGTATCCTTTTGCAATATCACAAGAATCTACCTTTGAATGTAATCTAAAAGATTTAACATTCTTAGTTATTGGACAAGTACAATTTGTAAATTCTTTAGAACCTTTTCATATTTGCAAGGCTGAGCCATACAACCTGCGACATCAATATTTGAACATTTCGGCCCACCTTCTGGTCCTGTAGCACCATAATCCTTATTCATATCAAAACTATACGTTGATATCAAATCATAACCAGGGATAAATGATACTCTATCATCTTTTATATTCTGAGCAGCGACATATGAACACACAGGAGCTATTTTGCCTTTACAGTCACCCTTTCCTCCAGGCAAACATGTCGATGCATTTTTGCACTTAGAGCCATCTTTACCACACACAGCTACCGTCTCATAATATACACCAAGATTCATAATACCATCCATATTGACATAACTTGGTCCTGTAAAAACTTTACATCTACAATTAGCTGCTTTGCCATCTTTATTTACTTTACATGGAAGACTTGGATTTTTAGGATTTACATCTGTTGGTGATGGCGGCCCTGAGAAATGACAATTTGCAAAAGTCGCATGAGGACAATATAACTGTTTACTTTTACTTGCCACACCAGCTCCAGCCCAAGCCGAACCTGAGCTTGTAGGCCAGCAAGTTGTTTTACAAAAAGGTACATTACTACAATTATTCCCACAGAAAGGTTTAACACTGCTACAATTTCCCCTGGCTTAAAAACTGGGCAACTAAAGCCCTTTGCAATTGCTGAACACGAATAAGTCAAAGCAAAAATCAATAGTGTAAATTTTATCATTTTTCTCATAATAACTATTTTCCTATAATTTAAAAGATTTAATTCGATTATACGCTATTTATTTTGCTCACAAAAGATAATTTAATATAATCAACGACCTCTTCCATTTTATAACTTCTAGCTCCTTTGACTATTATTTTAGTTTCAAATGGCTCATATTTCTCTATAAACTCTTTCAGATCTCTATTTAGATTTTCTTTTGCTTCATAGTAATCTATTCTTTGATCATTAGCCTCTTTAAGTACACAGCTCATTAACTGGCTATCTCCAAATAAGAAAACCCTATCCAAACAGGCTTGTCTTAACCATTGTCCCATTTGTCTATGATAATTCTCAGCCTCATCACCTAACTCTTTCATAGAGCTTGCAACAAGTATTTTCTTACCTTGAAAATCAGTTAAATCATCAACAGCTGCTTTCATTGCAGCAACACTAGCATTATAGGTATCATCGACTAAAGTTAATTTATTAGTCAAATTCTCAGTATAAAACCTACCCTTATAGCTTCTGATTTTTTGAGTATTTGCTAAAAACTCACTTGGTGCAATACCTACAGCAACTACACATGCAATAGCTAATATACTATTGAGTAAATTATGCTTGCCAATATTAGGTAGGCTATAGTTATACTCTTTATCAAATATTTTAACTTTAACATCATAATACTCTGATGATACTTGATAATCTAGAAGTAGAATATCAGCAGCTTTGTTGCTCATTGAACAGGTTATTTTATGACAATCCAACTTATCTACATAAATAGAAACTCTCTCATCATCAAGATTGACAATACAATAACCATCTTTAGGCAATGCTTTCAAAAGCTCTCCTTTCTCTATCATTACTCCATCTAAAGTTTTAAGATTTTCTAAGTGGCTAGCCCCAACATTTGTAATCATTGCAATATTTGGTTGAATAATATCAGCGGCTGCTTTTATTTCACTTCTGACATTTGTACCAGTTTCAATTACAGCAAAATCAATATCTTGTGGTGTTTCTAATATTGTCATTGGCACACCAAGATAGTTATTGAAATTACCTTGCGTGAAATGAACTTTTTTATTCGATAAAAGAGTTACAATCATCTCTTTTATTGTTGTCTTACCACAACTTCCAGTTAAGGATATTATCGGCATATTTAATGATTTACGATATTCTTTCGCTAAAGTTCTTAGGCCATTGATAGTATTACCACAAACTATCTGTGGAATATCTAAATCTTGTTTCTTTGAAACTAAAAGTGCCCTCGCCCCATTAGCAATAGCACTTAAAATAAACTCATGACCATCTCGATTAGCCACAATTGCTACAAATAATGCATCTTGTTTTATCTCATTTGAGTTAATAGTTACTGTTTGAATTGAAACATCTTCACCAACATATTCTAAGCCAGCTTGCACTGCTAATTGTTTTAGTGATTTGATCATATTTGAGAATTATAAATACTTATATAGATAGATTCTAAGATAATCCCTAACTAAACGCTAGTTATTAATATTGTTAAGATTTATTTTAAGCATTATTATTTGGGCAGTCATAGACAGATCCTGTCACAGAATAGTTAGTTTGTTGATAGCTAGAGTTATAACCTCCTTCAAAGCTACCTCCCCCTCCTCCAGTATCTCCATCTTGACTAGATATTAACTGAATATAGTTACCACCCATTTGTGCAGCCTCATTTCTTACTTTATTATAAGCCCCTTCCTGCATATTATTATTAGATGTAAATGCCCCAGTAAAGAAATTTCCTTGAGTTGATGTAACAGTATTAATAAATTTACAATCTTTTGCTGGAGCAGCTCTAGATATTTGTACCTTGCTGGCAGCAGGATTAAATTGAATAGATGAACAGCTCGCTAATAAAACCATAATTATAGGTATAATAAATATTTTCTTATTAATCATTTTTTAATTTCAATTCATAGGACAAAGTTAGTTAAATTATAAGGCTTTACTTGCTATATTCAAGATTTCTATAGTATAACCCTTTTGATTATCTCTCGCTCATCAAAATGTCTTTTAACACCCTTTTTATCAAGATAACATTCATGGCCTTTACCTGCTAAAAGAATAACATCTCCAGCCTTAGAATTCTCAATAGCATATTTTATAGCCTCTTCACGAGATGAAATAAACTTATGTTGATTTGCATTAACAAAACCTTTCTGAATATCATTAAAAATATTACCTAAATCCTCAAAACGGTTATTATCTTCGGTAATTATTATTTTATCAGCATACCTTTCAGCTATTGATGCCATTTCAGGTCTCTTTGTTATATCTCTATCGCCGCCACAACCAAATATGCACCATAAAGTACCCAAAGAATAATCTTTTAATGTCTGTAGAGCTTTCTCTAAAGCCTCAGGCGTATGCGCATAGTCAATTATAACTTTAACATTATTAGTCAACTGGATAACTTCCATACGTCCTTTTACTGGATTAATTAAATCTACATTTGCTAGAACTTGCTCTCTAGCTATATAGCCATCTAATGCCGCCAAGCTTAAACCCAGATTCATTAAGTTAAACTCACCTATTAAGCAAGTTTTATACCCACCCACAAATTCTTGAGCAATATACAAATCAAAACTTGTCTGCATATTTTTAATATCACTGACTTTCAAATATATATCAGCTTGCTTTGACTTTAGACTTACAGTTACAACTTCACAGCTACAGATAGCACAGAGTTTTTTACTATAGTCATCATCTACATTTATAACTACTTTCTTTAGGCTCTTAAACTGGAATAACTTAGCTTTCGCTTCAAAATAAGCATCCATAGTCTTATGATAATCAAGATGGTCATGACTAAGATTACTAAACACTGCTGTATCAAAATCTAGTCCAGCAACACGCTTTTGATCCAATGCGTGTGAGGATACTTCCATTATTAAATTCTCATAATCACTATAACTCGATACAGTCTGATATAAAGATAAAACATCAAGTGTAGTATGAGAACTCTCTTTTAGATCTGGGTAAATACCATTACCATTTGTACCTAACAGTAATGTTTTTTGTGCATTTAAATCTATAAATTGTGCAATATAATTAGAAATTGAAGTCTTACCATTTGTGCCTGTTATACCTATGATATTTTTTGGCTTTTTGTAGTCATAAAACCATATAGCAAAACTTGCGAGTTTATTTTTCAAATCCTCGACGTAAAAGATCTTATCCCTATCCTCAAATTCGATACTATCAGTTAAAACTAAATTAACACCTTTAGAGATAACATTTTTAATATACTTATTACCATCTGTAGTTTGTCCTCTTAGGGCAATAAATGCAGACTCTTCATTACATTTACGACTATCCAAAAAAACAAACTCTATTTGTACTTTTACATCATTTTTAACTTGAATACCTAAGAATATAAGTATTTGTGATATAGATTTCATTATTTAAAACAAAGTTCTAAGATATGCCAAGCAGTTTTACATATTTTTATTACTAATGCAAAACAATATTATCATCTATAAACTAGTCTAAATATGCTAAACTTTTTATGTTTACAAACTTAAAATAATAAGGTCTAACAATGAAAAAATTAATTATATCAATACTATTTGTAAGTTTAATATCTCTAGGATACTCTAATAGCTTATACAGACCCGCCGTTAAAGCTGGTAATTTTTTATATATATCCGGTCAAAATGCCCAAAGCAATAATGAATCATTAAAGAATGAAGATATAACTCAACAGACTAAAAAGGCGATTCTTTTAATAGAAAAGACATTAAAAGCACATGATTACACTTTAAATGATATCGTTGATGTAAATGTTGCTATTGCTAAACAGAAAGATTTTAAAGATTTTAATAAGGAATATAAAAAATACTTCACAAATAAACCTGCTAGATCTACATCTTTAGGTGTTCTTCATCAAAACATAGGTGCTTTAGTTGAAATATCTGCTATTGCATACAAGAAGTAAATTATTTTTTAAAAGCAGGAAAACCTAGTTTTTCTCTTGCATTGTAATACTCTTGTGCAACTTGTAAAGCTAATTTCCTAACTCGCAAAATGTACCCTTGTCTCTCTGTAACAGATATTGCATGACGAGCATCTAGTAAATTAAAGGTATGCGAAGCTTTTAAGACAAACTCATAAGCAGGGATCGATAGATTCTTTTCAACTAGTCGATACCCTTCTTTTTCTAGTAAATTAAATTGATTAAATAACTCATCCACATTTGCCTCTTCAAAATTATACGTAGACATTTCAATTTCATTTTGCATAAATACATCACGATAATATAATGGACCATTTTGAGTATTTGCCCAAAGTAAATCATACATACTGTCAACATTTTGGATATATATTGCCAGACGCTCAAGACCATAAGTAATTTCACCCATTACAGGCTTACACTCTAATCCCCCAACTTGTTGGAAATAAGTAAACTGAGTAATTTCCATACCGTTTGACCATACTTCCCAACCAAGCCCCCAAGCACCTAAAGTTGGCGACTCCCAGTTATCTTCGACAAATCGGATATCATTCTCTAGAGCATCTATACCAAGTTCCTTTAGTGAACCTAAGTAAAGCTCTTGAATATTATCTGGTGAGGGTTTCATTACAACCTGATACTGATAATAATGTTGCGTACGATTTGGATTTTCACCATAACGACCATCTGTTGGTCTTCTTGAAGGCTGCACATAAGCTGCTGTCCATGGCTCTGGACCTATCGCACGTAGTGTTGTAGCTGGATGAAATGTCCCAGCACCTACTTCCATATCCAATGGTTGAATAATCGCACATCCTTTAGATGCCCAATAATGATGTAGTTTTAAAATAATTTCTTGAAATGTAAGCATTTTGAATATTTTTTAACCTAATTAATTGACATAAATTCTAACATATTTAAAGTTAGAGTTGCGAAAAATGCTTAGATGATAATGATATTTCTCTCTAGATACGAAAAAATAATGAAAATGCCATCGGCTCGTACCTTTACAGTAAGCTGTTATTTGATCTACTCCATTAGAAAAGATACACATAAGAAAGCCGAGGATTGTGATTCTAATGAGTCTAAAACGGCTTTACATCTTGGTGTTAGCTTTGAGTAATTATAAAATTTGAGAGCTTGCTGGCTCTTTCTTTATTTTTTTAGATAATTTTGTTCACATTTAAGATTTCGTGTACGAAGCGAAGCGCAGAGTAATCTGTCTAACATCGAAGGCATGAAGCCCATTGACTTGTTATATGTACTGCTAATTTCATTTTTTTATTACCAGAAGCCTCTAAGAAAATACCCCTTCATCCTCTATTCATGATGTGGTCATGCCCATCTAAGCTGTGAATAATAAGCGCTACTTTGTCACTGGATATACCTAACTTTTCGTATAGGGCAAAAACAAGAAGTGTTTCTATAAATATGGACTTCTTATATAGGCTAATATCACTTTCTTGGTAATCATTAGCATGGGTTATATCATTTCTCAGTTTGCAAATTCCAGAAATATCGCTGCCAGAAAATATCCATTTATCTCGTATTTCCTTAGGTAGAGACTTATAGAAATCACCAATACATTTCACGGTATTGTATTTAGAACCATTATACCTAAGCAGATCTTTTAAGAAGCCGATAACTGACTTCTTATCGCCAAATCTTTTAACAAGGCACGATTCAAACTTATCAATTAGTGAACCTAGAATTTCTTCATTAACATAATTCTTTGACTTGAAGGCAAGGGACTCAAGGAGTCTAAAATAACCTAAAAACCGTTCTTCAACGCTGTTCATATCTCTATATTTTCGGTATTTCTTCCACTTTGATGAATTATCGTTATCTAACGAGAAAAAACGGTCAAAGACAGAAATATCGAATTCGGGATATCCAAAGGTATCGAATCGTAGATCTCTACCCAGTGGGTATAGAGGATATCTGCTCTTACGTTGGTGACAGTATTTGGTATGGGGATAATATAAAGATGCTTTCATTGTAGAGTACATAGTTGTATCGAAAGTAATCTTCAGACTGTTAACACTAATATCATTACCAATGATAAAAGACATTAGGTCATAGAATCTGTCATACAACTCTTTTAGGCAGACCAGTGACTGCTCTTCAGAAAGCAGAAGATGGAAAGATGGTGGGAAATGTACACCTGAAGAAAAGTCGCTCGCAGAATAATGAGCACTGACGTTGTATCCTAAAATGATATGACCGACGCCCTGAATAGGCACTTTAAATTGAGTAGGATCAAAGTCCTTGTCATTAAAAATAAAAAGCTTCTTTTCTTCACAGTACTTTAATATTTTCTCTTGAGTGTTCGTATGTGAAATCCAGCTTTTAGCCTCTTAGAAATCAACTGAAAAACCTCAGAACTTCTGCCCTTGATGCACTCTACCCGTAAAGTATGCGAAATAATCAACTTCATAAACATACTCAAAAAATCCAATCTTGTTATGCTCCAATATTCCAGATTGGCCGCGAAGCACCTTTAAATTCTTCAATATATATGACTTAGTATACCCATTGCACCATACTTCATCAATATCTGAAAAACCCAAAGAGAATCCTCTACTCTCATTTGTCTCACCCTTCACTGTCAGTGTTACTTTATCAGGTGATAATTCTAAGCGTCATGCAAAATGGTTTTCACCGTCCTCCACTCTCACGTCAAAACTGTATTCCTTATTGAGTTCAAGAATCTCTATTTCTTCCATGATTCTCTCCAGAAGTAAAATGATTGCTCCTATTGCTAACTAGAAAGACAAAAACCAATGAGGTCAGTCATCATAATGGCAAATAGATAGTTAAAGGATTTTCTACTCTTCTCATCTATATATAAAATGCCTAAGCAAAAAATATTATACCATCCCCAGTATAAATTGATGTAACCCATTAAAATTAATCAATTTCCACTCCCAATTTGGCAAACCAACTGTACCTGGGGTATTTAGCCTAGCTTCACTACCTAATTCTAAAATATCTTGAATTGGTAATATTACATATTCAGCATCACAGTTTAGTAAATACTTAATAATTTTTCTAAAAATATTTTTATCATTAGCTTTAAAATAACGTTTTAAAAGCTTTCTTTGGTATCTATTTAGTTCATCGAAATACCAACCTTTTAGAGTATTATTATCATGCGTTCCAGAGTAAGCAACAATATTTGGATCTTCAATAAAATTACCAGTCTTAAGATCAAAATGAAAAGGAAAAACCTTCATACCTTTTAAATTATAGTGATCGCGTAACTCCAACACTTCAGGACGTAAATCTCCAAGATCCTCAGCAATGATATTTGCACCAGGTAATTTCTCAAAAACCGTATTAAAAAACTTATATCCTGGAGCTTCTATCCATTCTCCATTGATAGCTGTTTTAGCATTAGCTGGAATCTTCCAATATGTATCAAATGCTCTAAAATGATCAATCCTAACAATATCAAATAATTTGAAATTACCTTTTAAACGCTCTATCCAAAACTCAAAACCTGTCTTTTGTAATTTATCCCAATCATATAGGGGATTGCCCCACAATTGGCCAGTTGCAGAGAAAAAATCTGGCGGAACTCCTGCTACAAATGTTGGCTTTTGGTCTTCATCTAACAAAAATACAGCTTGATGCTCCCATACATCAGCAGAATCAAAACCTAAATAAATAGGTAGATCTCCCATAATTTGTATAGAATTTTGATTAGCATATTTTTTTAGTTCAAACCATTGTCTGTAGAATATATATTGTAGAAATAGTTCATAATCAATATCTAACTGATATTGATCAGTATCTATAGATTTATCCCTGATCCAGTTTTTATACTCTTGTGGCCAAAGGTTCCAAGCTTCGTCATTATTAGCCTTCCTAAAGGCTTTAAAAATAGCATATTTCAAAACCCAACTATTTTCATCAATAAACTTTTGATACTCTAATTTAAGCTTCCTATTTGTAGATATTTTAAAATTTTCAAAAGCTCTATCTAATAATTTAGCTTTATGTGATCGGACAACATCATAATCAATAGTATCTAAATTAGCATTTAAATACTCAATATCAGAATTCTCAAGCAAACCTATATCAACTAGATTATCAATAGATATATATATTTTATCTCCAGCAAATGATGAACTAGACTGATATGGTGAATTTCCATAGCCTAACGGTGTAAGTGGTAATACTTGCCATATTTTAATATTTGCTTTTTTTAAGATATCTACAAATTTATAAGCATTTTTACCTAAGTCGCCAATACCAAAATTACTAGGTAAACTTGATACAGCTAATAAGACTCCAGTTTTTTCCATATATTTTCTCTAAATTAAAGCATACATTGAGTTAAGCTATTGTGAACTGATGAGTAGACAGTTACGATTGTCTGAACTTTAGTGAGTTTTATAACTGTCATTAGTTCACAATAAAGCAATAGCACAGTGCTAGGCAGTTTTGCATACCTTTTCTGCCATGAAAAAAGTATGCTGCTATAACTTACAAAGCAAGTTGCAAAAAACATCTCTTTAGATTAAATCTTCCAAATATGTTTGTTATATTGACTAATAGTTCTATCTGAACTAAAGAAACCAGATTTAGCTGTATTTACTAAGCTCATTCTTAGCCAATGTTCGCGATATTCATAATCTCTAAATACTTTATCTTTAATTTTAATATACTCAACTAAATCTATCAAAGTCATAAACCAATCTTTACTAATTAGCTCATTAAACAAGGGAATTAATTTGTCTTTATCCCCAATTGATAATAAGGTTGGAGAAATTATAAAATCAACAACATTTTTAATAACTGGATTGTGATAATAATCTATCGACTTATAGCCATGTGTTTTATATAAGTCAATAATCGTATTGCTATCTTTACCAAATGTATAAATATTAGTACTTCCTACTAACTCCGCTATTTCAACGTTAGCACCATCCATAGTACCAAGAGTAATAGCTCCATTTAGCATGAACTTCATATTACCTGTACCACTAGCTTCTTTAGAGGCTAAAGATATTTGTTCAGAAACATCTGTAGCTGGAATCAGTTTCTCAGCTACACTAACATTATAATTCTCAACAAAAAGTACACGAATATATTGATTAACCTCTTCATCATTATTAATTAGCTCTTGTAAGCATAAAATCAAATGAATAATGTGTTTAGCAATCGTATAAGCAGGAGCAGCCTTACCACCAAAAATAAAATTAATTGGTCGCTTAGGCTTTAGATAAAGCCCTGATTTAATTTCAAGATATTTATGAATGATATATAAAGCATTCATTTGTTGACGCTTATATTCATGAATACGTTTTATTTGAACATCAAAGATACCATCTTTTAATAGATCGACACCTGAATAATAGCTTGCAAACTCTATAAACTGCTCTTTTTTAGTTTTTTTAATATCATCAAGCTTAGTCAGTACATTTTTATCATTGTGATATGCTAATAGTTTTTCTAATTGTTTTGAATCTTGGATATAACTATCACCTACTAAATTTTTCAGATAAGATGCTAATTCCGGATTTGCTTGCAACAACCAACGTCTAAATGTAATACCATTAGTTTTGTTATTAAATTTAGTCGGATATATATCATTAAAGTGCTTTAACTCTGATTTTTTTAAGATCTCTGTATGAAGTGCAGCAACACCATTAACACTAAAGCTGTAATGAATACAAATATGTGCCATATGAACACAATCATTATCATCAATTATCGCAAGCTCATGATCTTTATAGTGCTCTTTAGTTTTCTTATCTAAATATTTAATAATATCTATCATTTGACTAGATAAAACTTTTTCTAAATAACTTAAAGGCCACTTTTCTAAGGCTTCGGCTAAAATCGTATGATTGGTATACGCGGCAGTTTTACTAACAAGCTCTATAGCTTTATCAATATCTATACCATTAGCTACCAATTGACGAATCAACTCAGGAATAACTAAAGTTGGATGAGTATCATTAATTTGTACAACAGCATACTCTGGTAAGTTTTCTAATGAATAACCATTTTTAGTAATATCTGAGAAAATTAAACTAACTGCATTGCTTACCATAAAATATTGTTGGAAAATTCTTAAAAGATGGCCATCTTCATCACTATCATCAGGGTATAGAAATAGTGTCAAATTTTTCTGTATAGCAGTTTTATCAAAAGATATATCATCCTCTATCACATCTGGATCAACACTAGTAATATCAAATAAGCATAATTTATTTACAAAATTATTTGCGTAACCAACTACATCAATCTCGCATAATTGGGACTCAACGCTAAAATTATTAAAATCAATTTTATAGCTCGCATCTTTCTTATTTAACCAACCTAGCTTTTCTATCCAAGGATTTGGTCTTTCACTTTGGCTATGATTTTTAAATTTTTGCTTAAATAAACCATAATGATAGTTCAAACTAATACCTGTACCTGGAATACCTAAAGATGCTATAGAGTCTAAAAAACATGCGGCTAATCTTCCTAAACCACCATTACCTAAAGATGGTTCTGGCTCAAACTCTTCAATTTGTACAATATTTTTGCCACTATCTTTTAATACCTGACAAACATCATCGTAAACACCTAAATTAACTAGGTTACTAATTAACATTTTTCCAATCAAAAACTCACTAGAAATATAGTAAATTTTCTTTTTATAACTTTGCTCAGGAAGTTTAGCTGTTTGTTCTTTAGCATAGGTTAACAAAGCATAATACAAGTCTTGATCATTTGCTTGGCTAACATCACAGTTTAGTATTTTTTCAAGATATAGCTCTATCTGATTTTTTTTATTCATTTTAATAAAACCTTTAATAAGAAATTTACTTCAGTTAAAAAATATTGATTTAATTTGGCAATATAATGTCATTAAAACATTTTCTATACAAGATATATGAGATTTTTTTAATCTATTTCCTTTACTAATTGTTGATAAATACCATATAGCCTGTTAGCCGCAGCGCTCCAGCTAACATCTTGTTGCATTGCTATTTGTCTAACTTTTCTCCAATCAACTTTGCGATCATATAATGCAAAAGCTCTGCGAACAGCTCGCTTGTAACTTTCTACTGTAAATTTCTCAAATACAAAACCTGTTGCAGTGTTATCTGCTAAGTTCTCTAAAGAGGTATCTGTAACTGTATCTGCTAGCCCTCCTACCTTATGAACTAAAGGTAAAGTACCATAAACTAATCCATAAAGCTGCGTTAAACCACAAGGTTCAAAGCGAGAAGAAACCAAAATAACATCACAAGCTGCAACAATCTCATGAGCATATTTCTCATCATAACCTATCTGCACAGATACAGAATTAGGATATTTTTCTGCTATAGTTTTAAATTCATTTTCTAAAATACGATCGCCACTGCCTAATAAGACAAGCTGTCCACCTTTAGATAAGATTTCTTCTAAACCAGCAATAACAAGATGTAACCCTTTTTGTTCTGTTAGACGACTAACTAAACCAAATAAAGGCGCAGTATTTTGGATCTTAAGACCTTTTGATCTCTGTAAAAATGATTTATTTTTTGCTTTACTAATAGCAACAGATCCTTTAGAGTATTTATTTTTTATAACAGGATCTATGCGTGGGTTCCAAACACTAGGATCTACCCCATTCAAAATACCATATAAATCATTTTTCCTTTTAGATAATAATCCATCTAAACCACAACCTTGTTCATATGATTGAATTTCTTTAGCATATGTTGGACTAACAGTAGTAATTTTATCAGCAAAGTTTAAGCCTGCTTTCAAAAAAGATACTTGCCCATAAAACTCTAAACCATCCATACCTAGGAAACTTTTAGGCAAACCTAATTCTGGAAATATATCTATTGGGAAGAGCCCTTGATATGCTAAATTATGTATAGTAAACACAGACTTGACACTTTTTATACCTGTTGTGATTTCTGCTGCTTTTATATATGCAGGAACTAGTCCTGAGTGCCAATCGTGGCCATGCACTATATTAGGAATCCACTGACAATCCAAGCCCTTTACTAGCTCAGCTGCAACCCAACCTAATAATGCAAATCTTTTATAATTATCTACGTACCCATTATTATCTTTATCAGCATAAGGATTTCCTGGACGATCATATAAACTAGGAGCATCAATCACATATATTTTGATTTCTGTATTAGGGATCTTTGCTATAAATATAGCTACCTTATCATCAAATTTTGTTGATAGCTCTATTAAAAGTTCTTTTTCTTCAACATTGTTCATAAATGCTGGAAAGCCAGGAACTAAAACTCTACTGTCAACACCTATTTCTGACAATGCCGGAGGTAACGCAGCTGTAACATCGGCAAGACCTCCAGTTTTTAGTAGTGGATATAGCTCACTACAGACATGTAAAATTCGCATGATTTTCTCTTATATTCAATTAACTTATTTTATTAACTTATCAATCATAGGCTTAGTAACTAAGACTACACCTTTGTCAGTTCTAAAAAAATTCTTAGCATCTTCTTTAGGGTTCTCACCAATAACCATGCCATCAGGAATATCACAACCTTTGTCAATTACAACTTTTTTCAAACGACAATTCTCACCGACGACAACACCCGGCATTATAACCGACTGATCAATAATACAGTATGATGATATCCTAACATTTGAGAACATTAATGTCTTAGAAAGCTCTGAACCAAGTACTATACATCCGCAAGAAGCTAAAGTATTTGTAATAACACCATTGTTACCTTTTTGATCCGGTACAAATTTCGCAGGAGGCAACTGCTCTTGAGCAGTCCAAACAGGCCAGTCTTTATCATATAAATTAAACTCTGGCATATTTGCTGCTAAATCAAGGTTGGCTGCCCAAAAAGCATCAATTGTACCTACATCTCTCCAATATGGTTCAACACCCTCACCTCTAGGTACACAAGACATGCTAAATGGGTGAGCTAAAGCCTGCTGCTCTTTTACTGCTCTTGGAATTATATCTTTTCCGAAATCATGACTTGATAGATTATTTGTAATGTCTTCTTCAAGAAGATCATATAGATAATCCGAGTTAAAAATATAAATACCCATACTTGCTAAACATCTATCTGAATCACCAGGTATTGTTGGAGCATTCTCTTGAGGCTTCTCAACAAAACCTGTCACTTTACGCTCTTTATCAATACCCATTATCCCAAAGGCAAAAGCCTCTTCTTTAGGAATTTCAACACACCCTACTGTACATTTACAACCACTTTTCGCATGATCACGTAACATTACAGAATAGTCCATCTTATAGATATGATCACCTGCCAATACAACAACATATTCTGGAGAATATGAGCGTAAAATATCAATATTTTGGTAAACCGCATCAGCTGTACCTCTATACCAATGCTCTTCATTAACTCTTTGTTGTGCAGGAAGTAAGTCTATAAACTCATTTAACTCACCTCTTAAAAAACCCCAGCCACGCTGTAAATGACGTAATAATGAATGTGACTTATATTGAGTCACAACTCCTATTTTACGTATCCCAGAATTTAAACAGTTAGATAAAGCAAAATCTATAATTCTAAACTTACCACCAAAATAAACCGCTGGTTTTGCACGAGTATCAGTCAGATTATATAAGCGAGATCCGCGACCTCCTGCCAAAACTAATGCCATAGCTTTTTTATATAATTGATGATTTGGTGAGGTATCAGAATATTTCATAATATTATTAACTCCTTTGTTTAATATTTCCTTACGAATTAGGTTATAACAGTTGGTTTATTCATTCCTGTTAAAAATTTGACATTTGTCAAACTCTCTGCGGTATCTACTAAATCTGCTAAAGCTTGTTGTGTTGGGATATCAAAACTGTTAACATCCTCTTGATATTTCTCTAAATATACTCTTAAAGTAGCTCCTTGTGTTCCTGTACCAGATAGCCTAAATACGATACGAGAGCCATCTTCTAAAATAACTCTAATACCCTGATGATTTGAAACTGAACCATCAATTGGATCTTTATAACTAAAATCATCAGCCTTGCATACAGTCTTACCACAAAGCTTACTTCCTTGTAACCCTATAACCTTCTGTCTTAATGAGGACATAATTTGATTAGCAATTTTATTATCAATTGCCTCATAATCATGTCTAGAATAAAAATTGCGCCCAAATTTTTGCCAATGTTCAATTACCAAATCATCTATATTTTTATTTGTTGCAGCTACTAAATTTAACCAATATAAAACGGCCCAAACACCATCCTTTTCGCGAATATGATCAGAGCCTGTTCCATAACTTTCTTCGCCACAAAGGGTAATTTTGTTAGCATCAAGAAGATTACCGAAAAACTTCCAACCTGTTGGAGTTTCAAAACATGGGATATTTAAAGATTCTGCCACTCTATCGACAGCCGTTGATGTTGGTATAGATCTTGCAACACCTTTAAGTCCTTTTAAGTATACTGGGATAAGATTCGCATTAGCAGCCATAATAGCTAAACTATCTGACGGTGCTACATCAATCTTTTTACCAACAATCATATTTCTATCTGCATCGCCATCAGAAGCTGCTCCAAAATCATACTCACCACTTCGCATGTGCTTTACTAAATCTGCAGCATTTACCGGATTAGGATCAGGATGAAGACCACCAAAATCTTCTAAAGGCTCGGCATTAACAACCGTTCCAACAGGAGCATTTAATATGGTTTCAAAAATATATTTTGCATAAGGTCCAGAAACAGCACTCATTGAATCAAAACGAACTTTAAAACCTTTTATAAATAACTGACGAATTTTTTCAAAATCGAATATTTGTTGCATTAACTCAGCATAATCAGCTACAGAATCAATAACTTCTACGGTCGCACTTTCTACTACGTATGTACCAACTTTGTCTAAATCTATAGTAGCTTGGCTAGCATCACTTATATAATACCTATCAATATTTTGAGTTTCTTGATAAATTTTGTCTGTAAGTTTCTCTGGAGCAGGACCTCCATTTGAAATATTATATTTTATACCAAAATCACCATTTGGACCACCAGGATTATGACTTGCAGATAAAATCACTCCACCAAAAGCTTTATACTTTCTGATCACACAACTAGCAGCAGGAGTTGATAATATGCCATTATGACCAACAATTATTTTAGAAAATTTGTTAGCTGCAGCTATATGGATAATAGTCTGTATTGCTACTTTATTGTAATACCTACCATCCCCACCTACTACTAAAGTTTTACCTGCGATATTATCTAAGGAATTAAATATTGATTGAACAAAGTTTTCTAAATATCCAGACTGTTTAAAGACTTTGACTTTATTACGTAATCCAGACGTTCCTGGTTTTTGATTAGCAAAAGGTTTTGTCGATACAGTTTGAATTGCCATTTTCTTTATTTTACCTTAGTGTTTTGCTATTGATTAATACATAATCAACATTCCATAAATAAAACTAATATACTATTCATCTTACCACTATCTTTCTCAATTTAGAATGATTAATAAACTTATTATTTATAGATTTTTTCATACTTATTTAGCTAATTTATTAAGCTGATATAAACTTAGTAATACTATAGCTGTTAATAATTTGTTAGTATAAAAACAATGATATTTATAAACTTCTTAACAGACTCTACTTTTGTGGATGATGAAGTTCATTTTATATTTTTTTTGATTAGGAGCTTTATGAAAAAATTAAAACAAAGTTTTGACACAAACACACACATAAGCGATCTAGATAAGTGCTACTTCCATGAAGGCAAACATATCTATGCATATAATTTTATGGGTGCTCATAAAGCTCGAGAGGATAAGGTTACAGGTATCAGGTTTACAACATGGGCTCCTAATGCTAAAAACATTTGTGTGATTGGTGATTTTAGTTTCTGGGGAATAAATGATAAATACTATATGAAAGCTATTAGTGAGTTAGGACTATGGAGTATCTTTATACCTGAAGCAAAGGAGGGAGATAAATATAAATTTGTTGTTACAAATAAAGATACTAACCAACAAGTCCATAAAAGTGATCCTTATGCAGTTTTATCTGAATTAAGGCCAAGTACAGCCTCTATTATCAATACAAAGACAAAATATAAATGGCATGATGATAAATGGCTTAAAAAACGTGCAAAAGTTGATTATTATCAAAATCCTATCAATACTTATGAGCTTCACCTAGCATCTTGGAAAACCAAAGATGATGAATTTATGAGTTATGATGAAATAGCTGAAACTCTTCCAAAATATGTTAAGGAAATGGGATATACCCATGTTGAATTTATGCCTCTTCATGAGCATCCTTTAGATGCCTCTTGGGGATATCAACCAACTGGATTTTACTCTGTAAATAGTCGTCATGGCGATTCTGTAGGTTTAAAACGTCTTATTGATAAACTACATAATAAAAATATTGGGGTAATTCTAGACTGGGTTCCTGGACATTTTTGTAAAGATTTACATGGCTTAATAAACTTTGATGGTAGTGCTTGTTATGAATACCAAAACTATAACAAAGCTGAAAATAAAGGTTGGGGTACAAAAAACTTTGATCTAGGTCGAAGTGAAGTCAAATGTTTCCTCATATCAAATGCAATGTACTGGATAAATGAGTTTCATATTGATGGAATTCGTGTTGATGCTGTATCAAATATCCTTTACTTAAATTATGATAGAGAAGATGGGCAATGGGAGCCAAATATCTATGGTGGGCATGAAAATCTAGAAGGAGCAACATTCTTAAAAGAGCTAAACAGCGTACTTAAACACACATGTAAAGGTGCTTTGACAATAGCTGAAGAATCATCATCTTGGCCAGACATCTCAACGCCTGTAGAGGATGGTGGTCTTGGTTTTGATTTTAAATGGAATATGGGATGGATGAACGATACTCTAAGATATATTGCATTAGACCCTGTTTATCGTAAATATCATCATAATTTAATTACCTTCTCAATGGTATATCACTACTCAGAGAAATTTATATTATCAATATCTCATGATGAAGTTGTTCATGGCAAAAAATCTCTAATCAATAAAATGTGGGGAGATTTATGGAATAAATATGCAGGCTTACGCTTGTACATGACATACATGATAGGACATCCTGGTAAAAAGCTTATTTTCATGGGTAGCGAATTTGGACAATTTGTTGAATGGCGAGAGTATGAACAGCTGCAATGGCAAGTTGTTGATGAATATGATGCTCATAAACAAACACTAACCTTTTTCAAAGAACTAAATGATTTTTATCGTCGTGAAACAGCTCTTTGGGAATGTGATTATGATCACCAAGGTTTCAATTGGATAGATGCAAATAACTCCGAACAAAGTATTTTATCATTTGTAAGAAATGATAAGGCTGGCAACCATTTGATTTTTATATGTAACTTCACACCTGAAGTATATTACAACTATCATTTAGGTGTTCCAAGGGCAGGCTCATATAAAGAAGTTTTTAATTCAGATGAACTCAAATTTGGCGGTTCTGGACAAATTATCGAAAATAAAATATTTACAGAACAAGAAAATTTACATAGCTTTGATCAAAGATTGAGCATCAAAATACCTCCAATGGCTACGTTGGTTCTAAAACCGGTAGCTTCGTAATAGCAATAATCATACGTATATTTAATTGAAAGAGAAATTATATTATATGCAAACAATAGATCAGAATATTTGGATTCAAGACAAAGCTGGAAATTTTAGCTTACTAAATGTTGCTCATGATATTAATCTAGACTATGAAACAAATAGTATTAGATTTAGGATACAAGCAAACGGATTCTTACATGGATATGTTGTAGGAAAATTTAACAACTGGCAAAAGCAAGAGGAGCTTAAACTTACCTGGACTATAGATAGTAATGATGGCAGCTTATGGCTAACTAAAGATATATTTGCTATAGAAAATCTTAACCCAGGAACAAACCAATACTCTTTTATATTAGTTGATTTAGAAGGTAGTGAATTTAAAGTTTCAATAAATGATAATGATTTTATCCCTTTAAGTTTTAACTGGCTTGTTAGCTCAAATAAACTAGAAATTAAATCATCCGAAAATTTTATAGCTCTAGGTTATAAAGTCGACTTAGCCGCTGTTACAAAATCAGTTAATCAACGCTATAAAATTGTAGATGTAGACTGGGAAATTTCCCTCAAAAGTTCTCAGACACACATCACTAATAATAAACTTTTCGTTGATCCAAATATTAGTAAGGAAACATCTCAAATTAATATCAAATGCTTTAGTAAACAAGATCCTTCTATTAGTGCTGAGAAAAGTTTTGATATAGTTAGAGAACAAAGACATGGAGCTCTAGTACACTTTATCAAAAAAGATGGTCTATACCATGGAGAGAACTTTAGCTGGGATCTATGGACTTATAGTGAAGATCAATCAACTGAAATAGTTTTTTTATCTAGCCAAAGTGATTTTGGGGTTTATGCTATATGTAACAAAAATAATGTTATAGCTAGAAAAAAAACATGGTCCATGCATTGGCATAATGAATGGGCTGAACAAACTAACTCCTTTGATATATCTGAACAATATAATAACTATTACATTATTCAAGGTGATGCTCATATTTATACTTCTCTAATAGATGTTATAAATAGAACAAACCCTAAAATAGAATATACTGTAATGGATCAAAGTGATAAAATTAAAGCCTACTTATCAGATAAACCACAAATTGGGACACTTTTTGAACTATGGATAAATTCTAGCAAAGTTGCTGATATTGATATTATTATAAAAGAGAAGTCTCAACAGATAATATTTACAAACCTTCCAAGTAATATAAAAGGTTCAGATTTAATTGAAATCCGTGCAAACAATATTTTTTTACCAACAAAAGTATTAATGGGGAACTACCTAGATAAATTTTACTATCCAAAAAATGATATGGGAGTAATTTTTAACGAAAATATAATATCCCTAAGACTATGGGCACCTACAGCTAAAAAAATTGAAGTTCTTTTGTATAATGAAGACTCACCTAATAACAAAAAGCAACCTGACTCCTCATATGAACTAATACCAGAATTAGAGTACGGAACCCACCATGTGAAAATAAATCGCAGTAGCTACGAAAATAAATATTATTTATATAAGTTATATTTTGATGATTTAGATCCTAGAGGAAATATCTACACAAAAATAACCTACGCTGTAGACCCTTATACTTGTGGATTAGGCATAAATGGTGATTGTGGTTTCTTGGTAGATTTAAATAATTCTGAGCTAATGCCAGAAAAATGGTTAGAAGATAAATCTCAAAAAATTACAAACAAAAATAATGCTATTCTTTATGAAGTGCATTTGCGTGATTTCACAATAAGCCCAGAAAGTGGCATAGATGAAAATCTTCGTGGTAAATTTCTCGGTGCAGTAGAGGAAAATTCTATTTATGCAGATAATGATAAACAGATATCAACAGGAATAGATAGTTTAGTAGAACTTGGTATAACTCATATACATCTACTACCTATTTTTGACTTCTCTTCGGTTGATGAAAAAAAAATCGATGAAGAAGACAACAGAAACTGGGGATATGACCCTAAAAACTATAATGCCCCTGATGGTTGCTACTCACTGAACCCTTATGATCCAACTCAAAGAATCAAGGGTGTTAGAGAAATGGTTTTAAAATTCCATCAAAAAGGTATTGGTGTTGTAATGGATATGGTTTATAACCATATGACTGATACATCAAACTTAGATAAAATTGTACCTAAATACTATTTTAGAACTGATAAGTTAGGTAATTTTACTAATGGTTCAGGTTGTGGTAACGAGTTAGCGACTGAACACCCTATGGTAAGTAAATTTATTCAAGATTCTGTTGTTCATTGGATTAAAAACTACAAAATAAATGGTGTGCGTTTTGACCTAATGGAGTTGATTGACTTAGATACTATAAAAAATATTGTCACAAAAATAAAGCAAGTTGACCCTAATATAATCATATATGGCGAACCATGGAAAGCTGATAATTCACCGTTAACAAATGGGACTCACCGTGGCACTCAAAGAAATCAAGATTTCTCTATTTTTAATGACTCCTATAGAGATGCTATCCGTGGTAACAACAACCCTGGCAAAGGTTTTATAAATGGTAACTCTCACAACCCTGAAAATATAGGTAATGTTATCGAAGGTTTGAGAGGCTCTATCCATAACCTAACTGCCAAACCAAATGAATCTATCAACTATGTTGATGCCCATGATAACTACACACTATGGGACCAAATTGAAAAAAGCCAAAATCATAATATCGCAACGAACTGTTATAGAAATAATCTTCCTAGTAATATTTTTGAAAATACTCTTGTACGACAAAATGCCTTAGCTTTAGGGATAATACTAACCTCTCAAGGAATACCTTTCATACATGGTGGTGCAGAGTTTCTAAGAACAAAGCAAGGCGATCATAATAGTTATAAAAGTGACGATGAAATTAATGCCTTTCATTGGTCAGACAAACTACATTACAAAGAGTTCTTTAACTATGTTAAAGGATTAATAAAATTACGTAAAGAACATCCCGTATTTAGAATAAATAACAGAAAAGTTATTGATAAAAACCTAAATATAACAACTGCTCATCATGACAGTAAATCTGGTGTTATTATCTCTCACTTTAAAAACTACGCTAATGGTGATAGTTGGAAAGATATTATTATTGTTTATAATGCGACAGCTATTGATAATTACGAGATAAATGATCTTTTACCAAAACCTGATAGTAAAGTATGGTATATTGTCGCTAATCATGAACAAGCAGGCACAGAAACCATACAAAAAGTCAATATTGGTAAACTTCCAAGCTTAAGATCCCACTCATTAATGATTATCCATAGTTAACAAATCATAGGTTAAAATATATGCTAGATATCTCTAAAGCCCCTATAAACACTAAAACTAAATTTTTACTGTCAACATCTGGTAGTAACTCATCAATAACTAGACATAATACTGCTATACAGAGATTAGGTCTAAATCTCTGTTATTTCACATTTAAAGAGACAATATCTGCTAAAACTTATACTGATACTATTAGAGCACCTTTTATAAACGGTGGTACTGTCACAGCTCATAATGGTCTAAAATCAAAGGTGATCTCTTTCTTAGATTATGTTGAACCTCTTGCACAGCAAACTCTAGCTGTAAATACAATTATTAATAAAGATGGTAAGCTTTATGGTTATAATACTGATTGTTATGGTTTACAAATTGCTTTAGCAAAAGGTATCAAAGAATCTAAGCAGAATATCAAAACTGCCATAATTTATGGTAATGGCGGAGTCTCTGGAGTTGCTTTTAAAGTCTTACAAGACTTAGGTATCAAAGTAACTATCATCGGTAGAAATGCTGAGAAAATGACTCAAAAAAGAAAAGAACTTGGTATAGAGAACATTCCCCATTTTGAAGGACCTTATGATCTAGTAGTAGATGCAACTCCTATTTCATCATCACCTGATCTAGAGCAAAATATTCAGTTTATAAATCTAATTAAAGGCACAAAAATAGTATTTTGTCATGCTATGCCTGAAAAGGCATAATAAGAAAAATTACCTACTAAAGTATTGTAATGAAAATAATATTTTCTATATATCAGGTGAAGGTATGTATATTGCCCAGCTTATAAAACAATATATGATATATTTTAAGAATATCAACCAAAAAAAATTACTGAAGAAGATATTATTGAAGCTTGGGAGTTGTAGTAAAACAAACAATAATTAAGTTTTTATTCCTAAATATTAAAATTCAACTATAAAAATATTTTATAAAGTGGTATTGAATAACAGGGACAATTTAGTTTAACTAAAGTAAATTTCTCCCCAGATTGAAAATTTGGAAATTCAATATAACCTTTATCCCCATATATAATAGCACCATTTTTCATAATTAAATTATAACTGGTTTTTATATTAGCAAAACATCCAGATTTAAATCTAAACATATAATTTGCTACTTCATCAACACCTAGATCGCTAAAATGTACCATAGACTTAATTTCTTTTGGAAGCTCACCTAAAATGTAACATATAAATGAAATTGGATAAATACCCATATCTAATGTAACACCACCTGCTAAGTTTGGATCTTTCAATCTTTTTTCATACTCAGTTGCTACAAAATTACCAAATGATATATCAATTTCTTTTACATTTCCTATTTCACCTTTTTGTATTTTATTCTTTATTAAATTAATACTTGGTAAAAACCTTGTCCAAATAGCCTCCATTAGAAAAAGATTTTTTTCTCTTGCAATACATACTAATTCTAATGCTTCTGTAGCATTTACTGTAAAAGGTTTTTCTATAAGTACATGTTTGTTATGCTCTAATGCTAGCTTTGCATTTTCAAAATAAAAATTATGTGTAGTTCAATATATATAACATCAATTTCTTTACAATTAACTATTTCCTGATAATCAAAGTAATGCTAAATATTATTTTTCTCTGCAAAAGACTTTGCTCTTTCTAATGACTTAGATGCTACAGCAACTAATTTGGCATCAGGTATTTGTGCTATTGCCGCAGTCATTTTTTTAGCAATATTCCCAGCACCTATAATACCCCAATTTATACTTTTTTTATTAGACATATATTCTCCTATAAACATAATAAGCTTATCTAGACAGACTTTCTATATATTGATTATATTTATTAAAATAATTAAAATATAATAATTTACTCAAAATTATTTTGGTGACCAGACAATATCAAGCTCTTTTGCAGCTTTAACATCATCTAAACGGCGAGATGGTAGGTTATATGGTGCTTTTTTAAGATACTCTGGGTTCTCTTTTGCAATATCTCTAATTTCAACCATTGCTTGGATAAACATTTCCATACTATCAACATTCTCAGTTTCAGTAGGCTCTATTAACAAGCATTCTGGCACTAATAATGGGAAGTACATAGTTGGAGCATGTACTCCTTTATCTATCAAACACTTAGCGAAATCTGTAGCTGTGACACCATATTTTTGTAATTCTGGTTTTAAAGTCACTATAAACTCATGAGACGCCATTCTGTCAGGATATGCTATTGTGAAGCCTTCTTCTTTTAAGCGAACCATCATATAGTTAGCATTTAGAGTTGCTATTTCAGATGCTTCTGTCAGGCCATTACCACCTAGCATTGCACCATATATATATGCTCTAAGCAATACACCTATGTTACCATTAAAAGCAGATAATCTACCGATGGTATTTGGTACATCTTTTTCTTCTAGCCATACAAACTTATCATTTTTCTTACCAACTAATGGTATTGGCAAAAACTCTTTTAATTTAGCATTTACAGCTACTGGGCCAGCACCTGGACCACCACCACCATGAGGAGTCGCAAAAGTTTTATGTAGATTCATATGCAAAACATCAAAGCCCATATCACCAGGACGAGCTTTGCCCATAATCGCATTTAAATTTGCACCATCATAATATAATAGACCTCCAGCCTCATGAACTTTCTTTGCAATAACAGCTATATTTCTTTCAAACACGCCAACAGTAGATGGGTTTGTAAGCATAATACCTGCTGTCTTTGGGCCAAGTACTTTATCAAGAGCTTCAATATCAATATCGCCACATTTTTTTGTTGGGATCTCAATAACTTTTAAGCCACAGACTTTCGCAGTAGCTGGATTTGTTCCATGAGCGGCATCTGGAACGATAATTTCATTACGCTCAAAATCACCTCGTTTATGATGGTATGCTTTTATCATAGCTACACCAGCGAACTCACCTTGAGCTCCTGCCATAGGAGCAAGCGAGACTCCTGTCATGCCTGTTAATTCTTTAATCAAATCCTGCAGATCATATAAACACTCTAAAGTACCTTGTGCACTTTGACTACTTGCATATGGATGTCTCTCTAAAAAGCCAGATAATGAAGCATATTTATGTGCTGCGCGCGGATTATACTTCATAGTACAAGAGCCTAACGGATAAAAATTAGTATCTATGCAAAAGTTCTTACGTGATAACTGTGTATAATGTCTAACTACATCTAATTCTGCTTGCTCTGGTAAAATAGGTTTTTTAGAACGAAGCATACTTGCTGGAATATCTGAAATATCGCCTTTTTTACTAGGCATTACAGCTGGTGAATTTACACCTCTAGTTTTTTCAAAAATAACCATTTAAATAACCTCCTAACCTAGCTAGAACTTTCTTAGTTGCTACAATATATTCACCAAAATCTTCTTGTGTATGGATTTCAGTAGAACAAATCATAATAGAGTTTTCTAAGTCGCTACTATATTCACCTAAGAAGTAACCCGAATCAATACCTTCTTTTTCCATTTCTGTTACAAAAATCTCAGCATTTACAGGTAAATTAATAACTACTTCATTAAAGAATGCTTTATCAAACCTAACATTTACTCCATCTAGCCTAGACAATTCATTTGCTAAATTTTTAGTATTCTCATGAGATACACTAGCAACTCTTTCTAGACCTTCAGCACCAAGCAAACTTATGTAAATAGTTGCCGCTGTTACCATAAGACCTTGGTTAGTACAGATATTTGAAGTGGCTTTTGCACGGCGAATATGTTGTTCTCTAGCTTGTAGAGTTAAACAGAAACCTTCATTACCATCAAGATCAACAGTCCTACCAACAATACGCCCAGGCATTTGACGCACATATGCCATCTTACAAGTCATAAACCCAAAATATGGACCACCAGAAGCTAAAGGTACACCCATTGGCTGACCTTCGCCGCACACTATATCAGCTCCTTTTTCACCCCATTTATCAGGCGATTTTAATATTGCCAAAGACATTGGATTAGTTACAGCTACTACTAAAGCCCCATGTTCGTGCGCCCAATCTGTAAGATTATCAACATCTGCTATCTGACCAAAGAAGTTAGGACTTTGGACTACCACCGCAGCATATTTGGCATCTGCAAAATCATCAAGTTTAGCAACATTGGTCTTGCCATTGTTAGAATCAAGGCTTACAACATCAATCTCTATACCTTGATGCTTTGTGATAGTTTCTAATACATTTAAGTAAGTAGGATGTAATGCCTCGGCAATCAAAACCTTTTGCGATTTTGCTTTCTTATTAGAGCGAATCGCCATTAGTACAGATTCAGCTAATGCTGTTGCCCCATCATACATAGATGCATTTGATACATCCATACCAGTTAATCCTGCCATCATGGTTTGAAACTCATAGATAACTTGTAAGCCTCCTTGAGAAGCCTCAGCCTGGTATGGCGTATATGCCGTGTAAAACTCTCCACGAGCTACAATATCCCATATAGCAGATGGTATATAATGACTATATGCACCAGCTCCTATATAGTTTGTATTATGGTGATTTTTATTAGCTCTTTTTCTCGCGACATTTGCTAGTTGTATTTCATTGATTCCATCTGGAATTTTTAGAGTGTCTGCTCTTAACTGAGTAGGAATCTCATCAAATAACTGGTCTATAGAACTTGCACCTATAGTATCCAGCATCTTTTTAATTTGTTCAGACTTATGTGGGATAAAAGACATATTTCCTCCATGCCTTTGTATAAGAGATTTCTAAAAAGAGTAAATTAGTAAAACTTTATACCGTTATAAAAACTACTCTTCCATATTTTTTGCGTAAGCTTCAGCACTTAATAAGTCAACTAACTGAGACTCATCAGCAATTTTTAGTTTAAATAACCAACCATCTTTATATGGCGCATTATTTACTTGAGAAGGATCATCAACTAAAGACTCATTTACCTCAATAATTTTCCCATCAAGTGGAGAGTATACATCAGATGCAGCTTTAACAGATTCAACAACACAACTATCATCACCAGTTGAAAGTTCTTCCCCAACCTCTGGCAGTTCTACATATACAAGATCTCCTAATAGAGACTGAGCATGTTCTGTAATACCTACTGTAACCTCATCACCATCTATTTTTATCCACTCATGTGACTTTGTATACTTTAATTCATTAGGAATGTTTGACATTTTTATACCTCCGATAATTAAATCAATTTAACTTTATTAATCAATTTTAAAAAGTGTCATTCTTAGCTCTTTTCAAGATCTCAATAAAATTTATATATTAATAAGTGAGATGCTGAAATAAATCCAATATGACATCTATAATTTATATTAAAGACTCGCCATTTTTAACAAATCTTGGTTTTACAACCTCAACATCTAGTTCTTTGCCACGTATACTTACTTTAGGATTATTCCCTTGTTTTGGCACATACGCCAAAGCTATAGCAACCTTTAAAGTTGGCGAAAAACTACCACTTGTAATATAACCTTTTTCATCATTATCTAAAACTATTTCTTGACCAGATCTTAAAATACCTTTAGATCTAAGAACTATACCGACCCATTTAGTATCAACACCTTTAGCTTTTTTAGCTAATAAGGCTTTTTTACCTATAAAGTTTCTATCTTCATCAGATAAATCAACACTCCAACCAAGACCCCTTTCTAAAGGTGTTGTTGAGCTATTCATATCTGAACCATACAAATGCATGCCAGCTTCTAATCTAAGCGTATCTCTAGCACCAAGACCTGCTGGTGTAGCACCATGTTTCAATAGGTTATTCCAAAAATCTATAGCCTGATCTACCGGAAGCATTATTTCAAAACCATCCTCTCCAGTATAACCGGTACGTGCAAACATCCATTTACTAAAAAACTTAAATGAAAAAGGTTTAAGCTCATCTAATTGTTCTGCTATATTTGATGTCACCACATGTTTAACTACCTCAACTGCCTTAGGCCCTTGAACAGCTACTATAGCTAGATCTTCTTGGGGAGTTATTTCAACAGCAAAATCTTTGGCATTTTCCCTAAACCATGCGACATCAGATTCTCTATTACCAGCATTTACAACAATTCTGAAACTCTCTGAGTCAATTTTATAAGTAATCAAATCATCAACAATACCAGCTTCATGATTTAGCATACAACCATATTGTGCTTTATTACTTACTAATTTAATCACATCATTTGCCAACATATGACGTAAGAATTTTTCAGCATCATTACCTTTGATATCTACAGCAAGCATATGCGAAACATCAAATACACCACAGTTCTCTCTAACATTATTATGCTCTTGTATTTGCGAACCATAATTAATTGGCATCAACCAACCGGAGAAATCAACCATTTTAGCATCTGCAGCAACATGTGCCTCAAAAAGAGGAGTCTTAAGCATAAAAAATCACCCACTAAATTTAAACTATAACAGAAGACACTATACATCTTTTTATGAATTTTTATAAGTATTTTTCTCAAAAAAAATTACTAATCTTTATCATCAAGAACTTTTATATATAGTTTACCATCTTTAGCTCTCTCTGGACCATGAATATCTGTGTCGAATCCTGGTAACATTGAGCCTATTTTTTCTAACATCAATAAGAAATCTAAAATTACTTTTGATTCTGCTGTTATCCGCTCGCCCGGGAATATCACTGGAATTCCTGGTGGATAAGGGAGTATCATAACAGCGCAAACATGTTCATATATATCGGCCAACAAAACTTTCTTAGTTCTACCTTTTAATAATTTCTGAAAAGCTCTATGAGGATTAAGCTTTTGTTCTGGTAAGGCATTAAAAGCATGATACATCAGACTTGGTAAATTAGCATCTTGCATATATTTATGTAGCTGTTCACTAACTTCTTGTATTCTTTTATTATCATAAAACTTTGGATCCTCTGCATATAAAGTTGGTAACATTTTCTCTACCAAGATATTCTTATCATACATCTGCTTAAATTTATTTAATACAGATATAAGTCTTATTGATCTTGCTTTTGTAGTTCCCAAACTAAATATGAACAATAAAGAGTATGGACCAGATTTTTCAACAATAATATCATGCTCATCTAAGAACTTTGCCACAACATCTGCTGGAATACCCCAATCTTGAACATTGTTATCTTTTATCCCTGGAGTTAAAATAGTTATCTTAATAGGATCTAGTGATAAAAAATCACCATCTACATTTTTAAAACCATGCCACTTATCAGTATTTTTTAATAACCAAGCTTCTTTGTTTGATATATTATCAGGCTGCCAAACATCAAAAAACCAACCATTAGCTTCAGATTCTAACTTAACTAATTCTTGCCTAAAATCTATTGCTAAACCAATAGTTTTATCTATAAGGTTATAGCCTTGTTCACCTTCCATCATCGCAGCTGCCATCTCCGTACTTGAAACTATTGGATAAAATGGTGATGTTGAAGTGTGCATCATATATGCTTCATTCAAAACTTCTTCATTATAATCACCTTTTATATGCAACATAGATGATTGACTAAAGGCAGCTAAAAGCTTATGCGTAGACTGTGTCTCAAAAATTATATGCTCAGACTTAGGATTAATCTGCATTGCAGTTTTATTTTTATATATTGGATGAAATATCGCATAAGGTATCCAAGCACTATCAAAGTGTAACTTTTTGACATCTAACTCACCATGTATTGTATCAGTATTATACAAAATACCATCATAAGTTGAGTTTGTAATAACAGCATATTCTGGCCAATTATCTGCAATATTGCTATTTTCTATTTTCTCTTGAATAGTTTTTCTTTGAAATTCACTCTTAGGTATGCCGCCTATTATTCCATATGCATTTCTTGTTGGCTTTAGGTATATAGGATTAACATCAACCATCATCATAAGATGAGTTATAGATTTATGGCAATTTCTATCAACTAAAACAGTATCACCATCAGCAACACTGTACATACCAACTACCTTATTGGCTGTTGATGTTCCATTAGTCACAATAAGAGATCTTTCAGATTTAAAAACTTTTGATATATATTCTTCGGCATCTTTATGTGCCTCTGAATGATCTAACAAACTACCAAGTTCCTTCATTGAAATAGATAAATCAGTTTTAAAAATATTTTCACCATAGAAATCATAAAATAAAGCATCGACAGGAGATCTTTGGAAGCCATAGCCTCCCTGATGTCCAGGCGTACAAAATGATGAATTAAAATCTCTTGAATATTTAAATAACTCATAAGTTAATGGAGGTAAAATGTCATTAAAATAATTTGTGATGGTCTTATGAATAAAATCAGAATCCTCATTAGCCAAAGCATCATACTGTAAGAAATTAATATTTAAGTTAAAATCTTTCAAGTTAAGCTTGATACCTTGATTATAGTCAGAGGCAACAAATATAGGTAATTTTGTATTTAAATGAGCAATATTATGAAAAGCTTCTACGCTAAAACTTGCTCTATCTAAAACTATACAACATATTCTAGAGTTCTCTTCAAGAATCTCAACAACCTCTGGCATATTATCAATAATTAAAGTGTTGTATTGATATCCATTTAGATCTCTTTCAACTTTTAATAAGAAATTCTCTTTATATGATTTTAAAGAATCATTGTAGACAAATACGACTGTTTTCATAGTTTGATAACCTACAGAAAAATATAACTATCTACCAATGCAGTATACTAGATGTCAGTAAATTAAAAATAATTTTTTATTAGAATATCATTTATACTTTCCTGATAAACTTATCTTTTGAACTATTTTAATTTCTGATGGTGAAATCCATTTTATATATTTATCTATAACAACTCCATTTGGTGGAGCTAATTCATTAAATAATTCATTTTTCTTAAAGTCTAAAGATGTTTTACCAAAATTTTTATACTTATTTATATACATCGCAACAGCAGATTTATCAGAATTATATAATAGGACTTTTGATGTGTAGTAATCTCTATAATGTCCCCAGAAAAAGCTACTGATTTTAGAAAGATTTTTATTCCTAGATGTTAAACTTAACTAGATAAATTAGGAAATAGATAAATGAGTAAAAAAAGAGTAACGTATACAGCTGATTTTAAAGCTAAAGTAATTATAGAATTGCTAGAAGGCGATATGACAGTTAATGAGATAGCAAGTAAGTATGATTTACTTCCTAAAAACGTGCATAATTGGAAGCAGCAATTTTTATCTAATGCTTGCTTAGCATTTGATAAAAGCTCTGTTGTTAAGGAGTATAAGCAGGAAATAGATGAGCTTAGAAAAGATAAAGATGCAACAAGTAAAAAACTAGTCGAGGTAATAGTAGAGAGGGATTTTTTAATGGGAAAGCTAAAAAGCTTGGTATCATCAAATGATAGAGTAAACTCTGTAGATACTAAGCTAGAATTATCTTTAAATAATCAGCTTAAACTATTATCTGTATCTAAGAGTGTGTACTATTATACACCAATATCAAAATTTAGTAGTAATGATGATATTAAACTATTAAATGCAATAGATTTGATACATACTAAACATCCATATTATGGTACGAGAAGGCTAGTAAAGTTGCTAAATAGATTAGGATTTCTAGTTGGAAGGAAGCTAATCAAAAGTGCTATGGAATTAATGGGTATTAAGGCATTGTATCCTAAAAAAAAGACAACTGTCATTAATAAGCAACACAAGAAATATCCATACTTACTTAATGTATTTAAAAATGAGACGAATCAGGTTGTTATAGATAAAGCTAATAAGGTATGGAGTGCTGATATCACGTATATTAGACTAGAATGTGGGTATGCATATTTAGCAGCCATAATAGATTGGCATAGCAAGAAAACACTAGCTTGGAAGATTTCTAATACTATGGATACACATCTAACAACTAGTGTGTTAAAAGAAGCGTTATTTAAATATGGTAAACCTGATATCTTTAACTCTGATCAAGGAACTCAATATACAGCAAAAGAGCATATTAAAATAATATCTGATAATAAAATAAATATATCTATGGATGCTAAAGGAAGATCTATAGATAATATTGCAATTGAGAGATTTTGGAGAACACTGAAATATGAAAATGTTTATCCGGCATCATATATAACTATGAAAGAGGCTAAAGTAGGTATCAAAGAATATATTGATATTTACAACAATGAAAGACTACATTCTAGTATTGGATATATGACTCATGATGAAGTATATTCTGGTATTTTAGATGCTGCATAAAAGCAAGGAATAAAAATATTTTATAAAGTGGTATTGAATAACAGGGACAGTTTACTCTTCCACCTATCAGCGGAATCTCAAATACTATATAATTTTCTAAAATCTGCCTAATTTATATAGGAATTTAACAAATTAGTTTGATGATTTGTTAGTTCTAGAACACTAATTATTTCATTTTTAGACTTTTTCAAAACTATCTTAGAGTCTGGTATTTTTTGTTTTTTACCATACTCACTATTTTCTGATTTTTTATAAGGCTGATAAGAAGCTCTTTTATTTAAAATAGTACCTGGAGCTCGTCCATATCCATGAGATTTATATACACAATGCTTTGCTGGTGAACCAATCTCTTGTAATATGGTTGATAGATTCCTTTGCACTTGATAAGGCGTGGAAATACTATTGTTTTTACGCATTTGTTTTTGCCAAGGATGTAATAAATCCGTATCCAATAAACTTGCACATGCAAGTGAATTTATGTAGGCAAGTACACTAACTTGATTCCAAATATCTAGTGTTGGAGTATCTGGAGTTTCATATTTACCTAAAAGTAAATGTTGCTTAGAAAACCTAAAGAAATGCTCAATATTAAATCTACTTGAATATCTAGAAAATATTTCAAAACTAGTCAGCTTTCCTCTATCTTTGCCAGCTAACATCAACCACATATTTTTGTAGTATACTGGATCTCCATTGTCTTTAAAAACTTGAACTTTAACAATATCAAAACAATTCTCATGCATTGGCATGTTCCTTTTTCCATGAATAATTAAATTATTCCAACGAGTCAATTTTACAGTATATACTTTTCCTCGTGTAGTAACTATTTCACATTGTTCAGAATCAGATGGAGCTGTAGTCCATATTGATTCATCATTTAATTTAAAAGACTCACCATATTTTTTGAGCTTATTATCACTATGATCTTGAAAAGATAAATTTCTAACAGAGTTAAGCCTGCTTAACAATAATGTATTATTATGTTCTGAGTAAACTCTATGAATACATTCCATTGAACTGTATTTTGAGTCACCAATCAGAACATTAATATCTCCTGAATTCTCTTGATTAGATATGTATTTATGGAATTGATCTAAGCTTACACTAATACCAGAATCAGCAGCAGTCACTCGCTGCAAATTAACAGGTACCACCCATTGCCCCATCTCCTGCCTAAGTATACTAAATAAGAGTATGAATGACCTATGCCAACTTTACCCGTACCATTAGTCAATCCATAAACAAATCTTCTTCCATCCATGCTTTTTGAGTTAGGCTTTAAGATTGATGTTTCATCTAGAGCATAAAAATGTATGTTGGATGAATTGTTTAATTTTATTTCATTAATCAATTTTGTTCCCACTTTACCCAATATCGATGATTGTGATTCTATCTTTAGTATCTGAGATATGCTGCTATATTGTCGAGTAAAAAATGGGGATAAAGATAGCTCAACAGCAGTTTTAGCATTTGATGATGATAAAGCATCTATTAATTCAAATGTGGTATCAGCATAAGTTTCAAAGCTATCATATAACTCTTCTCTAAATGAATTTGTATAGGCAAAATTACCAAAAGGAAAGGACATATAATGATCTATTTCAAAATTATTTACATGGAGATTATTATAATTTATTCAATGCCCAGACATCAAAAGTCCCATATAAAGCATCTGTTGTTAGATTAGTTTTATTAATATAGCTTGAATATTCATTATTTCCAATAGTTATTAATATACTAATAATAGTGATAATCACTACTACTTTCACTAATCCATAACCTTTTGTTTTCAACGACATCATACATGAAACTAACTTATATAGCTTATATACCAAAATACTCTATATAATATTAATGTGTATTTCTCTACTAGGGAATAGTTATGCTATACCATTTAGCGAGTATTTTATTGTTAGTTACATTAATTGTAAGTTGCACAGAAAAAACTGGGCACTCTAGTGAAAAAGAACAAAAAATAATACAAAGTAAAGTATCTAATGATGAAAATATTAATAAAAAGCACACAAAGTATGGGGAACTTTATCTTGATTACAAGATTGATAAATCTAACTTAATTATAACAAGCTGTTCATCTAAAGGTATAGACAAAAATATACTACCTGATAATTGTAAATAATACGATACCAAATTAATAGATTATACTTAGTTTTTATTAGCCTTTAATGAGTCATTTAGAAAAACATAAAGTTAAAACTTCTTAATTCCATCACTCTCTATACTAAACACACACCATAATCATGTTTTTTTTAAATATTAATCCGTGAAGTATTTAAAATAACTGGTTAATATTTAAGCAGATAAAATTAACTAGAATGCTAAACCAGCTCTATTTCGCCATCAACTAATTTATAGATCTTATTCATTCGACTAGCTAATTTTGCATCATGAGTCACAATTACAAAACTTGTTCCATAATCATCGCTAAGCTGTTGCATTAATTGAAAAATACTCTCAGATCGTTGGCTATCAAGGTTACCTGTTGGCTCATCTGCAAGAATACAGTTTGGGTTAGTTACTAATGCTCTAGCAATTGCTACTCTTTGTCGCTCACCGCCTGATAGCTCTGCTGGTTTATGATTTGCTCTATGATCTAAACCTACTTTCTCAAGTATTTCTTTAGCAAGCTTTATTGAGTCTTTTCTATTATATTTCTTAGTGATCGCTAAAGGAATCATAACATTCTCAATAGCTGTAAACTCAGGTAACAAGTGATGTAACTGATATATGAACCCTAGGTGTTTATTACGCATTATTGCTCTTTTATTAACAGATTGATTATCAAACCTTTCACCCATTAAATAAACTTCACCAGAATTACACTTATCTAGCCCTCCTAAAGCATTCAATAAAGTAGTTTTACCAGAGCCTGATAGACCTAATATAGCAACCTTTTCACCTTTTTCAATCTCAAGATTAATATCTTTAAGAATTACTATATCATTTTTAAACTCTGTGTATTTCTTTGAAACATTTTTACAACTTAAAACAATATTACTCATATCTAAGAGCCTCTACTGGTTGAACTCTCGAAGCACTCCAAGCAGGATACAATGTTGCTAAGAAACTTAAAAGCATCGAAACTAAAGTTACTTTAACAACATCAGAAAACAGCAATTCTGATGGAATATAATCAATCAAATAAACACTTGCACTCAGAAACTGCCTACCTGTTACATGCTGAATAAAATTAACAATATCTGTAGCATACGTTGATAACAACACCCCTAAGAATACCCCAATAATTGTACCTATAAGACCAATTATAAAACCCTGGTATATAAATACTGCAATAATTTGACGTGATGACATCCCCATGGTTCTCAAAATAGCTATATCGCTACGTTTATCTGTAACAACCATAACTAAAGATGATAATAAGTTAAATATTGCTACAGTTATTATCAACAGCAATATAAAGAACATCATTGTTTTTTCCATTTTCAATGCATCAAAAAATGATTTATTTTCATCTGTCCAATCACGAGTGAAATAATAAGATGATAAACCACCATCATTTAGTTTATTTTTAATAATTGGGGCATCATATACATTTTTAATACCAAGCTGTAATGATGTAATAGCATTTCCAGTCTCAAAAACTTTTTGAGCATCTTTGATATTAATCATTGCATAATAGGCATCATATTGATAACTTACAGAAAAAATCCCAGTTACTGTGAACTGTTTAATTCGAGGAATCATACCTGCTGGAGTCAAGCTAATTTTAGGTACTATCAGTGTAACCTTATCACCAACAGATACTCCTAAACTACCGGCTAACACACTACCTAAAACAATATTATATCCCTTACCATCATCTAAAGACGATAGACTTCCATCTACAATATGCTTCTTAATTGGTAATACTTTTGTTTGATATTTTGGCTCTATCCCTTGTATTTGTACGAATGCAGTAGTGCTGCCACCGGCGTTAGCACTAAGTAATCCCTGAGATTCAACTATAGGAGCTGCTGCAGTAACTTTGGGATTATTTGCTAATATTTTTTTTGAGAGTGATTGCCAATTTTCAAGCTTGCCACCCATTTCATAAACTTTTAACGGTGGTACCATCATTAGAATTTTGCTTTTAATCTGTTGGTCAAAGCCATTCATAACAGACATTACAGTTATTAAAACTGCTACTCCTAGTGATATACCTAAAAACGATATAGCTGAAATAATAGATATAAATCTATTACGCTTCTTCGCACGAATATATCTCAAACCAATAAATAAAGGTAAATTTCTAAACATTTAATTTTTTAATAAGAAAAATTGTACTATAGGATAGCATATTAGGCTGTGAAAAACATTTTAAAAATAATTACCAAAAATTTATTTAGTTTAAATTTTATAAACCTTTATTAAAAATTAATTGTGCTTGTTAATTTTACCTAATTGTTATAACACTATTTTATCTTATAATTATAGCAGGAATTATTTTTAAATTTAGTGATTTGAATATATGATAAAAATGTTTTTTAAATCTCGATTTAATTACCTTTACATCTATTTAGGAGGATTAGTTATAAGTTACATAGGTTTAACATTGCTAATCTTACATACGATGTTCTAAATACAGTTGGTATTATTTTGACTATACAAAGTCAGGTGTTGCTCCCACACGCTATAACTTTAGGCAACATCTAGATAACAATTCCCTTAAAAATCAAAATATACTAACTGTATTTAAACAATTTCATAAGAATTCGCACTTTGAATAAAATATTTTAAAAGATCTGATGACTACCTACTTTCACCTGGGAAAATGCCAGACTATCATTGGCGAAAGCCCGTTTCACTTCTGAGTTAGGAATGGAAATCAGGTGGTTCCAGACTGCTATGATCGTCAGTTGGTGTTATAATACTCCTCTTAATCTATATGTCAACAAAAAGAGTTATTTTAAAAAAAATATCCTTGATATAACTAAAGTCTCAAAATACTACTTTGAATAGGTGTGGTACTATCAGTGGAAAAGATCTAATCCACTGAAAATTAACTTTAATTTTGATCATACCCTCCTATTTGGGACACTTAGGTGTTAAGAAAAGGAGACAAGATGAGATATACAAAAGAGTTTAAAGATGAAGCTGTTAAATTATGTTTACAACCAGATGCAAATAGACGAGAAATAGCAGATAACTTAGGGGTTAAATATAAAACCATTTGCAGTTGGATATCCAAAGCCATGTCAAACCCTCAGAAAGAAATAAAGATAGATTATAAAACGCAGTACCAGCAACTATCTTTTGAAAATACTGATTTGAAGAAAAAACTCAAACAGGCAGAAACAGAGCGTGAAATACTAAAAAAGGCACAGCTTACTTTGCAAAGCAAAATCTGTAAGGTACGCCTTTATTAAGGAGCATTATAAAGTTATGCCAGTAACAACACTATGTAAATCTTTGAATGTGAGCACATCTTCATATTACAGATGGATTCATAAACCTATAGGTAAAAGGCAATGCTGAACTAGATGATGCTATTTTAATGAACATAAATCTAGATATGGAAGTGTTAGGATATACAAAGAGCTTAAAGATATGGGTTGGAAAGTTACTCAACCTAGAGTATCTAAACGTATGAAATTACTTGGTTTACATGCTAAAGCGGCTCGTAAGCATACGAAAACTACAGATTCTAACCACAACAAACATGTTTATGATAATTTATTAGAACAAAACTTCACTGCTTTATCTGTAAATCATAGGTGGGTTACAGATATAACTTATGTACCTACACAAGAGGGGTGGCTGTATCTTTGTGTGATTATAGATTTATTCTCAAGATCAGTTATTGGTTGGGCAATGGATTCTAGGATGAAAGCGGATTTAGTTTGTAATGCTTTAAATATGGCATTATTTAGAAGAAATTTTCCTAGTGGTGTGATTATACACTCTGATAAAGGGTCACAGTACTGTAGCAAACAATATCAAGACATTATTAAAGAACACTGGCTACTATCAAGTATGAGCTCTAAAGGATGCTGTTACGATAATGCTGCTTGTGAAAGTTTCTTTGGAACTTTAAAAGTAGAGTTAGTACATGATGAAAGCTATAAAACTAGAGAAGAAGCTAAACTATCAATATTTGAATATATTGAAGCTTACTATAATACAAAAAGGAGACATTCTACAATAAATTATATGACTCCATATCAATTTGAATATATAATGGAAAATGAAGTAGTAAACTGTCCCAAATTGACGGGGTAGATCAATTCGGTAATTTAGCTAAAGTTGCATCAATAATATTTAATAATGGCACATTGATTGATGCTTGCAGCTGCTCAAAATATCTATGAGCCATATTACAAGGCATTGCAATTAATTTGGCTCCCCAACTTTGTAATCTAATTAAACCTTGAACTATTGATTGTTCTAACTCTTAATGATTTATTTCACGATCTAAATAGAAAGGAGTTGGCAATGAATATATTATAACATGAGGATAATCCATATCATGCTTTGCATCATTTTTTTTTACGCCATGCAATCATTAGGGCTTCAATAAATGGTGCTGTCGACATTGGTCCCATACCAGCAAGTATACCAATCATAATATTTCTTTCTTTATTTTATAAATCAACCACTACTCAAATTAACCGTACTACCCTCAGCTATCAATCTACTAATATCATTTACAAATTCATATATCGAAAAAGGCTTTCGTAAGCAATCAAATTTACCATCCACACCATCTAAATAAACCTCTATTTCTAAAGCATTTTCTTTTTGAGTATCTACAGATGCAATATTTATCCTTAAGTTATCAAGGACTTTTTTAAGATTTGTAGGGTTTATATTTTTAGTTCTAAGATTTACCTCAATCTTACTAAAATTCTCATCAATATATTGTGATATTGGCTGGACCTTACCAACACTTAATTTATTACATTCACGTTGGATATCACGGCTAACTTTACCCTCAACGACAACAATATCATCAACCTGAATATTATCTTTCACTAAGGCAAATACATCTTCACCAACTAAGCAATCAACTCTATCAAATTCATCATCAATATTTATAATATATAAAATCCTACCAGTTTTGGTTCTTCTACGTATAGCTGGAGCTATCATACTCGCGATAATTCTCACAGAATTACCATCCATATTAGACTGTTGGATCTTTTGAAGATCACTAAAACTAACATGATTACGCCAATGACTCTCTTCATCAAGAATATGCCCTGAAAAATACATTCCTAGAGCTTTCTTTTCATTGATTAATAGCTTTTTAAGACTCCACTCTTCTGATATACATTCTCTTTCTAGCTCTGTATCAGTATCGTTTTCTTGCTCTGTAAAACCAAATAAATCATTTTGCCCAGCAGCTACCATCTCATTTACATAACCTGCATTTTTGATAGCTTTCTCGATAGAATTAAATGCTGTTGCCCTATTTCTAGATATATCTTTGATAGCTCCTGCAAAACATAAAGCTTCAAGAGCTTTCTTATTAACTTTACGTAAGTCTACTCTACGCGTCAGATCAAATATTGAGCTAAACTCTCCTTCTGCTTGTCGCTCTGTAAGTATACTCTTAATAGCCTCACCACCAAGTCCTTTAATAGCTCCTAAACCAAGTAAAATAATACTTTTTGAAATAGCTATACAATCATAAGCACTCTTATTCACACTAGGTGCTAAAACTGTAATCCCCATATTTTTACAATCTAAGATAAACTTAACTAGCTGGTCAGTATTGCCCATATCTCCTGACATCAATGCAGCCATGTACTCATCTGGATAGTGTGCTTTTAACCAAGCAGTTTGATAAGCAATCAACGCATACGCAGCAGCATGTGATTTATTAAAACCATACCCAGCAAAAGCTTCCATTTGGTCAAATATTTCATCAGCAAGACTAGCTTCAATATTATGATATTTTGCAGCACCTTCTTTAAAAATCTTACGCTGTTTTTCCATTTCTTCTGGCTTTTTCTTACCCATTGCACGACGTAATAAATCTGCTCCACCAAGAGTATAACCAGCAAGTTTTTGTGCCATTTGCATTACTTGCTCTTGGTAAACTGGGATACCATAAGTTTCTTTTAAAACTTCTTCTAGTAATGGATGCAAATATATAGTTCTTTTTCTACCATGTTTACGATCAATAAAGATCGGAATATTTTCCATCGGACCTGGACGATATAGTGCCACTAGTGCAATAATTTCTCCAAAATTAGAGGTGCCAAGATCTTTGACAATCTGGCGCATCCCTTGTGACTCTAACTGGAATATCCCTGTAGTATTGCCTGCTTGTAATAGCTTAAATGTCTTCTCATCATCTAAGGGAATATCTGATATATTTAGTGAAGTTTCATCATTTGATCGTTTTGTATTAATACTTGTAATCGCATTTTTGATAATTGTTAAGTTTTTTAGTCCTAAAAAGTCAAATTTAACAAGACCAACATCTTCAACATCACCTTTATCAAACTGAGTTACAATATCGCCACCCTTATCTTCACAATATACTGGAGCAAAATCAGAAATTTTTGTTGGCGATATAACAATACCAGCAGCATGCTTACCTAAACTACGTGGTAGACCTTCCAGTTTTTGAGCTTTTTCAACAATTTCAGCAACATCTTCATCAATTTGCGTTTCATCATATAAAGGCTCACCCTCGTGGAGAATCTTTTTAAATGTAGTCCCAGGAGTTTCAGGAATCAATTTAGCAATCCTATCACCAAAACTAAAACTTTGACCCATTACACGCACTACATCTCGCACTACACCTTTAGCAGCCATTGTCCCATAGGTTATAATCTGACCAACACTTTGCTTACCATATTTTTGCTCTACATATTTAATAACTCTATCTCTACCTTGAATACAAAAATCAATATCAAAATCTGGCATTGATACCCTTTCTGGATTCAAAAATCTCTCAAAAAGTAGTCCATACGGTAAAGGATCAATGTCTGTAATAAGTAACGAATACGCCACCAATGAACCGGCACCAGAACCGCGCCCTGGTCCAACTGGAATATCATTTTCTTTTGACCACCTGATGAAATCCTCTACTATTAGAAAATAGCCAGGAAACCCCATATCACAAATAATATCAATCTCTCTTTGTAGCCTATCTTTATAAACCTTTATAATATGTTCATGTTTATCTTGTGACTTATTTGCTAGTACTTTTTCTAAACGGCTTTCTAAGCCTTGATAGCATAGCTTTGAGAAATATTCTTTCTCTGTTAAACCATCTGGAATATCTACAGTCGGTAGATAAGGCTTACCTAAATCAAATGTCACATTACAACGTTTTGCAATAGCTAATGTATTATCAACTAAAACTGGCAAAGAGCTAAAAGTATCATACATCTCATCTGCTGATTTTAGATATTGTTGTCGTGTAAACCTTGATTTGCGTGATTCATCAAGAATTGTAGTTTTTTCATTAATACATACTCTAATCTCATGAATGTCATAATCATCAGACTCCATAAATACTGTAAGGTTTGTCGCTACTGCAATTAGATTATATTTAGTCGCTAATTCAAGAACTTTTTCATTATATAAACCTTCATTTTCATACCCTAGCTTATGAATTTCAATGACATAATTATCTTGGCCAAATATTGCTAGATTTTCAGTGATAATCTCTTCAGCTTTAACATTATCTTTAGCTAAAATTGCTTTACCAAGCTCTCCATTCTGACCACCACTTAAGCATATCACATTCTCTAAACTAGATTCTTTGAGCCAACTTTTTGGAATAAGTGGTATTGAACCAACTCTATCTGCTTCTTGATATACTCTAGAGATTAAATCAACAACATTTTGGTAACCATTTTTATTTTCAGCTAAAAGTATTAAATCAGAAACTCCCAATTCAGTATCAATTTTTAACTCAGCTCCAAAAATTGGTTTAACACCACTTTCCAAAGCCTGTTTATAAAACTTCACTGCAGCAAATAAGTTACATACATCGGTAAGTGCTATTGCTACGATATTTTTATCTTTTGCTCTAGCAAAAAGATCGCCTAAACGCACAGTACTATCCACAACGGAAAATCCTGTATGAACTCTAAGATGAGAAATCATTATAGATATATTTTATTTTATGAACTTAGCTATAAATATTACTATAAATGAATTGTAAAATCACAAAATGATTTTAAATCAGCTTGATAAATGATTATTTGAATGATATTTTAACTCTCCAACTCTATCAAAACAAAATCAAAAACTTTTGCAATATAGAACATTTCGATAATCGTTAAAATAATGAATATAAAAAAACTTTTGCTAGTAATGCTACCTTTTTCAACATTACCACTAATTGCTAATGCTAACTCTGTATCAACTATAGATTCCCATATAGATACTGATGCAAAAAGACTAGATAGTGATACAAAGCATATTGAAAAAAATGCTAAAGGCCTTTATAAACTACCTAAAAATTACTATAACATTAATGACCTTGACAATGTTACAAAAAAACATTTAAACCTATGGCATATATTAGTGTAAATGGTGGTTGGGGACAGCAGACAAATATGGCCAAAGGTGGTGCAACAATAATTGCTAGTTTAGGCTATAGCTTTACAGAATCTTTCGCTTTAGAATTTGTTTATCAAAACTTCCTAGTTAGTGAATATAATACAACACAAGTTAACAACTACTTTGCTGGTGCTGCCAAATACTATTATAAAATAAACAATTACGTAACAGCATATGCTGCGGCTGGACTAGGTCTCGGTCATACAAACATCAACGGTATAAAAAATCAACAAAATGCTCCTAGTGACTATTTAGCGACAAATGATACTTGGGGAGGTTTTGCTGTCTTCCCAGTAGGTCTAATGTTTCCAATCAAGTATGTGGATAATCTTAGCCTTAAGGTTACATACACATACACAATTTCTTTCTCAGGAGAGTCACAAAACTTTGTAACATCTGGTCTACAGTACTCTTTTTAGAGCTTATTACTTTCTAAAACTTTGCTTCTCAGACAACTTATGATCTAAGAATTTACTAATATTATCCTTCTTATCTTTAAAGACAAAATTATTATAGACAATCATATACATTAATACTTTTCTTATATAATGTCTTGTCTCACCAAATGGAACATTCTCTATCCATATAGGTGCTGGAACTTCTCTTTTATTTAACCATTTAGCTACATTACCTGGCCCTGCATTGTATGCAGCTATTCCTAAAACAGTATTTTTATCAAATAATTTTTCTAAGAAATATAGGTTTGCCGTACCTAATTTAATATTATTCTGAGGAATAAATATTTGACTGTTCATCCCTTTGGATTTATTCCCAATTAAAGATAATTTATATTTCTTAGCAATAAATTTAGCTGTAGGTTCGGTAACTTGCATCAAACCTTTTGCTCCAGCCCAAGATCCTGCTTCTATATCAAATAAAGATTCTTTACGCATAATAGAAAGTACAAGATCTCTATCAATACCGAATCTCTTAACATTTTCATTTACTGTGTGTATAAAGGCCTTAGGAAAAAGTACATCAAGATTATTATATTTACCAATCACAGCCATATTAAATATAGCTGCATAATACATATGATTATCTTCTGCTAAACGAACAAGCTCTTTAATTTCACTAATCTGGTTTGCTTTTAATTTATTTCTTATACTCCAACACCATATACTAGTAGAATCTTTATACTGCCCTATTTGATATAAACTAATAGCTTGTTCAGTAGCATCTTGAGAAAGCAATTTTTTAGTCTCATAGCTACTTAATTTATCAGCAATGTTATTACCAAAATTATATGGTTTGTTAAGCTTATCAGATGCTAAAAATGAATAATAATTTAATGGATCTTTGATTAACTTCTCATATATATTTTTAGCTTTTGACGTCTGACCTTGTTTATCATAGCTGTATGCCAACCAGTATTTCCAAGCATCATTTTGCTGTGATTTTTTTGGTAACTGGTAATATGTTTTTATATAGCTTGCAAAATCATTGTTATACAAATCCACCCTTAACAACCATTCCCACGCTACAACATCTAGATACTGCTTATCCACTCTTTCTAGCCACAACTTTGCTTCAGGTAACTGAGATCTTGCAAAACTAACAGCAATTGCAGAAATACACTCTTGTTTAGCCCTTTTACTTAAGTATCTTTTGTTTTTTAAGTTATCCCAGATCTTTGCATAGTTAGATGCGTTTCTATTAATAAGATTAGTTGAAATAACTACAAATACTTGATTAAATTTTCGATAACTATGATATTTAGCTATAAACCCATCTAATTTGACAGGATTTTTTGTCGCTTCTTGCCATGCAGTAATATAATTAATGTAGTCTTCATTATTCTTAACATAAGTTTTCAATAACCACAGACTGTCGTCAAACTTGCTAGCAAATGCAAGTGTATAAGCTTTATTGGTTAAGTAAATCTTTGGTTTATAGTCTGATTTATTCCAATATTTTTGCATAACTGAACAACTAGAAGGCATGTATACGCGATTCTGCCAAAGATTACCATACTCTTTTAAAGCTTGATGTTTATCTCCTGATTCATATTCTGCTTGCATGTTCCAGCATTTACCTGAAATACCAAGATCTCCCTTATAGTATTTTTTAAAAAGCTTCCAATTTTGTTTTTGTGCATAGTATTGCGCTAAAGTATCAGATAGCTTATCTTGCCAGTATTTATTATTATCCTGTTTAAAATATGCATCAATCGTAGATGGCTTAAAGAGCTCTGGATCACTACTAACTTCTTTATACTGAAAGTATGGATATATACTAGTATTTTTAAGTTTAGATTTAAGATAATAATAAGATTTATAATCTTTTGCTTCTAAATCTCTTAATGCTTGTTTTGAAACTTGAATTTGCTCAGTAGTAAGACTATACCCAATACCTACAGACAAAAATAATAAACAACTTATTACAAAATTTTTACTAAACATAATAACTTAACTATTAGAAATTTATTTTGCTAAAAATACTAACATTATTAAAGCTAAAAAACTAACGATTCTAAGTATAAGCTAATAATTTGTACTAAGAAAAATTTCTTATTCTATCAAAATGCAGTATTTACCTATATAGAACATTTAAAGCTAGTATATTTACTTCTAGTTAGATTACAATTATAAAAATAGATCTTACTTATTAATTTAAAAATATGAAAAATAAACTTAGTTTAATTCTTATATTTGGCTTTATATACTTAATCTTGGTAATTGTTTTTTATAGCTTTGATAAACAATGCAATCATCGTTTTTCAATGTCTACGCCAACAAATAAAAAAATCTCAAAAAATATAGATGTAAAAACTATTGCTAATTTAGACTACCTAAAATATAACCATGCATCATCAGTAACGACATCTGGAAACACGCTTTTTGTAACTTGGTATAGTGGTGACCATGAAACAGCCCCTAATACAAATATAATGCTTGCAATAGCTAAAAAAATAGATGGACACTGGAAATTTTCTAAAACAAAATCTATTATGAGTCGCCAAGAGTTTCAGTCTATATTTAAAAAACATATTCATCATTTAGGTAATCCCATAATATATGCCCAAGGTAAAAAAATATGGTTAATCTTTACCTCATCTACTGGAGGTTGGGTTACATCTTCTTTAAATACCATGTACTCAACAGATCTAGGTAAAACTTGGAGTAAACCTAAAATAGTAATTGCTTCTCCTATTTTTAACTTCAGCACTCTTACTAGAGGTTCAGCTATTAAACTAGATAATGGCTATTTTGCAGTTCCTGTATACAAAGAATTTAACAATCTTAATGGGAGATGCTTTATTTTTGATAGCGCAGGTCATCTTATAAAGGTATCAGAAATGACTAATAATGGAGTAAATTTACAGCCAACTGTAGTACCTCTATCAAAGACACATGCTTTAGCTTTTTATAGACAAATGCATAGCTCAATTAAAAAAATCTATATAAATCAAACATATAACAACGGGAAAACTTGGACTACCGTAAAGCCAACAATGCTTAATAACCCAGATTCAGGAATTGCTGCGATAAAAACCAAAGAAGGTATACTTCTAGCTTACAATAATGCTAGTTCTGGCAGATCAAATCTCAGCTTAGCTTATAAGCCAGATAACTCTCAAAATTGGCAAAACATATACATTTTCACCAATAAAGCAAAAGGCAAGCTATCTTATCCTGCTTTTACTTTTTATAAAAGTAATATTATTTTATCATTCTCAGATAAGCTGAAGCAAACAATAAGAGTTGTTGAGATTAAAGGAGAAAAAACTGATGCTTAATTACTACAACCTTCTAGTAGCAAATATTTTTACAATATATATTTTTCTAAGATTATTTGGCTTTTTACAAAAGAAAATACTATTAATAATAGTTATTGTCTTATTAGCTTTGAACTTGATAAACGTAACATCTAATAATGAAACTATATATTATTTTATTATAGGAGTTACAAGCTACTTTAGTTTTTCATCATTCCTATTCTTAGTATCTATTATTGCGTCAATTTTCATAAATAATAAAACCACTATCTTTCCATACACTAGCTTAGCATTTCTACCAATCATGATTATTTTTTATGGCTTATTCTTTGTATCTTCTTATAAACTTTATGACTTTGGCTTTAATCCATATATAGTTACACCCTTTATCTTTATATATGGATTAGCGCTACTGTCTATATCTAAGAGGTTTATATTATTTAACACTATCATTGTTCTATCATCAGCAATGTTACTCACACACATATTACAGGTTAATATTTGGAACTATTTATTAGATCCTACTTTACTGATAATTTGTATTATTGAGGTGATAAGATCACTAATCACACATCTGTCACATAGAAAACAGAAAAGTAATATCAAAATCGAATATTATTAAGTTATTTCTTAAAACTAAGTTTATTTGACAACTTAGTTTGTAAAAGATCACTTAATCTTACATGATCATTTTTTAGTACTAAATTATCATAAACCACCATATTAACCAGAACATGTCTAACATAATTTCTAGTCTCAACAAATGGTATATTTTCTACCCATTGTTTTGCAGGTATATCTTTATTAGTTAACCATTTCGCAACATTTCCTAGGCCTGCATTATAAGCAGCAATACTCAAAATCAGGTTATTCTTAAATAAATCCGCCAAAAAGTCCAAATTAGCGCTACCTACTTTAATATTGACAGTAGAGTTATATATTTGTCGTTCCTCAAATTGAGTCAGTTTATATCTTTTAGCAATAAAATCTGCAGTCGAGTTTGTAACTTGCATCAACCCTTTTGCACCCACTGATAAGCTAACCTCTCGATAAAATAAAGATTCTCTTCTCATAATTGCAAATATTAATGATTCTTCTAAGTCATATTTCTTCGACTGCTCACTTACAAGTTCTATAAAAGGGTTAGGAAATAAAAGTTCTATATAATACCCCATGAAATTTTAACAACAATTTTGAGAATTTAGTTCCTAAAGTAGCTAAACTATAAATGAGCAATTTAGGATAAATGTAAATGAGTAATAAGAGAAAAATATATACCGTTGAATTTAAGACTAAAGTTGTCTTGGAAGTATTGGGGAAAGATCAAACAATCACACAGTTATCAGTAAAATATAATATTACGCCCAAAAACATAAATAATTGAAAAACAGCCTTTTTAGAAAATGCTGAGTTGGCAATGGATCCATCCAAATCAGTATCACAATATAAAAAAGACAATGCAAAGCTTCAAACCAAGATAGATCAGTATTCTAAGAAGGTTGGACAACTAACAATTGAGAAGGAATTTCTTGAGTGAAAGCTCGTAAGCTTGGGATTATCTGATAGAAAAGCAATGATTGATCCTAAGCATAAATTATCTGTTGTAAAACAAAGTTTCTTATTAGAAGTTTCTAGAGCTGGTTTATATTACAAGCCTGTGGTTAACGAACATAAAGAAGAAGTAAAAGCAAAGCTTATACAGATACATGAGGAGATTCCCTGCTACGGCTATATAAAAGCTCATAAGCAATTAATAGAAGATGGGTTTAGCATCTGTGAGAACACAGTACAAAAGTATCGTAAAGAGTTAGGCATCAAAGCTATATTGGCGGTGAAAAAACCAAACTTAAACTTATCTGAACCTAACAAAGAGCATGCTATTTATAGTTACAAACTAAAAGGTTTAAGCATATTGAGACCTAATCAAGTTTGGTCTACAGATATTACATATATTAAGACTGATGCTGGCACAGTTTATATGGCAGCTATTATTGATTGGTACTCTAAGGCTGTACTAAGTTGGGAGATATCCAACACTATGGATAGTAGTTTAGTTATGAAAGTTTTAAATGAAGCTCTGTATAAATATGGAGTACCAGAAATATTTAACACTGATCAAGGTAGCCAGTACACATCTAACATTCATATCCAAACATTATTGGATAAAAAAATTACTATATCTATGGATGGTAAAGGTAGAGCAACTGATAACATTTGCATCGAAAGATTTTGGAGAAGTGCTAAATGTGAGAGATTTTATTTAAATCAATATCCTGGCATTGTTGAACTAAGAAACGATGTGGATGATTATATAGATTTTTATAATAATAGAAGATTTCATGAGTCTATCAATTATAAAAAACCTATGGAATTTTATTACGATAACTTATTGGAAAAACGGGCGGCTTAGATGGGAACTAAATAATTGAAAATATTGTTTAATTTATTGGGGTAGTATACTAAACGACTCTTTACTCCTAACATACCCATTGCAAAAATAGCTTGATAATGCATTTTATTATATGCTGCCACTTCTTCTAAATCATAAACTTGAAATCTATCTCTACTATTAAATTTCTCTCTTATAATCCAACGCCATAGTCTAGTAGAATCTTTATACTGTTTAGCATTATACAAAGCTATGGCTTGATAAATATTGTGATCTTTTAATAGCTCAGAATATTTTGATTTAGATATCGTAGTTGCATTTCTAGAACCTAAATCATACGATTGTCCTAAAGCATCTGTTGATAATAAAACATAATAGTCAAAACCTTTTTTCTTAGCAAGCTTCTGATAAATAGTATTAGCTTTTGCTTTATAGTCCTTTTTAGCATAACTATATGCCAAACAATACTTCCAGACATTCTCCTTTTGTAGATGCTTAGGTAGTTTTTGATATGTTCTGATGTAATTACTAAAATCTGAATTATATAAATCTGCTCTTAATAACCACTGCCAAGCATCATCACTATAATATTTCTTATTAGCTTTTAAAAACCATTGTTCTGAATTAGCATCATGATTTTTAGCTAAACTAATAGCTATAGGTAGTACAGCTTGACTATAAAGCTTTGTATCCAAATATTTTGTATTTTTTAATTCTGACCATATCTTTGCATAACGCTGAAGATTATGTTTTGTTAAATCATTTGATATATCTATCAGCACTTCACTAAACTTTGGATAATTATGATATTTCGCAATGAATTCATCTAAGTTCTAAGGATTTTTTATAATTTCTTTCCATGCACTTATATAGTCACTATATGACCGTTGTTTAATATGCTTATCAAGTAGTCTTAATGCGTTATCAAAACTATTATTAAATGCAAGAGTATAAGCTTTATTTACTACACAGCCTTTACCTTTATTTGGATAGCCTTTACCTTTATTTAGATATCTGACACTCTAAGGCTGACGAGGTCTCATCTTTTTGCCAAAGTTTAGTAAAATCTATAATAGATTTTTGTCTGAACTCTTCATTTTGATCATCTTGTGCTATCCAACATTTACCATCTGTTTCCAAATTTCCATCATAAAATTTTTTAAACATTTGCCAGTTTTTATTTTTAGCATAATGTATAGCTAAATCATCACATAATGCTGATGCCCAATACTCATCTTGATGATTATTGATATAGTTTGCAATCTGCTTTTGTGTAAATATTTCAGGATTTTGAGATATATTTTTATATTTAAGGTAACTATCTAAGTTAATAGTTTTTAAGCTAGATTTAATCTGTAAATTATTGTTACTTTGTTTTTGCTGTATTTGTTTAAGTTGTTGTTTTACATCATTAATTTGTCTATCTGTCAAACCATAAGATAAGACCTAGAAAAAACTAATACTACAAATAATAAACTTCTTAAAACACAAACTAATCTCCTTTTTATATTCTCTCAACTAGATTTATAACAAAATTTGCTGATTTTTGAGCTGCACTTTTCGCAAATTCATCAAAATTTTCAGTAGCATCACCATCTGCAGCATCAGAAATGCTTCTTAAAATTAAGCTTGGTATATTCATTTCATTACATACAAGGTTAACACTACCACCTTCCATTTCTATAGCTTTTGCCATAAATTCTTTAACAACAAAGTCCTTTTTTTCAGCTGAGCTAATAAATTGATCTCCAGTTGCTATAATCCCAGTGTGAAGATCAAGATCAAGGTCTTTTGCAACATCTTTAGCATGATCAAGAATAAAATCCGAAGTCTTAATTTGTACTTCTGAAATAGGAATCTTACCATGTGGATAACCAAATGGTGTAAGATCTACATCATGTTGTACAGTAGCAGTAGCAGCAATCATATCACCAACTTTTAAATCTTGTAAACCTCCAGCGACACCTGTAAATAGTAAGGCTTGTGCGCCAAAATGTTCTATCATTATAGTTGCTGTTAAACTAGAAAATACTTTGCCTATTTTACTATAAGCAATGATAAGTTCTTTATCTTTATATGTTGCTAAATAATATTTATTATTTGCATATTCAACTGTTTCATAACTATCTAGTTTCTCTAATATTGGTTGGATTTCTATTTCCATAGCTCCTAAAATTGCTATTTTTTTCATTTTATTTACCTTCTAGCTCTATTTTTGTTATTTTTCTAAACCCTTGTGGTAAAAGTACTCCTCCACCAGAGGGCTTGTCAGTTAGATATGTTTCTATATTTTTATTATCTATACGTATAAATCTTTTACCTGCATTTAAGATAGCCTCTTGTTCTGAACTTAATAGCTCTACAAACCTTAGCTTATCTCTTTTATCAAGCCTAATAATTAATTTACCTTTACCTTTTTTAAGTATAGCAAAATTAGCAAAACCTCTAATAACAGTTCTACCATTAGAGCTTACACCAAGCATCTTCATATTCTCATCAAATGGTATGAATTTAAACACATCATCTGCATCAAAAATATTCTTACCGGTAACTTTATTGGTAATAAGATCATTCGCAGCAATAACAAAGCCTTTACCACTAGTGCTAGCAATTAAAAAATGCGAAGCTGTATTGACAAACTCCATATTGATAATTTCATCTTTTTTATCTAGTGGGATATATGTAGTAATGTGTTCACCATACCCCCTGGCTGAAGGAAATTTATCGACATACATCGAGTAAGCTTTACCAAGCTTTGTAAAAAATATTACTTTAATATTGCTATTACCTGAAACTGCAAGAAAAAACTTGTCCTCTGGTTTATAATTTAAGCCATTAGGATCAACATTATCTCCTTTGGCGCATCTGACCCAACCAGCTTTTGATAAAATCACTGTAACTTTTTCACTAGGGATTAAATCCTTCTCTTCTAACGCTTGGGCCTTCTCAGTTTGAGTAACTTTTGAACGTCTATCATCACCAAAGTCTTTTAATATTTGTTTAAACTCTTTTTTCATTAAGTTTTTAAATTTAACTTCACTATTTAGATAACCTTCTAAAAGCTCTTTTTCTTTTACTAATTCTTTCTGCTCTTTTTTTATCTCAATTTCTTCAATTTTTGCTAACTTACGTAATCTAATATTTAAAATTGCTTCTGCCTGAATTTCTGAAAGAGAAAATTTATTTTGTAATTCAATACTCGGATCATCGTAATTCCTGATAATATCAATAACTTCATCTATATTTAAAAATGCTATCAACAAACCTTCTAAAATATGCAATCTTGCAAGCACTTTATCTAAACTAGTTTGTAACCTTCTGCGTAAAGTTTGTCTACGATATTCAAGCCACTCATTTAAAATATCTAATAAATTTTTAACTTTAGGCTTATAATCTAAACCTATCATATTCATATTAACGCGGAAACTTTTTTCAAGATCTGTTCTAGCTAATAAGTGCCCCATGATCTTACTAATATTTTTTCTTGTAGTTCCAGAATATAAAACTATCTTAACCGGCTCTTTATCATCAGACTCATCTTGAATATTCTTAATCCAAGTAATTTTCTGCTGTTTTAGCTGATTTGCTATTTGCTCCATAACAGCAGAACTTGAGACTTGATGAGGTAGTTTTGTAATTACAACATTACCACTACTATCATAATCATATATTGCTTGTTGTCTAATTGAGCCTATACCAGATTTATATACATCTGCTATTTCTTCTCTAGTACTAATTATATTTGCACCACCTGGATAATCTGGAGCTTCTACTATCTCTAGAATATCTTCTATTGAGGACTTAGGATTTGATAAAAGATGCAAACAAACATTCATAACTTCTGTAATATTATGAGGAGGTATATATGTCGACATCCCCACAGCAATACCCATGGCACCATTTAGTAAGATATTTGGAACCTGCGCAGGCAAAAGCTTAGGCTCATCCATTGTGCCATCAAAGTTTTTAACCCAATCAACTGTACCTTTTTTAAGTTCATCTAATAGTAGAACTGCATATTTAGATAGACGTGACTCTGTATAACGCATCGCTGCAAATGATTTTGGATCATCCACTGATCCCCAGTTACCTTGACCATCAATGAAAGGATAACGATAAGAAAAATCTTGAGCCATCAAAACCATTGCTTCATAACAAGCACTATCACCATGAGGATGATATTTACCTAACACATCACCAACTGTACGCGCAGATTTTTTATATTTAGATAAGTGACTTAGACCAATCTCACTCATTGCGTAAATAATGCGTCTTTGTACAGGTTTTAAACCATCAGAAATATGTGGCAATGCTCTATCTAATATCACATACATTGAATAGTTTAGATATGCTTGCTCTGAAAACTCGCCTACAGACTGTTTATTTTCCAAACTTGAGAATAAATCCATTTATTAAGAGAAATTATTAATAATTTATCTCTAAATTATATATCAACAATGGCTTCTATACTAGTTTACTATAACTAGTTAATCTAGTCCTTTTCTACGGTGATAAGCTATAGTTTCTAGCTCTTTTGAAAAAATAAATTTATTTCTCTTTAAAAAATCTAATGTTTTCAAAATATCTGTAAATCCTGAAAGAATCCAAGCTTGGATAGAATAATCAAAAGTTGTTTTAGCTTTTAGATATCTACTAACACCTGAACGACATTCTTGAGTCAAAAAATCTGTAGCTGGAAACTTTATAACAACAACTCCTCTTTTATCATATATTGCTGTTTTTGCATAAGCCCCTAAACTTGACATTTGCTCTTTAATATCCTTAAAATCCTCCCATGCTAAAAGAGTTTTTTCTACAGTTTCCTTTTCAATAAAACGCATCGACTTTGAATTATAATTTTGCTTTAAACTATACGACTCTTCTTTAAGCTCATTATATTTCTCAAGAAGTTCATTATAGAGTCTGTTTAAGGTCAAGTTAGATATCTCTAAACTATCATTCTTATTAGATATCTCAACTTGCTTCTGTTTAAGCTTTTTAGATTTTTCAGAGACTTGCTGATCTATATATTTTTTTAAACCACTACGTAAGCCAAAAGCTATTTGATTTTCTTCAATTGAGTATTCTTTTAATATTTTTTGAGTAATATTTAATAACTGATCACGAGGTTTATCTTGAAGTGGCTGTTCCTCTATTTCTGCTTCAGTAAAAGCCTTTTTTTTGTCTTGTTTGTATAAAGTAACCTTTTCTACTAAATCAATAATTGAGATATTTCCACCAATAAGTTTTCTAACTTTATTAACAGTAATATCCTCATTCTGTGATTTTAATAATTCACACTTTTGATTTACAAGTTTTTGCGTTACTTTTTGTGACATCTTATATTTTTTCTTCTTCTCTTAAAGTTAAAACTTCACATCCATCTTTTGTCACTAAAATAGTATGCTCCCATTGAGCGGAAAGAGATCTATCTTTAGTAACTGCTGTCCAGCCATCTTTCAAAACTGAAACTGCTCTTTTACCAACATTTATCATTGGCTCAATTGTGAAGATCATCCCTTCTTCTATTTTATCTCCAGTACCAGATTTACCATGATGCATAACATGAGGAGGCTCATGAAAATTCGCACCGATACCATGACCACAAAAAGTATCAACTATTGAGTAACCAATTTTTTTAGCATGTTTCTCAATAACTGCACCAATATCACCAAAATAATTACCTGGTTTAACTACTTCTATACCTTTCCATAAACATTCATATGTAACTTCAACCAATTTCTTAGCCATTACAGATGGTTCACCAATCATAAACATTTTGCTTGTATCACCATGATAGCCATCTTTTTTAACCGTGACATCAATATTCAAAATATCACCTTTTTTAAGTTTTTTATCTGCAGGTATTCCATGGCAAACGACATGATTTATTGATGTACATATAGATTTAGGAAAACCGTGATAGTTAAGAGGTGCTGGATATGCATTTTGTTCATTAACAATATAATCATGGCACATTTTATCTAATTCTCCAGTTGTAATACCTTCTTTTACATATGGAGTAATCATCTTTAAAACTTCTGCCGCTAATTTTCCAGCAACACGCATTTTCTCTATTTCTTCAAATGTTTTTATAATTATTTCACTCATTTTATCAATATCAAACTTTTCAAAAAATCTAACTAGCCATTATAAACTATCATATAATGAATATATACATAAAATACCTGAGGGCATAGGATTTCTCTCTACGTCTTATTGATAATTTTAGCATGCTAAATTTTGATCACGTCTAACCTCTCAATAAGCTCCCAAAATATTTTTTTAATTGGTGAAGCTAGTGCTTCTTTTCTCATCACTACACCCACAGATATTTCTGGTAGACCATCAGTTTTTATTACATTTACAGATTTGGATAGATGACTATGTTTTAGTATTACTTCTGGCAATATAGAAGTACCTATACCTGATGATACTAGTGACAAAATAGCCTCATTACCATCAACATCACCATATACTTCTGGTTTTAAGTTCTGCTTGGTAAACCATTCATCCAAATTACTACCACCTATATAATGAGATGGTCGAATAAATGGTATTTCACCAATAACTTCTCTTAAATTTTTAATCTTCTTTATGGCAGGTACAATCATTACCATTTTTGTAGTTAACACTTCTTTAACACAAAAGTTACTAGGAATATCTTTTGATAAAATAGCTATGATTACATCAGTAGCATCTTCTTCAAGTTGGCTAGTACAATTTTTTATTGAGCCTGTAGTTAACTGTATTTTTATACCTGGGTAATTAATATGTAGCTTCTTAATAATATCTGGTAAAACCACATGTGATGCCGTTACAGTACAAGATAACCTAATATCACCAATTATCTGTCCTTCTTTAGGATGTAATATATAATTTATATCTTCATATTTTTGCAACATTTCTTTAGTAAATTGATAATAAACCTTACCAGCATCTGTTAATTTAATATTTCTGTTATCTCTTTCAAAAAATATTACCTCCATCTCTTGTTCAATCCGTTGAATAAGACGGGTTAACGCTGATGGTGTTAAGAAACATTTTTTACTTGCCTTTCCAAAATGCAAAGTTTCAGCCAAAACCTTAAATGCATTCAATTCTTTTTTATCAATCACAATTAACTTATGTTGCATCTTATGCAATAAATAATTGCAAATTTTTCACTTTATTTCAAGCAACTTTTTATGTAATTTTATAGTTAAACTAATAATAAAAGAGCTAAATACCGGAGACTATTATGAAAATTCAAAGTAACATTTTTGAAGTTAAAGAGTATAACTTAGGCGGATGCAACGAAACTATTGTTGCTGGTGGGCGTCATCTATTTGAAAAATTACCTCAAGCATTTGAAGGAATTAAACAGGTTGGTGTAATTGGTTGGGGATCTCAAGGTCCTGCACAGGCTCAGAACTTACGTGACTCTCTAGAAGGAACAAATATTAAAGTTAAAGTTGGTTTACGTTCTGGTTCAAGCTCAGAAAAAGAAGCTGAGGCTGTTGGCTTTACTAGGGAAAGTGGAACTCTTGGAGAAATGTTTGAAGTAATAAAAGAATCAGATATGGCTATTATCTTAATCTCAGATGCCGCTCAAGCTAAACTTTACGATAAAATTTTCGCAGCTGTTAAGCCTGGAGCAACGTTAGGTTTTTCTCATGGTTTCTTAATTGGTTTCGTTAAGGGCATTAATTGCCGAATTAGAGATGATATAAATATTATTGCAATGTGTCCTAAAGGTATGGGGCCTTCTGTTCGTCGTTTATACGAACAAGGTAAAACAATTAATGGAGCGGGTATTAATAGTAGTATTGGTGTTTATCAAGATATTAATGGTAAAGCAACTGAGCAAGCTCTAGGTTGGGCTATAGCCTGTGGTGCACCATTTGTATTCCCAACAACTATGGAAATGGAGTATCGCTCAGATATCTTTGGAGAAAGAGGTATTTTACTTGGTGGTGTTCATGGAATTATTGAAGTTCTTTATCGATACTTTACAGATAATGGCATGGACAAGGAAGAAGCTTTCCGCCGCACTGCTGAAGCAATTACTGGGCCTATATCTAAAATCATATCAACTCAAGGTATGAAAAAAGTATACGATAGTTTAGAAACTACTGAAGATAAACAAAAGTTTGAAAATGCCTATAATGCTGCTTATACTCCTTTATTTGATATTCTAATTGAGTGTTATGAAGATGTTGAAAGTGGTAATGAAATCCGTTCAGTTGTAATGGCTGGTGCACGCCATGATCGTTTACCAATGGGCAAAATTGATAAAACTGAGCTATGGAAAATTGGTGAAAAAGTAAGAGCTAAACGCAATGAACATACAACTCCAATCGATCCAATTACAGCTGGCGTTTATATTGCTTGTATAATGGCTCAATCTGATATTTTAGTTCAAAAAGGCCATGCTTATTCTGAGATAGTCAACGAATCTATTATTGAAGCGGTTGATTCACTAAACCCATACATGCATTTTAAAGGTGTTGCTCATATGGTTGATAATTGTTCAACAACAGCTAGGCTTGGTTCACGCAAATGGGCACCTAGGTTTGACTATAACCTAATGCAACAAGCTATCCCATATATTAATAATAAAGCAGGGGCTAATGCTCCTTTTGAGAAGTTTGCTGACCACCCTGTACACGAAGCACTGGCTGTATGTTCAACATTACGCCCTTCTGTAGACATAAGTGTTGTAGAATAATAAAAAAATCAAATCAGAGCTAACTGATATTTTAGTATGTGTACTTGAAATTGCTAATTTATATGATGTAGATCTTGAGATAGAGTTTAATAAAAAAATACAAGGTTTAGAACCACGAGTAAAGCAATGGCAAAGCTCTAGTGAACTACTTAAAGCAAAAAGAGCCAAGTTAGATTAATTAAATATATGCACAATTATAGTAGGTATTTTATAACTAACTATATCTTTTATAACATTTTTATACTAGACTAGCGGTGTAAGGATAAGAAAGTTTTAATTTTCGCTATGTTAATGTTCAATTTTTGCTTGATCTCTTAAGTTGTAATATCATATGAATCCATACATATAAATTAATAGCTTTGTAATAAGCTATAGAAAACTAACCAAATAAAAATTAAAGAGAATAAAAATGGATAATAAATCACAAGGTACAATAAAATTTTTCAATGACCAAAAAGGATTTGGTTTTATAACTCCTGAAGATGGTAGTAAAGATGTATTTGTACATATATCAAAACTAAATGGCGAAACACTTTTAGAAGGCCAACAGGTTACTTTTGAAACTCAAGAAGGTAAAAAAGGTCCTGAAGCTGCGAATATTGAGGTACTATAATGCCTAGTATTAGAGTAGATGAGCGTAAACCTTTTGATATCAGCTTAAGAAACTTCAAACGTGCTTGCGAAAAAGCTGGAATCAAGCAAGAGCTTAGAGATAGACAGCACTATATTAAGCCAACCGAAAAAAGAAAATTAGCTAAGAGAGCGGCTGTAAAAAGGGCAAGAATTGCTCAAAGAAGAGTTTTCAGTTAATTATTTTTCCTTATTCATGAATATCAATTTATTTCTTTTAATGCTTCTCTATACCTAGAAAAATAAATTTTAAACACTATGATTCTTTTTCTAATCTCGAATATTTTCATAAAATTTCTGTATTACCCATAAAGGACCTATTAGTAGAAATTGAATATCTTTCAGAAAAGATGGCTTTTTATCCTCTAAATGATGCCCATAAAATTGTAATGCCCAACCAATAGCAAATATAGCTATCGAAATTAATAAAATATATGGAATAAATATAACTACTCCTAGCATTACAAAACTTACTAATAGCATAATCAAAGCATACGCAGAAGATAATGAGAAATAAAAACATAATGATAAGACTATTAGGATTAAAGCCAGCCAAAAGCTAACTGAATATAATATCCCAATAATTGAGAAAGTAATAGCTGGAACACAAATACTATGAATCTTTTTATTAATAGAATTATGATGACTTAATGAATATTCATATAACCAAGCTTGTAAACTACGTCGCATACCAACAACCTCTAATCAAAGTTATAACATTAAAAGAATTCTACATCAAAATAATATTTTAAAATAGGATTTGACTATTTTATGGCAAACTCTGTAGTTTAATAAAGGCTTAACAAACAATCTCTTTTAGTTAGCTTAAAAACCAATTTTCCATGTATGTTATTTTTTTTATAAAGATTAGCACCTAGTTTTTCAACAGATTTTTGTGAACAAAAATTCTCAATCCAAACATCAAAAAATACATTTTCGACATATTTAAAAGCATAACTAAGCATTAGCTTTTTAACCTTTTTATTTAAACTTGTTCCCCAATATTTTTTCGCATAAAATGTATACCCTATCTTTATTGATGGCCCATCAAGGTTGTATTCATAATATCTGGTTGATCCAACTAGCTCCTCTTTATAGAATATCAAATAACAATTTTGAGAATTATTTATGCCTCCATCGAAAAATTTCTTAAACCCTTCCTTTTTACAACGTTATTGATCATTATGCTGATCCCATATTTCAGGATCACTGGCCAATTTAAACAAGCTATCAAAATCACTTTGATGTATTACTTGAAGGCTAACATTTTCATACGATAAAGATTTATTAAAATCCATAAACAACCCCATTTCTATAAAAAAAATGAACAGAATATTAACTTTGCGTAGTAAACAGTGAAACTTTTATCCTACTCAACTGTTACAGATTTAGCTAAGTTTCTAGGCTGATCGACATCGGTTCCTTTAAGTATAGCAACATGATATGAAAGAAGCTGAAGGGGTACTGTAAATACTATTGGTGCACTAAAATCATGACCACCATCTAATTCTAATACAATACTATTATCAAAATCAACTCGATCTTTAATTACCTTATCAACAAAAAGAATTAACTTACCGCCTCTGGCATGTACTTCTTGAAGATTAGAAAGAGTTTTATCTAATAATTCATCATTAGGTACTACTGCTACTATTGGCATATTTTTATCAACTAAAGCTAATGGACCATGCTTTAACTCTCCAGATGGATAAGCTTCTGCGTGAATATAAGAAATCTCTTTAAGCTTCAGAGCACCTTCAACAGCTATAGGGAAATATAAGCCTCTACCTAAAAAGATCGTATGCTCTTTATCTGAAAAATACTCACTTATTTCATCTATCTCAGGGTCAAGCTTTAAAGCTCCCATAACCGAAGCTCGTGCATTTTTTAACTCTTGTATGTATTTTTTAACTTCAACATCAGATAAGCTTCTTCTAAGTTTAGCCATGGCTAGTGTAAATATTGCTAACACTATCAGCTGAGTAGTAAATGCTTTAGTAGATGCAACTCCTATCTCAACACCTGCTTTTGTCATAAATGCAACATCAGACTCCCTTACTAGTGAACTATTTGGTACATTACAAATACACATACTTCCCGCATAAGCTTGCTTTTTACTCTTCCTAAGCGATTCTAAGGTATCTGCCGTTTCACCTGATTGAGAAATACTTACAAATAGCGAACCATCTACAACCACATTATCTCGATATCTAAGCTCACTTGCTATCTCGACACTACATGATATTTTTGCATATTTTTCTATCCAATATTTAGCTGTCATACCAGCATTATAACTTGTACCACATGCTACAATACAGATATGCTTAGTTTTCTCAAACAGCTCTTTTGCTTTATTATCAAAATTCTCCAAACTGATTTCATTATTATCTTTTAATGATGCTAGAATTGTATTTGAAATAGCCTCGGGCTGCTCATATATCTCTTTAAGCATATAATGTTTATAACCATCTTTTGATGTGCTTGAAGCTGAATAATTATATTCTTCAACTTCAAGATTTTTTGGTATTCCTTGATTATCAAAGACTTTCACATCTATTTTTGACACTATAGCAATATCACCTTCATCAAGATAGGAAAATTTATTTGTCACTGGCAATAAAGATAAAGCATCAGATGATACAAAATTCTCATCAATACCAACACCTATTACTAAAGGTGATCCAGAACGCACTGCGATAATTTTGTCAGGGAATTTTTGCGATATAATTGCTAAAGCATAAGCGCCTTTTAACAAACTTATAATACGCTTAATATTATCTATTATAGTCTCTTGGTTCTTCCATTCTCTATCTAATAAATGGACAACAACTTCAGTATCAGTGTCTGACTTAAATCCATAACCATCTGCTATTAATGATTTTTTAAGTTCAGAAAAATTCTCTATCACACCATTATGCACAATACAAAACTTTTCTGATGCATGAGGATGAGAATTTTCTTTTGATGGTTTACCATGAGTAGCCCACCTTGTATGCGCAATACCAATACTACCTTTAAAATCTGATAAAGAACGTACTGATTTTTCAAGCTCAATAACTTTACCAACTTCTTTACATATATCAATATCTTGCTCACCATCAATTATTGCTAAGCCAGCTGAATCATAGCCTCTATACTCAAGTTTCTTTAAGCCTTCAATTAAAATATTTGTAACATTCCTTGTTGAGTTAGCACCAACTATTCCACACATAATAAAACCTTATTAATTATTTTACTTATCTGTTTTCTTCACAGGTCTTCCCCAACTATCAATATGACGCTGCCTAGCTCGTGATATCGCTAAGTTATCAGCAGGGACATCTTTTGCAATTGTTGATCCTGCACCAACAGTAGCCCCTTGTCCAATGCTCACTGGGGCAACTAGTTGAGAATCTGAACCAATAAATGCATAATCTTCAATTATAGTTTTATGCTTATTAACCCCATCATAATTACAGGTGATTACTCCTGCGCCTATATTACAATTAGAACCTATTTCACTATCACCAAGATAAGTTAAATGGGAAGCTTTTGAGCCTCTGCCAAGAATAGTTTTTTTTGTCTCAACAAAGTTACCTATAACCGCTTCTTCTTTTATATCACAATCTGGCCTAACTCTAGCAAATGGTCCAACGATAGCATTTTTTCTTATAATTGAACCATCAACCACACTATTTGATTTAATTTTAACGTTATCTTCAATAATGCAATCTTTCAAAGTACAGTTTGCACCAATAACAACATTATTACCAAGCTTTACATTACCTTTGATGATAACATTAACATCTAACCAGCAGTCTTTTCCAACATCTAAGTGTCCTCTTACATCGAATCTATTTGGATCTGCAATACTAACACCTTTAGCCATGATTCTTTCTGCTATTGTTCTTTGCCAAGTTCTTTCAAGGTCTGCAAGCTGTTGTCTATCATTTACACCTAATATTTCAAACTCATTAATAGGATGAGTTACATTTATAGATAACTTATCATTTTTAGCAAATGTAACAATATCCGTTAGATAATACTCTTGTTGAGCATTATTAGCCTCTAAATTAGGTAGCCACTTTTCTAAAAGCTTTTTATGGGCACAGTAGATACCAGTATTTATTTCTTTTATTTGACGTTGTACATCATTTGCATCTTTCTCTTCAACAATTTCTGATACTGCACCAAACTTATCTCTTATAATTCGCCCTAAACCTTTTGGATTTTCAACAAGAGCAGTTAATACACCTAGATCATAGTCATGAGTTGTAGAAACTAAGTTATCTAAAACTTCCGCTGATATTAAAGGAACATCTCCATATAAAATTAAAATTTTCTGACTTTCTAGATATGGTAATGTTTGTAAAACAGCATGACCTGTTCCTAACTGCTCTTTTTGATGCACAAATGTGATATCTCTACCATCTAGGATATTCTCAACCTGTTCTTTTAAATGTCCTGTTACAACAACAATATTATCAGGATTTAATTTTACAACAGATTCAACAACGTGCTCTATAAGAGTCTTGCCTGCAAGTGTTTGCAAAACCTTTGGTTTATTTGAGTTCATTCTAGAACCTTTACCTGCCGCTAAAATCACAACTGATAAACTCATAATATAAAAATCTCCCTACACTTTATTTCTATAATAGTTTTCTAGTAAAACTGTAATAATTTGATAATGATCTTCTAGCATTCTATCATACATATTATTAATAATTGACCTTATAGATATCCATTTAACATTCTTTGCATCATCAGCTGCTTTAATCTTAGGTAAATTTGGCCATTTTTCAAATATAAACAAGCCAACATGACTAACGATTCTACCTCGTACTGATCGAGATGGGTAATCAAAAACCTTCTCTTTTCTTTTCGCTATGGCTAACTGTTCAACTGTTAAGTCAATATTTGTTTCTTCAAATAACTCTCTAATAATTCCTTGAGATATTGTTTCAACATAATCCAAAAAACCTCCTGGCAGTGCCCAGATATTTTTTCCTGGGAAGCCATTTCTTTGTATTAAAAGTATATGATCATTCACTATTACTAAAGCATCTACAGTTACTAAAATAGGCTTATATGGAGCAGGTTTCCATGATTTTTTATGTTCTATAACATAATCATTCTCTTTTACTAAATCATGATAGCTTTGTGTTTTCATAAAATCATTAAGAAACTTATATGTTGCAATATTAGGATCATCACTACACATATAATCGATTTTAATAAATCCTTTATAGAACTCTAATCTGAAGTCTGTTGCATTATAGCTCTTATAATTATCAACAGCAATAAATCCCCATTCAGGAAAACTCTCAAGATAATAACTAGAATCATCTTTGATATGTCCAGCAATAGCAATTGTTTGACCTGCCTTAGTGTATTTAGCAACATTATTACGTAAAGCTTCTTCCCACTTTTGCTCTTCATAGTAATAATCTGCCAAAGGTTCTATCATAACTCTGGATAAATCAACTGCTGAAGCCTTTAAATCTTCCTCGATCATCAACACTCTTTGTTCAAAAGAAAAAGGGTTCTTAATATTAGGTGCATTAAAAGAGCTTCCAACATTTATTATTATTCTCCTACTCTTCGAAAGAGCTACTAAAATATTATGTAAATGTCCTTTATGAAAAGGCTGAAATCTGCCTATAAATACTGAAATATCATACATTTTACTACCTATGTATTTAATACTTGAGCCTGTGTATCACTATTATAAACCTTACTATCTGACGGTGCTGTCATCTGAGTATAGTCATGGTATGATTCGGATTTTTGTTGCTGTGGTTGGGATTTATCCATAGTTCTATCATACGAACCAAAGCCAAATTTACTTTTTTTCGAAGAACCTGAAATTCCACTCATACTGTGTTTATTATCTTTTGCAGATAATGTAGTTGTAGTTAGTTGAGCTTCTGTCTGCTTAACTATCTTAATATTAGCTTTACTCTTAAGCTCAGCATTATTTAAAGCTTTACGTATCTCACTCAATAGTTTAACACTTTGATTTATATGATCTGGTGCTTGTGTTTTACCATCAGCTGTAAATACTGCGTTTACTTTTACCAAGCTAGATAAATCATCAACCTTACGAGCTTTAATAACAAATATTAATTGTTTATGTATATCTTTAACCTTTATCAGATTCCCAGATAACATCTCGTCTTTTACTGACATAAGCTTATAATCTTTTGGCCTAGCTTTAAAATATTCTTCAAGTAAGTTTAAGGTTATAGCTATTGGTTCTCTAAAAACTAATTTCAATTCCCCAGTATCATCATAAAGAACACTAATCGAAACTTTAGCAATTTGATCATCAATAATTTTAGACATATTAAACTTATCAGAATAATTTGGAGGTAACATCTGCTTCTGAGCCTCACTGCTTTCTAATCTAGCATAATCATTATCACCTTCTGGAAGTTTAAGCGCTGGTTTTATTTTATTACCATTTAAGCCAGTCGGTACTTTTAAAGGTGACTCCTCTTTTACTTGAACTCTTGCATAATCATATTTTCTATTTCTAAATGGTGCTCCACTTACAGTTTCTGATAAATTTTCATACGAAAAATCATTATCAACTTTATTTGTTGAACAGTCCTGTAATAAAAAGACAAAACTCAATATTACAAGTATTTTAGATATATTTCTCATTATTTTAAATTAATATGATTAAGTTAGCCAAATATTATAACACAGTGATATACTGATATATAATAAGCTTTTAGTAAATAAACATGAGTATACCTAATGAAAAATAACTTATTTATATTTTTACAATATTTATTACCGCATGGTTTAACGTCACGCCTAATAAGTAGACTTGCTGAATCAAGAAATAAAGCTATAAAAAACTACTTAATTAATTTAGCTATAAAAAAGTTCAAAATAAATATCAATGAAGCAAAAGAAACTAATCCTGATAGCTATATATCATTTAATGATTTCTTTACAAGAAAATTAAAAGATGATGTAAGACCTCTAAACACAGATCCAACAGTGATTACATCTCCAGCTGACGGTATTTTGAGTGAATTTGGAAACATAGAAAGTGGCGACCTTATTCAAGCAAAAGGAAAATATTTTACTACAGAATCACTAATAGCAAACAGCTCTCAAACAGATTTTACAAAATTTGCAACAATATATTTATCACCCAAAGATTATCACAGAGTCCATATGCCTATAGATGGTAAATTAACAAAAATGGTCTATATCCCCGGCAATCTCTACTCTGTAAATAAACTAACAACAAATAAAATAGATAACCTATTTGCTAAGAATGAAAGACTAATTTGTTATTTTAATACACAAATTGGCGAAATTGCTGTAATTTTTGTAGGGGCCCTTTTAGTAGCAGGTATAGAAACGGTATGGTACGGTAAGGTTGCTCCTAATTATTATAAGAATATCCAAACCTGGGATTACAATAACGATAATTTTAACATCGAATTTAAAAAAGGTGGTACCATAGGTTGGTTTAACTATGGCTCAACTGTTATTATCCTGACGCCAGGAAAAAAAGTATCTTTTAATTTTGATACGAATGGCTCAGCCATACAAGTCAATCAAGATTTAGCCTTTATAGTTGAATAAAGACTCATATTTACCCAACAGCGACTAAATATATTTGTTTTAGTTAGGTTTTCTGATTTACACTCATTAAGGTAAGCTACTTCTCTATTAAGATCTGCACTATCTTCATTCATTCTAAATCTAGGAGGTAGCTTGATATCAAACCTTTTTGCCCACTTCCTAATTGTTACATGCTTAAAGCCTAAAACTTTTTCAGCATCTTGATAACTTAAACCATCCCTTTGACATTTCAGTAGCATTTCTCGTGCTGAACACTTAAATCTATCTTCAACTATTTGTTCAAAGTTCCCTGAATATTGATTTGCCATAAAATTGAGCCTCCTTTAATTTATAATTAAAAAGTGAATGACCTCGTGAACAAAAAATATTACTTTTTTATCTACAACAAGCTTTTGATAAAGCAAATGTTAAAACTTCTAAATTTTAACTTAAAATAAACATAATTATTAAATAATTTATAATTAATGTTAAAGTTAAAAAATTAATTTTAATAAAACATTTATTCGTTAGTCATATTACTTAATTATTCTTAATTAGAACAACATTGCATATTAATAATAAATCCTAATTAATTAACACTTTATTATAATATATTGTATTAGTTTTACATATAATTTATCCATAATCAATTAAATTAATTATTAAACATTGATTTAAATCACATTCTAATGGTTCTATTGATGGCAGGAATTCCATTAATATTTGCTATAACTATGCATGAGGCTGCTCATGGACTTATTGCAAAACTAAGAGGAGATAATACAGCATATACTCTTGGCAGGGTTACTTTAAACCCTGTCCCTCATATAGATCCTATTGGAACTCTACTAATTCCAGGAATAATGCTACTATCTTCAATAGCCTCTGGATTTCCTTTCATTTTTGGATGGGCTAAATCAGTACCTGTAGATTATAACAAATTAAAAAATCCTAGATTCGATATGGCTTTGGTTGCTGCTGCCGGCCTTTTAGCAAATTTTATAATGGCTTTGTTATGGGCTATAGTTGCAAAATATGTAACTTTTCACCCTTATGTTCAAGGAATGCCTTTTACGGCATAATGATAAATATAGTATTAATGATTTTAAATTTAATACCTATGCCCCCGTTAGATGGAAGTAAGATTGTAACAGCTTTTCTACCACCATCTCTAGCGTTTAAGTATAACAGCATTCAAAGATACGGCTTTTTTATTTTACTTGCTCTAATAATTATTCCATTCAATGGATCAAATTTATTATTTTATATTATGAAGCCATTTATAGTAGCTATTACAAACATTATTCAATTTATTGTCTTCTAAAATAGAAGCTCAAATTCAAGCCTTCTCTTTATCAAAAAGAGTATAATATGAGCAACTAATCATACCCTCCTATTTGGGACACTTAGGTGTTAAGAAAAGGAGACAAGATGAGATATACAAAAGAGTTTAAAGATGAAGCTGTTAAATTATGTTTACAACCAGATGCAAATAGACGAGAAATAGCAGATAATTTAGGGGTTAAATATAAAACCATTTGCAGTTGGATATCCAAAGCCATGTCAAACCCTCAGAAAGAAATAAAGATAGATTATAAAACGCAGTACCAGCAACTATCTTTTGAAAATACTGATTTGAAGAAAAAACTCAAACAGGCAGAAACAGAGCGTGAAATACTAAAAAAGTCAGCAGCGTACTTTGCAAAGCAAAATCTGTAAGGTACGCCTTTATTAAGGAGCATTATAAAGTTATGCCAGTAACAACACTATGTAAATCTTTGAATGTGAGCACATCTTCATATTACAGATGGATTCATAAACCTATAGGTAAAAGGCAATATAATGATGCTGAACTAGATGATGCTATTTTAATGAACATAAATCTAGATATGGAAGTGTTAGGATATACAAAGAGCTTAAAGATATGGGTTGGAAAGTTACTCAACCTAGAGTATCTAAACGTATGAAATTACTTGGTTTACATGCTAAAGCGGCTCGTAAGCATAAGAAAACTACAGATTCTAACCACAACAAACATGTTTATGATAATTTATTAGAACAAAACTTCACTGCTTTATCTGTAAATCATAGGTGGGTTACAGATATAACTTATGTACCTACACAAGAGGGGTGGCTGTATCTTTGTGTGATTATAGATTTATTCTCAAGATCAGTTATTGGTTGGGCAATGGATTCTAGGATGAAAGCGGATTTAGTTTGTAATGCTTTAAATATGGCATTATTTAGAAGAAATTTTCCTAGTGGTGTGATTATACACTCTGATAAAGGGTCACAGTACTGTAGCAAACAATATCAAGACATTATTAAAGAACACTGGCTACTATCAAGTATGAGCTCTAAAGGATGCTGTTACGATAATGCTGCTTGTGAAAGTTTCTTTGGAACTTTAAAAGTAGAGTTAGTACATGATGAAAGATATAAAACTAGAGAAGAAGCTAAACTATCAATATTTGAATATATTGAAGCTTACTATAATACAAAAAGGAGACATTCTACAATAAATTATATGACTCCATATCAATTTGAATATATAATGGAAAATGAAGTAGTAAACTGTCCCAAATTGACGGGGTAGATCATAATTTAAACATATTAAACTACGGAAAATATGACTATAGTTAAACTTCTTGTATGTAAAATTATTAATCGTCAGAAACAAAAAAAGCCCTGCTGATTAGGCAAGGCTTTCATATTGTGCTCTTGTTGTTGAGACTTTGATATTCGAAAAAGATGGCGACTACCTACTTTCACCTGAGCAAATGCCAGACTATCATCGGCGTGTTATAGTTTCACTTCTGAGTTCGGAATGGGATCAGGTGGTTCCTACAAGCTATCATCGCCAAAACTTTATGTTTTGGATTAAAAATATTTAACAATTCAGCATAGAAATAGACTTAAGTCTCTCGGATCATTAGTACTGGTAAGCTTCATACATTACTGTACTTCCACATCCAGCCTATCAACGTCGTAGTCTCCAACGTTCCTTACTAGCTTATAGCTAGAGAGATCTAATCTTGAAGGAGGCTTCCCGCTTAGATGCTTTCAGCGGTTATCCCTTCCGAACGTAGCTACCCGGCAATGCTTCTGGCGAAACAACCGGAACACCAGTGGTTCGTTCACTCCGGTCCTCTCGTACTAGGAGCAACTCTTCTCAAATCTCTAACGCCCACGGCAGATAGGGACCGAACTGTCTCACGACGTTCTGAACCCAGCTCGCGTACCACTTTAAATGGCGAACAGCCATACCCTTGGGACCTGCTTCAGCCCCAGGATGTGATGAGCCGACATCGAGGTGCCAAACTCCTCCGTCGATATGAACTCTTGGGAGGAATCAGCCTGTTATCCCCGGAGTACCTTTTATCCGTTGAGCGATGGCCTTTCCATACAGAACCACCGGATCACTAAGACCTACTTTCGTACCTGCTCGAGCCGTCACTCTCGCAGTCAAGCGCACTTTTGCCTTTATACTCTAGGTATGATTTCCGACCATACCGAGTGCACCTTCGTACTCCTCCGTTACTCTTTAGGAGGAGACCGCCCCAGTCAAACTACCCACCATACACTGTCCTCGAATTTCTCCTGAGTTAGAACTCTAAATATTCAAGGGTGGTATTTCAAGGTCGACTCCACACAATCTAGCGATCATGCTTCATAGTCTCCCACCTATCCTACACATAAATATTCAAAGTCCAGTGCAAAGCTGTAGTAAAGGTTCACGGGGTCTTTCCGTCTAACCGCGGGTACACTGCATCTTCACAGCGATTTCAATTTCACTGAGTCTCTGGTGGAGACAGTGTGGCCGTCGTTACGCCATTCGTGCAGGTCGGAACTTACCCGACAAGGAATTTCGCTACCTTAGGACCGTTATAGTTACGGCCGCCGTTTACTGGGGCTTCGATCCAGAGCTTCGCTTGCGCTAACCCCTTCAATTAACCTTCCAGCACCGGGCAGGCGTCACACCCTATACTTCATCTTACGATTTAGCAGAGTGCTGTGTTTTTGATAAACAGTCGCAGCCACCTGGTATCTGCAACCCCCAACAGCTCAAAGAGCAAGTCTTATCACCATCAAGGGCACACCTTCTTCCAAAGTTACGGTGTCATTTTGCCTAGTTCCTTCACCAGAGTTATCTCATAGCCTTAGTATTCTCTACCTACCCACCAGTGTCGGTTTACAGTACGGTCACTTATACAATATACTTAGAAGCTTTTCCTGGAAGCTTGGTATCAATAGCTTCGTCAAACAAGTTTGACTTCGTCTCGTATCTCAGATCAACAAAATGCCGGATTTGCCTAGCATCTCTACCTACATACTTTTACCTGGACAACCATTCGCCAGGCCTACCTAACCTTCTCCGTCCCTCCTTCGTTCATATAAGCGGCACAGGAATATTAACCTGTTTCCCATCGACTTCACTCTTCAGCTACGCCTTAGGGGCCGGCTTACCCTACGTTGATTAACATTGCGTAGGAATCCTTGGGTTTTCGGCCAATAAGAATCTCACTTATTTTACGTTACTCATGTCAGCATTCGCACTTCTGATACCTCCAGCAAACTTCTCAATTCACCTTCATCGGCTTACAGAACGCTCCCCTACCAATATATACTATATATTCCGCAACTTCGGTGCATAGCTTAGCCCCGTTAAATCTTACGTGCAGGCCGACTCGACCAGTGAGCTATTACGCTTTCTTTAAAGGATGGCTGCTTCTAAGCCAACCTCCTGGCTGTCTGGGCCTTCCCACTTCGTTTCCCACTTAGCTATGACTTGGGGACCTTAGTTGGCGGTCTGGGCTGTTTCCCTCTCCACTACGGACCTTAGCACCCGCAGTGTGTCTCCCGTGATTGAACTTGATCGTATTCTGAGTTTGCATCGAGTCAGTAAGGTCGTAAAACCCCCATCGTCGAAACAGTGCTTTACCCCAATCAGTTATACACGAGGCACTACCTAAATAGTTTTCGGGGAGAACCAGCTATCTCCGTGCTTGATTAGCCTTTCACTCCGATCCACAGCTCATCCCATAATTTTGCAACATTATTGGGTTCGGTCCTCCAGTTAGTATTACCTAACCTTCAACCTGGCCATGGATAGATCGCGCCGGTTTCGGGTCTACTCCTAGCGACTAGTCGCCCTATTAAGACTCGCTTTCGCTACGGATCCCTTATTCAGTTATCCTTGCCACTAAAAGTAACTCGCTGACCCATTATACAAAAGGTACGCAGTCACACAACTAAATCGTGCTCCTACTGCTTGTATGCAAGCGGTTTCAGATTCTATTTCACTCCCTTTATAAGGGTTCTTTTCACCTTTCCCTCACGGTACTAGTTCACTATCGGTCATTCAGGAGTATTTAGCCTTGGAGGATGGTCCCCCCATGTTCAAACAAGGTTTCTCGTGCCCCGTCCTACTTGTTCGTATGCTTAGTTCCACTATGATTATTTCGTATACGGGACTATCACCCTCTATCGTCAAGCTTCCCAACTTGTTCTACTATAATTATAGCTAAATCATACCAGGCTCTTCCCACTTCGCTCGCCGCTACTATGGGAATCTCAATTGATTTCTCTTCCTAAGGGTACTTAGATGTTTCAGTTCCCCTCGTTCGCTCTACACTCCATATCGAGTGAGTACCTAACTGATGTTAGGTGGGTTCCCCCATTCGGAAATCTCCGGATCATAGTTTATTTACCAACTAACCGAAGCTTATCGCAGATTAACACGTCCTTCATCGCCTCTGAATGCCAAGGCATCCACCGCTTGCACTTATTCTCTTAAGTCTATTTCTATACTAAATTGTTAAATATCTCTATATCATGCAAATAAAACAATGGTGGAGCCAAGCGGGATCGAACCGCTGACCCCCTGCGTGCAAAGCAGGTGCTCTCCCAGCTGAGCTATGGCCCCAAAAACTGGTGGGTCTGAGTAGACTCGAACTACCGACCTCACCCTTATCAGGGGTGCGCTCTAACCAACTGAGCTACAGACCCGTATTTTATTTACACTAAAATATATTATCTACAAACACTAAGCTAAATTATCTGAAAACCAATAGTCAAAGCTTATTATTTTTTTCGTATTTCCGTTAAGGAGGTGATCCAGCCGCAGGTTCCCCTACGGCTACCTTGTTACGACTTCACCCCAGTCATGAATCACTCCGTGGTAAACGCCCATTCGTTAAGCTATCTACTTCTGGAGCAACCCACTCCCATGGTGTGACGGGCGGTGTGTACAAGACCCGGGAACGTATTCACCGCAGTATTCTGACCTGCGATTACTAGCGATTCCGACTTCATGCAGTCGAGTTGCAGACTGCAATCCGGACTAAGAGTACCTTTCTGAGTTTCGCTCCATATCGCTACTTCGCTGCCCTCTGTAATACCCATTGTAGCACGTGTGTAGCCCTGGTCGTAAGGGCCATGATGACTTGACGTCGTCCCCACCTTCCTCCGCCTTGTCAGCGGCAGTCTCAATAGAGTACCCAACTTAATGATGGTAACTATCAATAGGGGTTGCGCTCGTTGCGGGACTTAACCCAACATTTCACAACACGAGCTGACGACAGCCGTGCAGCACCTGTCACTGCGTTCCCGAAGGCACCAATCTATCTCTAGAAAGTTCGCAGGATGTCAAGACCAGGTAAGGTTCTTCGCGTTGCATCGAATTAAACCACATGCTCCACCGCTTGTGCGGGTCCCCGTCAATTCCTTTGAGTTTTAGCCTTGCGGCCGTAGTCCCCAGGCGGAGTACTTAACGCGTTAGCTACGCCACTAGATCCTTTACACCGAATCCAACAGCTAGTACTCATCGTTTACAGCGTGGACTACCAGGGTATCTAATCCTGTTTGATCCCCACGCTTTCGTCCCTCAGTGTCAGTATTGGTCCAGAATGTTGCCTTCGCCATTGGTGTTCCTTCTGATCTCTACGCATTTCACCGCTACACCAGAAATTCCCCATTCCTCTACCATACTCTAGTTTGCCAGTATCAAATGCAGTTCCAAGGTTGAGCCCTGGGCTTTCACATCTGACTTAACAAACCACCTACAGACCCTTTACGCCCAGTAATTCCGATTAACGCTCGGACCCCCCGTATTACCGCGGCTGCTGGCACGGAGTTAGCCGGTCCTTATTCTTTGGGTAACGTCCTTCTCATGAGCTATTAACTCATAAGCTTTCCTCCCCAACTAAAGTGCTTTACAACCCTAGAGCCTTCTTCACACACATGGCATTGCTGGATCAGAGTTTCCTCCATTGTCCAATATTCCCCACTGCTGCCTCCCGTAGGAGTTTGGGCCGTGTCTCAGTCCCAATGTGGCTGATCATCCTCTCAAATCAGCTATAGATCGTAGCCTTGGTAGGCCTTTACCCCACCAACAAGCTAATCTAACGCAGGCTCATCCATCTGCGGCAGCACAAAGGCCACCTTTAATCCTCAGATAGTATGCGGTATTAACAGTCGTTTCCAACTGGTATCCCCCACAAATGGGCAGATTCCTACGCGTTACTCACCCGTCCGCCACTCGTCAGCAAGAAGCAAGCTTCTCCTGTTACCGTTCGACTTGCATGTGTTAAGCATGCCACCAGCGTTCAATCTGAGCCAGGATCAAACTCTTCAGTTTAATTCTCAAATTCTGACTCTAACTACTGATTACTCAAATTCTTTAACAAAGTGTTTGTATATAATATATCTATTAAATATCTTAAAAGACCTTAGCCTCTTACCAGCAACATCACTCGTCAGCCGGTGAAGACATATAATACGCATCATCCATCCAAAACGCAAGCGCTTTTTTGAATATTTTTAAACTTTCTTTCAATTCCATTCTTCAACATAATATTAGCAACTAATCTCTAAATACATACAGTAAGCAAAATAGTATTAATAACCCAATAAATAAAATACTTTATAGACCAAATACGACTGTAGCTATTTTTGGAACTTCTATATGTTTTTAAAAAAAAGATCAAATATATTTTAGAATAAATATTTAGATTAAGTAATTGACTAACTTTTATTCTATAACTTCTGCCATACACCTCCATCTTTAGGATTATCATCACTAGTCCACCACTTAGCTTTATATGTATTTCCATCTAAAGTTACTGTTTGCCCACTTGTATATGCAATACCACTTTCCCAAGCACCTCCAGGAATAACTGGTTTTTCCCAAGCACCTCCATTTGATGGAATATCACCTTGCGTCCACCATTGAGCTGTATATATTTGACCATTATACGTTACCTGATCTCCTTTACTGTACACAGTCTTAGTACTCCATGTTCCTGAAGATGAAGAAGTATCATCGCCTTGATCATTTGTTTGATTATCAAACTCTCGCCATACACCCCATTCTCCTGATTGAGTAGGGTTTTCACCTTTAGTCCACCATTGTGCTTCGTATACTACTCCATTAACTTCTATTTTTTCACCTTTAGTATAAGCTTTATCTGGATCCCAGTTACTTGTAGCTACATCATCTGTTTGATTTTGATCATTACCACTAGCTGTTGTAAATGACAATTTATCTTCTCTAGATTCACCTAAAGCATTAGCAATAACTTCAATATTATAGTTAGTAGCTTTATCTAAATTAGTTAGTATATAGTTTTGAACACTAATATTTTGAGCAATTATATTCCCATTTAGTTTAACTATATATGTAACATTACCATCAAGTTCTGGCTTATTCCAAGATATTGTTGCTGATGTCTCTGTTACATTATCTACAGATACATAAATGCTATCTGATTGGTATACAGCAGCTACTGCACTTATTAAAGACTTACCATCATCTGTAGAATCTCCATCAGCCTGCCAGAACATTGTTCCACCAAGCCCTCTACCCATAGCAAATTCTGTTTTCTTAGCTACAGACCAAGCATCATCATAAGTTATAAATGACTTGGTAGATGGACTATATGCCCATGGCTGCATCGCAACTTTACCGTACTTATCAAAAATATCTAAATTTGATTTTTCATTATAAAATTGTAAATCTGATAACCCATTTACTGGTTTTGATGTTCCACAACCAGTTACTGGATCACTAACAGGATTAACTAAACATTTATAGTCAAATACACCATTCTCATAATCACCAAGTCCAGATCCAGTAATTACTTGGAATAAACCTCCATTTACATCACTATCAACAGCCATTGACCTTGCATATAAAGGTAAACCTACTATTAATTTCTTAGCAGGAACTCCAGCTTTGATATATGCATCAATAGAATCATGGATTGACCATCCACCAGCTTTACCAATAGATTCACTTAAACTAACACCACTACTAGCACTATCTGTAACATTATCTTGTACATCTCCAGATACTTTTCCAGCATTATATCTATTAGCACTATATTGAGATACATCTGGGAATGTTGCAGATGCCTGGAAATATGCAGGAAAACCAGCACCCCATGCACCTTGATAGTCATAGTTCATAACATTTATTTCATCCATTAACTCACCAGTTTGTTTCCAGAAATCTGATACTCTATTTGGATTGTTTGGATCTTCCATTGCTTCAATACGACTTCTAGCCCCATTAACAGCAATTGCCAGATAGTATTTCTTACCATCTTCTTTACCAGCCTTGTCTAACTTAGCACGAAGAACTTTAAAGAAAGCTAACATTTTCTTAGCTGGAGCTACATCATTACCATAATCAGACCACCACTCCCAGTCAATATCTATACCATTAAAACCAAGTTTACGCATCAACCCTACAGACTGTTTAGCAAAAGTCTCCATACTTTGTTGATTTGAAGCTAACTGCTCAAACATCGGAGCTGTTGTAACACCATTATTCGTCCAACCACCAAATGATAAAAATGATTTTAGATATGGATACTTCTTAGCTGCACGAGCTGCTGCTGAAAGTCCCCATGTATCTGCTGAAGCATCAAGTGTTTTTATATTACCTGTATCTTTATCAAAACCTATAAATGCATAAATTATTGTATTTAACTTATTATATTTAAAATCATAAGGGTTATATTTGCGTCCCCATACAGCCCATTGTGCATAATATGCTGAATTTGTATATCCTGGAGCAGGATCCTTACATATATTTCCAGCACATGGTCTTTCAATTTCAAGATTTTTACCATCAATCTTAAGGTCATTAACTAAAGGAACAACAACCCCAGGTAACACAATTGCATTACCAGAATCTGTCCCCATAATATCACAAGATTGCGTTAGATCAAAAGATCCTCCGTCTTTCAACGTCATTTTGGTTACATAGTCGCCATTGCTACTTTGTGTAGATACAAAATCAACAAGATCTGCTCTAGTTCCAAAACAATTACCCCAACCAGCCTTCGGTTTAAAATTGCTTGTAAATTCAACCATCTTTGCTGATGATACATTATTAATATTTAGAACTATTTTATTATTATAATCCTTAAATGGTGCTTTAAAATCATAAGTCTCAACGCTATTACTCGTAGCTGCTTCTGCTAGTGTAAATGAACATAAACCCATCAGCATATATGATATCGCAGTCGCTAGCTTCTTTTCCCCAATCATCTTATTCTCCTCTTGGTGCTCATAATTAATTGTATAAAGATAAAAAAAAAAAATACAACAAAAATTATAATTATTTATGATTATTGGAGTCCTTTTAGAAAAACTTAATTTTTTATTATAATTTACAAAAAATTATATAGTCTCGGTATTTTTTGTGCTACTAAAGCTATATGAAAGATATTTACTCAAACATAAAAATTTGAATGAAGATTTACGTTAACAAAAAACTAAGCAAATATTCTCGCACAAATATATTTTTTGTAAAATCTAACATTTTGAAATTCCAAATTTAACTATTCTTATATAGTATTAGAGTAGGGATAGCTGAGAAACAATTAAGGATTTAAGTATGAATAAAAATTTCTACAACAACATCAATAATAAAATTCAAGAAATAAAAACAGCTGGCACTTACAAAGGTGAGAGAATAATCTCCACTCCTCAAGACCCGGTTATAAGCTTAGAAAACGGCGAAACACTCATCAATTTTTGTGCTAATAATTATCTTGGTTTTGCAAATAATCCTGAAATAGTTGCTTATGCTAAAAAACATATTGAAGAATGTGGCTATGGGATGGCCTCTGTAAGATTTATTTGCGGTACAAATAGTGTTCACAAGCAGCTTGAAAGAGAATTGAGTGATTTTTTTGAGTTTGAAGATACTATCTTATATCCGTCCTGCTTTGATGCAAATGCTGGTCTTTTTGAAACTTTACTTACCAAAGAAGATGCTATTATTAGTGATTCTCTTAATCATGCAAGTATTATCGATGGCGTTAGATTATGTAAAGCTATGAGATTTAGATACAATAACAACGATATGCAAGCTCTAGAAGAGAAGCTTATCGAGGCAGATAAAGCTGGCGCAAGGTTCAAAATGATTGCTACTGATGGGGTTTTCTCTATGGATGGTATTATTGCTAACCTTAAAGCTGTCTGTGACTTAGCTGATAAATATAATGCCATTGTAATGGTTGATGATTCACATGCATCTGGCTTTGTTGGGAAAAATGGTAAAGGCTCTATAGAACACTGTGGTGTAATGGGTCGAGTGGATATCCTAACAGGAACGTTAGGAAAAGGTCTAGGTGGAGCATCTGGTGGATATATAAGTGCTAAAAAAGAAATTGTTGATCTACTGAAAAACTTATCAAGACCGTATCTTTTTTCAAACTCTTTAGCTCCAATTATTGCTAAAACATCTTTAAAAGCTTTAGAAATAACTAAAAACTCTAATGAGCTAAGAGATCAATTACAAGCAAATCAGCAAAGATTTAGATCCAAAATGACAGCTGCTGGATTTGATCTAATCCCTGGGGAGCATCCTATTATCCCAGTAATGATTTATGATGAGAAGAAAGCTGCTGAGTTTGCTGAGAGACTTCTTGACTATGGTATATACGTAGTCGCATTTTCATACCCTGTTGTTCCTAAAGGTAAAGCTCGTATTAGAACACAAATGTCTGCAGCACATACATTTGAACAAATAGATAAAGCTGTAGAAGCTTTCACTAAAGCAGCTAAAGATCTAGGTATAATCTAACAAAGTAATAGAGAATTACTATTTCTCTATTTAGTTTCATTTTAAAGGATTTAAATTATGAAAGCATTATCTAAATTAAAAAAAGAACCTGGTATATGGATGATAAATGATGCTCCAATGCCAGAGTATGGATACAATGATGTTTTAATTAAAATTAGAAAAACTGCTATATGTGGAACAGATCTACATATATACAATTGGGATAAATGGTCTCAAGAGACAATTCCTGTACCAATGATTACTGGCCATGAATTTGTTGGTGAGATTGTAGCTAAAGGTAATGGTGTAACAGGATTGAATATTGGTGATAGAGTATCTGGTGAAGGTCATCTTGTCTGTGGACACTGTCGTAACTGTAAGGCAGGAAAACGCCATCTTTGTCGAGAAACTATGGGAATAGGTGTTAATGTACAAGGGGCATTTGCCGAGTTTTTAGCTATGCCTGCATCAAATGTTTTTAAACTTCCTGATACAATTTCAGATGAGGTCGCTAGTATATTTGACCCTCTTGGTAACGCAGTTCATACCGCACTCTCATTTAACCTAACTGGTGAAGATGTACTTATAACAGGAGCTGGACCAATAGGATTAATGGCTATAAAAATTGCTAGATTCTGTGGGGCTCGTAGAATAGTTATTACAGATGTTAATGAGTATCGCTTAAAAAAAGCTGAAGAGTTTGGCGCAACAGTTGCATTAAATGTAGCACCATATAAAAACCAACAAGAGTTAACTATACAAATGCAGAAAGTAATGTCTGACATTGGCATGAGTGAAGGATTTGATGTTGGTTTAGAGATGTCTGGTATTAATTCAGCTATATCAATGATGCTAGATGTTATGAATCACGGAAGTAAACTATCTTTATTAGGAATAGCTGCAGGAGATGTTTCTATAAACTGGGGAACCATTCTATTCAAAGGCTTAATTCTAAAAGGTATTTATGGTAGAGAAATGTTTGAAACATGGTATTTAATGTCTAGCATGATTCAAGCTGGTATGAACGTAAGTCCAATAATAACCCATAGGTTACATATTGATGATTATAAAAAAGGATTTGAGATAATGAAAAGTGGCAAGTGCGGCAAAGTAATTCTCGACTGGAGTAGCTCATGAAAAAGGTAAACTCCAAAAAAGTTGATTCTCAATGGGTTTTTACTCTATTTGGTACTGCTATTGGTGCAGGGTTACTATATTTACCTGTTCAAGCTGGGGATAGTGGTTTTTGGGCGCTACTAACTGTGATGATATTTGCCCTACCTCTAACATATTACTCACATAGAAATATGGCAAATATTGTAATTATCTCTGAGAATGACGGTATTACTGGTGTTTTCACTCATAATTTAGGAAAATTTTTTGGTTTAACTTGTGTTATTATTTATTTCTTTGCTATTTTCTTAAATATGCCAATGTATTCTATTGGCTTAAACAATGAGCTAAGCAACTTTTTGCTAAATCATAATATTACAGATATAGATTTATCGGCAAATATTTGGTTTAGTTTTAGTATATTAACGACTCTATTAATAATAGTTTCTTTAGGCATAAATATTATCCTAAAATTTATGCAACTTATCGTAATTTTCTTAATAGTAATGGTAGTGATATTATCGATATATATTATACCTTTCTGGAATTACAGTTTTATTACAGATAGTCACTTTAACTTCTCTCAATATATCGTAGGCATCTTAATGGTTTTACCAATATTAATATTATCTATGAACCATTCTCCTGTTATCTCTAGCTTAGTCGTTTTTTACAAGAACTATGTAAAACTTGATGAGTATGAAGAAAAAATAAAGATATATAAAATACTCAAAATCAATGCCTTAATACTATTCATCTTTGTACTGCTTTTTGTAACATCTTGTCTACTTAGCACAACTGTTACAGATTTAAGTAGAGCCAATAATAATAACCTATCAATAGTGACTCTAATCCAAGAGCAACATCATAGTACCATGCTAGACATCTTAGCCCCTATGATTGTCTTTACTGCTATTATAAGTTCATTTATAGGATGTTACATAGGCTCAAAAGAAGCTCTAAAATATTTGTTTAAATATTTTTTCAAAAATGTTTGCAATAAAGAAGTATCAGAATCAATAATAAATAAAATATGCATTAGCTTAATATTTATAATTTTATGGATATGCACAATATGTAATTTTAAAATCCTTAATATTATAGGTATATTAGTAGCTCCGGCTGTTGCTTTTCTACTGTATATTTTACCTGTAATAATTATCTATAAAAATATTAAATGTAAAGCATATAGGAAAGTAATTTTTAATTCGACCTTATTTATAATGGGATTAGTAATTATATTTGGATATGTGATTGGGTTGCTAATAAAATAGTATTATTTACTTAACTGCCAGTTAACAATATCCAAATCATCCTGGGTAGTTATCTTAATATTTCTTCTACCACCTTCGATAACTATCGGATTAATACCATATAACTCTAAAGCCGAAGCTTCATCAGTTATTTTATTAATAAGATTATTTGAATAACAGAAATCAAAAGACTTTTCTAACTGCCCCAATCTAGATAGCTGTGGTGTTTGAGCTAACCAAATATCATTACGATCAATAGTTTTTACTACAATATTCTTGGTAGCAATTTTTTTCACAGTTTCAAACGCTTTGACTGCCAAAATACCAGCTTGGGAATGAGAAGTTTTTGTCAGCTCATATAAAGCTATAATATTTTCAGTATCAACACAAGGCCTAGCAGCATCATGAACAAATATCCAATCATTGCTATTACCTCTTATAAATCTCAAAGCATTATAAACGCTTTCAAAGCGAGTTGCTCCCCCTATACAAGTATCAACTTTAGGATGATCATAGTAAATTGATTGATCCCAAAATTCATCTTGAGAATTTAAAGATATAATTATATAATCGAAAAGTGGATTATCTATAAACTTCTCTAAAGTATTATCAAGAATAGTTTTATCATTAGAAAGCTTATAATATTGTTTGGGAATATCCAATTGCATCCTTGTACCAATACCAGCAGCAGGAATGATCACATATTTATTTGACACTATAAAAAACCTCACCCTTCTTAATTAAGCCCATATTTTCACGAGCTAAACTCTGAAGAACTTCATTATTTTTACGCAATGATACAACTTCTGAATATAGCTGAACATTAGTTTGAGATTTTTGTTTGACCTCTTTTGATTGAGTAGCAACAGTTTTCTTTAATGCATTATATTTAATTAAACCGGTGTTACTAAACCAAAGATCGTATTGTAATATAATAATTAACAATACAACAGCAGAAATAAAAAAGTAAAAAAAGAAGTTTGATTTTGTATTCATGAAATAGTTATTATTCTTCTACCTGAACTATAACTTTTTCAGTCTCACTTTCTTCAACAATAATCTCTTGAGCATCATTATCACTAGAACTATCGTCTTCTGGACTAAAAACAAAAGATTTTAAACCAGGATAGATTGCATTTTCACCCAACTCTTCTTCTATCCTAAGTAATTGATTATATTTTGCAATACGATCAGATCTAGAAAGCGAACCTGTTTTGATTTGACCTGAACAAGTAGCTACTGCTAAATCAGCAATAATAGTATCAGATGTTTCACCTGAGCGATGTGAAACCACACATGTATAACCAGCTTGACCAGCCATTGCCATAGCTTCAAAAGTCTCAGTTAATGAACCAATTTGATTAAGCTTAATTAATATCGAATTAGCAACACCCTTCTCGATACCTTTAGCTAAAATACTAGGATTTGTTACAAATAGGTCATCTCCTACTAACTGAACTTTTTTACCTAATTTTTCAGTCATTAATTTCCAGCCATCCCAGTCTTCTTCCGCCATACCATCTTCAATAGATACAATTGGATATTTCTCAACCCATTTAGCAAAGTACTCAACCATTTCTGCTGAAGTTAGAGATTTTCCTTCTGAAGCAAGCTCATATTTACCATTTTTATAGTATTCGCTACTTGCTGGATCTAAGGCTATAAATACATGTTTACCAGGCTTATATCCTGCTTCTTTAATAGCTTTTAAAATTGATTCAATAGCAGCTTCATTTGACGGAAGATCAGGAGCATAACCACCTTCATCACCAACACCTGCAACACTGTAGCCATCTGCAATTAAGACTTTTTTAAGCGTATGGAACACTTCTGTACCACATCTAAGTGCCTCTGAAAAAGTCTCAAAACCAGCAGGTACAATCATAAATTCTTGCATATCAACATTATTATCAGCGTGCGAACCACCATTGATAACATTCATCATTGGTACTGGCATTAGATATTCTTTAACATCCATCAAATAACGATAAAAAGGTTTTCTTAAATGGGATGCTGCTGCTCTAGCTGTAGCTAATGAAACACCTAGAATTGCATTTGCACCCAGATTCTTTTTGTTTTCTGAACCATCTAACTCAATCATAGTTTTATCAACCAATCTTTGATCTAAAGCATCTAGACCTTTAACTGCTTGGGTAATTCTTGTATTTACATTTTCTACTGCCTTATAAACACTTTTACCAAGAAAAAGTTTCTTATTTCCATCTCTTAGCTCTAGAGCTTCTCTAATACCTGTTGAAGCCCCTGATGGCACAGCTGCTCTACCAAAAGCACCACTTTCCAAAACAACATCTACTTCAACAGTGGGGTTTCCACGTGAATCTAATATTTGTCTTGCAAAAACTTTACTTATTTGTGATGACATAACTATAAACTCCTTAAGATATGTTAAGTCTTTCTTGCATATATACAAGTTTCTGTAATTATAAGCTAGCTGAGTATGCTTTGCAATTTGAATATAGACCTTTAAGGCTATTCTTCTTCTAATGACTTATCTGAAACAATCTCTTGTGCTTCACTAAAATTAAGACTCTCTGGAGTTGCTGCTATAAATTGTACGGTATCCGTTGCAGATTTTCTTTTAGAAATCCTATAAATAGAGTAAACACATAAACTAGCACTAAGTAACGCTGTTATAGCAAAAAACCCAAAAGGACCAACTACTGCCATAAAACTAGATATTACAACTGGACCAACTACAGATCCTAAGCCATATGCGATTGTTAAGACCCCAATTGTTCCTAATATTTCACTTTCATCAAGAAAATCGCTAGCATGAGATATTGATAAAGGGTAGATCACAAAAGCACACCCTCCAAATACAAATATAATAATCGAAAATATAAGGTATGAATTATGTAACATACAGATTAAAATAGAAGCCAAACAGATTCCTGCTCCAGCTAATAAAATTACTTTTCGTCTATCTATAATATCTGATAATTTACCCATAGGAATTTGTAATAACATGCCTCCTAAAATGGTAGTCATCATTAGAAATGATATCATATCATGATTACTATCAACTCTAACTAAGAATACTGGAAGTATAGTGTAAATAGCTCCTAATAAAGCTCCTCCTACAACACTTGCAACCATTGCTAAAGGAACTTTTATCATAATCTGTATCGGTGAACAGATTTCTTCTGATTGGGGCACAGGAGCAACTGTTTTTGTAAATGCCATTAACACAATAGCAATACTACACAATGATGATATAAAACAATAAGCCAACAAAGCTTGACTAAAATGAAAATTTATCATCAACTGAGATAAAGCCTGTGTGCCATAGTAAACAAATAAATATATAGAAAATATTAAGCCTCTATTTTTTTTCTCAGAGGATAATATACACCAGCTTTCAATTACAATAAATAAAGCAGCTAATGAAAAACCACAGACAAATCTAAAAAACATCCAAACTGATATTTCTTTAAAAATACCTATTATTAGAGTACTTATCGCCATTAATGAAGCAAATAATACAAATGCTCTAATATAACCAACCCTGACAATTGTAGACTGTGAAAAATAAGAGCCTGCCATCATACCAAAAAAGTAAGCGGCTGAAACCAAACCAATCATTAGATTAGAGCGACCAAGGTCATTAAGTTCAATGGATGAATACGTTGTAAAAAAACCATTCCCAAATGACAAGATACACATCGCTACTATTGGTGTAAGAATCAAAAATAAAGTTTGTCTAATAGACATGATCTAACTCCCAGAAATCTAATCGATGAACAATGCTGATTATATAGTAAGTGAAGTTCTAAGTTAAGTTTATGCAGGAAGTTTAAGAGTCTTTTTCTAAATTTTTCCAATTTATGTAGCCATATATAGCATTAAATAGATAAATTAGCCACATAGCAAGAAAAGCCTCACTATCACCAGACCCTGATATGTATTGCTGTAACCATATAATTGTTGAAAGAGTATTAATAATTATCCATAATGTCCATTGCTCCAAATATGCCTTTACCATAAGTATAATAGCAACAACAGAAACAACACCTGTTAATGAGTCAGCAAAAAGCCCAATTTGCTGATTAAATATACCTTTTAATATAAAAGTACCATATAAAATAGCCGAAATAATAATACCTATAGATAAGTATACCCTCTGCTTAGTGGTGAGACTTCTTGTCACAATATCATTATTTTTACCTATATTTTGTGGCTTTGTCCAATTATATAAACCATAAAACTGCATCGGGAAAAAGAAAAATGCAAATAATAAGAACTGACCAAAAATATCTTGTTTATAACAAACATAGGCATATGTTAGGTTATTAATAAAAGCAAAAAAATAATTAAGAGTTTTACCTTTTGCGATTAGAAAAAGATTCAACATCCCTGTGACTATGGCAATAGTTGTCAAAATTAAGTACTGGTTAGTAGTTAATATACTTATAAAGCCAAGCACTCCAACAGAACATATAAACCATAGAATCTCAAAAGAGTTATAGTCATCAAAAATTTTTCTGAGATCTATATCTTTGAATCCTTTAAGATAACTAGATAGCTGTGAGAAAAAGCCATAAAGAACCTGATTAAGCATTCTATATCCAAGTAAATTTAATTAGCAACTAGTTCCATAGCGCCATATATACCTGCCTGATCACCTAATTTTGCTAATTTAAATTCACATTCGGCATAAACATCAGCAAATGAATTTCTCATAGCTGCTCTTTTTATTTGAGGGAGATATTTTTCACCAATAGCTTCCATTACCCCTCCGCCTAAGATTACCATAGATGGATTAATCATATTTAAAGCACTTCCTAAGCCTACACCTAAATATACCATAGCTTCTGATAAAATATCTAGAGCAATTTCATCATTCTCATCAAGTGCTTTTTTAATATGGCTACTTTTGAGTTTACCATCGTTCTCAATTACTAATTCAATTAACGTACTTTTAATTTTCTTTTTAGCTAGGTTTTTTACTTTCTTTTCTATACCTACCTTACCAGCATAAGCCTCTAGACAACCTTGTGAGCCACAGCCAGGACAATATGAACCACCCTGTTTAATAATAGTATGGCCAAGTTCTGCAGCTAAACCACTATTACCAGTATATAACTTACCATTTAAAACTAACCCTCCACCAATTCCAGTACCTACAAATGCTCCAACTATATCATCACAACCAATGCCTGCACCATATTTAGCTTCACCTAGTATCCCAACATTGACATCATTATCTATCTCGGCTAAAACACTATACTCTTCTTCTAGTATATACTTTAAGTTAACTCCATTAATGTTAATATTCACACTTCTACGTACTACAGATGTTTTTTTATCTATTAAACCTGCAACACCAATGCCAATACCTTTAAGTTCTTTATCTTTAGGAATCTCAGCTATTAGTTTATTAATAACTTTAAATAACTGCCCAATAACTACCTCCGTTGCATCTTTTGCTTTGGACTTAACTTTTGCAGTTGTTATTAACTTTCTACTTTCATCAAATAAACCAGCAGCCATATTCGAACCACCGATATCTACACCTATAAACATTACCAATTTCCTTCTAATCTATTAACTGCTATATCCATAGCACCATACACTCCAGAATTATCACCTAATGTTGCTATTTTTAACTGACATGCATCTAACATTGTCTTAAAAGCATACTTTGAACACGACTGGTAAATAATATCTAAATAATCTCTACCTATAGCCTCCATAATACCTCCACCAAAAAGAATTAATGATGGATTCATCAAATTTATGTAATTTGCCACAGCTATGCCTAAGTGAGTCATTGCTGTATTTGCTACATCAATAGCTACTGGATCTTTAGCTTTTATGGCTTTTTTAAGATATAAGCCATTTAGTTCTCCTTTATTTTCTAAAACAGAATCAATCAGCATACTTTTGATACCTTTTTTATGCAGATTCATAATTCTATTTTGAATACCAACCTTACCTGCATATGTCTCTATGCATCCTTGGGAACCACAACTTTGACAGTATGCCCCTTGAGTATTTATAGTCACATGACCAACAGCTCCAGCAGCACCAGTCTCACCATATAAAAATTGATCATTTACAACAAGACCACCACCTATTCCAGTACCCACAAAGATACCTACAATATTCTTATGGCCCTTACCAATACCATATTTCCATTCTCCAATCACACCAACATTAACATCATTTTCAAGAAATACTGGTACATCACCAAATTTTTGACTTACTTCTTTAGCAAGATTAACACCATTTAGATTTATATTAGCACTAAACTTAAGCACTCCTTGCTTTGAGTCAACAAATCCAGCTATGCCAATACCAATAGCTTTTATTTTATCTTTATTAAAGCTATCTGTAAGCTCATTAATTATCTTAAAAACTTGACCCAAAACTATATTAGTATGACTCTTACCCTTTGATTTAACCTTAGCCGTAGCCATTAAATTTTTATCTTGATCAAAAAGACCCGCAGATATATTAGTACCCCCGATATCTAAACCTATATACATCAGTTTCTCCATCATTTTTTTTCAAAAACAGCTATAGATTCAACATGCATAGTGTGTGGAAACATATCCATAACACCAGCACTAACTAACTTATACCCTTTTTGATTTACTAAAATACCAGCATCTCTTGCTAAAGTAGCAGTATTGCAAGAGATGTAAACTATTTTCTCGACATTAAATTTCTCAATAGCTTGACAAACTTCTTGGGCCCCCGCTCTTGGAGGGTCTAAAAGCATTTTATTATATTCAAAATTACTAAACCACTCTTTATCTTCAAAACTCTCAAAAAGATTTGCTGCATAAAACTTAACATTTGAAATACTATTATGTTGAGCTGTTTCAATAGCTCTTTGAACCATTGTTGATTCGCCTTCAACACCAATCACAGCTTTTGCATATTTTGATATAGGTAAAGTAAAGTTGCCTAGACCACAAAATAAATCAATAATAGAATCTTCTTTTGAAATATCTAAAAGCTCTATAGCTTTCTTAATCATTTTTTTATTAATATCATTATTTACTTGAGTAAAATCATTAGGCTCAAAACTAATTTCAATACCATCTATTGGCTCATAGCTTAGCTTAGTTGGTAAATTTTCTCTATCAGGATGAAGTCTATAAATAGTATCAGGTCCTTTTGACTGCAAATATATCCAATAGTTATTTTCTTGGCCAAAACTTTTTAGTTTAGCAAGATCTTCGTTAGTAAAAGGCTCTAAATGTCTAAAAATAATTGCAGGACGATTATCATCTATCGCTATTTCTAACTGTGCAATTTGATTATATATTGATAAGCTTTCTATAAATTTAGCAATTTCATTAATTTTTTCACCAACTAATGGGTTAAGTACTATACATCTGTCAATTTCAGCTAAAAACCTACCATTACGTTCTCTAAAACCAACAAGAATTTTACCTTTTTTAGTAACATACCTAACACCTAAGCGGGCCTTGTTACGGTAGCCTTCGGTATTATCTGTTAATAAGGGCTCTAGGACATTTTTAGGCTGTACACCTTCACCAATATATTTAAGCTGATTTAGCAAAGTTTCTTGCTTATGCTCAACTTGAGCATTATTAGATATATGTTGTAAATTGCAGCCACCGCATAATTCAAAAAAGTCACATTTAGGTGTGATTCTATCTGGTGATTTTTTAATATACTCTACAATTTTTGCTTCATCAAATTTTGCTTTTGAGAAAGTATATTCAAATTTGACTACTTCACCTGGCAAAGTAAAAGGTATAAAGGTTGTTTTACCATCAACTTTTGCAATACCCCTACCATCATGACTTAAAGACATAATTTCAGCCTCAAAGATTCCTTCTTTGAGCTTTCTTCTTCTAGATCTTCCCATAAATAATTTAACTAAAAAGTACTAGAGTAATTGTATTTAATTAAGAGGTTAAATACAACTTAAAGGAAATATTTATTTTATAACCATTTTTTTATCATCATAGGCTGATACATGAGGAGGAACAAACTTGTAAACACCAGCTTTAGAATGTGAAAAAATCATATTAATAGTTCCACTATCCGCAAGATTTGATACTTTTTTAGGGTATAAAGCAAATTCAATATTCCCTAATGCTGACGATAAAATCTTTATCTCTCCTTTTTTAGGTTTTGTATTTAGTGGCTTTGTCGGACCATATGCGCCACCGATATTTGCAAAGACATCATATTTCACTTTTTCATTATCAGATTTTTGCGGAACAAATATAAACATATTAGAACCTTTCATAGTTTGTGCGCCAAAGCCTGCTGCAAACCAGCCACTTCCTTGCTCTTTCCAGCTTTTATTTTTATCAAGATTAATTTTCAAAATAGCACAAATATGATCATCATATTTAGCATATTTAAAGTCCATATCCTCCATATTTATATTTTTATACTTTAAATTACTAGGACAAGTGTTATTCTTGACATTATCTGCATAGACAACCGTTGAAGCAGACATAGATAAAAATAATGATGTTAATATTATTTTTTTCATGGATTTTTATTTTTCTATTTTAATTTAAGTAAAATTCTAGCATATTTGATAAAACTTATACAACACTAATAAAAATACGAAATTTGCATATAGCTATTATTTATTCCAAATACGTATAAAAGATATTCTTATAAACATTTACTACATTAATAATTTACTAAACTTTACTATTTCCATTAAATATTATAAACTGTCCCTGTTATTCAATACCACTTTATAAAATATTTTTATTCCTTGCTTTTATGCAGCATCTAAAATACCAGAATATACTTCATCAGGAGTCATATATCCAATACTAGAATGTAGTCTTTCATTGTTGTAAATATCAATATATTCTTTGATACCTACTTTAGCCTCTTTCATAGTTATATATGATGCCGGATAAACATTTTCATATTTCAGTGTTTTCCAAAATCTCTCAATTGCAATATTATCTATAGATCTTCCTTTAGCATCCATAGATATATTTATTTTATTATCAGATAATATTTTAATATGCTCTTTTGCTGTATATTGAGTTCCTTGATCAGAGTTAAAGATATCAGGTTTACCATATTTAAATAACGCTTCTTTTAACACACTAGTTGTTAGATGTGTATCCATAGTATTAGAAATCTTCCAAGCTAGTATTTTCTTGCTATGCCAATCTATTATGGCTGCTAAATATGCATACCCACATTCTAGTCTAATATACGTGATATCAGCACTCCATACCTTATTAGCTTTATCTATAACAACCTGATTCGTCTCATTTTTAAATACATTAAGTAAGTATGGATATTTCTTGTCTTGCTTATTAATGACAGTTGTCTTTTTTTTAGGATACAATGCCTTAATACCCATGAATTACATAGCACTTTTGATTAGCTTCCTTCCAACTAGAAATCCTAATCTATTTAGCAACTTTACTAGCCTTCTCGTACCATAATATGGATGTTTAGTATGTATCAAATCTATTGCATTTAATAGTTTAATATCATCATTACTACTAAATTTTGATATTGGTGTATAATAGTACACACTCTTAGATACAGATAATAGTTTAAGCTGATTATTTAAAGATAATTCTAGCTTAGTATCTACAGAGTTTACTCTATCATTTGATGATACCAAGCTTTTTAGCTTTCCCATTAAAAAATCCCTCTCTACTATTACCTCGACTAGTTTTTTACTTGTTGCATCTTTATCTTTTCTAAGCTCATCTATTTCCTGCTTATACTCCTTAACAATAGAGCTTTTATCAAATGCTAAGCAAGCATTAGATAAAAATTGCTGCTTCCAATTATGCACGTTTTTAGGAAGTAAATCATACTTACTTGCTATCTCATTAACTGTCATATCGCCTTCTAGCAATTCTATAATTACTTTAGCTTTAAAATCAGCTGTATACGTTACTCTTTTTTTACTCATTTATCTATTTCCTAATTTATCTAGTTAAGTTTAACATCTAGGAATAAAAATCTTTCTAAAATCAGTAGCTTTTTCTGGGGACATTATATTGAAACAGGGCGTATGTATTTATATGATCAACCACAATTACCAGTCAATGAAATTTATGGCATCACTTCTTTTGAGTTTGGTTAATTAATAATTTATAGAATTGTAATAGCTCAAATTAAATCTGACAGACACTGTTTCTATTTAAGTGTTTTGATCATACCCTCCTATTTGGGACACTTAGGTGTTAAGAAAAGGAGACAAGAAGAGATATACAAAAGAGTTTAAAGATGAAGCTGTTAAATTATGTTTACAACCAGATGCAAATAGACGAGAAATAGCAGATAATTTAGGGGTTAAATATAAAACCATTTGCAGTTGGATATCCAAAGCCATGTCAAACCCTCAGAAAGAAATAAAGATAGATTATAAAACGCAGTACCAGCAACTATCTTTTGAAAATACTGATTTGAAGAAAAAACTCAAACAGGCAGAAACAGAGCGTGAAATACTAAAAAAGTCAGCAGCGTACTTTGCAAAGCAAAATCTGTAAGGTACGCCTTTATTAAGGAGCATTATAAAGTTATGCCAGTAACAACACTATGTAAATCTTTGAATGTGAGCACATCTTCATATTACAGATGGATTCATAAACCTATAGGTAAAAGGCAATATAATGATGCTGAACTAGATGATGCTATTTTAATGAACATAAATCTAGATATGGAAGTGTTAGGATATACAAAGAGCTTAAAGATATGGGTTGGAAAGTTACTCAACCTAGAGTATCTAAACGTATGAAATTACTTGGTTTACATGCTAAAGCGGCTCGTAAGCATAAGAAAACTACAGATTCTAACCACAACAAACATGTTTATGATAATTTATTAGAACAAAACTTCACTGCTTTATCTGTAAATCATAGGTGGGTTACAGATATAACTTATGTACCTACACAAGAGGGGTGGCTGTATCTTTGTGTGATTATAGATTTATTCTCAAGATCAGTTATTGGTTGGGCAATGGATTCTAGGATGAAAGCGGATTTAGTTTGTAATGCTTTAAATATGGCATTATTTAGAAGAAATTTTCCTAGTGGTGTGATTATACACTCTGATAAAGGGTCACAGTACTGTAGCAAACAATATCAAGACATTATTAAAGAACACTGGCTACTATCAAGTATGAGCTCTAAAGGATGCTGTTACGATAATGCTGCTTGTGAAAGTTTCTTTGGAACTTTAAAAGTAGAGTTAGTACATGATGAAAGATATAAAACTAGAGAAGAAGCTAAACTATCAATATTTGAATATATTGAAGCTTACTATAATACAAAAAGGAGACATTCTACAATAAATTATATGACTCCATATCAATTTGAATATATAATGGAAAATGAAGTAGTAAACTGTCCCAAATTGACGGGGTAGATCACTAATAGCTTTATAAGGTTTTTAAAACATATTTGATTTATCTGTAATGTAGATTCTTTTACCTTTGTTTAAGGCTTCTTTGAAAACAGTATTAGTCGATATGCTAGTTGGATAACTTTTTTCCTTTTTGATTTTTTATATTTTCAAAAAGGTCAGTTGTTTCATACTATTTGTCTTGCTTTAAGCGTAATTGACTATCAAATCTGATATTTTCTTTCTTACAAGCATTTATAAATTCTGGTGTTTTAGATATCTGTAATGCTAATCTCTTTGAGTTTTCACCTATTTCAAATTTTAACTCTGGAGCAAATCTACTCCATGTTGAATAGATTGTTATTAAATAGTCAATAATTGTTGGTGAATTGCCAAACATGAATTCATTATTTTGTAAGTGATTATCTATAATTCTCCAATTATCTGATACTTTATCTGCAAGGCTTTGTAATAAAGTATGCTCTTTAGTATCCATAATACTAGATACAGTTAATATTTTAGAGTATGCAGGATGTAAAGTAGCATAGTTGAACATTAACATTTGATAGAATTTAGCCTTCTGATTAAGCTCAAGGTTCTTAAGATAGTTACAATGTTTCTCTAATAAAAATAAAGCTATAGCAGCTCCTTCTGTAATTATTTGATCTTCACATACTAATGCAGGAACCTGGTTGGTTGGTACTATATCTGAATAATTAGCAACTTCAGATCTTTGAACTACTTCATAATCCAAATTAAGTTTTTCCATTAATGTGGTTATTGCAGTAGAGCAGCTGCCTGCAATTGAATATAATTTATACATAATTTAGTCCTTAAAATATTTTATCTAAATTCTACCATTTAGCATACTAAAAAATAAGCTTGTAAAAAACAAAAATTATAAATAAAGATATTATTATTTTACATACTTGATATATTTCGAATAACCATCCTTTTTCATTTTATCTAGAGGTATAAATCTTAATGCGGCTGAATCTATACAGTATCTAGGTAATGGTTTAGATATATTAGACTCTGTAACCTTACCATCACTAGGAGGATTAGTTATATACCTATCTGAAAATTTATCTCCTAAGTGTGATTTAGCTAAACTTGACTGAACCTCGTATTTTTCACCAAACCAGCCATGTGTTTTAACTATTTTTATAGCATTCGAAGTTATTGGTTTGGTAAAAGCTGGCCAACCTGTATCAGCTTGATATTTATCTGATGAAGAGAATAATGGTTGGCCTGAAACAACATCAACATAAATACCTTTTTTAAAGTTATTATAAAATTCACCACTTCCAGATCTTTCTGTGCCATTATCTTGAGTTACATATTTCTGAATAGATGTTAGCTTACTAATAGCTATATCTTTTTGTTTAGCTGTAAAATTATTTGGATTATATTCAGCTGCAAATAAGGATAGTGGTAAACAACATAAAATACCAAGTAAATATTTTTTCATGATTGACCTTTTCTTAATTTATTTATTTTCCAACAGGCAAATTTCTAAATTCTAAGTGTTAATATAGAAATATTTAGTTGGTTAGTAAGTTAATTCTTGTTGATTATACAATACTTTAATAAAATTATTATACTATGTAATACAATAAAATTGAGTAAAAAATGCAATATATAATAGGTAAGATTAAAGAAGAAATTCAATTAGTACTTAAGAAAAAATATGCCATAGCTTTTTTTATAAGCTGTCTGATTATAGTTGGAGTTGTAAATACTGTCTTTATGGTCATCTTAAGTGTATTTGGACTTTCTATATATATCTATTACAAAGATGTTTTTAATTATAAAAAAGCAAAAGAGTATTTTACAAATAAGAATAAAAAATAATACAAAATACCTTAATTAGAAATTACCAAGAATTTTTAAATATGCTCTTTATTAAATTCTAAATAGATGATTCTAGCTCAAAAAAATTAATTTTTTTACAGCTAAATTAAATATTTTTAGTTCGAATTTAACTAAATATATAAAGAATAAGTATGAAATGGAATTAGAAAGACTGAAAAATAATCCATAAATGTATCCTTAATATAATGTCCCCAGAAAAAGCTACTGATTTTAGAAAGATTTTTATTCCTAGATGTTAAACTTAACTAGATAAATTAGGAAATAGATAAATGAGTAAAAAAAGAGTAACGTATACAGCTGATTTTAAAGCTAAAGTAATTATAGAATTGCTAGAAGGCGATATGACAGTTAATGAGATAGCAAGTAAGTATGATTTACTTCCTAAAAACGTGCATAATTGGAAGCAGCAATTTTTATCTAATGCTTGCTTAGCATTTGATAAAAGCTCTATTGTTAAGGAGTATAAGCAGGAAATAGATGAGCTTAGAAAAGATAAAGATGCAACAAGTAAAAAACTAGTCGAGGTAATAGTAGAGAGGGATTTTTTAATGGGAAAGCTAAAAAGCTTGGTATCATCAAATGATAGAGTAAACTCTGTAGATACTAAGCTAGAATTATCTTTAAATAATCAGCTTAAACTATTATCTGTATCTAAGAGTGTGTACTATTATACACCAATATCAAAATTTAGTAGTAATGATGATATTAAACTATTAAATGCAATAGATTTGATACATACTAAACATCCATATTATGGTACGAGAAGGCTAGTAAAGTTGCTAAATAGATTAGGATTTCTAGTTGGAAGGAAGCTAATCAAAAGTGCTATGGAATTCATGGGTATTAAGGCATTGTATCCTAAAAAAAAGACAACTGTCATTAATAAGCAACACAAGAAATATCCATACTTACTTAATGTATTTAAAAATGAGACGAATCAGGTTGTTATAGATAAAGCTAATAAGGTATGGAGTGCTGATATCACGTATATTAGACTAGAATGTGGGTATGCATATTTAGCAGCCATAATAGATTGGCATAGCAAGAAAATACTAGCTTGGAAGATTTCTAATACTATGGATACACATCTAACAACTAGTGTGTTAAAAGAAGCGTTATTTAAATATGGTAAACCTGATATCTTGAACTCTGATCAAGGAACTCAATATACAGCAAAAGAGCATATTAAAATATTATCTGATAATAAAATAAATATATCTATGGATGCTAAAGGAAGATCTATAGATAATATTGCAATTGAGAGATTTTGGAGAACACTGAAATATGAAAATGTTTATCCGGCATCATATATAACTATGAAAGAGGCTAAAGTAGGTATCAAAGAATATATTGATATTTACAACAATGAAAGACTACATTCTAGTATTGGATATATGACTCCTGATGAAGTATATTCTGGTATTTTAGATGCTGCATAAAAGCAAGGAATAAAAATATTTTATAAGGTGGTATTGAACAGGGACAGTTTAGTTTTTGATGATTAAGTTTAGGTTCTAGGCTAGATATTAACAATATTTTTCATTATTTAAGGGATTAAAAAATAAGGTCACGGTTTAGCTACTTTTCAATATGATTTATATTTTTTGTTCACAAAATCTAATTAAAGAGGTAGTTTCGAACCAAAGCAAACATCATTGATTAAAATATTACTTAAAAGCTCTCACTTTAATATGCACAAATATTACTATACATAATATTAACAATAACATTATATATCTATTTACAAACCAACCTATATTTATCCATTCAGAAAAAATAAGGCCGGATAAAGACGCTATAAACCCAAGAGTTAACACCATATTAAACTTGTGATATCTATGCTTATTTATATATTTAACAAGCAAATAAAAAAATAAAAAAGTGTAATACCAAATAATGTTAGCTACAAGTAATCCTCTAAAAAAGAATACATTTTTAAAAACTAATATAAATATAATATTTACAAACAGCACAGAACTAGAGCAAGAGAATATAAAATCAAACTTATTCTTATTTACATAAACTGATATTAATATTATTAACAAAAAGAATACTATATATAAGATTTCTTGAAAAAAGAAAAAAGAATTAAGAAATGTTCTATTACTAAATGACACGTATTGTAGTAGGTATTGTTGTGTAAGCCCATTTATGGTTCCGCAAACTAGTAAATATAAAAATAATCTTACTATAAAAGGTTCTTTAAGAATGTTTATTAAATATACAAAAAATCTAATAGAAAAATTTTTATAGCTTATTTTTCTTGATGATTCATTTTCTGTAACAAAGCAATAAAGTGTAAATAATATGATTAGAAAAGGTGATATACAGCATAATATTTCTTCACCTCTAATAAGATGATAAGATAACGATAATGCTATTAGTAGCATTACCAACTTTAACAAAGGAAAAAAACTACAAAATAGTCCGGCAACAAAAATCTTATTTTTTACTCTTAAAATAAGTTTATATAAAAGCATAAAGATATTGGTATACAATATTGACAGACATATAACGATGAAAAGTGTCTTTAATATCGAATCGGTGTAGAAAAATAGAGCGTATATAAAATAAGCAAAGAAGCCAATGAGAAAATTTGCTTTTATTATTCTATCTAGATTCTTATGAGAAAAGAAACACAGTATAGATGATATTAAAATCAGAATTGGTAATAAAGCACCAACCAAATAAGAAAATCTAAAATACAGGTAGCTATTTGAAAAAACCAACGGCTGATAATTCATTATTTCTGGAATTATACTTAATATAACTTCTAAAACTATTACTATGAATACTAAAATAATGTTTTTAAAGCGGTAGCTTAACATTAACAATTACTCCATGAGGATCATAATGATTACTTATACTTATAGATCCGTTATGATTAGTAATTACCTCCTGAACTATAGTTAGTCCAAGACCATTGCCTTTTTTCATACTATTAACCTGATAAAATGGCCTAAATATATTTTTGATTTCACTTTCTTTTATTCCTATTCCATAATCCTTAATGTTTATATCTACAAAACAACCAGACTTAATAATACTTACTGATACTTTATCACTATATTTTTTTGAGTTTGAAATTAAATTTTCAAAAGCTCTATATAAAGATAACTTTCGACCCTTCAAATAAACATTATCTTTTATATCTATAGCTATATTATTATATTCATGTATTATTTTTTCTAATAAAGAAGTAATATTCACACTCTCAATTTCTTCACATTCAAACATATCATTTTTTGCTTCTAATAGTATTTGATTGCATAAATCTTCTAATAATTCAATATCTTCTAAATTATGTTTATCAGCTGTGAATCCTAACTCATATCTAAGTTTTAAACGTGTGATTGGAGACTTAAGATCATGAGTAATCATAGATAATATCTTTGTTCTCATATTTAATGCTTTAAATAATTTATGTTGTATGAAATTTATTGAGTTAGCAAAGCGACCTAGTATACTAACTCCATTTACTCTAACTTCTTTTTTCACTAAAGACATCCCAAGCTCGTATACACTATTTTCCAATTTCCTAGCGGGGATAATTACCCTCAATAAAACCCAACAAAATATAATTATCATAATTATAAATATAGCTGTCATTAAATTAGCAATTAATAATACTTTTTCTTCAGGTAAAGTCGGCTTAGTAATATAATTTAACCATCCTAGTTTAGAGTTCTTAACAGAAATACATTTTGCTAAATGAAAACGAAAATTTTTGCTGTAACTATTATAATTATTGAGATCTTTCTGACTTAAATGCGTTCTACATAGTGGCTTTCTCGAGAAGAATACTTTAACAACGTTAAATCTAAAATCAAAAAACATATCTGCTTCTAAAGCCCATCCTTTATAATTTGAGAGTAATTTAATCATACTAATATTTTTTTTATACGTACTAACCATATTTTTATCAATATCTGTAGTAGCATTATTAGATATGGCGTACGATACTATAGTAACCTGCCCAACAAGCAATATTAATATTAACAAAAATAATAGTTTAAAAACCTTATTTTTTAATATTATTCTTATCGTTGATTTCATTGCCTACTCTTCTATAAACTGCTAACACCCACATATATCCTGAACCATGTATGGTCTTTATAGCATTACTAATACCAACATCCTTAAGTATTCTCCTTAATCTTGAAATCTGAATGTCTATTGACCTATCAAAACGCTCTAATGGTCTCTTTTGAGCCTGCTCCATTAGAAGCTCTCTAGAAATAATAATATTAGGATTTTCTAAAAAATACCTAAGTACTCTATATACCCCTGTTGTTATTGATACTATTTCATCATTATGCTTTAACGTTTGTGTATTTATATCAAGAATACAGTCAGAAAATGCAAAGTTAATAACTTTTTTATCCGTCAAAATCTGAGGTTGCTGATGCGATCGTCTAAGAACATTTTTAACCCTTGAATGTAGTACCATAGGATTAAAAGGCTTAATCATATAATCATCAGCACCTATCTCTAGTGCTAAGATGGTATTAACATCATCTTTACATGCAGTTAGAATCAATACAGGGATATTAGAGAATAATCTAAGTCTTTTGCAAGTTTCAATACCACAGATTCCTTGCATGCAGATATCTAATATAACAGCATCAAATTCATCGTGACTAGTACTTAAAATATCTAGTGCCTCTTCTCCTGAATGCGTCACGTCTATTTTATAATTATATTTATTAAAGAAAAGCTCAAGTATAGAGCAAATTTTTTCATCATCATCAACTATTAAAATTCGCATATGTAACTCCCAAATCATTTTTTTCAACATACCTTACTGGGAAACGTTATCACTATTTTTTTACTTATGCGATAAAAAGCTTCTCAAACTACAACTAGAATCAAATAGCTACTAAATAACTTCTTCAAATAGTTGTTCATCACTTTCAGAATATATCATTTTAAGGAATTCAGCAATAAATTAAGAAAAATTAATTTAGGCTAGTTTAAAGTTTATGTTAGAGATAGATTGATAATCATAATTTTTTTCTTCAGATTTAATACCTTTTTATATCACTCTGAGAACAAAGAGTTTCTCAAGATTGTATTTTCACTAAAAATTTTATTAGCATTAGATGTTGCCTTGCATTAAATTATATACAAGATTATAACTACCGTGTGTATATATTCAAAAGTACATCTCTGTATAGTACTTTACAAAACCATTAACCCAATACCTAAATTATTTATACGCAGCTCAAATATATTTCATTATGCTTAGCATCCGCCAAGTTAATTTTAAAACATAAAATTTTTTCATCAACTACAGCTTGCCACTGATCTCCGGATGGATCAATTTCAAAGACTTGATCAACATTTGAAAAATTATCTAAGATTATTTTTGAATCAACCTCTTTTATCTCAACACCAGGTAATGCTCTCAATAAGATATTTTCAGCTTTAGAGGGAGCAAAGCCTTTAATTAATATTTTATTATCCGATACTAAAGATGTATTGCTCTGATACACTAAATATTTAGTTTCAGATGTGAAAAAATCATCATCCAATATACCTGATTGATATATACCTTGTTTATAAGTTAAAGTATATACATTTGGACTCTTTAGTTCTAACCCAAAATAGTTATCTATTAGCTTGAGAAGCTTACTGCAATCTTGTAAAGGTTGTCCATAACCCTCGTAAAGATAAGTTTTATTGCGCCACACTAGTGAAACACATTGATATAACTGATATAGGTTGTTTCGTAAATCTTGTATATTTACAGTCCTATTATCAAACTGTTGTAAACTTAACCAAAATTCTATCTCTGATAATTTAAGATAAATCGACTGATATTTATCATATAAATTTTTGTTTATACAAATAGATTGAAGCTTTTCTCTAACATTAAATAATTTATTTTTTAAAGATTCTAAAAATGTTTTAGCAAATATTTGTGGTAAAAGTATACATTTTGGAATATATGAGCCAATCAGCCATTTTTGCTCATCTTCTATATAAGTTAGCTCAACCAACTTTACTGAGAAATCCGCTTTAGTTATTAAAGAATCACTTAAAAAAAATTCATAATATTCTATATCAATATCATGATTATTAACATTCTCAAGCTGTATATCTAGATTATCTTTTAAGGTCAAATATAAGCTTAATCTGCCATCACTGACTTTTTCTAGATCAAGCTCATAAGCACTACAGATAGCATTAAATTTTAAAGATACAAATATTTGATCTGGCATAAACATAGCTAAATCAGTTATTCTCAAAATATTATAAGATAAAGCTTTCTCATCTATAACAATATCAATAACACCTTCATCGTAACCATTAATTACATTAATTACATGACCATTTAATTGATGCATATACTTTTGTTGTAAGATAAAATGTTCGGGCAATAAAACTTGTCCCAGACTCCAATGTACTTGACTCATTATGCTTCCTCTAGCTGGCAGCAGAACTATTATTGGCAAGAATCTTTTTCACAATTTTACCACTATCACTTGTATTTTCTGTTACTATTGAAATATCAAAGTTGTTAGTAGCACGTACATTTCGTAACTCGATAAGCCCAATGGTATTCGGGCCACTATTACCCGCACCTATTAATTCAAGTACTGGATGATCTGTAGTCACAAATTCTACAGCAGTGTTTATCTTTATTAGATCTCCCCATTTACCTTTCTCTTTTGAATTTGGCTGGAAATAAAACTGCCCTTCGACTAAAGAATCTGTTTCAAATGAAATTTTAATAGTTTTCTCTTTACCATCTATAACTTGATCATACGCAGATGAAATAGCATTTAAGCTATCTGATGTAACATATAACTGTATAAAGTTGCTACCTGAACTTGTAGTTGTAGAACTAACAGTTAAATTCTCAAGAGTTGCAACAACATCTGTATTCGCTTCTGTAGCACCTCCTGGATACATCGCAGCAAATTTCGTTAATTGAACTTTAGAATCTGCTACAGAAATAGCAAAGCTACTTCCTAAAAGAACCTTTGGCTCCATCAAAATATTAGGACTAGTAGACTGAGCGCTTTCTAGCGAATTAACTCTTACATTTAATGAATCATCTATTAGATTGATATAGTCTTTGATCTGTTTCATAAGTTGCTCCTTATTTAATTACTAATTTTTCTTAAGCTAATCTTGTATCTAACTTAAGGGTTACATCCATACCTTCAAATTTAATGTGAGGTAAAACTTCAATATTGCAGTTATACCATCCAGCCATCCCATGAGATTTACTAACATTGACCATAGCAGCTTTAAATGGATAGTAAGAAGTTGTCAAAGTATTTGGATTTGGTACAGTTGTCACATACTTACTAATCCAGGCATTTAATTTATTACTCATAATAGTTTCATCTGCCTCCGATCCAATATGATCACGAGCCATACACTTAACATAATGTGCTATCTTGCAAACTGAAAATGTATATGGCAGCTTTGTAATTAATTGACTATTTTCACTATCATCAGGATCTTCAAACTCTTCACTAACCTTTAATGATTGCCCACTGAAAAAGCAAGCATTTGCTGTTTTCTTCTCATAAACCAAACCTATAAAACCTGCTTTAGCTAGACTATATTCTTTGTGATCTGGAATTAATAAATTTACAGGTAGTACAAAAGCATTACTATCACGCTCGTTAAAATTATAAACAGGTAATCCTTCAACTTTTCCTCCACTTGTAGGACCACAAATTGACTGGCACCAACCTGTAATTTCAAACGATCTTGCTAAGTTCTTAGCAAACAGTACTGATGCATTTCCCCATAAACAGTTCTGACCTGGAGTAGTTAAGCTTATTTCTTCTTTAAAATCATTTAGAGGTCCTTTACCAGCAGGATTATTAACTGGATCATAAGGAGCTCTTAACATAAATTCAGGTAGTGTTAGACCTATATATCCAGCTGCCCTAGTTTTACGAAACGCATTCCAACGTCCAAATCTAGGGTGGGCTATTAAACCATCAATATCTTTGATTTCACTTAAATCATCATAGGTTTCACAACCAAATAATTTAGGTGACACTGCTGCAATAAATGGTGCGTGTGAAGCCTCTGCAATTTTACCCATAACAGTGAGCCATTCAATATCTTCCTGTGACTTATCAAAATCATATAGGCCTATCAAAGCACCATAAGGTTCCCCTCCAAATTGATCATATTCAACAACATAAACTTTCTTAAAGAAATCGCTACCAGATACATCTACACTATTATTCTCAAAATCTTCTGCTAACTCATCCTTCTCTATATCCATAATAGATAACTGTGTATTTTGAAAATTAATACTATCAGCAACTTCTTGGACAGATCTCCAACTAGTTTCTAATTTCCTAAAATCTGGATGAGCTAATATCTCTGATACCTGTTTATTAAGCATATAATCAATTACCTCTATTACTCTTTGTATTAGGTTTTTATCAATCACAGACTCATCTTTCTTATTACTAAGCAATATTGCTAATGCTGTCATCAACCGTGACTCATAACTTGCTTGTAATTTATTCTCACTTAGCTGACTTTGAGATATAAGCTCATAAGCATTACTCTCTTCAAAACCAGCTGCAGATAAAATATCCGCACATTTATATGTAGCTATGGCTGTTTCACTCATTGTAAAATCCCCTTTTTTTTATTAAAGATCTTTATTAAGTTGGTATGATTCAGTAGCATTAAGCTCTTTTTGAATCTGTTCTATAGCTTCGGAACTATTAATTCCGTTATTTAATAAATTTCTAAGTTTTCTATTATTATCTATAGTAGAACTAAACTCTTGAATTAGTTTTTTAGCCTGAAGTAACGATGCTAATTCAGGAATAAGCTGAGCTATAGCATTTGGATCAAATACTTTCATAGAGTTCACATCTAAATCTACTTTAATATCTTCAGCACCTTCTTTGACATAGTTCGGCACGCTAATATTTAACTTAATCCCCATAGACTCCATTACTTCTGATAGATTTGGGCTTGCTAACTCATAAACCTCACGATTAGGTAACTCTTTTTTTCTTTCCTCTGAATTTCCTAAAGAAAGATCTCCTATTAATAACTGTCTAAACGGTAGTTCTTTTTTCTTTTTAGTTCCATCAACTTCCATATCATAAGTAATTGTGATGCGCGATTTAGGAATCGTTTGATTAACTTTCATTTAAACTCTCCTCGTCCATACTTGCGTTTAATTTAAAAGCTTTTAAAGGCTCTACTTAGTAGTGTAATTGATAGATGTATCTAAAATATTGAGCATTTGTAAAATTTTGTAACTTTTATTTATATAAAAAAACTAAATCTTATTTTAATTTTATTCGACACTAAGGTTTCCTTTTATGCTAACGTTACCTTCCATACTAATGTTTGAACTTTTTATGCTAATATTTGAGGCTTGTACACTAACATCTGAGCCTTTAATATTTATATTTGAACTACCATTATCTAAAGTTATATTCCCAGACTTATCTAACAGTATTTTTACATCTTTTGTATTTAAAAGAATTGTTCCTTCTTTTGAATTTAAATTAATTGATGCCTGTTTTGTTGTAAAAACTAATATTTCATTTGCTGCATTACAGTCTATAGATACTATTTTATCGTTATTGTTAGCCTCCAAATTAATGCCATTAGTATTTTGTTTAATTGTATGTTTAATCATCTAAACCTCGCTACTCTATATCTACTTTATTTTGACCTGACTGTTGAATTTCTATAACACCTCCATAAATACAATTTAGTTTACAGTTATTCGTTAATGATGGTATTCCACATATTTTTACTTTAGGACTCCCAGGAGACCATGGAGTAGCTATAGCTGGTATGCAAGGCATTGGCGTTAATACACCTAATGCTGCAGATGTAGCAGATGCGACTGTTGGGTTAGCCAAACTTAAACACATTCCAAATGTTGGAATATTAATCATTGGTACAGTATCTGTAATAACTGCTGCAAATTTTTGACTAGAACTAAACGGCTTAGGCAAAACTATTAGATTCGATAGAGCTTGACCAAAGCTACACTTAAGTTGAGCCCCTAAACAAACTTGTTTTGACATATACTTCTCCTGTACTTACAAATAGTTAATTATTAGATAGCTACAAATTAAGCAAGATAATGAAGCTAGTTTTACTAGATTTAATGTCTTTAAAAAAGACATCTTAAACTTATTTTTAATTCTTGAATACTTATCTACTGGAAGCTTCAAAGGAACATAATCTATTATCAAAATTTTTAGCTGTCTTAAATATAGACTTCTCTCAAAATAATTGTCTGAATCATACATACCTTTATAACCATGAATAAGCAAATAATAATACACCCAATAAGTATCAATATAGGCTTGTGATTTTTGCACTAATAGATATTCTAAATATTGATAGTAAACCTTGCCCGCTTCTAATGTTTTAAATAAACGAGTTTGCAGCATTTCATAATCATATCCGGAAGATATTCCCTTTATATTCAATTTTTCGTCACAATATGCTGCCAAAGCAAATGTGATTAAATGTGATTGACTATACTTGCCCTCTTCACGATTTTTATCAACAAGTAAAAGCTGCAATGCTAAAATATCTTTATATAAAGTCTCAACATATTGATAAAAACTGCTATCATCTGTACTTACATAAGTATCAACATCATTGATGATGCTATAGAATTTTAACTTCCACATTTATGAAACCTCCATTACATTATTTTTTGAAATATTAACCCTTTTATCCTTCTCATTATCTGGATTAATATAAAACTTCCAATGTCCTTCACTTGGTTTTTTCTTAAATAAGAAATAGACTGATATACCTTCTTTTTCTGATTTTTTTATAGATATTGACTGCTTACCTTTGTTTGGGTATATCAAGGTACTATTATTTTTCTTATCCTTTTTAAGGTAACTATCATATACAATGCCAACATTACTGTGCAAGTAATTAGACATTTGTTCTTGTTTAATAATGACGTAAAAAGGCTGACCATCATTACTTAATTTATCTGGCTGTACTATTAAGTTAAAAGTTGAGCTTACACACCCTGATAAAATTAAGAATAGTGTTAATATTAGGGCTAACCTTATGCTTTGAGAAAAGGTATTTCTGATTTTAATATTTTTCATTTTTTATAACCTTATATATAATATTTCCTGATAAATTTTTTCTATTTAACGTATCTCCTAAGTTTAGAGACTCTAAACCATTATCAATCACTAATAGGATATATTTAAAGAAAATGTGAAGATCAAAAGCCAAACTTGTAAGCTTCCCCTCTACTTCTTCATAAAGTTTACTAAGCTTTTCTCTTGATTCTTGTGCTAACATTCTAAACGTAATCTTGCCAGTTATAATCGCTGAACTTTCTATATATGTTTTTAATAATAGTTGATTTAATTTAGCAATCCCTAAAATGCTCCCTCTAGTCTTATCAATGTACTTCAGATCAACACTAATTCTATATCTACCTAATGATTGACGAATAAACTGCTCTATCGCTGAAAGAGACTTATTATCATAGTCATCTTTAGAAAAAAAGATATCTCCATTACGATAGATATGGCTTTGATAAGTTAGTAACTCAGGATAAAGAGCGTAGTTATAGAATGTTAACCATTTTTCTAATATCTGACTCTTAAGGCTTTTAGTTGCAGCAATATCTAAACAGTTTTTAAGTATTACCAAATTTTTAGAATCTTTTTTTAATAACCAAAGATTAATCCAAATATTTATTACTTTGTCTTCTACTACAATTTCTTTAATAATATAAATAGCATTATCTTGTTTCCAGTTTGCATTCCAATATTTCACATGATTTGGATAATACTCATCTATATAGCGAATACAATTTTTATAATTACGTGGGAAAGACATCATTGAAAAACCCCTTTTATTCTAAAGTTATGTTTAGTATTTTTCTGCAAAAACATCTCAAGCTGCCCAAGATAAAATGTGACCCAATCATGATAACTTTCAGGAATACTCTTAAAATACAAAGATACTTGCATCTCTTCATTTACACTTATGTCATTAAGCCATGGTTGGATATCAACTAATGCTGATATGTCTGTAAATTTCAGTAATCCTTTCCAATCTTGTAGCTGCCATCTATGAATATATGGTATTCTAAGGATTTTTAATAAAGGCTCTATTAAGTAGGCTTCAGAAGTAGATTCAGAAGTTGTGATTAGACTTTTAACTTCTAACTTATAGGTAGATATATTTTGGTTTAACCATTTGACTCTCGCTTTATGATATTTATTCATCAATGCTTGATCAAGCTTATGACTAACGTATATATCTGCAAAAATAGTTTTATTAAAAACTTGAGAAATTTGATTAAACTCTAGACCAACCTTACCATTTTTATAAATAACTTTATAATCTATAGGAGCTAGAGGTTGCTTATCTACATATACAGTTAATACTTCGTGAATATAAAAATCTATAGCTACTTTTTCTTTATCCTTTAACCAATATACTTCATAATCTCCATTCATAACAAAACTATCACTAATAGTCTGATATTGATTAATAACTGGTATTAGATTTGTATGAAATAAGTCATTTAACTGCTCTTGATATAGCTCTTCAATAAAAAAATCTTGAACTAATAACTTTATAGATCTAATCTTCTGTGAGAAATGTTGATGTAAATCTATATTGACTCTAAACTGTAACCTAGGATCAGCTAAGTTTTGACGAAACTTGTGATTAGAGTGTTGTAAATAGTCATAACCACAATTTATATCTACTGTTTTTTCAAATACAAAATCATCAGAAAACTCTATTTTTAAAGAAAGCTTATCTATTTTATTTAGCTTTGTATAAATATTAACAAGTTGTTCTACAGACATAGAATCAGAATGTAGCCAAAAACTAAAACTACTATCTTGTAGACTAAAGTATTTTGATTTAGCTGAAAATGTTAACTCCATTCCTTGAATTTTATTTTCAACGCTAACTACATCAAACGGCAATATTCGTGTAGAAACTGATGAGTATAGAATTTGTTGCTGCTCTAATATTTCTATTCCCACTTGCTGTTCTATATCAATATAACTACAATCGTCCTCTAGATAGCAATCTGCTATTTTAATATAACACCCTTGAAATGTTGGGGTTAACATATGAGGAAAGTGAGTTTTTACCTTAGAAGAATATAAACAGCTTGCATAATTTTTAAAATCTTTTTCCACTTGTGTCTGTAGCTGATTAAGAGCACTCATCATCTCCTTTAAAGTAACATTTTTATTCAATGATAGTTCATTCATAAAACACCTACCAAAATACTATTTAATTAAACCAAATGTCTGAATACTCAATATCAAACGAAACTTTCGTATTATTGTTATTAAAATTCCAAGAAAAAGTATTACCTTTATGGTCTGCTGACTTTAATAACTTCCAAAAAGACCAGCTACCATCTTTTGATTGCTGCGCTATTAAAGCTTTCTTATCACTAATTAGAGCAATTGATGAAATCTTATTTAACCACCATTGAACTTCAAAAATTTGCTTAGCTCCTCCAACGCCTATATCAGAAATACTATTTTTACCAATTGATAAAATACCTTCATAATAAGACATTTTTTTATCTTTAAAGAAATACCAAAAGTTTTCAACATAGCTATAGCTCGGTAAAAGCTCTGATGTTATTAAAGTAAATTTAATAGGTTTTGGTTTACCATTAGCATCCCAAAGAAGCCCAGATAATTTTTGTACCTTTTTATACTCTCTAAACTGCTTATTTGTAAGCCATTTGTTTCCATTATAATTTTTAATTAGAGTTGCGATCTTTGAATAAGATTCCCAGAACTTTCCTCCTTTACCAATCATCTTTGTTAAGGTATCTACACTTATCTGCTTATCAGAACTCTCTTTAAATGGAAAAGAGTTAAAAACTTTGTTATATATTACTTCTAAGTTTTTATTCCAATAATTTTGAACATATTGCTGTAATAATTTAGTTGTTACTTGCTCACTAACTACAGTAGGTTGAGAAAAAAGCTTATTAACTTTTGGTGTCGCCTTAATAGATTTCAAAAGCCCATTCATATCCTTCTCAAAAGGATGTTTATTATTTTGATAAAGATCTATCAGTAGTTCTGGATTTAATTTTACTTTATTTAAGAGATCAATATGTTTATTCATAAGTTTGTTATAACTTTCAATATTATGATAAAAGTTGTTAATTCCTTTAAAGCTATCATCCGACATGGATACATTTTTAAGCTGCAAAATATTTTTTTGGATAGCTGATAATGAAGATTCTAAATTTGATAATTTATTAATTTTTTTTAATCTTGATATCAAAGTATCTATATCGCTAGAATTAACCTCAAATGCCTCGATAGCCTTTTGATAATAGTAGTTTTTATAAGCTTTTACATATTTATCTAATGATGACTTAAATTCATTATATATAGGATTAATATTAACTCCTATCTGAGCATATGTCTTAACAGTATTTGAAAGTTCCAAATTAATGGGCTTTACACTCTTTTCATAGAAGCTATAGCTATAGTAATATTTATGCTGCTTAAGTGAATTTAGATAAAATTTATCACTAATATTTTGTAACATAAAGCTAGCTAATTTTTTATCCCACGGTGTTCTAGCTAATTCTTTTATACTATTTATAATCTTAGATAGCTTATTTACTTTATCTTCAATACTTCTTTCATTTATAACTGGTTCAATAACATCTCTAAGCTCTAAGTACGTAATAAAATGATTTAAAGTTAATCTTTGTTCATATGAAAGAGATATCTGATTATTTAACCTAGAATCATGTATATAAATATTTAAATCATGATCATTTAAAAGCTGATCTAATAGGACTAGTTCTAAGGCTCTATTTATTATTGTTTTATCTAATGAAATTTTTTGAGGTTTTTTTTGCCTAAATATCTGCCTAATAAAGTTATCTATATACTCAATTGTTTTATTATTTTGCTGACCGTCAAAAGGTAAATCATATATACCTTTAGTATTAGTTCTTTCATGATCGATCTTTAACCATACACTTAAAACATTCTCATGAATTTTAGTTACTTTAGACCATAACCATAGATTATCTGAAATTGATTCTCTTACATTTGGATCTGCTATCTGATTTTGAAGAATATTTAAGGCTAATTTTTGTATAGGATTATTAGATTTAGCCAACACTCTAAGTATTACATGAGTGTATATAAACTTTTCCCATAATCTATCTAAACGTTTCTTTCCCGCATTATGATAGGCTAAATCTACAATAAAACTATTATAAAAAGCATCATTTAAGCTACTATAGTAGTTTTCTAAATTAATCTCACTTAAGTCTCCTGAATACTTACAGGTTAAAGGTATTTGGTTAGCTATACTTTTAATATTATTTTTGATCTGATACCAGCCAGCAATAAAACATCCTGTCAATATAAACATAGTTATAAAACAAATCATTTTCTTTAGCTTTTTTGTAAACTTATGAGTAGAATATGCTTTCTCAACCAATCGACTCTTTAATAATTTATCTCTCTTAAAAAGATCTATACCAAATCCTCTATACTTAGCCACTTTATTAGATATTTCTGCTTGTAATAAATTAATAAAATACTCATGGCTAAGGCAATTATGTAAAAAACAATATAAATCTCTAATTTGTTCAGAACTAAATGGTCGCTCATTTAAATAAAGTTGTTTGTCAGTATATCTAGTGGTAGCTACATCAAACCATGATGGTGAAGGTTTTTCATTTGGCCAAAAATTTGTAACATTAGCAAGCAGTGTATATTCACACCATGTCTTATAAGCAATATCATCATCTTGTTCAACTATATTTACTACATAATTAAAACTACTAGATAAATATTTAGAAATATAAGTGAAACACTTATTAATAGGATCTATTAAGTTAGTTAGATTGGTTTTATTGAGCTGATCATCCACATTGACTATAACTAGATTCACACATCCTTTAAAAACCTTATTAAATAAACATAAAATGTCTACTTCTTTAATATTTGACTCATTTAATTTCTCGGGATTAATATAAAGCCTAAGCTGATTTGCTCCTAATTCGAAATAAATTCCAAACTCATTTTCTATTTTGAGAGAATTATCAATCAATATATTTTTCTTTACAAAATATAACCTAACTTTCTGCCATAAGCCTAATGATCGATAGAACTCAAGATATATCTCATTAATAGCATTCACTTTAAATAATTTAGCAAAAAAGCCGTTTATTTTACCAAAACCTTTTTTATAGAAAAGTAACCTTTGGATTAGCTTTTTATACATTTTGATTATTACTATTAATATAACAACCACCACGATACTTATAACTAAAATAGATAAAATATTTTGTTTTTCGAATATTAAGCTCATTTTTTATTCCTCACTATAAACCAGAGACATTTGGCTCTTATCAGATATAATTTGGGTTTTATTACTTGAAGTCTTTGAAAATATTTCTAAAGAGCCTTCTTTTAGTTTCTGATTTTTTGCTTGATGTATAACTCCTGCAGAATCATTGCTACCAAATACTACTTTATTAATTTGAGAATCCTTACTAAAGGTTTTATCCTGCATACTGTGCCACATAACTCTGTCAATAGAGCCACTTTCTTGACTTAAACTGATTGCTACAGGAGTACCCTTACGAAGAGGAATGACTTCATGATCCTGTAATATAAAATATGGTAAAGTTATATAAAATGGCTTTTTGGAAGTGCCATTTAGGTCTGGTGGTAACTTCACAATATAAGAAAGTTCCTTGTTTGTGCGATCACTCATTAAGAACGATGTTTGTTTCGAAGCAACAAAATCTGCACTAGTATCTTTTTGAGAGGTGGGATTATCACCTTCTGTGACGAAATATATAGTATCTTTACTAGAATCGTTTAAGTCATCAATCCAGCCATAAATACTTAGATCTTTAATAGATTTATCAAAGTCTGGAAAAGATAATGCTAGAGTATCTGCAGAGCACACTTGTGTTTTAATATTGATACCTTGTTTTAATTGATAATCAATACTGGAAATATCTTTATCAGATGCACAGGTTGTATATATAGATTCCTGCCCAGCATATATAGTTATCTTCTTATAGTTTTTAAACGATATCCTTGCTCTAGAAATCACTAAATCTCCAGTATATTGAGGCAAGATTTGTTGATATGATTTTGGTAAAGTAAATTTATTTTTTGGCAATATAGTAAACTCTTCAGGAAAGCGACCCCACTCAAGATTTGTACATTTTAATTTTTTCCCGGTATTATCAATTTCTTTTTTATAAAATTCTTTAGCACTTTTAAGCTGTGTTGATGGCACAGGATAACCAAATACATGATCTTTTGACACTAACACACTTTTACCTGATGCATATATGCTAATAGAGGATTCTTCTTGCGTTGTCCAATGCTGATTTATCAGGTTAGTATTGCTAAAACTATAATCTCCTATTTGGTTTACAATTTTTATAATTATACCTACGGGAAGTTCCTTACTTTTGGCTTTATTAGGTTCAGGTTTAGTTAAATCGACAATACTATAACTAGGATCCTTACTTGAATAATCATAAATTAGCTGCAACTGATAGTGTCTCAATGTATAAAAGAAAAAATCATAAAAACTACGTCTTGGATAATCACAATTTACACATATCCAATTATATTGAGTATCAAGAATCGTAATATCTTTACTAATATGAATATTGCTAATGTTTAATAAATTATTAAAGTTCTTAAATATGCTATCGAACACTTTGACATAACTAGACTGGGGATATACCTTAACTGGATAATGCTGCTTAGCAATAAATGCAAAGACATCTGTAAAAAATAGTTTACAAGACAAATAATGTCTGACACCTATAGAGCTATCAACTTGACTTATTTGATCTGTTAGTTCTACAGCATCATTTTTAGTAAGATCAATATAACCCCGAACACTCCAACCATTATATTTATTAGGCTTATAATTACCCTTACCACTTTCATCTATATCTTCTTGATAAGCCAACTCAACTACAAATTTATTTTGATAGTTAGCTAAATCACTCCATAAATTTTCCTTCTCAAGGTTATATGGAAAATTAAATGATAATTCTCCACTAAACCCATACAGTTCAAAATCAATACTCAAATCTTTAATTTGACTTGTATGTAAATATTTTATTTTTTTAGTATTTAAAGATAAGTCTTCATTTAAGAGAGTAATACTAACTTGTAACCGTCCATTAGTAATACTTCCTATCTGCTTACTAGCAAACCATCTATTATATTTCTGTGCAAACTTAAATTCTTCAATGCTATTAGGCGAGCTATAATTAAACAGAGATTTAAGATATTCAACCTCTGCTACTGTTAACCCATCGAACTTAATTTGATCAACCGATATATTATCTAAATTATTAAACATATACATCACCAGTCTGGCTTAGCCTGTTCATCATCATCCAGATTTGTATCATACTGTTGATGATCATCTTTAATCGTATGATTAATCTCTCCAATTAATATTTCTTTAATGCCATCTAATGAATCATCTGTACTAAAGGTTTCCGGATCACTATTAAACATTTGCGATAACATTAACCATAATGGATGATTAGAAAGGCTTAACTGATGCATTAATTGATCATGAGCACTTGCAGTATCTCTAAGGTATGGATAGAGTATCTCAGGGAAATATTTGGTAGGATCAAATTCTTTTAGAGATGAATCGATGATTTGATAAACAACAGCAGCTTTAAGCCATGATTTTTCACTTACAAGTTTTCGATAAATTTTAATATTACGTAATAATTTACTCCACTGATCACTTACATAAATATTATTAGAACTTAAAGAAGAGTCTTCATATTCTTCTTTAATATCACTTATATCAGTATGTTGTGAAGAGTCTTCATATTCTTCTTTAATATCACTTATATCAGTATGTTGTTCATCCTCAGTTGTATCTGTTTCTTCAGCTTCCCGCATAACTCGAAAAGTCTTATAAATATCTTTGAGTTGATAAAGCTGACTCGTATTTATCGATGGTAAGCTTATTTTAATGAATAAAATATACTTCTCAAAACTACTGTCTAAAGCTAATTTATCCCCATTAAAATAAATATTAGCATTTGATCTTATGAACTTAGCATGAGCAAACATATTCGTATGTAGCCATTCAATAACTGCTAAATAAACTTTAGAACGAATCTTACCTTCTTCAATTTTTTCTAAGAAAAACTTATGAATCTGAGTTAGCTCAGTAAGAGTTTCACTGTTGACATCGAAACTAGTAGAGTCATACCAGTAGCCAAATTCAGCATATATGACATAACGAGGATCCAAACATCCTTTATTAATTTGCTCTAAAGATGCGTCTTTGACATTTAAATATTTTTCATGTTCTAAAGCCGCATATATTGGTTCAAACTCACCTACCTCTGCTTTATAATAAATTTCTTTTTCATTTATTGCTTTATTTATTAGATCTAGTACCATTTTTATTTCACCCCACTAATAAAAATTTATACTTCTGCTATATAGCATATTAATAGATAGAATTATCTAAAATATTTATAATTTGTAACAATTTGTTGCATCAACATAATAAATGACAAGTTGTTTTCCCTAATTTGAACCAACAAAATTAGATAATCTAACTAAAGAGTAAACTGTCCCTGTTCAATACCACCTTATAAAATATTTTTATTCCTTGCTTTTATGCAGCATCTAAAATACCAGAATATACTTCATCAGGAGTCATATATCCAATACTAGAATGTAGTCTTTCATTGTTGTAAATATCAATATATTCTTTGATACCTACTTTAGCCTCTTTCATAGTTATATATGATGCAGGATAAACATTTTCATATTTCAGTGTTCTCCAAAATCTCTCAATTGCAATATTATCTATAGATCTTCCTTTAGCATCCATAGATATATTTATTTTATTATCAGATAATATTTTAATATGCTCTTTTGCTGTATATTGAGTTCCTTGATCAGAGTTCAAGATATCAGGTTTACCATATTTAAATAACGCTTCTTTTAACACACTAGTTGTTAGATGTGTATCCATAGTATTAGAAATCTTCCAAGCTAGTGTTTTCTTGCTATGCCAATCTATTATGGCTACTAAATATGCATACCCACATTCTAGTCTAATATACGTGATATCAGCACTCCATACCTTATTAGCTTTATCTATAACAACCTGATTCGTCTCATTTTTAAATACATTAAGTAAGTATGGATATTTCTTGTGTTGCTTATTAATGACAGTTGTCTTTTTTTTAGGATACAATGCCTTAATACCCATGAATTCCATAGCACTTTTGATTAGCTTCCTTCCAACTAGAAATCCTAATCTATTTAGCAACTTTACTAGACTTCTCGTACCATAATATGGATGTTTAGTATGTATCAAATCTATTGCATTTAATAGTTTAATATCATCATTACTACTAAATTTTGATATTGGTGTATAATAGTAACACTCTTAGATACAGATAATAGTTTAAGCTGATTATTTAAAGATAATTCTAGCTTAGTATCTACAGAGTTTACTCTATCATTTGATGATACCAAGCTTTTTAGCTTTCCCATTAAAAAATCCCTCTCTACTATTACCTCGACTAGTTTTTTACTTGTTGCATCTTTATCTTTTCTAAGCTCATCTATTTCCTGCTTATACTCCTTAACAACAGAGCTTTTATCAAATGCTAAGCAAGCATTAGATAAAAATTGCTGCTTCCAATTATGCACGTTTTTAGGAAGTAAATCATACTTACTTGCTATCTCATTAACTGTCATATCGCCTTCTAGCAATTCTATAATTACTTTAGCTTTAAAATCAGCTGTATACGTTACTCTTTTTTTACTCATTTATCTATTTCCTAATTTATCTAGTTAAGTTTAACATCTAGGAATAAAAATATTTCTAAAATTAGTAGCTTTTTCTGGGGACATTATAGAGCTTAAAGTATGAGTTTTCAACAAACCCAGCATAACTTGGAATATTTTGAAAGAACTCTTTCCAATAGAGACATATAAAGTCATCATAGAATCTTATTATTAAAATTTATTGAAAATAATATAGCTTAGGTAGGAATTAAATATTTAAAATGATTTATTGAAGTAAAATGCAAACCATGAAAAGAGGTACTATTTAGCTTTGGTGTAGCCTAAATCCATCTACTCTTTTCAAGAAAATAAATACTATAAAATTCAATAATAAAATCTGTAATAAATCAACATAACTTTTCTATTAGAGAAACACAATATTTATTTAACTTTTCTGCAGAATCCTTAGAGGTAGTTTCAGTATAACATCTAAGCTCTGGAGCATTACCAGAGGGTCTTAAGTGTAAAATATCCTTATTTACAAAAGTAATCCTAACACCATCTGTAGTATCTATATCCTCAACACTAGTATTACTATTAAAATACTCAGATATTATCTTATCTAAAAGATCAGATTCACCTGCCAATATTGATTTTAATATATCTTGACTTTTTTCAGTTGCAAAATCATCAATTTTACTACTCGCTGTATACCGTGCAGGTAAATCAAACTGTAACTCTGATATAGTTTTATCAGAATTTACTGATAGCATAAGCACAGCTAACATCGGTATCACAGCATCTCGAGAAGGTAATGCTTTTAGAGTAGCATTTTTTATACAAATATCTCCTGCTTGTAAAAAACCTCCATTTGCTTCATAGCCAACCACACTACTATAACCATCTAAGAGTAATTGATTCATTGCAGCAATTACATATGGCGAACCTATTTTCGTCCTGACAATATTATTGAAATATCCTATCTCCTCAACTACCGTATTACTACTAACAGGTGTTACAACAGATTGCATCTGTAAATATCTAGCTGTCAAGACACCCAAAACATCTCCCTTTAACCAATTTCCATATTCATCACTAACTAACGGCCTGTCAGCATCACCATCAGTTGAAACTATACTATCAACCTTATACTCTTGAGTCCATTTTTTCGCAAGTTTAATATCTTCACTGCGAATAGCTTCAGTATCCACAGACACAAACTTTTCGGAATAGCCTAATAATATAACTTTAGCACCCAACTTCTCTAAAATTTCTTTTAGTATTTCTCGACCAACAGAAGAATGTTCATAGAAACCTATAGTTTTGCCCACTAAACAATTTCTAGGGAAAAAATCTATATATCTTTTTATATATTGAGAATATGCATCTTGACAGACCTTAGGTAATTCTGTTTTTTGCAAAAACATTCCTTTTTCATCAAAAGAAGGAACATCAAATTTCACAGACTGATTGACTATTTTTTTTTCATCATCCTTAAGAACTTCTCCATAAGGAGTATTAAACTTAATACCATTTCTATTTTCTGGAATATGACTACCAGTAATCATAACTGAAGGAATCTGATTAGAAACCCCATATAACATCACAGCTGGTGCTGATATTTGACCACAATATACAGGCTTATAACCACTATCTATTACAGCCTGGATAACTGCTTTTGTGATCCTTGGACTACTTTCACGAAGATCCTGAGCTATAGCTATCTCAATACCTTTCTGTAAATTGTATTTCTCCTCTAAGAACTGAATAAAAGCTTTTGTATACAACCAACAGATCTCATCTGTCATAACGGATACAAGTCCTCTAACTCCACTGGTACCAAATTTTACGCCACTAGATTTGATTATATTTTCAATAGCAACTTTTTTCATTTAAATTCCTGTAGAAATATTTTCTTATATTTTGTATAACTTTTTGATACCAACTGTTATCAATTCTAACAATATCGTCTTCACTTATATATTCACCAACCTGCGCTTCTATAAGAACAACTGGAATTCTACCATTATTTTCAAGCCTATGAGCTTCACCAATTTTTAGATAATGGCCATAGCCTTGAGCCTGATCCTCCAGATAAAATAACAGGCGTTATCATCTTAAAACTAAATTATCTTTAATATTTATTAATTATATAGGAATATTTTTTCAAATATCAGTAATGCTTAGACTTTATTTACCAGGTTACGGACTTTTATATTTAAGTCTATATCAAAAATCTTTCTTTCAATTCAGTAATTTTCTTATAACTTTATTGATTAGCTATTAATAAGACTTTCATTTTCAATGCATAGTATTTTGCTAGATACTATTTTTTTGTAAAATCTCTGTTATTGAACTTTTAAAACAAATTGAATATATTATTCCACAGTAATTAATTTGAATCAGCAGACATAACACTTAACATTAAATTTATTCATATTTTTTTACGAAGAATTTTCAAAAAATGTAGAGTTGAACTAAGAAAATAATGCATTAGTGGAATTTCATTATTAAGTAGAAGATCTGCTAACATACAAATACCTTTCCTATACCCAATATCTGAATTTCTATTCGATATGGAATTATTGTGAACTCTATAATTAAGTAACCTCTCTTTTAAAATACATATATTGTTACCTGATAATTTCATATCTATCCAAAATCTCCAATCTTCGATTGCAATATAATTTCTTTGTTCAATAAATCGAAGCTTTGGAACCCCTCTAATCATTACAGAGTTTATATTTATAAAATTAGTATAAAATAATTGATTCTTGCTATTTACAAATAATCTGAGAAATCCTCTAGTTCTTTGATTTTTGAATTTACCAATTAACTTACTATTCTCATCCATTTTGTTAGCCAAAGTATGTATAATATCACATCCCTTATTATTCGCTAAAAAAGTCAATTGTGATTCTAACTTAGATGGAAGCCATACATCATCGGCATCTAAGAAAGCAACATAATCTCCTTTAGCATTATCTAGCCCAACATTTCTTGGCTTTGCTGGCCCCCCAAAATTATATTTTGACTCTAAAAGTTTTATTCTAGAATCTTTTTTTACATACTCTTTAACAATATTTAGGCTATTATCTGTTGAAAGATCATCAACAATTATCATCTCCCAATTTTTATATGTCTGATTTATAACACTATCTATAGTGTCTGTTATATAACTCTCAGAATTATATAATGGCGTAATTATTGTAACTTTTTCATTACTATTTCCAACCATTCTCTCTACACTCATCTATATAATTTTCCAAACTAATTTGCGGCTTCCAACCTAACGCTATTGTTTTATCACTTATAACACTTGCTATCATTCGATTACCTTTTCTAGGTGGTAACATTTTAATATCTCCACCAAAGAGTTTTGCAACCTCTAAAATAGTGTAACTCTTAGGATTTGCTATTCCATATTCATCGCCATAGCCATACTTACCTATAAGAACAAGCGCTTTAACGGTATCAGTTACATGAGTAAAGTTTCTCTTCTGGTTACCTGGTTTAACAATTGTTAGAAGATCTTTATTTTTCATCTTCTCTTTAAACAATGCTATTAATGTGGCATATTTACCAGTATTAATTTCTCTTGGACCATATACGTTATAAAAATATGTGATTACATAATCTATACTAAACCATTCACCGTAATTTTTAACAAGTAGCGTATTAGATGATTTACTCCATGAGTATGGACTTGCATTTGAATTTTCTCCATTATCACCAAATTTTGTACTACTACCTGCATATAGCAACCTACATTTATGCTTTCGTACAAACTCAAGCACTGCTAATGTACCATTTTTATTAAAATCTAAGATTTTTTCAAAATCTTCGAAACTTTGTTCAACTCTCGAATATTCACCTAAATGATATATCATATCTGGTGAGAATGTGATTAATGAAGCAATATCTAAACTACTACCTTTTATATAATTCACACCAGTCACATGATTTTGCTCACTCCCTGTAAAATAGTTATCTAAAGAATACACCTCATTACTATCATCTTGTAACAATATTTCACATAAATGTGTCCCAATAAATCCTGCACCACCTGTGACCAATATTTTTTTTCTCATTATGTCAAAGCCTTATATATCACTATTAAAAATATCTCTAGTATATACCTTATCTATAACATCAAGCAACGTCTCATCAACTCTATTCGCAACAATAAGACTCGACAATATTTTAAAACTATCTAGATCATTAACAACTTTTAGTCCTCTAAAATTATTTTCTTTCAAAACTGGCTCATATATAACTATATTTACTTTTTTTACCTGTAATCTATCAATAATATCTAGTATAGCGCTATATCTAAAATTATCGCTTTCTTGTTTCATTATTAGCCTATATACACCTACGATCTTAGGCTTTTTAGAAATTATTTGATTAGTTATGAATTCTTTTCTTATTTCATTAGAGTCAACTATAGCATTTATAAGTGCATTTGGAACTTCTAAAAAACTTGCTCTAAGTTGCTTTGTATCCTTAGGAAAACAATATCCACCATATCCAAAACTTGGATTATTATAATATTTTCCAACTCTTGGATCTAACCCAACACCTTCTATAATATCTTTTGTGCAAAGGTTAAATTTTTCAGAATATGAATCTAACTCATTAAAGTATGCAACCCTCATAGCTAAATATGAGTTGGAAAATAATTTAATTGCTTCTGCTTCAGTAGAATTAGTATATAACACCGGCACATCTTTTTTTATAGCTCCACGAACCAATAAGCCAGCAAATATCATAGCTCTATCTGACTTATCACCTACAACGATTCTACTTGGATATAAGTTATCTAATAAAGCTTTACCTTCCCTTAAAAATTCTGGTGAAAATATAATATTTAACGCATTAAACTTTTTTCTTACTTTTTCTGTATATCCAATAGGGATTGTCGATTTAATAACCATTATTGCATCTGGATTTATCTCTAGAACATCAATTACTACACGCTCTATACTTTCAGTATCAAAGCGATTTGTAACCGTATTATAGTCTGTTGGTGTAGATATAATTATATAGTCAGCATCTTTATAAGCTTCTTTTATATCTGATGTCGCTTTAAGGTTTAGCTTTCTATTTTTTAAATACTCATCTATTTCTTTATCTTCTATTGGTGATAATCTGTTCTGAAGCATCTCGACTTTTTTACAATCTATGTCATAGATAATTACTTTATTATGCTGCGCTAAAAGTACAGCATTTGATAAACCAACATACCCTGCACCAGCTACTGTCACCTTCATATATATAATTCCTTTATCTTAATCTCTTAATATTTTTTTACATATCATATGTTTCAATGATACTCCCTTTTTATCTTTCAAAGTTGGCATATTTGTATCTATATACTCTACCAGCTCAAAGCCGGAGTTATGCAAAGCTTTTTTCCAGTACCATAAAGGGTATGCTCTATCTCCAAGATATGGATCATATTCAAAACCAGATGCAGAAATTTTAGGAGAATTCTTCTCATAAAGCCTTAAAGCAACCTTTAATATTGTTTTTATAAATGAAAGCTTCAATCTAGCAATATACCTAAAATACTTTTCTGGAGTCTCATTTAATAAAATTAATGTTCCTCCTTTTTTTAACTTAGTATTTAACTCTACTAATAAACTTTCCAGGTTCTCAGCATGGTGTACAGCAGCAGAGGCTACAATTATATCTAAGGAATCATCTTCCAACAAAAGTGGAGAAAACATTGCCTCAATAGGAATTATCTTATTCTGCTGACCTTTTAAAATACTTACAACTCCAGGTAAAATATTGAACAAATAATTTTTACTGGAATCTAAAGCTAATATTGTCTTTACATTTTTAAATTTTGATAAATATGCACTTAGCCAACCGCCTCCGCAACCAAGATCTAATACTACAGAATCTTTTTTATTTATATATTCACTCCATTTTATTTCTTTTACTGCTTCCAAATAATTACATTTCTGACATACTTGCTGAAAATATATATTTGAATTAGTGTTCCAATTTTCTACTCCTGAACTCCTATCAGATAATATATTATCCCATTGAGCTACATTATTTTGGCATTGCTCTACTATCCAATTTTGACTAATCATAATCCTTCTTTATCCTGTTTTAAGTACCATTGAACTGTTTTCTTAACACCTGTATCAAAGCACTCATCTGCTTTCCAACCTAGCTCCATTTTAATTTTTGTTGCATCAATTGCATATCTTCTATCATGTCCAGCTCTGTCTTCAACAAAAGTAATTAATTTTTTATAACTATTCTTTCTTGGGACTTCTTTGTCTAAAATATCACATATTGTATTAGCTATCTGAAGAGTAGTTTTTTCATTCTCTCCACCTATATTATAAACCTCACCTTTTTTACCTTTATGATAAACCAAATCAACTCCTCTACAGTGATCTAAAACATAAAGCCAATCCCTAATATGTTTTCCATCTCCATATATAGGTATATTCTTCCCTGCTAAAGCTTTCCTTATAATTGTTGGTATTAGCTTTTCATTATGTTGCCTAGGTCCATAATTATTAGAGCAATTAGTAATAACTGTATTTAATCCATAAGTTTCATGATATGATCTGACTATCATATCACTTGATGCCTTGGAAGCGGAGTAAGGAGAATTAGGCGCATAAGGAGAAGCTTCAGTAAACAAACCTTTTTCACCTAGTGTCCCATACACTTCATCTGTTGAAATATGATGGAATTTACAACTCTCATATCCTTTTTTATAAACAAATGGCTTATCCATCCAATAATTATATGCCACATCAAGCAAAGTATATGCTCCATTAATATTAGTTTTAACAAACATATCTGGGTTTTCAATAGAATTATCAACATGAGACTCTGCTGCAAAATTGATTACACCACGAATATCATAGTTCTGAAATATAAACTCTATCAATTCTCTATTACATATATCACCTTTAATAAAATGATATTTTTTTTTTAACTTACAGTTCTCCAAATTTTCTAAACGACCGGCATAAGTCAACATATCTAGATTAACAATGTTATATTTAGGGTATTTACCTAAAAAATAATCTATAAAATTAGATCCTATGAATCCAGCTCCCCCTGTTAAAAGGATACTTCTTTCATTTTTCATAATAATACTTAAACACCTTAAACAGTTTATTTTTAAATTCATTTTCAAAAAAAATAGTTTTATTACATAGAGTATTCTCTCTAAACTCTAATAAATAATCTTCAACTTCGCCTAATGTTACTTCAAATGACTTACCTGCTTCCATGTAGTTTAATTTGTCATTTTGTATTGAAATACATTCATAAAAATCGCATACTATATCTTGTACATAAACATATGTTATTTTAATACTTCTATCATAAATATTAATAGGAATACCATTTATAATGTTATATATCCATGTACTAATTGCTGAATTATAGTTTGGTTTACACCCCTCACCGAACACATGAGGAAGACGATATATGTAACTTGAAATACCATTTTCTATTGAATATTTTTTAACTAATTCCTCAGCTGCTTTTTTACTTATCCCATACTGTCCACCACTTGATCTCTCAGCATGAATAGTTGATGATAGCAATATAGGCTTCTTTCCATAATTAACAAGATTATCAAGTATATATTCTGTTAAAGTAACGTTTGATAATACAAAAGATTCTTCTGTAGACCTTGGCCTTACCTCACCAGCTAAATGGAAAATAAAATCACATGATTTTAATTTTTTTTTCAAACTAGTAAGACTATGTATTCTATTATGCTCTATAACATCAACATTTCTATTCTTTAAATAGCTAGTTAGGTTTCTACCAATAAACCCACTTGCTCCAGTAACTAAAACCTTATTCATAATAATCAGTTCCATAATTAAACAAATTACTGACTTCTGACAAAAGAGGAAGTATTTTATCTTTAGGAGATATTATAAGATTTGATATATCATTTCCTTTCCAATCAATATTAAGCGTATGATCATTAAAAAGTATTCCTCTTTCAGCAGTAGGAGTATAGTAATTATCAACCTTATATGAAAAAATCGTATTATCCTCTAATACCAGAAATCCATGAGCGAATCCTCTAGGTATCAGAAGCTCATTCTTATCTAAATCATTAAGTTCAACCGTTAAGCTTTTTCCAAAAAATGGAGAGCCAACTCTCAAATCAACTATGATATCTAAAATTTTTCCCTTTATCACACGAATCAATTTTGTTTGCGAAAAAGGAGGAAGTTGATAATGTAAGCCTCTAAATACTCCTTTCTTACTTTTTGATTCATTATCTTGGCAAAACTTAATATTAATACCCATTTCTTTTTTGATTAACTCATCTCTAAATGTTTCAAAAAAATACCCTCTATCATCAGCATATATTTTTGGAATTAGTATTTTAACATCAGGTATTTCTGTTTCAAGAAACTCCATAGATTTTCCCCTGTCTTGCTCTACTAACTAAATACTTACCATAATCTGTTTTACTTAAAGGTTTAGCTAAATCAAGTAATTGTTCTCTTGATATATATCCTTTTTCATAAGCAATCTCTTCTAAACAAGCTATTTTGAGAGACTGTCTATTCTCTATAGAATATACAAACTGACCAGCTTCAAGCAATGATTTATGTGTTCCTGTATCTAACCACGCGAATCCTCTACCCATAGTCTCAACTTTCAATCTCTCTTCATTAAGATAATCTTGATTCACAGATGTTATTTCAAATTCGCCTCTATCACTTTTCTTAACTTTTTTTGATTTTTCAATGACATCATTTGGATAAAAATACAATCCTACAATAGCATAATTAGTATTAGGTTTCTTGGGTTTTTCCTCTAAAGATAAAACCTTTCCATTATTATCAAATGTCACTACTCCATACCTTTCTGGATCATTAACATAATACCCATATACTGTCGCATATTTATTTTCTTGAGCATTTAAAATTCCTTTAACTAATAGTTTTGATAAACCATGCCCATAAAAAATATTATCTCCTAATATTAAACAAACACTATCTTTACCAATAAAGTTTTGTGCAATTGAAAAGCTTTGTGCCAAACCTTCTGGCTTAACTTGTATTTGATATTTTAAGCATATACCTAAGGATTCACCATCTCCTAAAAGATCTCTATAAATACCAATATCTTCAGGAGTGGTTATAATAAGAATTTCTTTGATACCAGCTATCATTAATGTGGATAATGGGTAATAAATCATTGGCTTATCATATACATTAAGCAGATGCTTATTAACACCACGTGTCACCGGATACAATCTAGTCCCACTGCCGCCAGCTAATACAATCCCTTTCATAAAAAACTCAACTTATAAAATTACTATAGTTAATAGTATAACACTATTAATTTATTTAACTCATAGCCTCTCTTAACCAATTACTAATATAATATTGCTCGTAATAATCTATTTTTTCTTCCGTTTCAAAAAAAAACTTTAACTTATCAGAATCCGATAAAGCATCTCTGTTTATAACCCAAACTGTATTAGCATTATAAAAAGATTCTTTTTTTATATTTTGATTTGTCGTTATTAATTTCAAACCAGCTCCTATAGTTTCAAAGGTTCTAATAGTCAATCCACTTTGTATATTTAACTCGATATCTAATACAGCCTTTGCAGCCGCATACTTAGATATCATACTATTGGCATTTACTTTGTATGTCTTAAGATATTTTTTATCTTTAAGCTTAAGTTTTCCCGTAACTAACATTCTAAATAATGCTAATTTTGTTATATATAAATGATAAAAAAAATTATATCCACTCTTTTTCAATTGACTTTCTATTAATTGAATAAGTTGAAGCCTATCACTATGAAAAGCTCCATAAAAGACCAAATCATAATGTTTACTAACATCAGTATTTCTAACATTTCTATACTTATCTCCAAAAAAAAGAGGTAAATATTCTAAATCATATTTTTTAGAATCTCTTCTATCAAATGTCTTTACTAAGTGAAAATATTTTACAAAAGGTAAATAATCATTTTGATTTATAGAATCCCATTGATACATTATAAATTTTGTACCATGAGCTTTTGATTTCATTTTTTCCAAAAATGATGCATCCAACATACCCCCTCGAATAACAAAAACTATATCATACTTGTCCTCTTCAAAATCTTTTAATATTTTTAAAAGATATTTTTTTTTAAGTAAATATGCTAAGTATGGTACCGTCTTTATTAAAATTCTATAAAATACATCGCTGCAAATTTCTGGATAATATTTAACTGAAAAACCTGATACTTTTAACTCATTAATTATTTGCTCATGATAATCATAAAATTTTGGTGCTATAAATAAGACTTTTTTCCCTTTAAGATACATCTATTTTTTGCCACTCTTTATTTTGAAAATTATATTGCTTTATCACCTTTGCTGGCGCCCCCACAGCAACAGAATAATCTGGTATATCTTTATTGATTACAGAATTGGCGCCTATTACTACATTCTTACCAATATTAGCCCCAATAATTGAAACATTTTCACCTATCCATGAGTTATCTTTAATTTCAACACTTCCTATAAATTTAACAGGTTGCTCTTTAATTGGGGTATTTATATCCTCATATTCATGTAAATTGTCAGCAATATATACTTTATCTGCAACGAGAACATTTTTTCCAATTTTCACACTTTGTAAAGCTACAATATGAGAATTTCTACCAATATATGTATTTTCTTCTATTACAATTTTTCCATTCTTAAGTGAAAGAAACCATGCACCTACATTTACAAAAACATTATTAGATAATGAAATATTATTTTCTCCTTGAATACTATCAGGATAAATTAAACGAACTCCTTTACCAAAGTGTTTAAATTTTTTTGAAAAAAAAGTTTTAAAGAAGATTCTAAAGAAAAAAATCTTAACTCTTTTAAAAAAATTATAACTTATCATCAGAATTTCTCTCTAAAATTTCTAAAAGCTCACTAGGTGTCTTAAACAAAGGAGTAATCTCAACTAGCCTTTCATCGCTAAGATTCCACCACTCAGATTTAATTAATCTGGCAATAGTCTCTTCATCAAACCTATATTTAATATGCTTAGCAGGCACACCTCCAACAATACTATAAGGTTCAACATCCTTTACAACAACTGCTCCTGCTGCTATAACGGCTCCAACACCTATAGTTACTCCTGCCTTAATCTTTACTCCCTGCCCGATCCAAACATCTGAAGATATTATTGTTCTAGGAAACACTACACTATCATCTAAAACTTTCTTAGTGAAACATCTAGGAAGAATATTTGTATAACTATAAAATATCGGATTTGTACTAACCATATCAATAGGATGATTTGCTAAAGATATATTCACATTAGAAGCAATAGAACAGAACTTCCCAATATCTGCTGATACGATACTAGTATTTTTTTGTATATATGTATAATCTCCCACTTGTGTATTTTGTAAATTAACATCACGGAATAATACGGTATGCTTACCTACACTGCTACTAGCATCAATATTCACATTAGCATAAAGCCTACTATTAGGAAATTTTATTTTAAAAATAAAAGATTTAACTAATCTTTTAATATACTCAATCATTATCCTTATTCTCCAATATACTATAAATAAAATCCATATTTCTTTTCAAATTTCCACCATCTAATGGACCGATATACTTTTCCATCACTTTATAGTTTAAAAAATCATTATACCTTTCACTAGAATTCTGAAAATCATAGAAAACCTGTATTAAATCATTTACTGTAGATACTGTAACTAATTCAGAACTATTATTAAATGGTGGATCAAAAGTTTCAGTGTCTTTTTTATAATAAACCACAGGAACCCCTAAACAAGATGCTTCAAAAAGTGTTTGAGAGTTTATGGAAATATAAAAATCCGTTTTTTGCAACACATCTAACATAGGAGTTTTATCTTCTATAACAATACTCAAATCCTTAAAATATTTTTCAACAAGCTCTTGATATTTTAACCTGAATCCATTTGGACGGACTTTAATAATTATATTAATTTTTGTCTCATTTTTTCGAATTTGATCTAAAGCAGAGAGTACATCATACATAAAGTCAAATTCTACTGCGATATAAGAGTTTAAATCAATTAGATTAAATCCAGATGCTCCAATCGTAATAGTTGGAGCAATTCTATTTATTTTATTTTTCTTACAACTTGAATAAGTATCCATTCTTGGATCTCCAAGAACAACTATATTATTCATATCTTTGAAATAGTGCTTTTTAATACTTTGAGAATAAGAGTTTATATATTTAGCATACTTACCCTCATCTTGATGTTCTGAACCTAACCAACCATTAATTATCAAATAACTAGGAATATTCCTAACTCTACATACCATATCAAACAAAGTTGCAGTTTCCCCTATGTTAGCAATCAAAATCTCTAAACTGACTTTATTTTTATTAATGTACTTTATACAGTCATCTAATATTGCTAATGAGTTTGGTAGCTGGTTAGCTACCCTCTTCTTTATAATTTCATAAACTTTATTTGAAATATCGTATTTGCCATCCAGCACTAATGAAGCAAATTTATGACTATCAAATTTAGACATTAGTTCTTTTGCTACTCTTTTATGATTTTTTGTAGCATAACCAATAGGCAAAGTTCTTTCTTTTAACTTAGCAAAAAAAGATGAGCCTCTAGATAAATTAATAAGTAATAATCTAATTTTTTTATCACTCCTCAATACATTAAGTATTTGCTTAGTTGGATGATATTCTTGTAAAAAAACTGTTTTCCTATTTCGATAAATAGGCAAGTTATCAATATATGACATAACTAAACCAAAAATATAAGTAGCTAATTTTCTTAACGAGTACAACTTTCCTCTAAAACCATTAGCTCTAATCTTACTATCTATCCATCTTGAAATAGGAAAATAAAAACCCTCTACTTGATGACTATTTACCACATAGAATATAAACTTTAAGTTCAAATCATTTAGAATATCTTTTATCAATAAGTCTGTAGATAATAAGTGTAACTCTGAATACTGTATATCAAATAAAATAGACAAGCAAATATATAACCTACAGTAAGTTACAAAATCATTCCAAAACTCCAACCGGAAAGAAAAACCAAAAGGAATATCTTTATGAGTAAAGATATCTTTACCATATTCATCAAAATGCCAGTCCTTAAAAAAATCATAAATTACGAAATTATATTCATGCATATCTTTATCAGATATTAAATGATCTACAAAAAATGATTTACCGCCTATACTTTCTATATAATGCTTTAACTCAAAATCATAAGTAAGTATCAAATCTTTTTCTAGATTATATTTGATATTTTCTGCTTGCCAAATACACATTGAATCAACAATATATATGCGCCTATAAGTAGAATTTAATTTATGTTTTTTAGTATTCATCATAAGCCTTTAAAAATATAATAAATTTAAAATCAATCACTTTAATTTTTTAGTAATTATAGTATTCATCCATACTTTTTATAAAAAAAACACATTTCGATGCATCATACCATATAAATTGATTAATAACTAAAGATAAGGGATACAACATTTAAAAAAACAATTAGTCTTTATAACTTTGAAATCAAAAAATCTTCCAATATTAAGTATTTCAACCCAGAATTTTCAAACACATGCATTGCATCAAATACATCATTAACAACTGGTAAACCATGTAAATTATAACTGGTATTTAATAAAGCTCCTATATCTGTGATTTTTGTGAATTCTTCTATTAATTCATAGTACTCTTTATTTTGTTCTTTAGTTAATATTTGTGGACGAATTGTCTCATCATATGGATGCGTGCCAGCTTTTATATCTTTTAGAAACTCTTTTTTTGTATCCATTGCTATTGCCATATATCTTGATTCAAATCCTTTTAGATTTATTAAGTATTTATCTTGAAATTTATCTAAAACTGTAGCAGCAAAAGGCATCCAAAAATCTCTCCCCTTAATAAGTTCGTTAATATATTGGATAATTTCAGGATTTGATGGGTTTGCTAAAATACTTCTATTACCCAAAGCCCTCGAGCCAAACTCCATTCTTCCGCAAACCCTCGCAACAACCTCTCCATCTGCAAGAAGTTTAGCAACATACTTATTATTCATTTCTGAAATATTATATTTTTTATCTAGATTGAAAGTTTTAATATACTTAGAAATATCATCATTAGTGTTTTCATTTCCAAGATATAAATTTGGTAAAGGCTTATTTGTTATATCATTTTCATAATTAGCAAAATAGCATGCTCCAATGCTCTGAGACTCATCAGATGAAGAGCCTGCTACAAAAAGAGTGTCAATAAACTTCTGATCTCCTAGTACTTTATTTACTTTAACATTCATTGCAACACCACCACTGAAAACAAAATTAGTAAATCCAATTTTCTTATTCGCTCTATTAAATAATTCTATCAACATTTTTTCAGTATACTGCTGGATACCTCCAGCAATGTTATCAAACCTGTGATACTTCAAATTTTCATTTAAAAAACAGAAAAGATCAGAAGGTCTATTTTTATAAACTATTTTTAATTCATCAAACTGCAATAACTCATCAAAAATATTTTCAACCTTTTTTGCATACTCATATTTTGAATATGGAGCAAGCCCCATTACTTTAAACTCATGCTCAAGGGGCTTCATTCTCAGATATAGAGTTACCATTCTATATAGTCTTGCTATATCACATTGATTACTCTCTGATATAAGTTCAAACTTTTCATTTTCTATTTTCCAAACAGTTTGATTTTTTCCATCACCATAAGCATCAACTGTAATAGCTATAGTCTTATTTTTTTTATTAGGATTAGCAAAATAGCCATACATAGCATGGCAGGTATGATGATCATAGAATTTTATTTTTGATTTATCAATTTTCATAAAATCTGATACGTCAGATATAACTAGTTCAACAATCGCATTTTGTAATTTATCTTTTTCTAGGTTATGAAAGCTTTCTGGAACCTGATAAAAAGTCTTTTGATTTTCAAATTTTTGTTCAAAAACTTTTTTCACATAATCCCTAGGGTAATTTTGTCCAGCAAGTTTCGGTTTCCAATAGTTTTCCATCATATCAATATGATCATTAACGCCAAAAACAGTGTCAATTGGATAGCTTAAATTATTCAAATCATTTCTTTGAATAGTTGACATTGCAATTAGATCAATATTTTCATTTGAAAGAGCATATTTTTGCATAATATATTTAACACAATTTTTAGGAAAACCTTTTTCATTTTTTCTTTTTGTAAACCTTTCCTCTTGAACCGCACAAACTATTTCCCCATTTATTGATAACGATGCGGATGCATTATGGTCATCATAAATCCCAATAACTACCATGGTTTCTTCCTTATTTTATCCATTTAGAAATATTTAATTTTTCACTAATTATTTTTTTCCGAGCTTTTGGTAGACCATCACCAACAAAATTAAAAAGATTTGCAGTAGCAACAGCATCAACACGATTCCTTTTCAACCCATCAATAAGGTGATTTTCATTTCCAGCACCTCCAGCTATAATTAGCGGTATTTTTATAGTTTCCTTTACTCTATCAATTGTTTTAAGATCATATCCAAAACCAGTTCCGTCTCTATCTATTGAATTCAAATATATTTCTCCAACATTTAAACTTTCGACATACTTAATAAACTCAACCAGTGATATCTCAATCGGTTTTCTTCCATCATTAATAAATACTACTTCCCTACCATTTATGATTTTATAATCAATTGATGCTACTACACTTTGTGAACCATACTGTTTAATAATCTTTTCAACCTGATCAGGGTTTTCATAAAGTAAAGAGTTTAATAGCAACTTATCAGCACCACTATTAAACAAAAGGTTTGCATCTTCAATGCTATTTATACCTCCACCAGCGGCTACAGGGATAAAGACATCATCAACAAGCCTACTCAAAACCTTTGCAAATTTATCTATTTTTTTATCATCTCTATTAGCATTTATTACTATCAGCTCATCAAGAGAAAAAGCTATATCACAGAATTTATAATTTTTTTCAAGCCAATCAATACCACCAACGCCCTGAAGTCTAAAATTTCTACTTTGGTTAAACTTGTTATTATGGTAGATAAGTGTAAATATTATTCTTTTTCGAAGCATTTAGAATTTCTCTATAAAGTTTTTAAGCAACCTAAGACCATTAGTTTGACTCAGCTCAGGATGGAATTGCGTACCTACAATATTATCAGATTCATAAGAGGCTATAAAGTCTCCTCCATAATTACATACTGATTGTTTAATATTACCTTTGTTTTGAAGCTTAAAACTATGTGTAAAATAAAAATCCGCTATTAGGTCAAAATCATAATAAAGCTTACTCACGTTATTAACACTGATTTGATTGAACCCTACATGAGGTACAATTACATCACTCACTTTAAATTTCTCACATTCTACATCTATATAACCAAGCCCTACCGAACCACCATCTTCTTCACTACCATTACATAACAATTGTGCTCCAAGACAGATACCAAGTATTGGTTTTTTCTTTTCTATCACTTCTTCATTCAAATATTTGTCTATATCTCTTGCTCTAATATTACTCATTGCTTTTGCAAATGATCCAACACCAGGAAGAAGTAATTTATCAGCTGACCTTATATCATCATGTCTATCAGATACTATAATATTATTAACCCCTAAATATTTAAAAGTACTCACTATAGATCTTATATTCCCCATGCCATAATCAACTATTACAATCTTCATATAATGAATTCTTCTCCGACCACATACTTCGGTTGCCAGATTCCATCGATCATTTCAAACAAATCTTTATTCACGTACTTCTCTAAAACCAAATCAAACTCTTTTTTAGTCATACCATAATACTCTAAATAAGTGTCTATCAAATCATATGGATATGCATTATCATACATTCTTACAAGATTCACTGCCTGATCCCTAGTCATTGAGCCTCTTCTTATCTCGATACCTGCATCTTGTGTCGCCCTACCAAAACCAAACTTCAGGTACATTAAGTATGCGTGTAACGCATATAATGCTTGATCATTTTGTGAAAAGTTTGTAAAAGTATCATGGTTACCATCATCTTTTTCAACTAATCCACAGAAATCTTTTGCTACTACATAATTTCTATATGAATCCCAAGCCTCAAAGTATGACCAATGAGTAAATGAAAGACCTATCTCGGACACATCTTTTTCTTCAGGAAACTGGAAAAAAGCTAAATCTGCTTCACTAATATCTCCATCTTGCTTAACCCTATTAAAAACCTTCTCATGACCACCTTCTAAATAAACTCTTTTCATATATCCAATATCGTACAAGGCTTTATTCTTGCTCTCTGTTGAACCTCCATATTCTATTTCTCCATCCTCACCATAAAATATCAATGGAATCTTAAAGTTAACAGCAGTTTTTATAACAGCCGTCATAATTGCTATTAACCATCCATAATAAGGAAAGCCTTTTTCAATGAACCCATACTTATTTAATCTATCCAGAACTTTTGGATTAGTAGAAATGTGAATATGGTTATATCCTGACTGTATAAAGTTTGATAAATTTTGATCTCCAATATCTAAGGATAGTGCTGGCTTAACTGTTATTGCTAATGGATTCATTCCGTATTTATGCTTTAATGTATATGCAACATATGAACCATCTTTCCCTCCACTTACAGGCACAATACAATCAAAATTTCCAGAAGTTGATCTATATTTATTTAATAAGCTAGTTAACTCATCCTGTCTTTGAGACCAGTCCATATTTTTTTTCTCTTCCATCCATTGACATGCATTACACCAGCCTCTTTCATCAAAGGAAATTCTAGGTCTTGTTGACATATTCAAACAGTTTGTACACCAAAATATTTTTTTACTCATATTTCCCATCTCCACTTTATTATAATTACTTTCAGGCTAGCTTTACTTTCAACAATCAAGGCCTAAAGACTAAATCCATCATCTACTACAATATTTTGCCCATTCACATATTTACTCATATCACTAAGCAAATAGATCAAAGTGCCTCTTAAATCACTTTTATCAAGCATACCTTTATTTAAACATTTTTCTTTATATTTTTCTAGGAAAGGCTCTGGTTGATTATCAAAAATTCCACCTGGACTTAAGCTATTTACATTAATATTCCAACCCTTAAAATATTTGGCCATATACTTAGTTAAATGGATAAGTCCTGACTTTATCACAGCATATTCGATAGGCATTGTCATAGCTGTATCATTATATATTTCAAAGTCAGGAGCAACCACGCCATAAATAGAGCTTATATTCACAATATTACCATAGCCTTGTTCTTGAAAATATTTAGCAAATTGTTGTGAAGCAGTAAAATACCCACCTAAATTCAACCCAAAATTCTCCACAAAATCACTATGCTCAACATCAAAAAAGTACTTCCCATAGCTCTTGTTCCTAGGATAAGCACTATTAACAAGCGCATCTACTTTACCATATTTTTCATCTGCATAGCTGATGCACTCTTCTAAAGATTTTTTTGATGTTATATCAAGCTTTATAAAATCAATGCTTATTACATCTAACTTTCTTGATAAATTTTGAGCAACCTTAGCAGCTAAATTCTCATTTATATCAGCAATGATTGCAGTCCCACCATTTTCAATAACAGCAACAACAAACTCTTGGCCAATGAGACCGGCCCCACCAGTTATAACAACAACCTTATTATTTAGCATATTTTTCTCTCATCAAAAATTCTACAAATTTAAAATCAAATTCAGTATCAATATCTATAGATCTTTCTTCTGGCATCACATATAGTCCCGTTTTTTCTAAAAATAATGAATTCTCTTTTAAAATCGAGCCTCTTTTCCATATATAAATGGAAGCATTCATATCATAAGACTTAGGAGCATCTTGTCTTCTAACAACACTACTATTAAGTTTTTTTGACAAATATACTTTCCCATCTTTATCTTGTTCGACTAAATTAAAATAAGGATTTCTTCTACTTGGCATTGCTGTTATTAAATTATCATTATTATTTTTTCTAAACTGTTTGAAAGATCTTTCTATATCTTTTACATCTCTAAGAGGTGCTGTAGCATCTAAATCTATAAGATAATCAAATTTTTTACGATAATGTACTTCACTTCTGGAAAATGCATCTCTAATAACATCTAACTTACCAGCAGTATCATCTGCCATCTCAGTACTACGCTTAAAAAAAACTTCTGCGCCAAAATTTATAGCAATATCAGCAATTTCATCACTATCAGTGCTAATTATAATATGCTCAAAAAGTTCTGAAGCTTGTGCTTGTTCTATTGTATAAGCAATAAGCGGCTTTCCATTAAGGAGCTTAATATTCTTATTTTTAACACCTTTTGAACCACCTCTTGCACAAATTGTACATAAAATATTGTTCATCTATTTTGCTCCTGTACTATTGATATGGTTTTCATAACCTCTAGAGCTTCTTTAAAATTACAAACTGTTTTTTGCTCACTCAAAACATCCTTATGCATTTTTTCAAACATGTAATTCCTCTCTAAGTTTGAAAAAGAATATATTTCTTCAATCCCTGTTTTATTTTTTTTAATTAAATTATTGGATATAAAATCAGCTTCATAAGTATGTTCAAAGGTTTCAATTAATAGTTTTCTATGAGTCTTCTTACTGATATAGTCTATTGAAATATTCACAAATACATTTTTACTTGTTTGCCCTATTAGCATTGTCAAATCATCAGAATCTATTTCTAAATCTGATATCTTTACTTGATAACTTTTTATATTGTTTATTTGTCCACATAGCCATTGAACATAATCAATCTCATGACTCAAATCCAATAAAACTCCGCCTCCCTCTGATTTTTTAGCACTATAGCACTCTCTATAACCTGAGCTTGGCCTCCAGGATGGTAGGTACTGACCACATTTAGCATTTATTGAGATTATAGTTTCTTTTTCTAAAAGAATCTTCAGTTTTACTAAGAGAGGATGAAACCTAAGCACATAGCCAACAAACACTATATTGTTAAATATATCTATACTTTTATTTGTCTCAAACAAAGGTTTTTCACAAAAAATAAGCTTTCCTGAAATTATATTATCTAAAAACTTTAACTGCTCATAATGTTTACTCGTCTCTGAAGCAACTATAAAATAATCATAAATATTATAGTCAGAAATATCCTCTAAGCTCTTAAAGCAATTAACATCTACTATATTTTGCTTAGTAACTAAATCTATAGATTTAATATTAGAAAAACTAGATAAAACCTCGTGATGTCTTTTACCTATAGATCCATATCCTATAATTAAAGCTTTCATTAAAAAACCTCATCGTACTCAGAATTTGCTTTTTTATACTCTTCAATCCTACCAATATCCAACCAGTATTCTTTCAATGGAAAAGACACCGTTTTTTCTTGGGCTTTTATTAATTTTTCGAAAAGAACTGGCATATCATAAAACTGTTTTTGTGGAATATAGTCAATTGCCTCAGGTGATAACATATATATGCCTGCACTAGCATAAAAACTATGAACAGGTTTCTCTTGTATCGATACAATATTATTCCCATCCATTTTAACTACGCCATAAGGAACCTGAAAATCATACTCTCTTACACACATAGTCGCTACAGCAGAATTATATCTATGATAATCATTAAGACTTTCAAAATTAACATTTGTAAGCAAGTCACCATTCATAACAAAAAATGGCTCTATAGGCCTCTCTTCCAGAAGAGTTAAAGCCCCAGCTGTACCCATTCTTGTTTCTTCTAATATGTAATCTATTTTTGCTCCAAACTTACTACCATCACCAAAATAATCCTGTATCATGTGTGATTTATAATTCACACACATTGTAATATTTTCATATCCGCAATTAACGAACCCCTCGACTATCGTTTGTAGTATAGGCTTTTCTCCAACATGCAACATTGGTTTTGGTGCATTATTTGTAAGTGGTCTTAGTCTCGTTCCAAGTCCTCCAACCATCAAAACAACTCTATTTGGTTTCGTTTGCGGTAATGATAACTCCTCTAATAAGTGTAAACCTATCACTATCTCATTACCATCTACAACTGGTATTTGGTGAATCTTTTTTATGGTTGCTTTTTTAATAATACTTTCTGTTGTTTCACCAACGTAAGATATAATTGGTTCTCTAAACACAATAGTCTCTATAGAGCTATCCATATTTAGACCATTAAGGAAACCTCTTCTTATATCTCCATCTGTTAGTGTCCCAATCAACTCACCATTACTTTTAGTTACTACTGCTATCTGCATAGATCCAGAATTTATAACTTTTAAAGCTTCTCTTATTGTCGTGTAAATATCTATTTTTATATTCTCTACACTTCTCATTTTAGGCCCCAATATCATAGAATGATTTCTTTATAATATCATTCAATTCAACACTTTTTATTACTTCTATAATTTTTTGGCTGGCACATCCATTGCCATATGGATTTACTGTATTAGCTAATGTTTTTTGAAATTTTTTAGAATATAACTTTTTAAAAGCTGCAGAAATAGCAACTTTATTAGATTCACAATCAATAACACTATCAGCTTTTATACGCCCCTTTTGCCTATCACCTATATCAACAGTGCCTATCTTAAAACTGGGAGCCTCAATTAAGCCACTAGAACTATTACCAATCATTGCATCCACATATTGTAAAGCACTTAAATATCGTAACTGCCCCAATGATGTAAAGACTACAGCTTTATCATAATTCTTAACAACATACTCATCAATCATCTGATTGATAATTCTACCATCAGTATCGCTATTTGCCTTTGTAAATATCACATGAATATCTTGTAACTCATCAATTGCATCTAGTAAAGCTTGGAACTGTATTTTTGCTGTACTTTTTTCCAAAGTAACTGGATGAAAGGTTACTATAATATTCTTGTTAGCTAATTTAAAATCTATTGATTTTTCAAACTCTTCTTTTGATAACAAAGGTAGTCTTTTGACATTTTCAATACCCAAACCACCAACATTGAAAACTCTAAATGGATGCTCACCCAACTGTATTACTCTATTTTTATATTCTTCTGTTGCTGTGAAATGTACATGGCTCATCTTAGTTATAGCATGCCTGATAGATTCATCAAAAGCACCCTCTGTAGTTTCTCCACCATGAAGATGTATTACTGGTATTTGAGCTATCATAGCAGCACTTACAGCACTAAATATCTCATACCTATCTCCAAGAACTACCAAAATATCTAGCTTTAAATCTTCATAAGCCTCACAAAAAGAGATTTGAGCTAATCCCATTGATTTTGAAATTCCAATAGCTGTATCGGAAGATACCAACATCTCAATTTTCTTATCTATCTCAAAATCTTTCTCGATATCTATATAGGTTAATCCAAACTCTGGACTTAAATGCATCCCTGTAGCTATAATTTGAAGCTCTAGGTCACTATCTGCTTCAATCCCTTTCATAAGCCAATAAAGAAGGCCATACTCAGCTCTTGTACCTGTAACTACGCATACTTTTCGTTTCATATCAGATCATCTTCTTCATAGTCTTTTGTTGCAACAGATCCAAGAACTTCATCCCACTTCATTGGATTTATGCCATACCCAGGTCTTTTTACAGTCATGTTATTACCTGTTAAAATATCACCTTTTTTTATCTCTGTTTTTGCCACTATAGACTTTCTTACAACAGCAATATTAGGGGTTTCACTTTTAGATGGCTTTTTTATAGCACTTCCCAGAGCCAACTCTATATTTCTTATAGCTCTTACCATTTCTTTTAGCTCACCGGGCTCAAGGCTTGCTTTATGATCTGGTCCCTCCATAGATTTATCTAGAGTAAAATGTTTCTCTATACAACTAGCACCCATCGCAACTGCTGCAATATCAATCTCTATACCTAAAGTATGATCGCTATAGCCATACAGAACATTAAAAGCACGACCAATAGTTACCATTGCTCTTAAGTTAACATCTTCCATAGGTGTTGGATACATAGTATTAGCATGAAGCACTGTTATATTCTCTTTCTTTGTACCAGCTTCTAAAAGAGTATCTAGAGCATCTTCTATCTCACCAATATCAGCCATACCAGTTGATAAAATTACTTTTTTGTTTAAACTTCCAATATGTCTTAAATATGGTAGATTTGTAATTTCACCACTTGGAATTTTAAATACTTCAAGGCCTAACTCATCTAACATATAAATACTATCGTGATCAAAAGGAGTTGAAAGAAACATGATATTTTTTTGTTTACAATAGTTTATAAGTTCACTGTGCGTATCTATATCTAACTCAAGCTTTTTCAGCATGCTAAACTGAGAGTCATCGCCATCATTCATATTTTCTTTTTGATAATTAGCTTTTTCAGCATTTCTAGATACTAATTTTTCAGCCTTAAATGTCTGAAATTTAACAGCATCAGCGCCGCTATCAGCAGCAACATTTATTAATTTTTTTGCAAGCTCAGTTGAACCATTATGATTTACTCCAGCTTCTGCTATTATAAATACATTACTCATTTCACCAAGCCTCCTGCCTTTATAAATCCACAGATTTCAATATTTTGCCTTGAGGTTGCATTACTTCCAAAAAAAGTATTCTCTTTTACTATCACTCCACCATTTAAAACACTTGCAGTTGAAATATGGCAATTATCTTCAACTTTACAATCATGCTCTACTAATGCTTTAGTATTTATTATACAATTTCTCCCTACTCTCGCATTAGCATTTACAATAGCATAGTGCATCACAACCGTTCCCTCTTCCACTTTTGCATGTTTCGAAACATATGCGAGTGGCGAAGTGACAGTAGGTGAATTAAAACCTATATGTTTTAATAGATTAAAAAGCTTTACTCTTAGATCGTTTGATTTTATATATCCTACTGTTATACATGCGTTTTTGCATGTTTTAAAAATAGTTTCTAAGTCATCATCACAACCAATAATAGGATATCCTAATATGTTTTTACCTATATTTTCTTTAATATCAATTATACCTAATATCCGATATTTATTTTCCTGTTCTATAACATCGATCACACTATGACAGTGTCCACCACCACCAACAAGAATTATTTTCTCTTCAATCATAGAATCACCGAACTAGGAATATTCACAATTCTTTCTTCAAAATATTTTGCATTACTTAAATCTACACTTTGGCAATTCTTAAAGATCTCTGACTCACTCATAAGCCTCCAAATAGGTCTTGTCATTATATTATTTGCATTGGTATATTTTAAAAAACTATTTCTTTGGCTCTTATCCTCAAACATTACAGCCTGAAGCCAATAATTTGACTTTGAATTTACAGGCTCTTGAATAAATTTAACAATCTGACTATTAAAAAATTTTTGATATTTACTAGCTAAATCTCTTTTTGAATCTAAAAATTTATCCAATTGCTCTAACTGAGCCACAAGTAAAGCCGCATTTATATTCGGAAGCCTATAATTATAACCTATTTTATCATGCACATATTCATAAGGATGAGGAACTTTTGCAGTAGTAGTGAGGTGCTTAGCTCTCCTAGATAAATCTTCATCGTCCGTGACTATCACACCACCACCACCACTAGTAATAATCTTATTACCATTAAAACTGAAGGTGCCAACTTTTCCATATGTGCCAGTATGTTTATTCTTATAGTAGCTCCCCAAACTTTCCGCAGCATCTTCTACTAACTCAACATTCCACTCATCACAAATAGCTTTTATCTCATCTATTTTACATGGATGACCAAAAGTATGCATTGGAACACAAGCTTTTATAATATTACCTGTTATCTTATTTACACAGCTGCTATTTTTTATTTCACAGTTTTTTTCTAAGAATCCTCTTATAGAACTAGGATTCATACCCATAGTGTCTAGATCTACGTCCACAAAGACAGGTGTTGCATTACAATAACTTATAGCATTACATGTGGCCACAAATGTCAAAGGCTGAGTTATAACCTCATTACCAGTTTTTACACCTGAAAGAATTAATGCTACATGTAGCGCCGCCGTACCATTCATAGTAGCTATAGCATATTTACTGCCTACATAGTCTGCAATTTTTTTTTCAAACCTATCAACATATTCCCCAACACTTGATACAAAAGTTGAGTCAATACATTCATTTAAATACTTCTTTTCATTACCTATAAATCTAGGCTCATGTAAAGGGATAAATTCATTAGTTCCAAAAGTCATTCTAATAAAATCTAATATTTCTAGCATATCCATATTACATTTTTCCATCAAGATATTTACCTGTTTCTTTGTGTCCAAAATCAGGAATCAGTTTTAAAAATTCTTTTTTTATATCTTCTTTAGCCCAAGATAGTTCATTTTTGAGAGCAGTAATCGTTTTTTCAAATAAGGCTAGCTTATCTGCCTCAAAACATGTTTTATTTTTGATAACACCTAAACTACCAAATCTATCCATATCTAAAGTTTCACTACCAATAAAGAATTCTTCAAAATCTTTTTCACCTGTTGTATCACTAGGCGTAAATAAACAAGGCCATTTTCTTTCGGCTGACGATGCCCTCACAAGCTCTCTAGCTTCATCTTCACTATCACAAAAATAAGGCTCATAATCTAAGTTTTTTAAATATTTAACTGCTATTTCCGAGAATGTGATTAAGTGCAAACTCTCGCTAAGCTTAGGGAAAAATATATCTCTGTTTTCTCCGAATATACAAGACATCAGACATAATTCTCCACTTTCCTGAGGAGTTACAAAATATCTCTTTACATCATTAGGGGCAACGATTGGCTGCTTCTTCTGAATTCGCTGATTAAATCCATGAAGTAAACTTCCATCACTAAAAGCCACATTTGCAAATCTTGCCATAGAGATAGCAATTCTATCAGAATTTCTATGGGCAAACATCTCCATAATTCTCTTACTTGCACCCATCATATTCACAGGATTAGCTGCTTTATCAGTACTTACACAGAAATATTTTTTCACACCTTTTTCAATAGACTGCTTTATTGTTTTATCTGTATTAAAAATATTTGTTTCAATCATCCTCATCAGAGTATAAGGATCTTTCTCACTTCTTACATGTTTTAATGCTGATAAGTTTAAAACATAGTCATATTTACCATCTGCTTTTATAAAAGCATTATATTCTAGGCTACCAATATCAAGAGCATAAGTAGCAAACTCCCCTTCAATATATCCTAAGCTACTTCTGATATCCCTAACAAGTTCAACAAGATTATTCTCTGAAATATCAACAATATGAAGCTTCTTTGGATTACGTTTAAAAACTTCTTTTGTCACTGCTTGACCTATCGATCCAGCACCTCCTAAAACCAAAAACTTTGAGTCAGAAATAATACTTGATAACTCTTTTTCATAGTAAGAAATATCACTTATAAATAACTTTTTTTCTCTTCCTATTAAATTCAAAACATTGACCACAGCAAACAATCCTTATACAAAAAACTAAGAAACTACAGAACCTTTATTTAGTTTATAGATTCTATCATACCCCTCAATAGTCGACAATCTATGGGATATTGTTATTATTGTTATATCTTTTAAATTCTTAATAACTTCTGTGATTTCTTTTTCTGTTTCATTATCTAAAGCAGATGTTGCTTCATCCATCACTAATATATCAGGTCTTTGGTACAAAGCTCTTGCGATCCCCAGTCTTTGTCGCTGTCCACCTGACAATCTAATACCATTCTCTCCAACAAAGGTATGCATTCCTTGTGATAATTCTTTAACAAATTCTTCTAACTGAGCCATTTTCAAACACTTCCAGACTAAGTCATCATCAATATCACAGTCGTCTACAGCAAAAGCAATATTCTCTCTAACTGAGCAGTCATATAATATAATTTGTTGAGGTATATATGCAAACAACTTTTGAAAAGATAATTTTTCTTTTTTTGTTCTCAAAATCTTACCATCAAGAACAACTTGTCCACTTTGTGGCTCATAAAAACCTAATATTAAATCAACAAGAGTACTTTTCCCCGCTCCTGATGAGCCAACAAATGCTGTTTTTAGACCTTTCTTTATCTCAACATTCACATTATTTAGTGCTTTTGTTCCATTGGAGTATGAATAGAAGATTTTTTTTAACATTATACTACGAGTAAAGCTTGCTTTTTTTACTTCTATTGAGTTCACATCATCTAATACTTTATCACAGTAGTTAAATAATTCCTTATGAATAGTTACTAATGCTTGTTTTGAATATTTAATGTTCGTCAAAGAGGCCATTATCCTATTTAATGCTGGTAATAACTGAGCAGATGCAACTCCAAACACTGACAACAAAACAAATAAATCAACTGTTGATACTCCTGAATATATAAAAACAACTAACATTACAAGAACCATAGAAATTGATACTACCTCTATAAACATTCTTGGTATTTGTTGATAAAAGTTATTAAATACAGTTGCATTTTTAAGTTGATAAGATCCATGGTTAAAAGCATTTATAAATACACTTTCTTTTTGATACAATTTAACCTCTTTTATGCCATTTAAACTATTCAGTGTTATCTTATTCATCTCTTCCCAAGTACTAGACCTTAACAAACCAAATTTAGCATTTTTTTTTCTAATATAAAACACAAAAGACAATACAAATACCGCTAATGAGGTAATAATTACACCACTAAATACGATACTTAAAGAAAATAAAGCAATAACTATAAAAAAAGTTGAAAAAATATCTGTTATTAACACACCCAAAGGATTAACAATACCAGTTGAAAACTGAGAAGTTTCGACACTTATATTCCTTATCAAAGCAGGAGTGCTACGATTCAGATGATGAGAGTAATCCATCAAAATATATTTTCTAAATAATTTATTCTGAACATTCATTGTTATGCTATTCAAAAATCTAACTTGATAACATAGAAGTATAGCAGCAATCAAGTTTTTAACCCAAAAAGCAACTATCAAGCCCAAGGCTAAGCATAAAACTATAAAATGATAACTATATCCGTTTAGAAAAGAGTAATTTTGTAACCTATCTGGCTCTAGCAAGACTGAAATGAATGGAATAACAGCACCTATACCAAAAATAGATGATATCGAACCCACAAATAAAAGAATAATATATACAGCAAATAATTTCCTTTGCCTAGCATTCAACACACCTAAAAAAAGCTTAAATATCTCTAACATTCCATTTCCAAAAAGTCTTTAACCTTAATAAACTCATAATCACCGATAATCTTATTTAGCAACAAATTATCTGAACATGACCTAACTATTTTAAGATCAACATTTTCAACAACCTCGATCAACTGCTTATTATTTTCACCGAGCATATCTAATATTTCACCCAAAGACGTAGCTATTCCAGTTCCAACATTTAAAATAGGTAACCCTCTAGTTTTTATAATTTTTTCATAAATATTCACAACATCATCAATATGGATAAAGTCCCTAATAGAGTCAGGATTTATAATTTTTAATCCTCTAGTCTTGTACTTAATACTCTTTCTAATTTTTGATATTATTGAAAAATAATCTTCTCCACCATACATATTAAATAATCTAATAATAGTATAATCTACATCATTCTCCATACAAAACTGTTTAATTAAAAATTCATTAGTTCTTTTCGATGAAGTATACAGATTCTCAACCTTTATTTCTGAATACTCTGAAGCTTTCATATTATTGCCATATAAGGCACAAGTGCTAGTATAAATAATTTTTTCAATTTTTATACTCAGATTCTTTATTATGTCTAATACTATTGCAGTACAAAGTATAGAACGCTCAATGTAATTTTCTAGGTCACTTAATTCACCTAACTGATTTGAAGCCTGAAAGTTATTAAAAACCAAAACTATCTTCTCATTTAGAAATGGATACCACAGTTCTTTTCTACTAGCTAAAATTTCTCTGCTAGATAAATTTACTACTTCATCGATGGAATCCATTAACTTACTTGATAAATTACCACTACCTATAATTATTTTTTTCATTTAACTCCTCTAAGGCAGCTAAGATGCTCTTCAACAACAATTTTTCTATCAAATTCTTTTTGTATTTTTTTTCTACCGTTAAGACCCATATTTTTTCTCTGCTCACTCGACATTTTCATAATTTTCTCAATAGCTTTTTGAAGAGAATCTACGCTTTTAGGCTCAAAAGTTAAGCCATTAACTCCATCATCGATTACTTCTCTGCATCCAGATATATTAGAAGCAAGAAGAGGTCTACCAACAGCTGCTGCTTCCATAAGTGTAACCGACAGACCTTCATGGTATGACGGTAAGACTAAAATATGATTTTCTTTAATAACCTCATATACGCTTGAACAAAACCCTTCATACGTAACATTCTCGACATGGCCAACGTTCTCTAAGAAAATATCTATATTTTCATCTTTAGGACCATAGATTTTTAGTGAAGTGTTAAAGTAGCTTTCTTGGATAAGACTAAAAGCATCCAAAAGCTCATAAACTCCCTTCTCCTTCATTATTCTTCCTATAAAAACAAACTTAAGTCCACTATCTTCGCTTGGATATGAACCATACTCAAACTCATCTAAATTAATCCCACATCCAGGCAAAACAATAGATTTATCTTTCTTGATAAGTTTTTTTCTTTCAAATAGCGCCATGTTTGAACTATTCTCAAAAAAAACATTCTTTGCTGAGCTAAATGAAACCTTATAAAACAAGCTAATTAATTTCGTCAGTAAATTATTATTATGAAAAACTGTTCCTAAACCAGTAACCCATGGGAAAAATTTTTTTCTAAAAAAGAGATTAACCAAACCCACATAGAGATTAGGTTTTATTGTTGCAGTAAAAATATAATCTGGATTTTCTTTTTTTATAATTTTATAATATGTAAGCAGTAATTTTAAATCTGCAAGAAGATTTTTACCTCTACGATCAATATCTAATGGAATAAATTCAATCCCATATTCATCACAATAGTTTTTAGCTTTTTCTGAAAGTGGCGTTACTAAAGAAACTTCACAATTTTTACTAACGAAAGCCTGCACCACTTCTTTTCTAAAACGAAATATTACAATATCAAAATCATTAGCTATGAATAATACTTTATTTTTCATAAACTAAATTCCCAAAAATCTTATTTATAAAACTAATTTTCTTAGCCATTATTCTAATAATTGGATTAAAGAATTTAGTTAGATAAGTTCTTTTACCCAACTGTTTTGCTCTATACTCATTAATGAACTCAGATGTACAGAAATACTTATTATCCTGCAAAATAAAAACACCATATTTTTGTTTTTCTAATATGTCTTTTAGCTCATGAATCAGTTTATCAATATGCAAAACACTTCTTTGATTCATTATATTAGGAAAAATTAGAGCATATTTTGCTAGTTTAACTAACTTTGAATAATTCCCTTTTGAACCATCTCCATATATCATTGGAGGTCTTATAATACATATTTTAAATTCTTCAGATTGCAAAGTTTCTAGCTTTATTTCAGCTTGTAACTTACTATCGCCATAAAAATCATCTGGATTTGGCTTTGTATTTTTTGTTATCACTTTCTGCTGACCTATAGGCGCGCTATCACCATAAACAATAATACTACTCATGAACACAAATTGCTTAACTCCTTCTTTTTTAGCTTTTTGAGCTATATCAAAAGTTAAGTCAGTATTTACCTTATAATATAAGTCTTTCAAGGATGGATCTTTGGACGTATGAGCAATACCAGCCACATGCAATATGGAGTCGTACCTTGAAAAATCCAAATCTTGCCACCTATCATCTCTCAAAGAGACTTTATCAATTATGAAATTATCCTTACAAAATTCTACAAAAGAATTACCTACATAACTGTTTAACCCTGTTACCAAAACTCTTTTTTTCATTCTTGACCTTTTTTCTTATCTAATGATCCCGTTCCGCCCTCAATAATACCCTTTTTAGCAAAAACTGAAAAAACTGTTAAAAAAATACATTTCATATCAAGTCGAATACTTCTATTTTTTACGTAATCTCCATCTAATTTTGCTTTAGTAAGTATTGGTAACTCATCGCGGCCATTTATTTGCGCCCAACCAGTTAATCCTACTGGAACATTATTCGCATCATACTTATCACGCTCTGCTATTAAATCATTTTGGTTCCATAATGCTGGCCTTGGACCTACTATACTCATGTCACCTTTTAAGATATTTATAATTTGTGGTAACTCATCCAAAGATGTTTTGCGGAGAAAACTACCTACTTTAGTTATACATTTTGAAGAGTCCAGAAGTAAATGAGTTGGCATATCTTTTGGAGTATCTACATACATAGTACGAAACTTATATATATAGAAAAACTTTTTATTCTTCCCAAATCTTTTTTGCTTAAATAAAACAGGACCTTTTGAATCTAGTTTTATAAAAAAAATCAATAAAATAAAGATAGGACTTAGTAATATAAATCCAACAAGAGATAAAAACAAATCCATAAACTTTTTTATAACATCGTAAAACATTTTCTACTACCTATTCAAATTGTGGTTAAATTCAGGAACTATATGCTTTAAAAGTTTAATTTGTTGATACTTATCATTAATAAAAAGTCTATCTAAATCTTGCTTTAGAACATCAATATTATAAAATGTTTTTTTACCTATAAATATATCTTTATATTCAGTACGAATGTCACTTTCATCAATAAGAAGTTCTTCATAAAGTTTCTCACCAGGTCTAAGGCCTGTAATTTTTATTTCGATATCTTCCATACCTGATAATCTTTTAAACTGCTTAGCAAGATCAATTATCTTAACTGGCTTACCCATATCTAACACAAAAGTTTCAGAATTTTTTGCTATTGCTCCAGCTTGTAACACTAACTCACAAGCCTCTGGAATAAGCATAAAATATCTGGTGATTTCTGAATGAGTAACAGTAAGAGGGCCACCATTTTTAAGCTGTTCTTCAAATTTTGGAATCACGCTACCACTACTACCTAAAACATTTCCAAAACGAACTGCTGCTAATTTAGTATTTTTAGGATTAACATTTTGTAAATACAACTCACAAACACGTTTTGTGGTACCCATAACATTAGTTGGCCTAACAGCTTTATCTGTAGAAATAAGTATAAAAGATTCAACATTAGCCTCAATAGCTAAATCAATAGTGTTTTTAGTGCCTAAAATGTTATTTTTTATAGCTTTCGATATATTTTCTTCAACTAAAGGTACATGTTTATATGCCGCTGCATGAAACACAATATTTGGAGAATAATCATCAAAAGCTTCTTGTAATGACCTAATATCACAAACTGAGCATAAAACATTTTTTACATTATAAAAAGAACACTCTTCAGAGGTCTTATATAAATTAAACTCACAATGATCAAGCAAAATTATTTGCTTAGCCTCATATTTAATACATTGTCTAGCAATTTCAGAACCAATACTACCTCCAGCCCCAGTAATGAGAACTTTTTTTCCTTTAATAAAATGCAAAATAGATTTTTTATCTAAGCTTTTTGAATCTCTTGAAAGTAAGTCATATAATGATACAGGCTTAAGTTGCGACATAAAACTTTCATCTTGAAGAACATCTTCAAAAGATGGCATTATTTTAATTTCTTTAAATTCCTTCTCAAATTCTTTGTATATCTTTTTGATAATTGAGTTAGCTTCTTTAGGTAAAGCTATAACTAAAAGATCAAATTCTGTAGACAATAACTTTTTGTGTAATTTAGGTTTAGATAAAACTTTTTTACCATCAATACTCCTCTTCTGCAAAGTAATATCATCATCAACAAAATATTTGACTCTATACTCTGTAGCTCCAAGTTCATAAGCTATCTTTGTACCAGCAACTCCTGCACCATATATAACAGCTGTTCTAGTCTTATCTATAGAGCTCCAATTTGTAACATACCAATAAAGATAAACACTCAAATTTATTAAAAACACATAAAATAAAAACTCCGAAAACAATAGAGCAAACCTTATATCTCCATAAAAAATGGATGCAACGATAAGAAAAACAAGAACATTGACAAAAACTTTACGTAGAAAAGTCTTTTGCGTCGACTTTCGCCAACTTGCCATATAATCTCTTAATAGTAAAAAAGAAGCTAAGCATCTAAGAAAAATAACAAAAAACAAAAAATACAAATCAACTGGCTTTTTAAAAATATAAAAAGTCCAGCTAACTGTCACTACAGTCAAGCCTATTATGATAATAAAATTCAGACATCTTTTGTCAAAAAGTAACTTCATTAAGTTTAAAACAACTCCATACTAATTATCTGATTATATCAAAACAGCATTAACTTAACTATATAACATTAATGAAAGCCTGTATTTTTTTATACGAAATTGATTGTATAGTTTTTATATTCTGTAGATAGAAAGATATCCATAATTCATTGATTAAAAACTTTATTTTTATGATTTCCTGAGAGTTTCTATTAATATGATTAACTTTAATTTTTTTCTCTAATTTTTTTCTAAGCTCATTAACTTCAATCTGGCACCCTCTATCTCTTTGCAAATTAAACCTCGCTTTTTCCAACCTATTTTCTAACGCTTGAATATAATATTTATACCTCTGTAAATAGGTTACTGGTTGAGATAAATAATCATCACTAAAAAGTTCATCTAACTCACTTTGGGCATCTGTGAAAAGTTGAATAAAGTTAAATGGTATTTTTTTAATATTAAGTTTTTTCTCAAGCTGAACTTTATATTTAGATATTTCGGATACAATAGCTTCAACTTTAGACTTATTTAACTCAAAATGCTTTAATCCATTACTATAAAAGCTTTCAAAGTTATTTTTTGTATAAGGTAACTCAACATTATCAAAAAAGCTTAAATCTATAGCCTTATCTACAATATCATCTTTTGAATTATCTAGTTTTAATGACATTGACAAACTAGCTAAATCATTATTTTTAACCCTTTTTGATAAGTGATTTTGTAAGCGCAATCTAATCAGCTTCTTCAATGCTTTTTGCATGCAGTCTTGAGCTTCTTCAAATGTTGCTTTATAGGAAACCCTTACACCACTTTCATACTCATCAAGACAGTTATATACTTTTACACTTATACCATACTCTTTTATTTGGCTTGTTTGCGCAAAATCACCAAACTCCCAATCATAATAGATCTTGTCATCTATCACTATTTTCGGCTTTTGTACTAGATCTTTAAGTTTTTGCTTTAGAATGTGCAAATCCTTATCTATAGCTAATATTTTTCCTTTCTCATCAACTACTTTGATATTTAGAATTAAATGCCTTTCTAACTCTTCATCTTGCCAGACAGTTTCATCAACTATAGAACCAACTATTCTTATAATATGTTTTGCAATAACTGACTTTAATGGTTCATACCTATCTAAATCAAAATCTATTGACTCAAATATAGCTTGAGCATAAGTTGGCACTGGCACACAATTTTTACGGATATTTTTTGGTAGAGATCTTAACAACCCGACAATCTTATCATATAAAAAACCATACACGCCCCACTCTAATACATTAGGGTTTATATCATTTAGAAAAACAACTGGTACAATAACTGTTGCGCCATCTCGCTCATCAAGTGGATCAAAATGATATTCTAACGGTAAATGCATTTCCCCAATAGCCAAGACATCTGGAAACTTTTGCTGTGTAACTTCTTTGGCATCATGTTGCATCAAATCGTCCAAATCAAAAATCAACTTATGTTGTTCATCCTTTGAGATAGTTTTTAACCACTTATCAAAAGTCACACCACTACAAACATTTCTTGGTATAAAACTATCATAATGTTGATACATCGCCTGCTCATCTACTAAAATATCTTTTCTGCGCGACTTATTTTCAAGATCTTCAACTTGATCTATTAATTTAAGATTTTGTTGATAAAAATATGCTTTAGATTCAAAGTCACCATTGACTAAAGCTTCCCGAATAAATATTTCTCTCGCCTCTTGTGGATTTATTCTTGAATATTGGACAGATCTTTTTGAAACGATTTCTAAACCATAAAGAGTAACTCTCTCATTTACTACCACAGACCTACGCTTTTTACTCCATATGGGTTCATCATAATGTTTCTTAACTAGATGTTTAGCCAAGTCTTCTAACCATTCAGGTTCAATTTTTGCAACATTACGTGCATAAGTTTTTGTTGTCTCAACAATCTCAGAAGATAATAACCACTTAGGTTTTTTCTTAAATTGTGACGACCCTGGAAATATAAAAAACTTAAGTCCTCTAGCACCAAAATACTCAGCATTCTCATAATTAAAGCCAATATTACTCAAAAAACCACTCGCTATAGCTTTATGGAAGTTTTCATAATTAACTATACCACTATCGTCATCCTGAACCTGTTTCAGGATCTCATCATTTTGACCTTTATACTTAGAGCTAACAGGCTCTAGATCAAGTTCAGAATGACAAATGCTTTGTTTCGACTGGTGATTACTATTAAGTTTCCAACCAAACCCATGAATGACCTCAACAATTTGCCTATAAATGTCATTCCATTCATTAAATCTAACTGGTGAAATAAAATTCTTTTTAAAATATTCTTTTTTTTCTCTATTTGAAAGTTCTCTTAAATCAATACTTAACCGATTAGCTAAATTCAAAATAGTAATAAAATCAGAAGACTTATTTTTATCTACAGAGTGTTTTTCATCAGCTTTTTGCTGAAAGTTTAAAGGCCTCTCACGTGGATCTTGGACGCTTAAAAAACTAACAATCGAAACAATTTCTTTAAGAGTATTTTGTCTATGTCCTTCAATAACTATTTTTGCCAATTTTGGATCTAATGGCATAATTGCCATTTTCATACCATCAGCTGTGATTTTTGCTTTTGAGTAATTAAGCTCTGAGATAGCTTGTAGCTCAAATAAAAGTCTAAAGCCATCTTTAATAAATCTTGGATCAGGTGAATCAATAAATGGAAACTCTTGAATACCCCCTAACCTTAAAAATAACATTTGTAAAATAACTGATGCCAAATTAGTACGTAAAATCTCAGGATCTGTATACTCTTTACAATTATTAAAATCCTCTTCACTATACAATCGTACACAAATACCAGCCGATAATCTTCCACAACGCCCAGCCCTTTGATTTGCACTAGCTTGCGATATTTTTTCTATTGGTAATCGTTGTACTTTGGTACGATAACTATATCTACTAACTCTAGCCAAACCAGAATCTATAACATATTTAATACGTGGGACAGTCAAAGATGTTTCAGCAACATTTGTCGCTAAAATAATTCTTTGTGTCGAACCTTCTGGATTAAAAATCTTATTTTGATCTTTATTTGATAATCTTGAGAATAAAGGCAAAACTTCAGTAAATCTGAGATCTTGTTTATTTAAATATGCTAGTGTTTCATGAATATCTCTTTCTGTTGGTAAGAATACTAAAACATCTCCTCTACCTAACTCATCAATTGCATATAAAATTCTCTCTTGCATTGAAAATGTATCAAAACCTTCGTCATTTTGATAACAAATCTCTACAGGATATGTTCTACCACTAATTGCAATTTCTTTAGCCTTTTGAAAATAACTTGTAATTTTTTGATGATCTATAGTAGCCGAAGTTATAATAACTTTTAAATCAGGCCTAAATGGTAAAATCTTTTTTATACACCCTAGAAGAAAATCAATATTTAAACTTCTCTCATGCGCCTCATCAATTATGATAACTTCATATTGAGATAAAAACCTATCATTCTTAATTTCAGATAGCAGCACACCATCAGTCATTACTTTTATCAAAGTGTTTTCAGATGTCTGGTCAGAGAAACGTATTTTGAAAGAAACCTTTGATTGATCACCTATTTCTGTAGCAACTCTATTTGCTATAGATCTAGCAGCTATTCTTCTTGGCTGAGTATGCCCTATCAAACCTCTTTTACCTAAACCTAAATCTAAGCAGATCTTAGGTAATTGTGTTGACTTACCTGATCCAGTTTCACCAGCAACGACTATTACTTGATTTTCTTGTATAAGTTTTTTTATATCATCTACTTTTTCTGCAACAGGTAGATTTGGATATGTTATTTTGGGCAATACTTTTTGATCAGTTTGTTTGGATAAATCTTCAAGCTCTTCGGCTAGAAGGTTAGAACATATGCTCTTTCTCCTTGACAAAAATATATATTTGCCACGTAAGTTTGTTGGTATATGATTTAATAAATTTGAAATTTGATTTTTAAAGTTAGGCATTTAAAAAAACAGTTAAATTATATAAATTAAATGTATTTTAACACCCTAGAATTAAAATATTAAAAAGATAAAGACTATATCTTAGCAAGAATTGAATTTAAAGTTTTACTTGGGCGCATCACATCACTTAATTTTGCTTTTTCTGGATAGTAATAACCACCAATATTAACTTTTTTACCTTGAACATTTGCTAGCTCTTTAACAATCTTATTTTCATTAACTGCTAATTCAGTATAGATTGGTTCAAATTTTGCTTTTAACTCAACATTAATTGTTTGCTCAGCCAAAGCTTTTACCCAATAAAAAGCTAAATAAAAATGGCTTCCTCTAGTATCAAGTTCACCAACTTTACGTTTTGGAGATTTATCATTATCTAGAAAATCTTGATTTGCTTGAGCCAAAGATTCTGCTAAAATTTTTATTTTAGCATCTCTAGTTTTAATAGCTAGATCTTCTAATGACGCACCCAAAGCGAGAAACTCTCCTAAAGAATCCCATCTTAGGTGATTTTCATCAATAAGCTGCTCAACATGCTTAGGAGCAGATCCACCAGCACCAGTTTCAAACAAACCCCCGCCAGCTAGAAGAGGCACTATTGAAAGCATTTTAGCACTTGTACCAAGCTCTAGAATTGGAAAAAGATCCGTCAAATAATCTCTTAAAACATTACCTGTAACAGAGATAGTGTCTTTACCTTCTTTTATTCTCTTTAATGAATACTTAGTTGCTTCAATCGGAGCTAAAATTTGAATATTTAAACCAGTAGTATCATGATGAGTTAAATATTCATTTACTTTAGCAATTAAATTTCTATCATGTGCCCTATTTGAATCTAACCAAAATATCGCTGGATTTTGAGTAATTTTAGCTCTATTTACTGCCAATTTCACCCAGTCTTTTACTGCAATATCTTTAGTCTGGCAAGCTCTCCAAATATCACCTTTTTCTACTTGATGCTCAAATATAACATTACCATCGGCATCAATAACTTCTACCTTACCATCAGCTTGAATTTCAAATGTTTTATCATGAGATCCATATTCTTCTGCCTTTTTAGCCATCAGACCTACATTTGAAACATCTCCCATAGTAGCAACATCAAAAGCTCCATTTTCTCTACAGAAATCGATAGTTGCAGCATATACTCCAGCATAGCACCTATCTGGAATCATGGCTTTCATATCTTGAAGCTTACCAGCTTTATTCCACATCTTACCAGATGAACGGATAGCTGCAGGCATAGAAGCATCAATAATCACATCACTTGGTACATTAAGGTTGGTAATTCCTTTATCAGAGTTAACCATCGCAATATCAGGTTGCTTAGCAAATACTTTTTCAATATCAACATTAATTCTATTCTGAACATCTTGAGGTAGTTGTTTTATTTTCTCAACTGCATCACCCCAACCATTACGAGAATTTACACCTAATTCTTTAAATTCTTTAGCATATTTTTTGAAAATATCTTCAAAAAAAGCTTCAACAGCATGACCAAATAGTATTGGATCAGAAACTTTCATCATAGTAGCTTTTAGATGAAGTGAAAGTAGAGTTCCTTCTTTTTTAGCCTTTGCAATTTCAAATTTATAAAACTCTCTTAAAGCTTTTACAGAAATTTTTGTAGCATCAAGAATTTCTTTTTCTTCTAGAGCAAGAGCATCTTTAAGAACTGTTTGAGCCCCTTTAAGACATGTATGTACTATTTTGACAGTAGTTGCTTTTGGCACAATATAAGATTTCTCGTTAGCATAGAAATCATTATCAGCCATGCTAGCTACATGTGATTTTGAATCTTTTGACCACTCACCCATTGAATGAGGATGTTTCTCAGCATATTTCTTAACAGCTTCAGCAACTCTACGATCAGAGTTCCCTTCTCTTAGTACAGGATTAACCGCACTACCCAAGATTTTTGCATAACGATTTTGGATCTCTTGTTCTTTATCATCTTTAGGCTCAAATGGATAATCAGGTATTTTATAACCTTTTAACTGAAGTTCTTTAATAGCTGCTGTTAATTGAGGTATTGAAGCACTAATATTAGGAAGCTTAATAATATTAGCATCTGGAGTTTTAGCTACCTCTCCTAATATAACTAGATCATCAGAACATTTTTGATTATTTGATAGATAATCACTAAAGTTAGCTAATATACGTGCTGCTAGTGATATATCCTTAGTTTCTAACTCAATATCAGCTATTTTTGTAAAACTCTCAACGATTGGCAAAAAAGACCCAGTAGCTAATGCTGGAGCTTCATCTGTGAATGTGTAAAATATTTTATGCATAAAAAATCTCCCTATAGATAGAATTTCATCTTTCAAATACTAGCACAAAACTAGTAGATATTTAATATTTCTGTAATTTTATCATTAGATCTTGCTATTACCGCAAAATCATTATGCTCAATTATTGGTCGCTCTAGAAGTCTAGGATTTTGTGCAACTATATCAATAAGCTGACTATCAGTAAGCTCTTTATCTTTGAAATTTTCCTTCCAAATAGCTTCTTTGGTGCGAATAATATCTTTTATAGAAAGTTTCAACTTCCTAAGCAAAGTCTCTAGATCATCTTGTGATAATGGATCATCTAAATATAAATGGATATCATAACTTATATTATTTTGAACTAGAATTTGCTTAGCTTGTCGAGACTTCGAACATTTTGGATTATAATAAATTTTCATAACAACACTGATACGCTATTACTTCATTAATACGCATAATTATAAATGAATTAAAAAAGAAATGATAAAAAGTTTCACCACACAATAAAAGGTATCAACAAGATATTAAAATAATTTAATAAATTATAAAGATAAATTTGTAAAAAAATTTGCTGGTAAGACAAAATATCTAATATAATGAATTCATAGATAAAATATTTTTATAACAAAATAAGCTAGTAGTTAAGATACAGGAGGCTAAATAGAGAGTTAAAAAATTCTAGTAAGTAGAATAGGAGATTCAAAATGCCTAAGCCATGGAAAGATAACTACCCTAAAGAAGTAAATCCTAATATAAGCATACCTAATGTTACTCTAAATCAAATGCTTGAACAAACAACTGAAAGTTTTTCCTCTAAAATTGCTCTTACTTGTCACGGTGAAAAGCTAAGTTTTAAAGAAGTAAACAACTACTCTGATCAATTCGCTGGATTTTTACAAAAAAAATGGAGCATCCAGAAAGGTGACCATATTGCAATCATGCTACCAAACTTATTGCAATTTCCTATTATTATTTTTGCACTGATAAAGTTAGGTTGTATTTTTATAAATATAAATCCTTTATATACAAGCAGAGAAGTAAAAGAAATACTTATAGACTCAAAAGCAAAAGCAATTATTGTCCTCTCATCACTAGCTCACAATGTTGAAGCTATCTCTGATGAGTGTGAAAACTTACAGTACAAAATTATTACTAATATTACTGATTTATATCCGTCTCCAAAAAAACAGTTCATTTCTTTTATAGCAAAATATATCAAAGGTATGAAAGATAAATACTCAAAAGATAAGTTTGATGCTTTTGATAATGCTATAAACTCTGAATATAAGCCTGATTACTCTAAGGTTGAAATCAATCCTGATGATATTACTGCTTTACAATATTCTAGTGGAACTACAGGAACGCCTAAGGGAACAATTTTACTACACAGAAACATTGTTTCTAATATATACCAAATAAAAGCATGGACAGAAGGTTTTTCAATAAAACTTAGTGAACAAACAGTTATAAATGCTTTGCCAATTTATCATATTTTTAGTCTTACTGGAAATCTGTTTCTTTTTTATTTTTCTGGGGCTTCCCAAGTTCTAATTCCAAATCCTAGAGACATAAAATCTCTAGTCAATGAAATGAGGAAAAATGATTTCTCTACTATTTTTGGTGTGAACACTCTTTATATCGCGCTACTAAATAATAAGAAATTTAAAAAAAGTAATTTTTCGAATTTTAAACTTTCTATAAGTGGTGGAATGTCAACTACTAAAGCTGTGGCAAATGAGTGGAAAAAAGTTACAGGGATAAATATTAAAGAAGGTTATGGATTATCTGAAATGTCTCATGTTGTTACTGTTAATTCATTAGAAGATGAACCATTCAATGGTACTGTAGGATTTGCTCTACCAAATACAGACATCAAAATTTATGGTGACAACGGTAAAGAGCTACCTCAAGGAAAGATCGGTGAAATATGGGTTACAGGCCCACAAAAATCCCCTGGATTCTGGAGTTTACCAGATATAAACAAAGAACATTTCACTGATGATGGTTGGCTTAAAACTGGCGATATGGGCTACTTAGATGAACTCGGCCGTTTAGTAATATCAGGAAGAATAAAACATATGATTATTGTCTCTGGTTTTAATGTCTTTCCTAAAGAAGTCGAGCTTGTACTTATTGAAAAAGATGAAATAGAAGATGCTGCTGTTATTAAAGGACACTCTAAGAAAACTGGTGAAATACCAGTAGCTTTTGTAGTTCTGAAACATGATAAAAAAATAACCAAAAAACAAATATTCAGATATTGTGAGAGTAATCTAGCTCATTATAAACTCCCAAGAGAAATAATTTTCATAGATAGACTACCTAAAAATACTGTTGGAAAAATAGATGTAAACGCTTTACAAAAAGAGTATGCTGAGAAACATGAGTAATGATTAATTCATCCGTTGCTTAAGGAGCTAAAATGTTCAATAAGATTTATAGACTAGCAAATAAATCAACACCTAAAATTTCAAAAACTGAGCAAACTGCCCTTAACGCAGGTGATAATTGGTTTGAACAAGATTTATTCCAGGGTAAACCAGATTTTAACAAATTACATAGCCTTAAAAAATTTGAACTTTCAACTGAGGAAAAATCTTTTTTAAATAATGAAAATACTAAGCTTTGTAGCTTAATTGATGATTGGAAAATTAACTATGAAGATAAAGATCTAACAATAGAAGCATGGAATTTTATCCGCAAAAAAGGTTTTTTAGGTCTAGTAATCGATAAAAAATATGGCGGCAAAGGTTTTTCTGCAGCTGCTCACTCAGAAATAGTAATGAAGTTAGCCACAAAAAGTGTCACTGCAGCAATCACTGTAATGGTTCCAAACTCTTTAGGTCCAGGTGAACTTTTAGTTCATTATGGTACAGATCACCAAAAAGACTACTATTTACCGCGACTAGCTTCTGGAGATGAAATACCTTGTTTTGCACTTACAGGACCCACAGCAGGATCTGATGCAACCTCATTACCAGATATAGGGGTTGTATGTTATAAAAAATACAATGGTAAAAAAACTTTAGGTATTAAACTAAAAAATATTAATAAGCGCTATATTACCTTAGCTCCGATTGCAACATTGGTTGGTTTAGCATTTCAACTACAAGATCCTGATGAATTATTAAATGGTATTGGCTCAGAAGGTATAACATGCGCTCTGCTTCCTCACGACCATAAAGGATTAGAAATAGGTAAACGAGGTCTGCCTTTAGCTCAAGCATTTATGAATGGATATATAAAAGCTAAAGATATTTTTATACCTATCGACTGGGTAATAGGTGGACAAGATATGGCTGGAGAGGGCTGGAGGATGTTAGTTGAGTGTCTATCTATAGGTAGAGCAATATCACTACCAGCATGTGGTACAGCAAACGCCTTAATGTCTACAGTTATTACCTCAGCATATGCAAATGTACGTGAGCAATTTAAAGTCCCTATTGCTCAGTTTGAAGGTGTCCAAGAAAAACTAGCTCAAATAGCAGGACTTGCATACATAGCTAATGCAACTCGCCAATTTACAGTGGCTGCTGTAGATAGTGGTATTCGCCCTTCTGTTGCTTCAGCTATTGCAAAATATCACCTAACAGAGATGGGGCGTACTACGATTAATAACTCTATGGATATCCATGGCGGACGGGCGATTATCATGGGGCCAAATAATTATCTTGCTATTCCATACATGGCTACACCAATAGGGATTACTGTTGAAGGTGCAAATATTATGACACGTAATCTAATGATATTTGGTCAAGGAGCTATGAAATGTCACCCTTATATCCATAAAGAAATAGAAAGCTTAATGAATAATGATGAAAAAAAATTTACTAGTAACTTTAAGAGCCATTTTAAATATATGGCTCTTAATGGTTCCCGTACTTTATGGTATGGTCTAAGTGGTGGCTTTACAGCACCGAGCTATAATTCAAAATTCAAACGCTATTACAAATATATATTCCATATGAGTTCAGCATATTCTTATGTTAATGATATATCAGTTACAGTTCTAGGTGCTGGTATAAAACGTAAAGAAAGGTTATCTGCTAGACTTGGAGATATTATGAGCTATTTATACATGGCTTCTGCAGTCCTAAAATACTATAAAGATGCTGGTGAACCAATAAATGATGATATTTTTGTTGACTGGAGTATCCAACATTGTTTATACCAAGCTCAACAAGCAATGCTAGATCTATTTAGAAACTTTCCAAATAGATTATTTGGTACAAAAATGAAACTTTTTGTATTTCCATATGGTAAAAAATTTCGAAGACCTTCAGATAAGCTAGAGGCTCAAATATGCAAAGCTTTAAGTACTAACAATGAAACTCGAAAATCTATGAAAGCCCACTGTTATGTACCAAACAATGACAATGATCCAACAGGAAGAGTCGAAAATGCCTACTTAGCCTCTTTAGAAACCACTAATATTAAGAAAAAAATCATTGATGCAATTAAAGCTGAAAAACTACCTAAAACTAATTGGTCAAATTGTATTGATGAAGCTTTAAAAGGTAGAATCATCTCAGAAGAAGAAGCTTCCAATGTCGAAGGTATGTTAACTAAGGTTAATAATATCATACAGACAGATGAATTTGATGACTACGCACTGGGTCCTAAAAATGCTCATCCTGAATGGCAAACTTAGGGAGAAATCTAAACAACAATTACTCTGTTAAATGTTTATACAAAAAAATCGATAAGGATATCGACCTCAAGGAGGAGAAATGACTGAGTTAGAGAAAAAATTTGAAGAAATGCTTGTAGCTGTTCGTGATGCAACTATTGATTTCAAGCCAGATAATAGCCAAAAGCTAAAATTATATGCTTTCTACAAGCAAGTCAAAGAAGGAGATAATAATACAAAAAAACCTTCTGCATTAAAAATGGTTGAGCGAGCTAAGTGGGTGGCTTGGGATACTATCAAAGGTATGTCAAAAGAGAATGCTATGCGCGAGTATCTAAAAGTTTTTGGCAATGAATATCTTCCAGATGGTGAAAGCAATAGTTTGGGGCCAAATGTTGCAAAAAAATTAGAACCTGTAAATCATGAATCACAACGTCAAGCTATTGATAAAATAGCAGTTTTGGGTGCTGGAACAATGGGCGCTCAAATTGCAGCTCATTTTGCAAATGCTAGATTTCCTGTTATCCTTTTTGATCTAAAATCAAAAGATGGTAAACCTAATGCAATCATAGAAAGCTCATTAGAAAAACTTTTAAAACTAAACCCTGCTCCTCTCGGCTCAAAAAATTCTATCAAATATATCACTCCTGCCAACTACGAAGATAATCTTGAATTACTTGAAGACTGTGATCTAGTTATCGAAGCTGTAGCTGAACGCTTAGATATCAAAGAAAGTCTATATACAAAAATTGCTGATCATTTAAAAGAAAGTGCTATATTAGCCTCAAATACATCAGGGTTAAGTATCACAGCACTTACTGAAGTTTTACCTAAAAACTTGAAAGTTAACTTCTGTGGTGTACATTTTTTTAATCCACCCCGATATATGCCTCTGGTTGAGCTAATTCCTCATATAAGCACTAATACAGAGATATTAGATAAGCTAGAAACATTCCTAGTAGAAAAACTTGGTAAAAGTATTATTAGAGCTAAAGATACTCCAAACTTCATTGCTAATCGCTTAGGTGTATTTTCAATGCTTATAACTTGTTACTATACTGAAAAAATGAATATTCCTCTAGAAATAGTTGATGAGCTTACAGGTAAAAAATTAGGACGTGCAAAAAGTGCTACCTATAGAACTGCTGACCTAGTTGGACTAGATGTGCTATCACATGTAGTAGAAACAATGAAAGATAATCTCAAAGATGGTTGGCAAAATTTATATAAGACCCCTAGCTGGGTTAAAAATCTTATTGATGATGGCTCTCTTGGGCAAAAGACTAGAAAAGGATTATATATAAAAGAATCTGATGGTATTAAAGTGCTTGATTTAGATACTAAAGAATATCGACCGTCTAATAAAAAATCTGATAAAGAAGTTCTAGAGATATTATCTGAAAAAAATTGGGGTAAAAAGCTTGAAGGACTGCGTAATAGTGATAACATCCAAGCTCAATTTATCTGGGCAACATTTAGAGAGATGTTCCTATATACCGCTCATCTTGTTGGAGATATCTCAAACTTCCCTAAAGATATGGATTTAGCAATTCGTTGGGGGTTCGGCTGGAAACAAGGAATCTTTGAAATCTGGCAATTAGCCGGTTGGCACAAAGTAGCTAAATGGTTAGAAAAAGACATCAGTGCAGGTAGAGCTTTATCAGAAAACAAACTACCTGACTGGGTAGATGATTTAGATATTGGTGTCTATCAAAATAAAAAAGAGTTTAGCTTTAATGATAAAGAACTTATATCTCGCAAGAAATTAAACGTTTATGATAGACAGCTTTTCGCAGATACTGTTATTGAACATACCAGCGAAATTGCTACTGAAACACTATATGAAAATGATGGTGTCAAACTATGGCAAGTAGATGATTATAAAGGTATTGGTATTTTATCATTCAAAAGTAAAATGTGCTCAATTGGCGATGATGTGTTAGATGGTATCTCCGAAGCTATAGATCATGCAGAAGAAAATCTAGATGCTATAGTTATATGGCAACAACAAGATATCTTCTCAGTAGGTGCCAACCTAGAAGAGTTTGGTATTAAATTCACTATGAATGGTGAAGCTGCAATTGAAGAAGTCATTCGCAAAGGTCATCAAATAATTACCCAAAAACTTCGTTATAGCAAGATACCTGTAGTTGCGGCTGTAAAAGGATTTGCTTTTGGCGGCGGTTGTGAAACTATCTTACATAGTGATGCTACCGTTGCAGCGCATGAAAGCTATATTGGACTGGTTGAGGCAGGTGTAGGAATCATACCTGGTTGGGGTGGTTCAAAAGAAATGGCTCTACGAGCTTCTAAAGCTCAAGATCCATGGAAAGATTTTGAAAAACGCTATAAAAATCTAGCTTTAGCACAAGTTGCAAAAAGTGGCTATGAGGCAAAAGAAATGGGCTTCTTACGCGAAAGCGATATAATCGTCATGAATAACAAAGAAGTACTTAGTGTTGCTCTTAGAAAGGCTCAACTACTAGCATTTAGTCAATACCAACCCCCTCTTAAACAAAAAATCAAAGTTTTCGGAGAAACAGGTATCGCAACTATTAAAGCTTTACTTATAAATATGCTAGATGGCAATCAAATATCTGAACATGATTATAAAATAGCTGTAAATCTTGCTAATACTATGTGTGGTGGAGAAATTGAAAAAGATACTGAAGTGTCAGAAGATTGGCTACTTGAAAGAGAACTGGCAAACTTTACTGAACTTGCAGTATCAGAGAAAACAGAAGCTAGAATGAAATACATGCTAGAAACGGGCAAACCGCTAAGAAACTAAAGGAGTACTGTAATGAGTGAAAATGTATATATAGTCGCTGCAAAACGCTCTGCTGTTACAAAAGGTAAAAAAGGTGGTTTTGCAAAAAAACGTCCTGATGAGTTACTAGCAGATGTATTAAAAAAGACTGTTTTAGAATCTAATATTAATCCTAATAATATAGAAGATATAGTTGTCGGTTGCGCTATGCCAGAAGCTGAGCAAGGATTAAATGTTGCTAGAATATCATCACTTTTAGCTGGCTTACCAAATACTGTACCAGCTTTCACAATTAATCGTTACTGTAGCTCCGGCTTACAATCAATTGCTATTGCAGTAAATGAGATTGCTCAAGGCAATATGGATGTAGTTATTGGTGCTGGTATAGAAAGCATGAGTATGATCCCATTTGGTGGTAATAAAATGTCTTTTAGCAGAGAAATTTTTGAAAAAGATGAAAATATTGCTATAGCTTATGGTATGGGTATCACTGCAGAAAATGTTGCTAATGATTGGAACATATCACGTCAAGATCAAGATGTTTTTGCTCTTAATAGTCATAAAAAAGCTGTTAATGCTATTGAAAATGATTACTTTAAAGCTGAAATACTGCCTATTGATGTTGACCATCGTAGACCAGATGAAGAAAATGAAAAGATCATCAATCATAAAAAAACTATAACTACTGATGAAGGTGCACGTAAAAATACTTCTCTTGAAGCTCTAGCTAAACTAAAACCAGCTTTTGCAAACGGCGGTTCTGTCACAGCTGGTAATAGTTCTCAAGTATCTGACGGAGCTGCTGCTGTAATCCTAGTTAGTGAAAAATATCTCAAAAAACATAACTTAAATCCTCTAGGTAAATTTTTAGGTTTTGCTGTAGCTGGTGTTGATCCTCGTATTATGGGTATAGGTCCAATTGCAGCTATCCCTAAAGTACTAAAACAAACAAATTTAACTATTCATGATATTGATTGGATTGAATTAAATGAGGCCTTTGCTGCCCAATCATTGGCTGTGATCAATGATCTTAATCTTGACTTAGAAAAAATTAATCCATGTGGTGGAGCAATTGCTCTAGGCCACCCGCTTGGAGCTACTGGGACAATACTTACTGTTAAAGCCCTTCATGGACTTAGACGTACTGGTAAGAAATATGCTATGATTACAATGTGTATTGGTACAGGAATGGGAGCCGCTGGAATTGTTGAAGCTTGCTAAAAATTGTTATGACCTCCCATAGCAATAAATATTTTTTAAGCTAAACTACAAACTTATAAGAAAATAATAGATTTAAAAAGCTGTTGATTTAATCTGTAATCATTCCCGCGTAGGTGGAAATCTCTCAAATAGTCAAGAGATCCCAGTGTCAAGGATGACGATGATTTTATATGATACTCTCTCACTTACGTGAATTTAGTTGGAGAATGATTATGTCAATAATCTTTAAAATATATTTATGTAATTGAATAGGTATAGAGAATAATAAATTTAAATAACCACAAACCAATTGATTTTCCTTGTGATTTTACTTGTTTTAGTAACACAAAAAGAAACCCTCTAGGGATCAAACTTCCGCTTTATCATATTGGTGAGCATATGTATACTAAGTTCAAATGTTTACCTAACCATGTTGGTTGGGACAATGTTATTCATGGTGGAATTATTGCTTTAATATGTGACGACATTCTTGGTAAACATGTTTTGAGTGTTAGCAAATCATTTTGTATGACTCGTAATCTAAATATTAGATATTTGAAGCCAACTTACAGCAAAGTTTCTCATATTTTTAAAACTAGTATTATTAGAAAGGGTCGCACAACAGTTTGGATAAAAGTTGATATTTATAACGAAAAAGGTGATCTATGTGCTTATGCAGATGCTGACTTTGCACTTCTAGAAGAACATCATGCAAAACAAAAAGATATAGCTAGTTATGATTTAAAAGATCTAACCGCACACCTAAAATAACTTTCCTAAAGAAGCTCTTTATTTGTCATCTCTGGTAAAAATTTATAAACCACTACTATAAATACAACTATACAAACTCCCATAAAATATAGTATAGGCGCATAGCCATAATCATTAATAAGATCTAAAAAGCTAGAAATAAACATACTCTCAATTAATGCTTTTGAGACAAGAGCTATTGATATTCCCATTGCCCTTATCTGTACAGGTAAAACTTCTGATAAAACCAGCCAAATACAAACACCTGGACCAACAGCTCCACCGAACACAACAATCACAAGCATAAACAGCGCCATATTATCATAATTACCTGTTATAAATAGAACTGTCGCAAATATTGATAGGAAAGCTATAATTAATCCACCTATAATAAGTTTTCTTCTACCAATGACATCAACTAAGAATAATCCAACTGCAGTAGCTATTAAATTAACTAAAGTCATAGCAGAGCCATAATAAGTTGGATCACAGCCATGACAGTTAGTAAGCTGACCAAAAATAGTTGGCCCATAACTGATAAATACATTTATACCAACAAATCCATTTAAGACAGCCATCAGACTAATTAATGCTATAGAAAGATAATATTTTTGCTTAATCACAATCTTTATAAACTCGATAAATCCTATTTTACTTTTTTCCTTAAGAGACAGTTGAATCTTTAAATCTAGCTGCTCACCTATAGTTAGTGCCTGATTATTTCTACCTTTTAAAACAAGCCATGATGGTGAAAATGGTGCTAAGAGACTAACTACAAATAAAGCTACTGAAAATGGAATAGCACAAGCAAAAATAAACCTCCAGCCAAAATCATTAACAAATAAGCTAGCAAATAAATTAGCTAAAAATATTCCTGAAACTAATGATAACTAGAATATTGCCATAGCCCTACCTCTAAATCTTGCAAGACTAGTTTCAGAAATATAAACAGGGACTACTGTTAGCAAAAAACCTACCGAAACGCCTTGTAAAAGTCTTGATAACATAAGAGTAACAAAGGTATTTGAAAGCATCATTAATACTATAGATATAGTAAATAGAAATGATCCAAAGGCAATAACATTTTTTCTACTCAAAAAATCCATTAATGGACCAGATATTAATTTTGATAATAAAGCTCCAAAGAAGACTATTCCTGCTATCTCAGATAATTGACTAAAGTTTAACAATAACTCATCTTTAATAACTGGCAATGTTCCCGATATAACACCTATATCAAAACCTGAACAAATTCCTGTAAGAATAATTAAACTAATCACTAATCTTTGATATTTTGTTGTTAGCATTACTAATCCTCAATACTTATAAACACTACACCTCACATCTTTTGAGATATCTTAATTTTAGAATAGCATGTATTTATAATAAATAGATATATAAAAAATACTAGCTGACAAACTGTTAACAGTACAAAAATTAAATTTATGAGAAAGTTTAAGAAATTATTATAATAAATATAAGATATTAAGATTTTAAAGCCTTATAGATTACATCTTTAGCTTCTAAACGTTGTTTTTTAAGGCTTTCTAATTCAGAATCTTGAAAATTGCCAGTGCTTTCAAGGTTAAATATTTTTTTATCTAACTCTTCATAATGCTTCATTTGCTTACTAATATGGTGATCTTTTTTAATATTATGAATTTGATCTTTAAGTTCAGGGAACTCTTTTACTAATGGATGATGTTCTAACATTATTATTTCCTTAATTTTATTAGCGTGTTAACTATATCATTTATATAACTATAAAATCAATCTTTTATTAAATATTACGAATTTGTTCTAAACTTTGTTCAAAAAGTACTTTTCCATCTTCATAATATGTTTTTAGCTGACTTTGAGGATGATACTCCCCAAAAGCATAATTTTCATCTAATTTAATTGTCTTATAGTCATCATTTTCATCTTTTATAAGATCAAGACGACCTTCCTTTGATTTTTTAGATAAATCAGTAACAGGCTCTTTTTTTACGCCAAAAATAGTCTCTGATCTTCTAATAGCAGAACATTTAATAGCAAACTTAAAACTATCTCTATTAATTGATGATTCATAATTACCTTGCAGCAATGCCCCTCCCATGCCAAAAGCAATATTTTCAGCTGAGAAACCATTTTTTTTCATAGCATTTAAGATATTTTTAGCTAAACTAATACTCACACCATCACTTTGAATTAGGGCAATCTTTTCTAAAACCTTATAGCCTTTAGAGTTAGTTATACTTCCATATGCTTTTTCAAGTTCTTTTAATGCATAGACAATATTATCTACTGCATCACCAGAATCTAGGCGAATAACTAAGTTAGCTTTTTTTGCTTTAACCTTATCCTTTAAATCAACCCAAGTTTGAATAGCTTTTTTAAAGTCCCAACTATCTGAAACACAAGCATATAAAACGCTACTATCACCGAATTGTTCTATCATATTATCAAAAGCTTGTCGCTCACATTCTGAGCCAACACCCCAACTAGTTATTGTTGAGTGCTCACTTGCTGGAATTGAAAAGCCCGCAATATCTTCATTATAATATCTTTTACAAAAACGAAGTGTTGCTAAAGTATCTGTTCCTAAGAAGTTGGTTAAATGAGCAGCTCCTCCAATTCCAGCAGACTCTTCTGAAGAAACTCCTCTATAACCAAAGTCATGTAACATAAAGCTAAGCTTATCGAGGCTATCTGCTGTTTCTAGAAGATATTCTTTTATAACTTCCTTAATATTAAAACTAATTGTTGCTACAGTTGTTGGGTACCATACTTTTAAGAGCAATGTCTCTAACATCCCTGGTAACCAAGGTAACTCTGGGTCTGTACTTTCAATAGTCATTAAAACGTTTTGCAATGGAATCAAACTACCCTCAACAACGGCTCTTATTCTGACTGGCAAGAAGCCATTATGTTTTTCTACTATTCTCTCAAATCCAGATCTATAAAATGTCAAACCATGAGCTTCTATAATGCTTCCAGCTTCATCTATCATTTGATATGTTAATGGTTTAGAGAGGTATTCTTTTATGTAGTACTGTAAGCCAAAAAATCGCGTACAAGTCCCAAGATTAGGATTTGCTGCACCACGACTTTCTAGATAGAAATGTAGATAATTAGTATCATTCGGATATTGAAAAGGATGAGAATGCTTATAACTATCTGTCATCAAAAGAATATTATTATCACAATTCATTAGGATGATAAATTTATAAAAGACTTAATAAATACAATATTAACAGAAGTTTTATATATAAACTATTTTTGTGGAAGGTTTTTTACACTACTCTCAATCAATTTTAGCAGTTTTGCCATATAATTTAGAGATATTTTAGTTTTGTCAATTAAAGGATTATACTCAGCAACTTCAAAACACACTAAACTATGGAAATTAATTTTTTCAATAGTCTTATAAAATACTTGAGGATCTATACCATCCTCTACAGGTGTCCCTACAGCATCAAGATTAGTCGGATCTAAGCCATCTAGATCAAAACTAATACCAACATTACCTTCCGTAACTCGCTCCAAACGCTCAAACTCTTGTAAAAATAATTCTTCAAAATTTTTATCTGTTAAGTCTGACTGATAATAAACTTTAACACCTAGCTTTTCTAAAAGCTCTTTTTCAGGCTTCTCATAAGAACGAATTCCAAAAAACACTATGTTTTCTGGCTTTAACTTAGGGTTTTTATTAAGAATACTTGTTAACTCATCATAACCATAACCTAAAAGATGAGCAACTGGCATACCGTGAATATTACCAGTATCAGAAGTTTCAGGTCTATGACTATCCATATGAGCATCTATCCAGATTAGTCCCAAATCTTTCTTCTGATCTTTCAAATAGTCGTAAACTCCGCTCCATGTCGCAATTGCACATGAATGATCACCACCGAGAGCTAAAGGAAATTTACCTTCATTAAGTGTGTTTGATACTTTCTGAGCAATATTACTGAAATACTTACTCATAGTTTCTATCTCTACCCTGCCACCAACATAATTATAAATCTGAGCATCTATTCTTCTATCTTTAAGCTCATTTAAAAGAGTATAAGGAGCTCTACCACATCCTATTTCTCTACCAGCATTACCAATACCGATACCAATAGCTTCTACTTTCTTCATAAAAATCTCCTATTTACAACTATAGTACAGAAAATAAATTCTTTGGATCTTTTATTGGTGGAACTATATTCATCTGGATACCAATATCATATTTTTCAGATAAATCCAAAGTTAAACGTAAAGCCGAAAAATCTTCTACTGCAAAACCAACAGAATCATAAATAGTGATCTCATCATCATTCTCACGACCTTTCTTTTTGCTTGTCAAAATTTCCCAAACTTCCGCATGTAAGACTTCTTCAACCTCTTGTGGTGATAAATTTTGTATTTCTCCTTCTATCATAGATTGTTCTTTATATTCAACAACTACTTTACCTCTAAAAAGAATATTCATATCTAGTTCTGTCTTACCTGGGCAATCCCCTCCTAGACCACTAATATGTACACCTTCTTTAATCCAATCGTTTTCAATAACAATTGCATGAAGTTTACAAGCAGTACAAACAACTATAATATCAGCATCCTGACAAGCTTCTTTAGCGCTATCACATGCTATAAACTCAAGATCTACATTTTTCAGATTATGAGCATATTTCTTCATAGCTTCAGGATCCGTATCATAATATTTAATTGTTTCTATCGGACGTATTAGCTTATGAGCTAAGGTTTGAAACTCACTTTGTGCACCTGTTCCTATTAACGCCATAGTTTTGCTATCTTTACGTGCTAAATAATCTGTTGCTAAAACAGTGGATGCAGCTGTTCTTAGTGCTGTAAGAACGGTCATTTCAGATATCAATAAAGGATAACCATATTTAATTTCATTCAGCTGTCCTGTTGCTACAACAGTCTGTTTACCTTCAAAAGGATTTGCAGGATGTCCATTAACACACTTGTAAGTAAAAAGCTTATTATCAGCCGTTGGCATAAGCTCTAAAACACCACCAGGTACGTGAGCTGCATATCTTGGAGACTTGTCAAACTCATTCCATCTAATAAAATCTTCTTTTGTATAATTTACAAGGTCTTTTATAAAATTATCAAAACCATGTTTTTCAACTATTTTAGCCATATCCTGGACTGATAAAATTCTCATATTTTCTCCAAAAACGTTTATTTAATTGTAATTACTTAAATTTTAGAAAATTTAATTTATAAAGTATCAGAATATTATAATTAATCAATAAAGCAACATAAATACCATAACAATTATCTCTTTAAATAAGAATTAACCTTATAACTTTCTTGTTTAAAGAGGCAATGTTTAACTTTAATATACTTATAAGGTAATTTAAAGGTAAATTTAAAAAATAAATTTATTTAATCAAATTATTTTCTTATTAGTTGAGTATTTCAAGAGCACCTTAATTTGACAACTAGTTAGTGTAAATTACAACTCCCCCTTAAATAATATCTTCTCAAAACTTTGCTCTTTAACAATCCAAACCAAAGTAACTCTTTGAGGTTCGACTGAAACTTTTTCTATCTTGTTATCAACTCTTACAGTGTATTGTCCTTGATCTAAACCTGTTGAAAAAAGATCAACGCTTCGAGGTAAAAGATTCCAGCTTCTTTGATCTGCTTGAGGAGTTGCTAGATTATATATTGATATCCCAATCATTGCTAAAGCTCCATAATCACCAGATGACTTAATAGCTGTGATAGACATTGTTGTCTTTGCTATTAATCGTAGAATCTCTCTAGTAACAATCATAGGGTATCTATTAGATAAAGATTTTGCTGCCATTGCAGTTGTATCAACTAATAAGGCAGTCTGACCCTGTGCTACTTTCTTATCCTTATTATACACTACTACATTAGCAGATCTCCCTAAACTATACGGGGCATAATACGGTAGAGAAATCTTTTGTATACCTGCATATTGCACAAATATAATAATAGGTAAATCAAACTTTTGAATTGGCTCAACCCAACCATTCTCATATATTACAACAAGTTTACCTTGTCCTTGCTTATAGATGCTCCCACCTTGATTAAAGGCTTGGTGTATCTGTGCATAATCTTTTTGTACATATGGATTGCCAGGAATGACTCCCAATGCATTTTTCATCGAAAGATTGGCGTTGTTTAAGTTAGTGTCATACGATTGATAGATAATAGCTGCAAGATAATACCCAAAACCATTTTCATAAGAATTGGTGACTTTATTGGCTATACTATATAACTGTCTATATTGCTTTGAACGTGATAAATTAGAATAAACTTTATTAGAATTAACTTGATTATAATCATCTAAATTATTATTTGATAAATTTTTTGATTCAAAAGTTGCATATTGAGCATATGAAAGATTCCTAATACTTACTGCAGCATTTTCAAGATCATGCTTCATCAAATAATTAAGAGCCTGATATGCATATAAAAAAGTTACTTCATAATCTGGTATATAATAATATCTTTCTCTATCACTAGTTAAAGTTGCTTGAGCATCTTTTAAAATATTTCTAACTCTAATTTTTGCTTCAAATTCCGATTTAACTACATAATCTGTTGCCTTTGCATATTTATGTAAAGATAACCTATCATTCTTTAAAAGCTGTTCAAACCTACCAGTTTCTAAATAATCAAGAGATTCGTTGATACTAGTAGCATCAAAGCTCTCTAAAAAACTTGCCTCTATCATTCTAGGATGATTTTCATCAATACTTTGCTTTACTTTGGCCATTTGGTGAGGATGACTACCACTAAAAGTAGCGCAGCTAGATATAATTAGACACAAACAAAATACCAAAAAAAGTTTAAATTTCATAGCTTATTTAGTTAAATATGAACGTAAGCCTTTATGGATTTTTGATAAACTACCATCAATTACAATACCTATAGAATATTTAGGCATTACGTCTGTAATTCTTACTTTTGCTAAGACCTTGCCATCAAGCACTATATGCTGACTTGTGGCAGGATCTATAGTAATACCACCTTCTTGGCGAACTTCATAAACATTACCTTTTATAACTGTATTACCGCCTTGATTAAAATATACTTCTCCATCATATACTTTTAATACTTGTAAAGGATATATAGCACCAACAATTTGATCAGATATAATTTTGCCAAACCTCTTACCAAGGTAATTCAATAGTTCAGAATAGTTACCATTATTTGACTCAACATACTGGTTAGCAATATTCGCAGGAATACTTATTGTCACAACATTTGACCATTTAACTTCCATTGTCGCTAGTTCTACCATACGATATGCTACACTTGCTGATACATGGTATGCTTTAAACTTTTCACCATAATATGACGTCTGCTTTTTGCTAACATTTAAACTTAAGATATCTTCAGTAAGTATGAAATCAGCCCCAATTTTCTTATTAAGCTTAGCCTTTTCATTATCTGTATTAGAGTTCATTATTTGCTGAACTTCTCTCTCGTATGCTTTTTGATCTTTAACATCACGATTAGATACTCTAAACTTACGCGACTGAGTAATTTGCGCTATAATGATATTATTTAAGCCATCTTGTAACTGTTTTATACCCATACTGGCATTTATTTTAGCATTATGGGCATCAAATGGTAGAATTGCTACCTTAAACATCTTTAGATTGTTTCGCTCATCTACCCCATTATACTTAGCAGTGCTACCTGAATTAGTAATAGAACTGCCTGAGCTAACCATTGAGCTCTCAAAAGAGCTAGTTTTTGCAAGAGCAAACGATGAAAATAAAAATAATGTTAAAAAAGAAATTAAAGCTTTTTTCATTTTAAAACCTTAAAACTGATTTAAATATTTATTATCATCACTTTGTCTAATAATTATTTTTCCATCTAAAGAGCTCTTAGACCCAGCTTTTGATTTTGTATGTTGTTTACGATACTCATCATAATTAAAATTTTTGATTTTATTCGCTGTTGCTACTTGCTTAGGGTCCCATTTAAGAACAACACCATAAACTGTATTTTTTGTACTTGGTAGCTGATAACGCCATCTTTTTACTGTTTTAAGGCCCACAATATCTAGTTTTGCCTGAGTTTTATAGTAAGTAGATAAAGTCTTCTCAATATCTGTAGCATCTATTCTACGAGTTTGCTCTGTTTTAGTATTTTTTGCTAATGTACTAGAGATATTCTCTGACATTGTTAAGGCTTCTTTTGTAGACATTTGCCCTGCTATCAAAGTAACAAGATTTGCTCTTGCCATAATAGCAGATTGCTTATAACCATAATCGCCGGCAGATACGCCTTGGATACTAGCACCAGTATATGATCCTTGCCCATAAGATAGAATATATGGTTTATTATCTTTACCAAAGCCTACTCTAATACCATAATCCCCCATCATATCTTCGCCTGTTTTATCTTTATATAAGGTTGATGGAGATTCGCCACCTTTACCAACTATTACTGGTTCATTACCATGTTTAATATCCTCAAACATCCCTTTAATTTTAGCTGAATAAATAATCACTACACCAATAGCAGCATTACCATTTTTTTCAACAACAAAAGTTTTAATAGGAAGTAAGCCTGATAGGTTTCCAAACCCTGTTGTTAGACTTTTTATTGTCATTTGTTGATCTAAAATAACTTTTTTCTTTTCTGAAACTGATGTGAAGCTATTTGGGTCCAAGCCTTGATCTTTCAGTTGTTTATTTAACTGCGCCTCCTCAAGAGCCTTTTTCTTAGCGTCAATAGCTGCTTGTGTACCATCTTTAGGCTTATCTGAGTCAGTGCTTATCTCATTTGCACCAGAGCCTTGCGTACTGTTAACACTAAAGCCTTTATCAACTTTAGTATTCGCAGAGATAAAAGATATATAATCTGCTTGAGCTTTTATTAATGCTTTTTCAAAAGCTATTTGGGCACTATCAACATAGTTTGAATTTGTTTGATTTACAGAAGCTGAACCAATCGCTGAACCAACATATTCATATTTATCTCTTAAGTCATTTTGGTCGATATAACCTTCCATCATATCACTTAATATTTGCTCAGCAGATCTACTATCAACATCTGCATTTTCTGCAACAAAAGGAGCTGATTTAGAAGAGATACTATTATTTAATGTAGTTATATCTGTACTCATATTAGGCTCTGACTGTTGCTGAGATTGTGGATTCTTAGCTTGAAAAAGCTGCTGGGATGATCCTGAGCTTGGGGTATTAGAGTTTTGCATATTAGAATCTTCAGCAAATAATGGGCTAACTATTAACGATGAAGCTATAAATGAAGCCATAATTTTCTTTTTCATATAGAGTTTCTCCTATTTTCAAAAACTACCAACCAAACATAGATCTTGTCTGAGATTTAAGAATTTGTTTTTCATTTTGCCATACAATTATGTTTGTTTTTAGATCTAGCATCTTCAAAGTCGCTAAGAAAAATTTAGACTTTCGATCTTTATCAACACTTGTATTATTAATATCCTGGATACTACCATATACCATATATCTAGATCCAATATTATGACCAATTCTAGTAGCTGTACTTTGATCAACCATACCACTATTAGCCTGATAGCCTAATTGTTCACGTATATTTTTGATTTGAGTCATATCTGTAACTTGGAATAATCCAGAATTCACAATTTGAGTTTGAACAGTATTTGATAGCATTGTTGTATTAATATGCTCATTTGTTTCATTACGGATATTACTAAAAAATAACGTCGGTGTGTCCATAGCTGTAATTTTCTTAACCCCACGAGAATTAAGCATATCATTAGTCATTTTTTTAGTAATTGCTTGAAGATCAGTCGAACTAAAATCTATTGATGTAGTATCTACACTATTTGGATTTTCATATGCTACTTTAGTACTACATGAATTGAGAGTCAGCAATATACCAATACAGGTCATAACTATTAGAAATTTTCTTATCATATATTTTTATTAAAAAGTCACTTATGTAGCGATTATAACAAAAATAACCAATAATGTTATTTATTATAAATAAGAGAGTCTCAATATTTAAAAAATTATTTAACAATCCTAAGGTATATTACAGAAAACAATATCAGTATAGAGATATTTTAGATCTATAAGACTCATATGCTAAGATGATTGATTTACCTTACTAGATGCTGTCTTACTAGAAGTGTCTTGTTTATCTGAACCGAATATAAATGCTCTTCTATCCACACGACGTTCTATTCTATTTTTTCTTAATGGAGATATAAACTCACGTAATGTTCTAGCATTCCCTTTTTTAGCTGTACTACTAATATCACTTGCTTTAGCTGCTTGTACAGCTACAGTATTATCACCTGTTGTAACCTGTGTTTGATCATCTGTATCTGCAAAAGACACTCCACATATCAAAAATAATGCCAAGCTTATTGCCATTAATTTTTTTTAAAATATTCATAACATTTCTCCTTTTAAATATTCTCCAGACAGAATCTCTCCAACCCATTTGTTTGGTAAAATGCTACACATTTTCATCTATCTTTTATTGATCACTATCGTTATTAAAAATTAATAATACTCTAATTATACTACGAACCTCATCAATATACAAAATAGCTCATAAAAAAACAATTGACTAACTCTTTACATAGACGCAAACTAAATTATTTTTGAATTAAGTTTATTCAGCAATCTTTATTATCATTTTTAAGTTGTATTCTATTAACTATCGTTGAGCCAAATAAATAGAATCAAAACCTAGAAAAGAGTTTTTATTTAGTATTTTCTAAGATATCAACTTAATATATCAAAACACGCTTACTTATTTATCCAAGAAACACTTATATAAATTTGATTATAACAAAAATACTATATATACAACCCAATGGTGACAATACTTAAATAGATTTTAAAAAAAAGTAAGAGGGTCTTCCTTAAATAGCTCCTTCCAATATTGTATATTAATAGGCCCTCTTCTTTTTATAATTTGATTTCTAAACAAATAAAATAAAAAAGAAGTTCCATTTTCTATTTTTCTTATAGGATAATCAGATTTATTCACAATCCAAGAAACTCTCTCATTTCTATTTTTTTTATACTTAGACAAAGCTATTTCTACGGAATTATTACTTAATAAGTGAGCAAGAATTATGGCATCTTCTAACGCAGATGCTGCTCCTTGTTGAAGCATAGGACTACAAGCACTTGATGCGTCTCCAATAAATGCGATATTCCCTTTATAGAACTCTATATTATTCACAGATTTTAATTTACCACAGACAATATTTTTATCATTTACTCCCGCAATAATATCTCTAACTGTTTGGCAATACTCTCGAAAAGTTTCCTCGAGAGTAAAATCATTTTTAATAGAATTACATTGGTGGGCATAACAGTATACTTTTGAACTTGATATAGGGTATATCATAAATGCAGTATCTCTACCAATGTAATAATTAGGCTGTATATTATCCATACTTAAGTCTGCTAGAAACCTCCAAGTTTTTATATTAAACTCTTTAGGTTTATTTTGTTTAAAGCTTAGCTCTCTTACGATCGAATTTATTCCATCAGCAGCTATCACTAAATCCCAAACATTTTCCTCACCATTCGTAAATTTAGTAAAAACCTTACCATTTTGATCCTCTAGAAACTCTATACTACAACCAAAATGTATTTTAAAATCCGAAGAGTTTAAAACTTTAATGAGATCTTTTCTCATTAATGCTACAAATTCAGAATATGCTAAACTTCCTTGATTTAAACTTGCTTTAGATAACAACTCTCCAGAAGGTTTAGAATATAGTATTTCATCAACTTTATAAGAAAGGCTTAAAGTTTGTTCCTTTAAGCCTAAATACTCCAGAGCTTTAGTGGCATTTGCTGGTAATGCAATACCTAAACCTGACTGAGAAATGCTTAGCTGTTTTTCTACAATGGTAGTATCTATATCATATTTTTTTAATGCCCTAGCCATACTAAGACCTGCAATACCTGCTCCAACAATTAATATTCGCATAATAAATCACTTATAAATCTATATAAAACATTACCAAAACATATTTGAACGCATAGGCTTAATAGCAAAAATTACTATTAATATTACATAAACATACCAAGGAACTAGTATTAATGCTGGTATTAAAACTGTAAGCATACAAGCAAAAAAGAACTGGCTAAAAAACAAAAGTACCTGATATGATGGTTTATTTGTTTTTAGATACATTCTAGCTTTCTCAACATATGATCCTTCAAATGAGAATAAATGGATCACTATCGGAAACACTGCCATCAAGGCCATCAGCAAGTAGAAAATCCAGCTAACTGTCGTTAAAACTAAATAGTTGGTTACTACTAGCAAACCAACCAAGAAATAAACGATCTTAACCAATGCTATATCAACTAAGGTAAATCGTTGTAGTTTTTCTGATAAGAATTCTTCTTCATACATAAGCTACCCCTTAATTTTGTAGTTTAATCAAATTAATGATAGCTTATTACACTATTCTTTTAAATAAAAATAGGTTAAGGTAATAATTTTTATTAGCTTTGTAATTTAATGTTTGATAACTGGTTTGCTGGAATTACTTTTTCAACAGTTTTAACATTGCCACTACCATCTTGTGTTTTTTTAATAATTTTTGCTGTTTTACCATTAGAGTCTATAATAATAGAATTAAACTCCTTAAATACTTTAGGTTTACCTTTAACAGCACTTGAACCTGACTGAGAAGTTAACTGATCAACATTATTATCAATATTAGATACAACCTTATCAAAATGCTGATCTAACACTTGCTGTTGCTTTTGAAAATCCACCAACATTTGTGCAACAGGATCATTTTGGATCGTTTTAGATGTTTTATTTTGAGGTTTTTGTTTAACCCATCCTACTTGACCATTAGCATTATTTACTATCTCAAACCAACATTTTTTAGAGAAAATTGCCTGATACTGAGGATTCTGATCATCGACCTGCCCCAACTTTTGTGATTTTTCATCTGCTTTTACATACATTGTATAGCTTTTAGCATAAACTTCAGAAACTATAGCTAAACCTAGTATTACTACTAAAATTTTTTTCATTTCAACCTCCGACTTTCTAATATACTATTTTATACATAGAATACTTGTTTATTTAAATGGATTATATAGCTATTTTTAAAATACTATAATGTCCCCAGAAAAAGCTACTGATTTTAGAAAGATTTTTATTCCTAGATGTTAAACTTAACTAGATAAATTAGGAAATAGATAAATGAGTAAAAAAAGAGTAACGTATACAGCTGATTTTAAAGCTAAAGTAATTATAGAATTGCTAGAAGGCGATATGACAGTTAATGAGATAGCAAGTAAGTATGATTTACTTCCTAAAAACGTGCACAATTGGAAGCAGCAATTTTTATCTAATGCTTGCTTAGCATTTGATAAAAGCTCTGTTGTTAAGGAGTATAAGCAGGAAATAGATGAGCTTAGAAAAGATAAAGATGCAACAAGTAAAAAACTAGTCGAGGTAATAGTAGAGAGGGATTTTTTAATGGGAAAGCTAAAAAGCTTGGTATCATCAAATGATAGAGTAAACTCTGTAGATACTAAGCTAGAATTATCTTTAAATAATCAGCTTAAACTATTATCTGTATCTAAGAGTGTGTACTATTATACACCAATATCAAAATTTAGTAGTAATGATCTACCCCGTCAATTTGGGACAGTTTACTACTTCATTTTCCATTATATATTCAAATTGATATGAGTCATATAATTTATTGTAGAATGTCTCCTTTTTGTATTATAGTAAGCTTCAATATATTCAAATATTGATAGTTTAGCTTCTTCTCTAGTTTTATAGCTTTCATCATGTACTAACTCTACTTTTAAAGTTCCAAAAAAACTTTCACAAGCAGCATTATCGTAACAGCATCCTTTAGAGCTCATACTTGATAGTAGCCAGTGTTCTTTAATAATGTCTTGATATTGTTTGCTACAGTACTGTGACCCTTTATCAGAGTGTATAATCACACCACTAGGAAAATTTCTTCTAAAGAATGCCATATTTAAAGCATTACAAACTAAATCCGCTTTCATCCTAGAATCCATTGCCCAACCAATAACTGATCTTGAGAATAAATCTATAATCACACAAAGATACAGCCACCCCTCTTGTGTAGGTACATAAGTTATATCTGTAACCCACCTATGATTTACAGATAAAGCAGTGAAGTTTTGTTCTAATAAATTATCAGAAACATGTTTGTTGTGGTTAGAATCTGTAGTTTTCTTATGCTTACGAGCCGCTTTAGCATGTAAACCAAGTAATTTCATACGTTTAGATACTCTAGGTTGAGTAACTTTCCAACCCATATCTTTAAGCTCTTTGTATATCCTAACACTTCCATATCTAGATTTATGTTCATTAAAATAGCATCATCTAGTTCAGCATCATTATATTGCCTTTTACCTATAGGTTTATGAATCCATCTGTAATATGAAGATGTGCTCACATTCAAAGATTTACATAGTGTTGTTACTGGCATAACTTTATAATGCTCCTTAATAAAGGCGTACCTTACAGATTTTGCTTTGCAAAGTACGCTGTGCCTTTTTTAGTATTTCACGCTCTGTTTCTGCCTGTTTGAGTTTTTTCTTCAAATCAGTATTTTCAAAAGATAGTTGCTGGTACTGCATTTTATAATCTATCTTTATTTCTTTCTGAGGGTTTGACATGGCTTTGGATATCCAACTGCAAATGGTTTTATATTTAACCCCTAAATTATCTGCTATTTCTCGTCTATTTGCATCTGGTTGTAAACATAATTTAACAGCTTCATCTTTAAACTCTTTTGTATATCTCATCTTGTCTCCTTTTTTTAACACCTAAGTGTCCCAAATAGGAGGGTATGATCATAATGATGATATTAAACTATTAAATGCAATAGATTTGATACATACTAAACATCCATATTATGGTACGAGAAGGCTAGTAAAGTTGCTAAATAGATTAGGATTTCTAGTTGGAAGGAAGCTAATCAAAAGTGCTATGGAATTAATGGGTATTAAGGCATTGTATCCTAAAAAAAAGACAACTGTCATTAATAAGCAACACAAGAAATATCCATACTTACTTAATGTATTTAAAAATGAGACGAATCAGGTTGTTATAGATAAAGCTAATAAGGTATGGAGTGCTGATATCACGTATATTAGACTAGAATGTGGGTATGCATATTTAGTAGCCATAATAGATTGGCATAGCAAGAAAACACTAGCTTGGAAGATTTCTAATACTATGGATACACATCTAACAACTAGTGTGTTAAAAGAAGCGTTATTTAAATATGGTAAACCTGATATCTTTAACTCTGATCAAGGAACTCAATATACAGCAAAAGAGCATATTAAAATATTATCTGATAATAAAATAAATATATCTATGGATGCTAAAGGAAGATCTATAGATAATATTGCAATTGAGAGATTTTGGAGAACACTGAAATATGAAAATGTTTATCCTGCATCATATATAACTATGAAAGAGGCTAAAGTAGGTATCAAAGAATATATTGATATTTACAACAATGAAAGACTACATTCTAGTATTGGATATATGACTCCTGATGAAGTATATTCTGGTATTTTAGATGCTGCATAAAAGCAAGGAATAAAAATATTTTATAAAGTGGTATTGAATAACAAGGATAGTTTAACAACAATGGATCATGCTGATATCTCCGGTGAATATAAGTGTGAAAAGCTGTTTGGTGATGCTCTTCAAAATCATTCTCACCTGCTTGATAAAATGCAAATCGTAAGTAAGTGCGGCATCAAATTTGAATGTGACTCCACTCCAAACAATAAAGTTAAGCACTATAACTTATCTCAAGCAAGTATTGTAGAGTCTGCTGAGAATTCTCTTAGAAACCTATGTACTGATTACCTTGATCTATTATTAGTGCATAGACCTAGCCCTCTTATGAATGCTGAAGTAATCGCTAACTCCTTTAAGCAGCTGCGTAAAGAAGGCAAAGTAAAAGAGTTTGGTGTTTCAAATTTCACGCCATCACAGTTTAATCTGTTAAATAGCTATATACCTCTAAAAACAAACCAAGTTGAAGTATCAGTACTACATACAGATACTTTTTATGATGGTACTTTAGATCAACTACAACAACGTAAAATTCGTCCTATGGCATGGTCACCTTTAGCTGGTGGTAAAATTTTTGACCCTAAAACAGTTAAAGAAAAAGAGCTTGTCGCATTTATACAAACTCTAGTTACTAAATATAGTGTAAATAGCATTGATCAAATTGCTATGGCGTGGTTACTCAAACACCCTGCTAATCCTCAAGTAATTATAGGTAGTCAAAATATCTCAAGATTAGAAAATACTGTTAAATCTCAAGAAATAGATTTAGATGTCCAAGATTGGTTTAAGATTTTAGAGATTTCAAATGGTTATGAAGCACCCTAAGCATTATTAACTTCCTTTTTATTAGGTTTAACCTTTCTTCTGCGAACTCTTTTCTTTTTGATCTTTTTGTTTTTCTTAGGCTTTTTGTCTGTTAGCCTTTCCGAAGTATTTTCATTAAAAGGTTTTCCACTACGAGGATCATATAATTCAAAATCTATATGTGCTCTTTCTAAATCAGCCCTGACAACTCTTACAGTTATGTCCTGGCCAATTTTATAAATTTTGTGAGTTCTTTTACCTATGAGTATATCTTTAGTTTCATCATAGATATAATAGTCTCCAGGGATTGCTGAGACATGTATTAAACCTTCTATATACATATCTTTTAGCTCTGCAAAAAGACCTAGACCATTCACATGCTTAACTTGCGCCTCTAAAACATGGCCGATATAGTCTTGCATAAAATAGCATTTAAGCCAATTCTCTACTTGCTTAGAAGCCCCATCAGCATTACGTTCTTGTTGTGAAGCATTATCACAAATATTAGCCAGTTCAGAATCTTTATAATCTGCCCCTCCATGCTTATATTCAGCAATTATTGATTTAATAAGTCTATGCACAACCAAATCAGGATATCTACGAATTGGCGAGGTAAAGTGAGTATACTCTTTGTATGCTAAACCAAAGTGTCCATCATTATTTATACTATAAATTGCTTGGTTCATACTACGCAAGGTCATCATTTGAATATCATCATAATCAGCACGATCCTTTATACTCTCAAGCATTTCTGACAATGCTTTTGGTGTAACTTTACCATTTTTACCATAAGCTAGATGAATACCGTGTCTCGATAGATATTTTTTTAGAGTTTCCATACGGTCTTCTTTAGGCTCACTATGAACCCTAAACGGAGAAGTTTTTTTATACTTAATCATAAATTTAGCAGCTGCAACATTCGCCACAAGCATACATTCTTCAATCAGCCTATGAGCATCATTACGGTGTCTTGGAACAATTGAGCCTATATGATTATGTTCATCAAGGATTATTTGTGTTTCAACAGTATCAAAATCTATAGCACCTCTTTGTTCTCTAGCACTATGCAATATTTTAAACAAGTCGTATAAATCAAATAAATTAGACACCAATTGTGGGTTTTCATCAACAATAATATTCTGTTTTTTCTCCAAAAGTTTAGCTACTTCTGTATAAGTAAGACGTGCTTTTGAGTTAATAACTGCTGAATAGAACTTATATCTTGAAAGCTTACCTTCTTTACTAATATTCATCTCACAAACAAGAGAGTATCGATCTTCTTTTGGCCTTAATGAACATAGTCCATTAGAGAGCTTTTCAGGTAACATTGGTATAACAAACCCAGGAAAATAAACTGAAGTTGAGCGACGTTTAGCATCTAAATCTAATGCCGAATCTTTAGCCACATAATTTGAAACATCCGCAATTGCAACATATAATTTCCAACTACCACTTTTAGCCTTATGTGCATATACAGCATCATCAAAATCTTTAGCATCCTCACCATCAATAGTTACAAAATGCTTATCACGCAAATCAACTCTACTTCCTACAGAAATATCTTCAGAAATATTATCTAAATATCTAAGCGCTTTTTTACCCCACTGTTCAACTAAATCATACTTTTGTGCAGCCAGCATTATAGCTTCCTTGACAGGCGATACAGCTTCAACCTCTTGCTTAAATCTGGCAACAGCGCAACTATTTACACTTGGCTGAACTACTATTTCTGCTTCTATTAATGAGTTATGTTCTATTTTCTCCTTTGGTGACAAGAGAGCTATATCACTAGTTATATTTTTACTTATTGGCTTTAAAAAATGACAATCAAAACTCTTATAATAATATCCTGTCACAATTTTTTGAGCTCTTGAAACAATGGTTTTTACTTCTGCTTCAATCCTATCTCTTTTATTTACACCTAAAACCTTAGCTGTAACTTCATCACCAACCATCACCAATTTTGATTGGTGCGATACAATACATACTTTAGTATTTAATGTATTACTAAATAACTCTAGTCGTGAACTTCTATCAGATGTAACTTTAGAGGTTATATAAATAGGAGTCATTTTTGGAAGACTATAATATGATTTATCTTTTTCCAGTTGCTCATCTCTAACCATTGCGCCAAGGCGATTAACTAACCCCTCGAATAAACTTTTCTTAAAAATTTCCAAAGTCATTGCAATATTTTCGATACTTACAGGCAACTTAGTATCTTTTATATAGTTTAATATAACCTCTCTACTAGGTATAGGGTTATCATATTTTTGTGCTTCTGTATCCCTATTAGGATCATTCTGTATGCTATATTTACTCACTTATCAATATATCCCGATCAAAAAATTTTTTACTTATTAATTTACCTTTCTCAAATTCAGCTATAGCAACAAACTTATCATTATCATATATTCTAACTGTTTTATCTAGGTTTAGTTTATCTGCTAAAAGCCCTCTTTTGTATAAATCATCTTTCTCTTTTTCTTCAAGAGAATATATTGGCTTTTCTACAAACACACTCTCTATACTAGCTATACTAGCAACTTTTTCTGTAAAGTTTAAATCTTTTAGCTGTTCTAGGGTAAATGCTTGATCCAAATTAAAAGGACCACTTTGAGTTCTTTGTAAAGCAATCAAATGTCCCCCACAGCCCAATGTTTTTCCTATATCTACAGCTAAGCTTCGAATATAGGTTCCTTTAGAACATTTAACCTTAACTTTTATAATGGTCTCAGATAAATTTAACAGCTCTAATTCATATATCTTTATATTACGAGGTTTTATTTCAACTTTTTTGCCTTCTCTTGCAAGCTTATATAATGGCTGGCCATTATATTTAAGCGCTGAATACATTGGCGGTACTTGAGATATTTCACCTCGAAATCTTCTTAATATATCCTCTATTAAAAATTCTGTCAAAGCTGGTATATTATCATTTTGGGCAATTATATCACCTTCAGCATCACCACTATTAGTTTCAACACCAAGCTTTATAGTTGCTATATATTCCTTATCTGCATCAAGTAAATATTGGGCTATCTTAGTAGCCCTGCCAAAGCATATTGGTAAAACACCTGTTGCCATAGGATCTAATGTTCCTGTATGACCAGCCTTTTGAGCATTAAATAAGTGTTTTAACTGTTGAAGAATTTTATTTGAACTAATACCTTTAACTTTATCGACTACTATTACACCATTTAGATTTAGTCTATTTTTTTTCATGTAAGCCTTGTTTTGCTAATATTTCTATCATTTTTCCAGCAGCTTGTTGCTCTGCTTTTCTACGTGATGTGCCTTGAGCTTTTATATCAATTCCTAACTCGCATGAACTCACTTTAACGGTAAATAACTGTTCATGGTCTCTACCTTCTATAATTTCAATATTATATTCTGGTAAGCTCAAGGAGTTCTGCAAAAGGATTTCTTGAAGTTCTGACTTATTATCTTTGATCTTAACACTATCTAGATTAATATTCGACAATATTATCTTGTACCAGTTCAATATTGTTTTCTTAACTGTAGTAAAATCGCTATCTAAATAAATAGCTCCAATAATAGCCTCAAAAACATCTTCTAAAATCTTATGACGTTTTTGTCCGCCACTTTGTTCGCTAGCACCCAAAATGATGTAACCATCAATTTTTAAACTTAATGCTAATTGAGCTAAAGTTGCTCCTTTGACAAGCTTTGCTCTTATCTGTGAAAGCTTCCCTTCGGCCATATCTGGAAACTGAGTATATAACTCTTCAGCTATTACAAAACCAAGTATAGAATCGCCCAAAAACTCTAGTCTTTCATAATTTTTTTTTGTCTTACTACGGTGAGTTAAAGCTCTAATTAAAAAAGTATGGTCTTTAAAGTTATAACCAAGAAGGTTATAAAGTCTAGAATACTCAGGAATCATCTACTTAAAAACCTTTCCTATTTGATCCCAACGAAATTTTTTATCTATTTTATCCCAGCTCATCCATACTAATTTAGCTTTTCCAACCAAATCTTTCTTTGGAACAAATCCCCAGTAACGACTATCTTCACTATTATCACGGTTATCGCCCATAACAAAGTAATGCCCTGCCGGAACTTTTAAGTTTTCAAAATCATTACCTTTAACTGACTCTATCCAATCAACTTGATGCTTTATACCATCAAGATCTTCTGTACAAATAGTATCTCCTGCACCAGCTGACATAGATTGATTATAATAATTTACAGCATTTTTATCACAATTAGTATACTTAAGCTTTTTACCATTTATTGTTAACATCTTATCTTTATAAGATATTACATCTCCTGGTAAGCCTACAACTCTTTTAACAAAGTCAACATTTGGATTAACAGGGAAATGAAATACAACAATATCGCCCCGCTTAGGCTCACTCATATTTATTAAAGTCTCATTTGAAAATGGTGCTCTTATACCATATGCAGTTTTATTAACAAAAATAAAATCACCAACTGGCAGTGTTGGTGTCATTGATGCTGTTGGAATTAAAAAATTTCCAATAAAAAATATTCTTATAAAAAACACTATAATAAAGACACTAAATAATGATCTTGCTTGATCTGCTATAAATGGGGCTTTTAAACCATTATCTTTATAAAATTGTCTTTTTTGTTTCTTAGTAAAACCCTTTAAGTGCTCTTTATAATGAGCTAGTCTAGACTTTTGAAAAAAAACATAGTCTATGGCATAGACCAAACCACTGGCTAAAGTTAAAAATAGTAACCAGAATGTGAAACCTAAATTCAAGAAATAATTAAATAATTCCATAAGGTTACTTAACTACTTTACCTTTTTGCACAAAGTAACCGACGCCTCTTATTGTCTGAATAAAACCAGGAATGTTAAGTTTCTTCCTTAAATTATGCATATGAACTTCTAAAGTATTTGTATCCATCTCCTTATCAGTTGCATAAACTTCTTCTAGAAGCTGTGTTTTAGGGACAACTCTACCAGCATTTTGCACTAGAATAGTAAGAAGAGCTAATTCTTTTTTAGATACAGATATAATCATACCTTTTTTAGTAACAGTCTCTGAGCTAGGATTAAAACTATAATCACCAAACTTAATTTCTTCTATAGCCTGTTTACCTAATCTTTTATCCGTTCTGCGAGAAATAGCCTTAATTCTCGCTATTAACTCTTTAAGCTCAAAAGGTTTTGTCAAATAGTCATCAGCACCCAGATCTAAGCCTTTGATTCTATCTTCTAAACCATCTCTAGCAGTTAATAAAAGAATTGGCACTTTAATACCCTTGTTTATTATATTTCTAAGAACTTCTAAGCCTGTTTTAATAGGTAAACCAATATCTAATACTATTACGTCATAAAGACCTGACTCTATAAAAGTTTGTGCAGCCTCGCCATCAGAAACCAAATTCACAACGAAACCTTCTTTCTGTAAAGCTTCCAACAACCCTTCTCCTAGATTCAGATCATCTTCTGCTAATAATAATCTCATAGTTCATATACCTTTATACTTCAATTAAAAAACTAATTTTATTTAGAATAATACATATCTTTACAAGTATACCTTACAGGGTAAATAAAGCAAATACTTATTCAATATTGAGAATAATTGAAATCCTTATATCTAACTTATAATAAAATTAATAGTTAAATTATGAAGAGATTAGCAAAAAATCATATACTATCACTAAACTCTTTTGTTAACTCTTTTGCCCTGTTGATATTTGATTGAATTGCTTTATCTACAATATTTCCAAGATCAAATTTTTCAAATGTCTTTAACGCTTCAAATGTTATACCTTTTTTCGATGTAACATTTTTCCTTAAAGTTGCAATATCTCCATCACTATTTAAAACCATTTGCGCTGCTCCTAGACATGTTTGAGCGACTAATTTCTCTGCTTGTAATTTTCCTAAACCTCTCTTTATGGCTGCATTAATCATATGCTCCATAAACTGAAAATAATAGGCAGGACCAGAACTTGCAATAGCAGCAATAACATTGATTTCTTTTTCATCCTCAGCTACAGTTACTGTGCCCATAGTTTTCATAATATCAATAATCAAGTTTTTACTTGTATCATTTACATTGTTATTAAAATATACTCCAGTAGCTCCGTAACCTAGACTACTTGGTGTATTTGGAATTGTTCTAACAAATGAAATTTCTTTGCCAAAGAGTTTTTCATATGCATTAGTCTCTATTCCTGCTGCAACTGTTACAATTATTTGTCCGGCTGTAATAAAATCTCTAATTTCTTTAATTAGATCAACCATTCCTTGTGGTTTAATAGCTAATATCAAAACATCCGCTTGCTTAACTGTTTCTACCAAAGAGTTAGAGATCCTAATGGAATACTTCTGAACTAAGTTTTGACACTTTTCTTCATTCCTATCAAAAATAACTATATCTTGAGTATTATAACCATGAGCTACCATACCAGCAATCATTGCTGATGCCATATTTCCACTACCAATAAAACATATTTTCATAACACCCTCATTTTTTACTTTCTTTAAGACACTAAAAGGATAACATTTACAACAAATATTGCTAATATATATGCAAATATTATAAAAAATAGCTGTAATACGAATATGAAAGAAATAGTTCTTGCATCAAGTAATAAAGGTAAAATACAAGAGTTTACAAAAATTTTTGCTGAAAAAAATATAAAAATAATTCCTCAAACTAAGTTTAATGTCCTAGATGCAGATGAAACTGGCCTTAGCTTTATTGAAAATGCCATTTTAAAAGCACGTAACTGCTCCCAACATACGGGACTTCCTGCAATAGCAGATGACTCAGGATTGGAAGTTCTCTCATTAAACGGTGAACCTGGAATATACTCAGCTAGATACTCAGGCGAACATGGGAATGATAAGGCTAATATAATAAAACTACTAGATAAAATGAAGAAAGTTACTTGTAGGAAAGCTAGGTTTGTATGTGCATTAGCTTATGTTAAACACCCACTAGACCCTACACCAATAATTGCACTAGGATTTCTAAATGGAGAAATTTCATATACTCCTAAAGGCGATTATGGATTTGGTTATGATCCTATCTTTTTCATAACTGAATTAAGAAAAACTTTAGCCGAAATTTCACCTGAGTATAAAAATAAAATTAGCCACAGAGCTACTGCCTTAAAAAATATTACTAATGATTTATCTTAATTTTTTATAGCACCTCAAGTTATCTAAATTCTAGATTATATGCTATAATATTTTGACATATAGCTATTATCAGTAATTAATTTAATATTTAGGTTAGAATGTGAAACATTTAAAGACTTTTATTTATTCTCTTCTATCTCATGTGTACTCAAGTTTATTTACTATTTCTATACCTATAATATATTTAAAAAAACTGCGTCGTAGCCTAAAAAATCCAAACTATAGAAAAAGATGGTCGGAAAGATTTGGACAAACAACAATTCGTTTAAAAAATTGTATATGGATACACTCTGTCTCAGTTGGTGAAACGGTTTCTGCCGAACCTTTAGTCAAAAAGTTACTTGAAAGCTATCCGGATGATGATTTTGTCATAACAACGACAACTCCTACAGGAAGTGATGTTGTTGAGCGCTTATATTCAGATTATAAAAATGTTCATCACCTTTATATTCCCTATGATATCTTACCATTCATTAATAGTTTTTTCACAAAACTAAACCCCAAGATATTTATTATAATTGAAACTGAAATTTGGCCAAATATTTTAAACAAATGCTTTAATGAAGATGTTCCTGTAGTGATAACAAATGCAAGACTTTCAAAAAAATCCATGCGTAATTATACAAAACTACCATTTGCCAAAGAATTTTTATTTAGTAGAATTTCCCATGTAAATGCACAAACAGAAAATGATGCAAAAAGGTACCATTCATTAGGCATACCAAAAGATAAAATATCATTAACAGGAAACCTAAAGTACAACCTTATCACTCCTGAAAATTTATGGGAAAAAATGGCAAACTTAAAAGAAAGCCTAGGAAGTAGGCCTGTTTGGATTGCTGGTAGTACCCATCAAGGTGAAGAAGAAGAGATACTTAAAGCGCACAAAGATATTCTAAAAAAATATCCTCAATGCCTATTAATAATTGTCCCTAGACATAAAGAAAGGTTTTTAAGGATAGAAAAACTCATTAATGATGAATGTTTTTCTCTTCAAAAAAGAAGCTTATTTAAAAATGAAGTATTCAACCATACACAGGTATATCTTGGTGATACAATGGGCGAACTTCTAGATTTATACTACATATCAGATATTGCTTTTGTTGGAGGTAGTTTAATAGATAATGGTGGTCATAATTTACTTGAGCCAGCAGCACTAGCAAAACCTATTGTAAGTGGTACAAGCTTGTTTAATTTCAGTAAGATTTCTAAGGAGCTAACTGAAAATGAAGCCTTAACAAAAGTAGCCAATCACAAAGAATTAGCCGAAAATATAGTAGAGATTTTAGGTAATGCGAACTTATCAAATAAAATGTCTACCGGATCACTTAAAACTTTTAGAAAACATAGTGATGTCTTGGAAAAGCAATATGAAAATATTATAAAATTTTTATGAAAACTGAAAACATACTAATAGACTTTAATAATTTTGCTGAAAATATATTTAATAATATTAACTGCTGTTCCGACACCTTATTAGAAGCTATGAAATACAGTTTTTTTGGTGGTGGGAAAAGAGTAAGAGCGCAATTTGTCTATTCTATAGGCGAAATCTTTAATCTAGATATCAATAACTGTCATAAGGTAGCATTTGCAATAGAAGCAATTCATACATACTCATTAATTCACGATGATTTACCTGCTATGGATAATGATGATCTACGTAGAGGTAAAGCAACTTGTCACATAAAATTTGATGAAGCCACAGCAATTTTAGCTGGTGATGCACTTCAAGCACTAGCTTTTGAAGTAATGCAAGATATTAAAATAAACAATATTTCCCAGCTTAGAAGCATTAACAAATTATTTTGTCAATGCTCTGGCTCAGCTGGTATGGTAGCAGGTCAACAACTCGATATTGAAGGAGAGAATAAAAAGCTCAAACTAGATACTCTAGAAATTGTCCATATCAATAAAACTGCAAGAATGTTTACGGCTAGCATCTTACTTCCTTACTTAACTTTAGATAATCACTGTTCTAATACAAAAACTTCCTTAATCAAACTTTCTGAGCTAATTGGTCTATGTTTTCAAATTAAAGACGACATTTTGGATGTTACAAAAACATCAGAAGAGTTAGGTAAAACAAGTGCTAAAGATATAGCTGCAAATAAATCAACGTATGTTTCCTTGATGGGCTTAGATAAAGCTAATAAATATCTTAATAGTAAAAAAAAACAAATTGATACCATTCTCTATGAGTTTGAAGAAAGAAAACTAAATTTAGCAAAGCTTGAGAAACTTATTAATTTAGTTATTAATAGAAACTATTAATTATTTTTGCTACAATTTGATAAATTTATCTATAAATAAGTCAATTTAATATGCAGACAATACAAAAAATATATGCTTGGTTAGTACACCTTTTCACATCTCTAGGAGCTGTATTTGGTATATTAGCCATTATTTTTTCAATTGAAGCAGCTAAAGCGAGTGTAACTAACCAAATAAGCCTACATCAGCATTATATTAGACTTTCTATGTTTAGTATTATAATAGCAATATTTATTGATTCAATAGATGGGAGTTTAGCTCGACTAGTAGATATCAAAAAACTTGCGCCATTAGACGGGGCTCTTTTGGATAATATAATAGATTTCACAACGTACTCAATTGTACCTTGCATCTGGATATATGTTTCTGGTGTTGTTAGCCAAGAATGGCTAATTCCCGTAGTAGTAATGATAACAATTTCATCATCATACCAGTTCTGTCAAATAAATGCTAAAACTAACAACAATTTTTTTGTCGGTTTCCCAAGTTACTGGAATGTAATCGTGATTTTTATGCTATGCTTTCAATCTTCACAATTAATTAATGAACTTACAATAACTGTATTAACAATATTTTCTTTTATACCTATAAAATATATCTATCTTTCAAGAACAGAGAATATTAGTAATAGTAAAGCAGTAAAATTATTCACTTTTATATTCACTATGCTAGCCTCAACGTTAATATTCTTAGCGGTTCTTATTTATCCTATTAAAACTCCTTCGCCAATTATTGCAATAATAATTTTGTTTACAGCTTTCTATATTATATTTAGCTTTAAATTAAACATAAAACCTGTAAAAAATTAACCTATCTATTTACTATCTCCATATGCTAATATATTACTCAAATTAATTATTTGAGTGTTGTTTATGAAAGTTTTAAGTCAAGAAGAACACCAAAAGCTTTTTGTTGAAAATATTTTTCCATATAAACATAAAATACATCGTAAAGTTTATGAGAAACAAAAACATTACTTACAAATAGAATTGTTAAAATTCCAACGATGGGTAAAAGAAAATAACAAAAAAGTATTAATTATTTTTGAGGGTCGAGATGCTGCTGGAAAAGGTGGGACTATTAAGAGGATGATGGAGCATCTTAATCCTCGTGGAGCTAAAGTTATTGCTCTGGAGAAACCCTCGGAAAGAGAACGAAATCAATGGTATTTCCAACGATACATTGAGCACCTCCCATCCGGAGGAGAAATAGTTCTCTTCGATAGATCATGGTATAACCGAGCAGGTGTAGAAAGAGTTATGGGATTTTGTACTGAAAGAGAATATTTCTCCTTCCTGGAGCAAGCTCCCCAACTTGAAAAAATGCTCGTAGATAGTGGAAATATTATAATTAAATTTTGGTTCTCAGTAAGCCAACAAGAACAAAAAAATAGATTTATAGCTCGTGAGTTACACCCTCTCAAACAATGGAAGCTAAGTCCTATAGATAAAGCATCTCTAAATAAGTGGGATGATTATACAGAAGCTAAAGAAAGGATGTTTATTTATACAGACAAACCATACGCTCCCTGGGTGATTGTTAAATCAGATGACAAAAAGAGAGCAAGACTGAATGCAATAAGGCATATTTTAAGTAATGTTGATTATGATAACAAAGATTCTAAAATTGCTATTTCACCTGATCCTCTAATTGTTGGTACATCTTCAAAAATATATAAATAAAAAGCTATATATTTAAAATAAATATTGACTAATAACCTTATTTTAAATATAATCTTGCTTATGTTTTGGGCCTATAGCTCAGTTGGTTAGAGCGCCGGACTCATAATCCGTAGGTCGTAGGTTCGAGTCCTACTGGGCCCACCATTACATCAGCAGATATTTCTTAAGTCTTCTATAAATTTTTTGTTAATATTTAAAACTTAGGATAAATATTTGAATTACTATATTTAATTTCATTCCATATTTCTTCTTCTGTTAAATTAGTTTGTATAAATTCTATTACTGCCCCATTTTCTTCAACTATAGTAACCCTAAATCCTTGTATCGGAATATACTACCCCAATAAATTAAACAATATTTTTAATTATTTAGTTCCCATCTAAGCCGCCCGTTTTTCCAATAAGTTATCGTAATAAAATTCCATAGGTTTTTTATAATTGATAGACTCATGAAATCTTCTATTATTATAAAAATCTATATAATCATCCACATCGTTTCTTAGTTCAACAATGACAGGATATTGATTTAAATAAAATCTCTCACATTTAGCACTTCTCCAAAATCTTTCGATGCAAATGTTATCAGTTGCTCTACCTTTACCATCCATAGATATAGTAATTTTTTTATCCAATAATGTTTGGATATGAATGTTAGATGTGTACTGGCTACCTTGATCAGTGTTAAATATTTCTGGTACTCCATATTTATACAGAGCTTCATTTAAAACTTTCATAACTAAACTACTATCCATAGTGTTGGATATCTCCCAACTTAGTACAGCCTTAGAGTACCAATCAATAATAGCTGCCATATAAACTGTGCCAGCATCAGTCTTAATATATATAATATCTGTAGACCAAACTTGATTAGGTCTCAATATGCTTAAACCTTTTAGTTTGTAACTATAAATAGCATGCTCTTTGTTAGGTTCAGATAAGTTTAAGTTTGGTTTTTTCACCGCCAATATAGCTTTGATGCCTAACTCTTTACGATACTTTTGTACTGTGTTCTCACAGATGCTAAACCCATCTTCTATTAATTGCTTATGAGCTTTTATATAGCCGTAGCAGGGAATCTCCTCATGTATCTGTATAAGCTTTGCTTTTACTTCTTCTTTATGTTCGTTAACCACAGGCTTGTAATATAAACCAGCTCTAGAAACTTCTAATAAGAAACTTTGTTTTACAACAGATAATTTATGCTTAGGATCAATCATCGCTTTTCTATCAGATAATCCCAAGCTTACGAGCTTTCCCTCAAGAAATTCCTTCTCAATTGTTAGTTGTCCAACCTTCTTAGAATACTGATCTATCTTGGTTTGAAGCTTTGCATTGTCTTTTTTATATTGTGATACTGATTTGGATGGATCCATTACCAACTCAGCATTTTCTAAAAAGGCTGTTTTTCAATTATTTATGTTTTTGGGCGTAATATTATATTTTACTGATAACTGTGTGATTGTTTGATCTTTCCCCAATACTTCCAAGACAACTTTAGTCTTAAATTCAACGGTATATATTTTTTGATCATACCCTCCTATTTGGGACACTTAGGTGTTAAGAAAAGGAGACAAGATGAGATATACAAAAGAGTTTAAAGATGAAGCTGTTAAATTATGTTTACAACCAGATGCAAATAGACGAGAAATAGCAGATAATTTAGGGGTTAAATATAAAACCATTTGCAGTTGGATATCCAAAGCCATGTCAAACCCTCAGAAAGAAATAAAGATAGATTATAAAACGCAGTACCAGCAACTATCTTTTGAAAATACTGATTTGAAGAAAAAACTCAAACAGGCAGAAACAGAGCGTGAAATACTAAAAAAGTCAGCAGCGTACTTTGCAAAGCAAAATCTGTAAGGTACGCCTTTATTAAGGAGCATTATAAAGTTATGCCAGTAACAACACTATGTAAATCTTTGAATGTGAGCACATCTTCATATTACAGATGGATTCATAAACCTATAGGTAAAAGGCAATATAATGATGCTGAACTAGATGATGCTATTTTAATGAACATAAATCTAGATATGGAAGTGTTAGGATATACAAAGAGCTTAAAGATATGGGTTGGAAAGTTACTCAACCTAGAGTATCTAAACGTATGAAATTACTTGGTTTACATGCTAAAGCGGCTCGTAAGCATAAGAAAACTACAGATTCTAACCACAACAAACATGTTTATGATAATTTATTAGAACAAAACTTCACTGCTTTATCTGTAAATCATAGGTGGGTTACAGATATAACTTATGTACCTACACAAGAGGGGTGGCTGTATCTTTGTGTGATTATAGATTTATTCTCAAGATCAGTTATTGGTTGGGCAATGGATTCTAGGATGAAAGCGGATTTAGTTTGTAATTCTTTAAATATGGCATTATTTAGAAGAAATTTTCCTAGTGGTGTGATTATACACTCTGATAAAGGGTCACAGTACTGTAGCAAACAATATCAAGACATTATTAAAGAACACTGGCTACTATCAAGTATGAGCTCTAAAGGATGCTGTTACGATAATGCTGCTTGTGAAAGTTTCTTTGGAACTTTAAAAGTAGAGTTAGTACATGATGAAAGATATAAAACTAGAGAAGAAGCTAAACTATCAATATTTGAATATATTGAAGCTTACTATAATACAAAAAGGAGACATTCTACAATAAATTATATGACTCCATATCAATTTGAATATATAATGGAAAATGAAGTAGTAAACTGTCCCAAATTGACGGGGTAGATCAACCAATATCAAACATCTTATGTGGATCACCAAAATTAATTAAAAAATACGGCTTACCTCAATCAATTAAAGATCTCCTAGATTATCCTTTTATTTCCCATAGTTTAAGAAAGCCTGCCATAAAACTACCTCTAGAGAATGGTACTTATATATATTGTTCCTCTCCAATATTATTTATTGATGATTTTAATGCCCTTAATCAAGCATGTAAAAATGGCGTTGGACTTTTTCTTACAGGAGATAGATTAGTAGAAAAAGATATTAAAGAAGGCTCTTTAATACAGCTTTTACCAGAAATAAAATTCAAAAAATATGATATTTTTACTTTTTATCAAAATCATGGATATGAGATTCCTAAAGTAAAAGCTTTTCTAGATTTTTATCTTTAGATAAGGAAACTGGCTATAATATTGCTTCTAAATAATTTTGCTTATCCTTATTTGTAAGTCTAACCCTATGCTCATTCATTAATGTACCATGAAATGACTTGCCTGTAGCCTCTAGAATATCCATCATCAATTCATAGCATGTTTTAACATCATACTCCATACCAGATAACTTTCTATAATTCATCACAGCTACAATACCATTAACTTGACCTTCTTTTGCATCAACAAATATTTGCTCTTCATTATCAGGTAAAATACTAAATATTACATCATTATAATTAAGTTTCTGAAACACTTTTTCATCTGTATATTTAATTCCGTAATATTTTAAAAAGGTTGACAAATCTTTTACATCAATCTTTTCAATTCCTTCAAAATAAAATAGTAAGAAACCATCTCTTAATAATGGATACTCACGCTGAACATCTTCAATATACATATATTCTGATGAATTCTTTGCCTGCTTGAGAAGCTGTTCACCATCTCTTTGTTGAGTACCTTCAAGGATATCTTTTTGCTTAAGACGAAGACTCTTACGGTATAAATCAATTATAATTAATACCACTAAAATTAAAACTAAAATTAAAACTAATATTAACGTCATTTATTGAACACCTGAATATAATTTTTTTTCTACACATCTATTATATATTATAAAGCTTATAAAAATTAAGATTTTTCTAATAACATAGTATCTAATACTTCAATTATCTTATCATCAGTATCTATTATCATGTTTTTATGAATCTTCTCAAACTCTTGTACAATATAATCATTTCTTTGCTTATCATCAAATAGCCTCTTCAACTCTATAAATAAATTATCTATAGTACAATCTTCTTGAATTAGCTCTTTGATGATTTCATCTTTATGTAAAATATTAGGAAAAGCCCAGTAGCTATGACTTCCTACTAACAATTTCCCTAAGAAAGCAGAGATGTTTGATAGTTTGTAACCAACAACCATTGGTAATTTACATAACATTGCTTCTAAAGTAGCTGTACCAGAAGCCAACAAGCTAAGATCAGAAGCTTTTAACACATCATGAGAGTTTGTTTTATAAACCTTTATACCAAGATTATCAATTTGCTCTTGGTACTTATCAAACAAAGGTTGTAATGAGAGTTTTGCCAAAGGCATAATTACTTGAAATTTATAGCCTGCTTTTACTAACTTATCTAACGCATCAAGAAATAAGGGCAAAAGTCTAGCCACCTCTGTACTTCTACTTCCAGGCAGTACAGACAATATAGGCAAGCTAATATCATTTAAGCCAAGTTTTTCTCTATAACTAGATCTATTCATATTTATGGGGATATCTTTTGCTAATGGATGCCCCACATATATTGCTTCAAAATTATGTCTTTTTCTATAGTAATCCACCTCAAAAGGAAGTATTGCTAGAATCTTATCTGTAGCTTTTCTAATCTTTTTAATACGATACTCTCGCCAAACCCATATTTTAGGACTGACATAATGAATAGTCTTAATACCAACTGCCCGTAAATCTTTCTCAACAGTTAAATTAAAATCAGGAGCATCAATACCTATAAAAATATCTGGCCTATTTTGCTTAAAGTAATTAATAATCTTTTTACGTATGCCCAAAATGCTTAAGCCTTTTGATATAATCTCAAGCAAACCTATCAATGAAAGAGCATCCATAGGATATAAGCTTTTAAAGCCTGCTGCTTGCATCTTAGGACCACCAATACCTTCTATAATAACATCTGGGTATTTTTGCTTAAGAGCTTTCACTAAAGTTCCACCAAGCTGATCTCCTGACAGTTCTCCTGCAACAATACCTATTCTCATTATCTTAAAATACCTCTTTTTGAAGTACTTATAACGTCAACAAATGGTTCTAAAATAGGATCATTTTCTGCCATATCTTTAATAACCTCAGCGGCTTCTTTCATCATTAGCCCCCTTCGATAAAGAACTTTATAAACCTCTTTTATTTTCTTTATATCTTCTAGACTAAAGCCGCGACGCTTTAATCCTTCCGAATTAATTCCACAAGGTGTAGATCCTGCTGTAACAGCTGTTACCATAAGATACGGAGGAACATCTTTTCCTATTAACGCAGCATGGGCAATAAATGCATGCTTACCAACTCTACAAAACTGATGAACACCAACATTAGAACTAATTATAACAAAATCGTCAATATGAACATGGCCAGCCAAACCAACACCATTAACTAAATTTATATAGTTCCCAATCTTACAATCATGGCCTATATGCACATAACACATAATAATATTATTATTTCCAATAGAGGTCACACCAACTTCTTTGGATGTTCCTCCATGAATTGTTGCACATTCTCTGATAATATTATTATCCCCTATAGTAACCTGAGAAAAATCACCTTTTTTATAGGTATAATCAATAGGGTCATCACCAATTGATGCATATTGAAAAATACGATTATTTTCTCCAATAATTGTATTATCACCAATAGTTATATGGCTCTTTAATTCTGTACCTTCTCCAATAACGACATTTTCTCCAATAACACAGAATGGCCCTATTATAGCACTATCTGCTATCTTGGCACTGTCATGTACTACTGCCAAACTATGTATCACGATTAATAATCCTTATATGCTGCCATTAAATTAGCTGAACAAACTACTTGTCCATCTACTTTTGCCACAGATTTTGCTGTACAAATTATATTTTTCTGTTTTACCATTCTTGACTCAATCATTAATATATCACCAGGTACAACAGGTCTTTTAACTCTAACTTTATCTATACCAGCTAACATAAATGTTCTTCTGCCACCACCAGCTTTTTTAACAACATGAGCAAATAAAGTTTCAGCCATTAACTCACCCAATATAGCTGTAGCTTGAGCCATAGATTCAACAATTAAAACTCCTGGCATTACCGGGAAATCAGGAAAATGTCCGTTAAAAAAGTCTTCATTTATTGTTACATTTTTTTGAGCTATAATAGTTCTTTCTTCAACACTCCAATCAACAATCTTATCTAAAAGAGCAAAAGGATATCTATGAGGTAAAATTTTTCTAATCCCCATAATATCAATCTCTTTATTCTTCTCATCAAAATGGTTCATCAAACAATCCTTACTTATTTTAATTTTTCTTCTAATTCTTTTACTTTTGCCATTAGTTTATCTATTTTAGACAACTTAGCAACAAACCTACCCCACTTAATCTTTGGTTTAGCTTCAAAAGCAGCATAATACATACCCGGCTTAGTTATAGATTTACCTATATTTGAAGCACCTCCGATCATAGTGTTATCACAGATAGTTATATGTCCGGTTATTGCAGACTGCCCACCAATCAAACAGTTATCACCTATATTTGTACTGCCCGCAATGGCTGTAACACCGGCCACAGCAGTATTTTTACCTATAACTACATTATGAGCTATCTGCACTAAATTATCAATACGAGCCCCTTCTTTAATGATAGTATCATTAATAGCACCTCTATCAACAGCAGTGCCAGCACCAATCTCAACATTATTTTCTATTATAACTCTTCCTAATTGAGGAATCTTTGTCCAGCTGCCATCTTCATCTCGAGCATTACCAAAACCATCACAGCCAATAGTAGCATTTTGATGAATTATGCAGTCAGAACCTATTACAACATCATGAGCTATAGATACATTACTTTTTATAACTGTATCTCTACCTACTTTCGTATTATCGTGAATAGTTGCACAAGCACCTATAGTAACACCATCATCAAGTACGACATTTTCACCTATTACAGCATTTGCATCTATTGTTACACTTTCACCAATAACTGCACTCGAAGCAATAACTGCCTTACTATGAATTTTACCATTAGGCTGAGGTGACTTATCAAACAGTTCCATAATTTTTGCTAAAGCTATGTATGGATTAGCTAAAACTACAGCATTAGTATTACAATAAGATAAAGCTTCTTCAGTAATTAAGACTGCTGAGGCTTTCGTTTCAGATAAATCCTTTAAGTACTTAGGGTTAGTACAAAATGATATATCTCCTTCACTAGCTTCCGATAAAGTTGCTATCTTGTTTACTTGAATATCCGCATCACCTTTAACTACACCATCTAGATTAGATGCTAAAAAATCTAAAGTATACATTAAAAATTCCCCTAATTAAGAATCCTTATTCATTAACGTTATTACTTCATTTGATATATCAGTAACACCGTTAACATATGCAAGAGCTTGTGTCGTAAAAACAACATTATAACCTTTTTGCTTAGCTACAGCTTTTACTGATCTATCAAATGAAGCCTGGAATTTCTTTGATAATTTATCTTTAGCAGCATATTCCTTTTGCTGTAAAACAGTCGCTTTCTCTCTAAATGCTTGTTCTTCTTTTTGGATTTGTTGTTGTTTTTGACTCAACTCTTGTTTAGTCATAGTAGCAGAATTTTCTTGTAATGTTTTCATCTGCTGCATTATATTATTTTGTTCTTGTCTTAACTGTGTTGCCTGTGGTTTAAGATCATTCTCTAATTTCTTTACACTAACCGAGCCAAGATCAGAATCATTAAAAATCTCAACTGGATTAACTACAGCCATTTTAGTATCAGCATAAGCTCCTGTAAAAGCTGCTGTTATAAGTGATAGTGATAAAATTATTTTTTTCATATTCTCTTAATCTCCTTGATTATTTATATTTTAAAAATTCTGTCCTAGTGAGAACTGGAACTGTTGCGTTACATCTCCTGCTTGAACATTGAAAGGCTGCGCAAATGAAACAGCTAAAGGCCCCATTGGTGAATCCCACCTAAACTCAACACCTACAGAGTACTTCAAATTAGTAAACGATGGTGAAGTTGGGTGGGGCGGTGAGGGTGATAGTACATTACCTGGTATATTGTATGTAAGATATGTATTACCTAAATCAAAAAAAGCACCAATTCTCATTTTTGAACTATCCTTAATAAAAGGTACTGGAAACAGTAAATCATAATTATTATAAATATTAAGGTTACCACCAATTGAGTTACCTGTCGAGCCATCAATTAAATTTATATCGCGCGCACCTAATGAACCTTGTAGGAAACCACGCACACTTCCCCAACCACCTCCATAGAAGTTCTCATAGAAAGGAAGTTCTTTAGTCTTACCATAGCCTCCACCATAATCAATACCTGCCCTAATTTGTAAAACTGACTGGTCTGTATTTGGTATAGCTATATTATAAGTGCCTTTGACTTCTATTTTATATACTTGAATATTACTCACACCGGGTATGTTTATTGAACCATTTAAACCAAATGATCCACCAGCTGTAGGAAATATGTATCTATTTGAGTTATCATAGCTCCAACCTGCAGTAAGTGCTGTTTCATAAAAATTATTAGTGCCCTGTTGTTGCGTAAACCAGTCTACAACAGCTGACTGATATCCATCAGACTGCTTAACTTTACTATCAGAGAAAGTAAGCCCCCCTGTTACATTACTAAAAGTTGATACTGGTACACCATATATTAATCTACCACCCCATCTATCTAACTGGTATGCTGCAATAGCATTTGTTTTTGCAAAGTTTGAACGACTAACATATGCTGAAATACTTTGGCTAATGCCTGAAGTAGTAAAATATGGATTAATATAGCTTACATCTAGATTTTGGTAAGGAACAGCTAGCTGAGCATTAACATTAAAAGTATTTCCTGTACCAAAAACATTTGGCATATTTAGCCTACCACCAATCATAAAGCCATATAGATCTGAATATCCCAAGCTACCACTAACGGAGTTAGCATTTCTCTCTTTAATATTATAATTGATGTTAACTAAATCATCAGAGCCTTTTACCGGAACAAGCTCCATATCTGCTGACCCTACATAAGGTAACTGCTCTAATCTTCTTTGAGATTTATCTATTTGTTTCTTATTATATTGACTTTGCTCATAATACTGTAATTGTCTACGAAAAACATAGTCATTAGTTACATTATTACCAAAGAAATTAACTCTATTTACGTAAACTTTCTTGCCAGCATCTACAACAAATTTAAAAGAAACTGTTCTTTTCTTTTTATCTACACTAGGAATAGGATTAACTGTAACAAAAGCATAGCCTTTACTACCAAGTAAAGTTTTTATAGCTTCAACACTATCAACAAGCTTTTTCTTAGAGAAAACTTCACCTTGTTTCAACTTAATCAAAGACTGAATTTCAGACTTTGGTAAAAGAAACTTACCACTTAATGAAATGCTACCAACCTTATATACTTTCCCCTCTGCAACATCAAAAGTTATATATGAATGCTCACGATCTTTTGACATTGAGGCTTGTTTAGATGTAATCTTAAAATCCAAATAACCTCTATCTAAGTAATAATTAGTTACTCCTTGAACTGACTGACCCATTCCTTGAGGAGAATAACTATCGAATTTAGATAGGAACCCCCAAAGATTCCACATTGAAGGAACAGCAAAAGCAACTCCACTTTTCAGATCACTATCATCAAATTTCTTATTACCGATAAAATTTATAGCACTAATTTTAGCAGGCTCACCCTCTTTAATATTTATGCTTATATCAATTCTATTATTTGGAAGTTTTCTTATATGTTCTTCAATTTGAGCTCCATATAACCCCATCATAGAATATTGATTTAATAATGACTGTTTCAGTAAGAACATAGTATTTGGGTTATATACATTTCCAACATAGATACCAGCATCAGTGAAAACTTTTTGCAAGTCTTCTTTCTTAAGCTTTTTATTACCACTAAAACTAAAACCTGAGATAATTGGGTGCTCTTTTACATTAATAAAAAGATTACTTCCTTTGCGATAAAGATCTACACTATTAAAAAAACCTGTCCCATAAAGGTTGTTAATAATCTGGTTTGTATCCTCTGGCGTGATATAGCTACCTTTTTTATAGCCCATACGGCTTTTAACTACTTCACTTTGTAAGCCTTGTAGACCTTTTATAGATACATTATTTAAGACAAAGCTGCTATTAGCTGCTAAGCCATTTAATGCAACACTCATAAGAAGAGAGGCTAATACAAACTTCTTTCTAAAAAAAACCACTCTAATTTACCCCAAAATAGAATCCACATATTCACGAGTTTTTCTATCAATCTCAAAAACTTCTTCTATACTAAATGGATTCCTAAAACTCAACTCTTCTGTTACTTTTTTATTTAATCTAATAATTTCTAAATATTTAATTTTTTCATTTAAGAAAGCTTCTACTAACTTTTCGTTAGCTGCATTAAAAACTATATTTGCAGCATAGTTCTTACTTTGTAAATTATCAAATACAATTTTCAAAGCTTCGAACCTTTCAAAACATGCCTTTTTAAAAGTTAATTCTTGTTTTGTAAAGTCAAGCTCCTCAACACCTACAAAACCTCTAGCTGGATAGTATAAGGCATTTGCAACAGGCGTCCTCATATCAGGTACACCTAATTGAGCCAAATAACTACCATCAACATACTTTACCATCGAGTGAATAACACTCTGTGGATGAATTAAAACGCCTATTCTATCAATTTCAATATCAAAAAGCCAATAAGCTTCGATTACTTCTAAAGCTTTATTCACCATTGTTGATGAGTCAATGGAAATTTTTCTCCCCATATCCCAGTTAGGATGAGCACATGCCTGCTCGGGAGTTACATTAGCTAATTCGTCCAAACTTTTATATCTAAAAGGTCCTCCTGACGCCGTCAAAATTATCTGACTAATATCTGCGGCATATTTTTTAGTATTATTATCTATACACTGAAAAATTGCATTATGCTCGCTATCAACTGGTATAAGTTGAGCATTATTTTTAGCTACCTCATTAACAAGTAAATGGCCCGCTGTTATCAATGACTCTTTATTAGCTAAAAGTATTTTCTTACCTGATTTAGCAGCTACAAAAGTAGGTTTAAGGCCAGCTATTCCAACTATAGCTGACATAACTATATCAACATCTGGAGAGCTAGCCACTTTCTCAAGACCTTCATTTCCAACTAAGATATCAATATCAGCTACAATTAATTGTAGCTGATGCTTTTTATCCAAGTCAGGCACTACTGCAAACTTAGGCTTAAACTCTTTACAAAGCCTTGCCAACTTCTCAACATTATTAAAAGCTGTTAATGCAAAAACTTCAAAGTCATCACTCTCTCTAATCACAGCAAGGGTGCTATCACCTATAGATCCAGTAGCTCCTAATATAGTAACCCTACTTATTTCAGACATAATACCTATTCGCTTTCTAATGAGTTACTTTGTGAAGATTCTTCTACTTGCTCATCATTTTCTTCAAGGTTTTCATCATCTTGCTTAACTACTTTTAAGCTAATAAGTCTTTCATTATTCCTTAGATTTATAAGTCTAACACCTTGAGCAGAACGACCGCACTCTCTGACCTGATCAGAAGGTGTTCTAACTAAAGTCCCATTATCTGTAATCAAGACTATATCTTCATCACTCCCAACAAGCACAGCTACAACGACTTTACCATTGCGTTCTGAAGTTGAAATTGCGATAACACCTTGACTTGCTCTTTTTGTCTTTCTATACTCAGAAACAGCTGTTCTCTTACCATAACCATTTTCTGTTGCAGCTAAAATAATGCTTTGATCAGGGTTTGTAACAATCATAGATACTATTTTTTGGTTAGGCTGTAAGCGCATACCTGTTACGCCTGCAGCAGAACGTCCCATGGCTCTAACATCTGACTCATCAAACCTGATAGCCTTACCAGCATCTGAGAACATCATAATTTGTTTACTACCATCAGTAAGAGCCACATACGATAGCTCATCACCATCATTTAATCCAATTGCAATCTTACCTGTTGAACGTGGTCTAGCAAATTGAGATAAATCAACTTTCTTAACTCTACCTAGCTTAGTAGACATAAACACAAACCAGCCGTCCTCAAACTGTGAAATAGGCATCAAGGCTGTTATCTTCTCATTTTTTTCTAATGGTAAAATATTATTAATTGGCCTACCTTTAGATATCCTACTTGCCACAGGAAAATCATAAACTTTTGACCAATAGACTCGACCCAAGCTAGAAAAACACAACATAGTATCATGAGTTGAGGCCAGCATTAACTTGAAGATACTATCTTCTTCTTTAGTCTTAGTTGCAGATTTACCCACTCCACCACGTTTTTGTGCATTATACATACTAAGAGGCTGTGTTTTAACATATCCATCCATAGAAAGTGTCACAACCATGTCTTCTTCAGTAATTAAATCTTCTCTTGTCAAATCTAATCTAGAAACAATTATTTCAGACTTTCTTTCATCTCCATAATTATCTCTAATTTCAACAAGCTCTTCTTTAACTACTCGAATTAACTCATCAGTATCACTTAAAATACCAATTAGGTACTTAATTCTCTCAATAAGTTCTTTAAATTCGTTGGTAATTTTATCCTGCTCTAGACCAGTTAATCTATGAAGCCTTAAAGCTAATATTGCTTCAGCTTGTTCTTGAGTTAAGTTATATGACGTATCTACTTGAATACCATAGTGCGATGCTAAAGTTTCTTTGCGATACATTTTAACGTCAACACCTTCAAGCATACTTTTTACTAAAGTACCATTCCATGATCTTGCCAACATTGATTCTTTAGCATCTGCTGGAGATGGCGATGCTTTAATAAGCTCAATCATCTCATCAATATTTGCTAATGAAAGCAATAAACCCTCTAAAATATGAGCTCTTTCTTTTGATTTCCTTAATTCAAAAATAGTTCTTCTAGTTACAACTTCTTTTCTATGTTTGATAAACTGTTCTAAGATTTCTTTAAGATTCAAAAGCTTAGGTCTATTATCACTAAGAGCAACCATATTAATACCAAAACTGCACTGAAGCTGTGTTTGGGCATATAAAGTGTTTAAAACAACATCTGGTGATTCATCTCTTTTAAGGTCTACAACAACTCTTATACCATCTTTATCAGACTCATCTCTTAACTCCGAAATTCCAGCTACTTTTTTATCTTTTACTAGCTCAGCTATTTTCTCAACAAGCTTAGCTTTATTTACTTGATATGGAATCTCTGTAATAACTATTTGTGACTTACCTGAAGCTTCATCTTCATGAATATCAGCTTTTGCACGCATGATTACACGACCACGGCCAGTTTGATAGGCTTCTAAAATACCATCTGTACCATTTATGTATGATCCTGTTGGGAAATCTGGTGCTGGTATATACTGTATAAGATCCTCTATTGTTAGTTGTGAATTATCAATAAGCGCAATAGTTCCGTTTACAACTTCAGTCATGTTATGAGGAGGTATATTTGTGGCCATACCAACAGCAATACCTGAAGAACCATTAACTAAAAGGTTCGGCACTCTTGTTGGCAAAACATCGGGAACCAACTCTGTATTGTCATAGTTAGGAGAAAAGTCTATAGTTTCTTTGTCTATATCTATTAGAAGCTCATGAGTGAGCTTTTGCATTCTAATCTCAGTATAACGCATTGCTGCTGGAGAATCGCCATCAACAGATCCAAAGTTACCTTGGCCATCAACAAGTGTATAACGTAATGAAAACGGCTGGGCCATTCTAACGATAGTATCATAAACTGCTGTATCACCATGAGGATGGTACTTACCTATAACATCACCGACAACTCTAGCGGATTTCTTATATGGTCTATTGTAATAGTTTGATAACTCATTCATTGCAAAAAGCACGCGACGATGCACGGGCTTTAAACCATCTCTAACATCTGGCAGAGCCCTACCAACGATTACACTCATAGCATAATCAAGATATGACTGTCTTAATTCTTTTTCTATATTTATAGATGGTGATTCTTTAGTAGCTATAGACATTACTTACCGCTTTTAATAAAGATAAAACATATAGTCGGTATTCTATCATATTGAATAAAAAAAAGCACTCTTTAACACTTCCGTCAAAATCTTCAACACATATGTTTTCTTATAAAAAAGATTTTTAATAGCTATCAAAGATTCCAGTTTATAATTGGTTGATCAATATTACTAAGATACTCATTAGCTATTTTGAAATGATTACAACCTAAAAAACCTCTATGAGCAGATAAAGGTGATGGGTGTGTTGATTCTAATATCAAATGTTTTGAACTATCAATAAGACTTTTCTTCTTGCGTGCATGTAATCCCCACAAGATAAATACAATATGTTCTTTATGCTGTGAGATCTTTTCTATAACAGTATCAGTGAATGTCTGCCAACCAATATCTTTATGTGAATTAGCTTTGTGAGCTTCTACTGTAAGAGTTGTATTTAAAAGAAAAACTCCTTGCTTTGCCCAGTTCGTTAAACACCCATGATTTGGAACATCAAATCCATATATACTATTTTTCAATTCTTTATACATGTTTCGTAAAGATGGTGGTACATCAACACCTTCTTGCACAGAAAATGCTAATCCATGAGCTTGATTATAGTTATGATAGGGATCCTGCCCTAGGATAACGACTTTTAAATTATCCAACCCAGTATATTTAAAAGCATTAAAAATATTTTTTTTGGATGGGAAAATCACTTTATCACTATTTATTTCACTGGCTAGGAAATCTAATATTTGCTTGAAATAAGGCTTTTGCTTTTCTTCTGAAAGAATCTCTGACCAATCCACTCTGAATACTCCTTGAAATATTTTTATTAATCCCACATACTCAGCAGCTTTTTAGCTTTACTACTACCCATTTCATTAGCTGTCTCTAGCATTTATTTACCCTTTTCTTTATTAGCTCCAGAAACTAACCCTTCAACATTCTCTTCACCATACTGAGTGTACAAAGCCTTAGCTATTTTCTTAACATTATCACTATGCGGGGCTTTTGGATCATAATTATCTGTAAACATTTTCGCGTATTTAGAACCTTCTCCAAGATTACCTATCTTCATATTTGATAGCGCCGTAACCCCAACAGCATAAAGATCTGCGGGGTTTGCTAGAGGGCTTACAATAAGTTATAGCATTAACATACTCTTTATTTTGCCATGCATTTATACAGTTCTTCATAGCTATTTCTGTAGTTGCAAAAGCCGTTAACGATGGTGTTACTAAAATAGTGGATAATAATATTTTTTTCATAATATTGATATTAAAAAAATTGAACACGAAAATTAGTATATCAAATCGTTCATCTTTTTTAACGATAATATTTAAGTAATTAATTTAAATTTGACACTTGATTAGACCACCTTATACAGGTGGTGGGTGCAGAGGGGTTCGAACCCCCGACCCTCGCCTTGTAAGGGCGATGCTCTCCCAGCTGAGCTATGCACCCGATTTTAAAAAATCGATTTCTTTCATGGCGGAGAGGAAGAGATTCGAACTCTCGATAGGGTTTAACGCCTATACTCCCTTAGCAGGGGAGCGCCTTCAGCCTCTCGGCCACCTCTCCTAAACCATGTGAGAAACTATTATATCTAGATAAAACATTGTGTCAAGAGTAATACCGTATTTATTTTAATTATAAATTGATGTAAATTTACTAAGCAAAATGCTTAAAAAGCATTATAATATTTAAATCAACATAAATTTATAATTAAATCTAAATATGCGAAAAATTCTAGTTACTAACGCCCTTCCTTATGCAAATGGAGACCTTCATTTAGGTCATATGCTTGGCTATATACAGTCAGATATCTGGGTTAGATTCCAAAAATTACAAGGAAATAAATGCATATTTGTCTGTGGGAGCGATACTCATGGCACACCAATTATGCTAAAAGCAAAGAATCTAGGTATATCCCCAGATGAATTAGTAGAAAAATATTCAAATAATCACCAAAAAGATTTTGCTGATTTTGAAATTACTTTTGATAACTACTACTCGACACACAACTCTCTAAACAAAGAAATTGTCGAAGATATTTACAATAAGCTAAATGAACAAAAACTTATATCAAAGAAAGAAATAGCTCAAGCATATGATCTTGAAGCTAAAATGTTTTTACCTGATAGGTTCGTAAAAGGTATATGTCCAAAATGTAAAGCTGAAGATCAATATGGTGATAGCTGTGAAGTTTGTGGTGCCACTTACGATCCTACCGAATTAATAAATCCAAAATCAGTTATTTCTGGTAAAGCTCCTATACAAAAAAATTCAGAGCACTTTTTCTTTGACCTACCAGCATTAACAAATGACATAGAAAACTGGATTAAATCTAATAAAAACCTACAACCTGAGGTTGCAAACAAGTTATCTGAATGGTTTAAACAAGGCTTACAAAGCTGGGATATCTCGCGTGATGCGCCATATTTTGGTTTTGCAATACCTGGAACAAATGAACAAAAATTCTTCTATGTCTGGCTAGATGCCCCTATGGGTTATATTGCAAGTTTCAAAGATTTTTGTAATAAAAATAATGTTAATTTTGATCAATATTGGGGCGATAGCTCCAATGAAAGTGAACTTTACCACTTCATTGGAAAAGATATTATTTATTTCCACGCACTATTCTGGCCAGCAATTCTAGCTTCTACAGGTTATAAAACTCCTACAAGTGTATTTGCTAATGGTTTTTTAACTGTAAACGGTAAAAAAATGTCTAAATCTCGCGGAACTTTTATTCAAGCTAGAACATATTTAGATAGCCTAGAACCTAGTTATTTAAGGTATTATTTTGCATCAAGACTAACATCACGCATTGATGACATAGATTTAAACCTAGAAAAGTTTGTTACAAAATCAAACTCTGATATTGTTGGAAAAGTAGTAAATATTGCTAGTCGTTGTGCCGGCTTTGTTTATAAAAAATTTGATGCCACTTTAGCTGATGAAATTTTTGATAAAGGATTAGAAAAAGAATTTGCTGAGAACCATAGCACAATAACTCAAGCTTTTGAAAAAAGAGAATTTGCGAGCGCCGTTAGACTTATAATGTCACTAGCAGATAAGGCAAACCAATTTATTGACTATCATAAGCCTTGGCAACTAGCTAAAGAGGAAGGACAAGAACAAAAAGTTCATCAAGTATGCTCGCAAGGTATAAACATGTTTAAGGTTTTGGCTTCATATCTTAAGCCAATTATCCCAAACATTGCTACAAAAGCAGAACTTTTCTTGAATATAGAAATTTCTAACTGGGATGACTCTCCAGTATTTTTGAGAAACCACAAGATAAATAAATTCAAACCTCTTGCTATTCGTATAGAAAAAGAGAAAGTTGACAAGATTATAGAGGACACAAAAAAAATGTTAGAAAAAGAGCAATCTCAACCGCCTAAAAAAGAAGAGTCTAAACTTGATATAGCTGATGAATGCACTTTTGATGACTTTATGAAAATAGATCTTCGTGTAGCTAAAATCATAGAAGCCTCATATGTTGAAGGGGCAGATAAGTTACTTAAACTAATACTAGATTTAGCCGGGGTTAAAAAACAGGTTTTTGCTGGTATAAAATCATCTTACAATCCTGAAGAACTTGTTGGGAAACATACCGTAATGGTTGCAAATTTAGCCCCTAGAAAAATGAAGTTTGGTATTTCTGAAGGCATGATACTTGCTGCAGGAGATAATAAAGGAATATATATATTAGAGCCACACGATGGTGCTCAACCTGGCATGCGTGTCAAATAAAACACACAAGTCATGAAAAGATCTCACTATATAATAATAGTTAGCTTAATGTTTTTTTTGGCATTACTGAACTATCTTGATCGTTCCACGTTAAGTATTGCTAATACTGAAATAGCAAATGTCTTTAATCTTAAACCTACAGAAATGGGAATCTTACTTTCTGCATTTATGTGGCCATATGCCCTAGCAAGCTTACCAGCAGGATATTTAGTTGATCGCCTTGGTATAAATAAAGTAATGCTAATAAGTATGATTACATGGTCAGCTGCATGTGTGCTTGGTGGCTTAGTTGTTGGATTTTATTCAATACTTTTTACAAGACTGTTATTAGGAATTGCTGAGGCACCTTTTTTTATAGTTGCTACAAAGATAATCCAGCAAAACTTTGCAACTTCACAAAGAGGAATTATATCATCAATTGTATCTTTAGGTCCAAGACTTGCTAATATTCTAGCCCCTTTAGTACTAGTGGCTCTGATGATATTAATAAATTGGCGTGGAATGTTTATATTACTTGGGGCTATAGGATTAATAGCTGTTGTACTATGGCAACATTTACAAAAAAAAGGACTCTTTAAAGAAGCCAAGTCTGTAAACAAAACACAACAAATATCAATAAAGAAAGTTTTAAAAAATAAAAATGTTATCTTTCTGTGCATAGGAAACCTCTGCTCATCATATGCTTACTGGTTATTTTTAACATGGTTACCTTACTATTTCATTAAGGTAAAGGATTTGAGCTTATCTCAAATGAGTATTGCAACATCAGCTTCTTTTATCTCTGGTGTAGTATCTGTTATGCTTGGTGGAATAATTTCTGACTTTATGATTAAGCGTAATTTTTCTGCAGTATCTTCTCGCCTGACACCAATAATAAGTGGATGTTTAATAGCTTCAATAGCAATACTTACTTTACCATATATACAGAACATATTTTTAATAGTTGTTGTAATAGGCATAACAATATTTTGTCTAGGACTTAGAGTCTCACCGACTTGGGCTCTTGTGGCAGATATATCTCCTAGTCACTTAGTAGGTACAATAGGTGGAGCTCAAAACTTTGCTAACTTCATTGGTGCTGGACTAGCACCATTAATCACAGGAGCTATACTTCAAGCTACAAATAACAACTTTTTTATTGTATTTGTTTTTAGTGGCGTAATTTGTTTATTTGGATCGATTATCTATATGCTTATTCGTAACCGCAGAGTAGTTTGATAAGCAATCATCAGACTAGTTTTCTTCAAAAACTCTAAACTGAACTTTACCTTTAGTTACATTCTTAAGCTCTTCTATAAAGCTTAACTTATCTGAAGTATTTTCCTGAACAACCAACTGAACCATTTCAGAATATTCTTGGCTCAATATATTAACATTATAATGCTTTAAAACAATATCAATACTTGCTGTTTCGTTATATCCATATATTATTTGAATACAGCAATTAGTCTCCACACTTACAATATCTGCTAATTCAAGTACATCTTTAGCTGCCTGTCCATATGCTCTTATCAATCCTCCAACACCAAGCTTAGTTCCACCAAAATATCGTACTACAATCACCAACACATTTAACAAATCATTACCTTGAATATGTGATAGTATTGGCTTACCAGCTGAACCGTTTGGCTCACCATCGTCACTAAACCTAAATCTATTATCTTTAGTAAGTGCATAAGCCCAACAATGATGATTAACATCACCATACCTTGCTTTAATAGTACCAATCTCATCTAAAGCTTCTTGTTCACTTTCAATATAAAAAGCATATGCAATAAGACGTGATTTTTTTATAGGTTCAACTTCAGTTTGTATATTCTTAGATATTGTCTTATAAACATTCATTGCTGTTTAAAAAATAATCCTTTTAAATTCAAGCTCTTCTAAAAAGTCTTTAGCTTGCAATAATTGACCTTCATTAAATACCCTAACATCATTTTGCATTAATAAGCTTGCAGCAACTCCAGAGCCTTGAATCTTATTACTATTAAAGGTTCCATCATATATTTGCTGATTACCACAAGACGGACTATTTTTCTTTAAAATAGCAATTTTAATAGAGTATTTCTTAACCAACTTTAAAGCAGCTTCTGCTCCTTTTATATATTCAGTAGAAAAATCCTTACCTCCTTTAGATAAAACTTTAGCCCTACTTGCTAACACTGCTCTACCATCACCACCAATAATCTCACAAGCAGATCTAGGAATTGACAGTCCACCAGCAATCTCAGGACATACAAACACTAATCGATCCTCATCTACCCAGGTTTTAAAAACCGTATCTGTAACTAAGTTGCTCCCTCCATCATACCTAACGTTATATCCTAGCAAACAACTACTTACTAATATCTTATTTACTTTAAAGATCCATATCTCCTGCGCCTTGCCTTAGAATTTGATATGGTAACCCCAGCATTTCTACAACAGTTGTTGATTTATAACCACAATAATCAGACTCTATAACTGCATCAATATTATTCATGACTTGATCATCAATTTCAGAACAGTCAGTAACTACATGTTCTTGTCCTGGAAGAATAAATGTACTAATAACTAAAGGTTCTCTAATCTCAAACGAGACCGCTTGTGGTACATAATGCTCACTAACTCGTATTCCTACAGTATTTTTTGATTTAGTAACAAGCAATGATGATACTTTTTTTGTAGCATTTAAAATAAATGTATATGGACCAGGAGCATGTCTTTTTAACAACCTATAAGCATTATTATCAACTTTTGCATATTCAGATATTTCAGATAAATCTTTACACGAAAGTGTAAAGTTATGACTATTATCTAAATCTCTTATTTTTATAATTTTATTAATTCCTTTCTTTGATTTCATCTTACAAGCCAAAGCATAGCCAGAATCTGTTGGGATAGCTATAACTCCATCATTTTCTAATATATTTCCTATGCCCTTTAACTCTAAATCATTATTACCATAGCTATATAATTCAATTAATCTCTTCATAATCTTTACAACAACCGTTATACTTCTAAGACATTATACAATACTTACTGTTAATAAAAATGAATAAAATGATTAATGATTTGCTTCCAGCAATCGTTTTTTTTACCGTTTATAAAGTTTATGATATATTTTTTGCTACTGCTGCTCTAATTATAGTAACATTGGCTCAAGTTACTTGGCAGTATATTGCTCATCGCAAAGTAGCTAAAGCGCAGATCACTATTGCAATACTTGTTGTAATCTTTGGCAGTGCAACACTCTATTTCCATAATGAAGAGCTTATAAAATGGAAAGTGAGCATTATCAATTGGTTGATGGGGATTGGCCTAATAATAACTACATACACCATGAAAGAAACCCCAATGCAGAAAATTCTTAAAGAAACTATTGATCTTAAAAAACACAAATGGAAAGAAATCAATAATATGTGGGGAGCTTACTTTACAGTCCTTGGCACATTAAACTTATTTGTAGCATACTTTTTTTCTACAAATATCTGGATGAACTTTAAACTCTTTGGCTTATTAGGAATAACCTTTGTCTTTTTAATTATCCAATCACTTTACTTATCTAAACATATTAAAAGATAATTTTAATTTTTAGTTTGCAAAGAATTCTTTTACAAATGTATAATAACATCACAATAATAAAAATTTAGACAAATGAGCGAAAATAACTCTGAAATTAATGGCACTATTATCTCTAAAAAACCTGCGTGTTCATATAAAAGCTTTTTAGGGTGTGCTTCTTTAGTATTTATATTAGCTATTTTTAGCATAGCAGAATTAGCTATAATGGTAGGTATTTTTATAGTATTTATGTTTTTTTATGCTGTGATAGCTATATTTGGAGGAATATATTTACTCTTTCTTGTTGCAATGAAAATCTCTAAACATTTCAAAGAAAGAAGAAAAAACTCTAATAAACACTAGCCTATCATTTTTTTACTAGACCTGCCGCATAAGTACGTGCGCCTATCAAGCCAACATCAGTATTTGTTATTATATGAATTGGAAAATCTTTCATCATATTCGATATTCTGCCTTTATCTCTAAACTTCTCTAAGAATTTACTTTCTTTTATTTGCTTGATAAGTCTAGGGGCTATGCCTCCAGCAATATACAATCCTCTGAAAGGAAAGCTTGTAAGAGCTAGATTCCCCGCTACAGATCCATAAATACTCAAAAATATATCTATTGTTCTTAGTGCTGATGGCTCTCTATTTTCAGTAGCATACTTAACAATAACAGCTGCTTTATCTGAATCTGAAACACTAAATAACTTTCTTCTTAGTTGCATACATTCAGGCTGATCATATAAAGGAGTACGCACAACATATTTATAAATATTATAAATCCCATAACCACTACAAAATCTCTCAGGAGATATTCTATGAAAAGTCTTACGCATAAATTTGAATAACTCAACTTGCTCATCATCAACTGGAGAAAAATCAACATGGCCACCTTCTGTCTTATAAACTCTAGGAGCATGTTCCTTATCATAGCTGACCAAGCACATTCCAAGCCCTGTACCAGCACCTACAACAGCACAAAGAGTATCTTCATCTTTTTGACCATCCTGAATAGTCAAGATATCTTGTTCCTTATCAAGAGACTCTATCCCATAACCTATTGCCTCAAAATCATTTATTACTTTGACCATGTTTTTATCTATACCTAAACTTTCTGATATGTATTGCTCAGAAACCATCCATGGCAAATTAGTAACCTCTACTTCTCCATTTGATACAAACCCTGCAACAGCTAAGCATGCTGAATCAATTTGACCAGTTAAATCAACTTCTGAGAGAAACTTCTCAATAATAGCTGATAGGCAATTATAGTTAGCCCCCTTATATTTTTTTATAGCTATACTTTTAATTACACCATCCTCTAAAAAAGAAACTTCTAACCTAGTATTAGTTCCACCAATATCTCCCGACAATATATACATTCTTATACTCCTATTTAGTAGTATCTTGCCAATACAAATAAATCATATTCTGCTATAATGAAGCAATAACCTAACTATTATAATTTTTAGTTTAAATGTCTAAAGAAAATAAAACAACTGATTTTGGCTTTGCAGAAGTGCCATGGGAAGAAAAACAAAAAAAAGTTGCTGGAGTATTCCATTCAGTAGCAGCTAAATACGATTTAATGAATGATTTAATGTCTTTTGGCATACATCGTATTTGGAAAAAACAAACTCTCTCAAAGACTGCTGTTCGCAAAGGTGATAAAGTCCTAGACCTTGCTGGAGGAACTGGTGATTTGGCATATAAGTTTTGTCAAATGGTTGGCCCACAAGGTAAAGTTGTTTTAAGTGATATTAACTCTTCTATGCTAGAAGTAGGTAAAGAAAAACTTACTAATAAAGGTTGTGTTGGCAATATTGAATATATCCAAGCTAATGCCGAATCTCTGCCTTTTCCTGATAATTACTTTGATTGTATAACAATCTCTTTTGGTCTTAGGAATGTCACAGATAAAGCAACAGCTTTGGCCTCTATGTGTCGAGTTCTAAAACCAGGAGGTCGTCTTTTAGTTTTAGAGTTTTCTAAACCAATTGTGCCTTTACTTTCAAAAATTTATGATGAGTACTCTTTCAAAGCATTACCATTTTTGGGGAAAATTATTACCCAAGATGCTAAAAGCTATAAATATCTTGCTGAATCAATACGTAAGCACCCAAATCAAGAAACTCTAAAGCAAATGATGTTTGATGCAGGGTTTGATAATGTTGAATATCAGAATATGACTGGTGGAGTTGTAGCATTACATATTGGATATAAATATTAAAATGATACAAACAATAAATAAAGCTCTTAGCTTTTTGCCAAAACTTGACCCTCAAGTAAACGCTTTAATATCTCCTTTAAAAGACAAATCTCTAAGTGTGGTTATTACTGATCTTAATTACAACATTTCTCTAAAGATAAAAAATAATAATCTGTATGCTTCAGATGAGTTAACAAGCAATATTTTAGAAGGAAAATTAGCTTATATTCTTGAACTTGTCTTTAATAAAAATTTACAAGAGTTAATAATTGCTGAAAAGCTTGATTATCAGGGCAGTCTAAAAGATCTAAATGAATTCAATACATTTCTAAATGCTATTGATATAGACCTGATTTATAAGATATCTAGTTTAACTAGTCCAGAATTTGCTAGTATTATAGCTAAACCTCTTGATAAGATCAAAGAATACTTAAAAACCTCACGCCAAGAAACCGTTATAGATATCAAAGACTACTTAACAGAAGAAAGAGAAACTTTGATATCTCAAAATGAAATAAATATTTTATACAAACAAATACAAGAGTTAAAACAAGCTACTGATATAGTAGAAGCAAAGCTAAAACTATTACAAGGCTCATAATATGATTAGAAAGTTTTTAAGACTTATATACATCTTTTATATTATAAATAGATACTGCCTACTTAATGAGCCAGTTCAAGCTACAAATATAAAGCTATTGAAAGTGTTACTCTTACTTAATCCTTTTTATTATTCAAGAAAAATTCGTAAGCTAGAGCATGGCATCCGCATTAGAGAAGCATTAGAGAAACTAGGACCAATATTTATTAAATTTGGTCAAGCGTTATCTGTCAGAGCAGATTTACTTCCTCCAGAAGTTATAAAAGAAGTTGCTAAACTCCAAGATAATGTGCCCCCATTTGATAGTAATATAGCAGCGCAACAAATTGAAAAAGCTACTAAGCAACCTATTAGTAATATTTTCAAAAATTTTGATAGTTCTCCTCTAGCATCAGCATCAGTCGCACAAGTTCATAAAGCTACTCTTGAAAATGATGATGAAGTAGTCGTTAAAGTATTACGCCCAGGAATTGAGAAAATTCTAAAACTTGATACCTCTTTGATGCTAATACTTGCCCAAGCTCTAAATAAACTAAGAGAAATTCGCCGCTTTAAACCGATAGAAATTGTCAAAGAGATTAATCAAAGCTTTTTTGATGAACTTGATTTAGTTCGAGAAGCATCAAATGCCTCACAAATTCGTAGGAATTTTGAAAATTCACCTATACATTATGTGCCAAAAATATACTGGAAATATACTAGCTCTACGGTGATGATGATGGAAAGAGTTGGTGGTGTACGGGTATCAGACATAGATACATTAGACTCTTTAGGAGTTGATCGTCGTTTATTAGCTCAACGAGGTGTTGAAATATTCTATTCACAAGTATTTGATAACTGTTTTTTTCATGCAGATATGCACCCTGGCAATATGTTTATTGATGCTTCAAATCCAGCAGATCCTAAATATATATCTATTGATTTTGGAATTGTTGGAACTTTAAATCGTGATGACCAGCGCTATCTAGCAGGCAATTTCTTGGCATTTTTTAAACGTGACTATAGAAAAGTTGCTGAGCTACATATAGAGTCTGGTTGGGTTCCTAGCGACACACGTGTAGATGTCTTAGAGTCTGCTGTTAGAACTGTATGTGAACCTATATTTGAAAAGCCTATGAGTGAAATATCATTAGGATATACCTTAATGCAACTATTCTCTGTTGCGCGTCGTTTTAATATGAATATCCAACCACAGTTAACTTTACTACAAAAAACTTTATTCCATATTGAAGGCTTAGGACAAAAGCTTTGTCCAGAGCTTAATATCTGGGAAACTTCTCGCCCCATCTTAGAAAGATGGATGAAGGAGCAGATGGGGCTACGCGGCTTTTATCATCGTTCCATTGAAAATATGCCAAGAGTTAGTGACAAACTACCTGAACTTCCACGTATGGTTTTTGATATATTGCAGCAAACACAAACAAACCAAAAGCAAATAACTTCAAATCAGCAAAATACTTCTTTAAAACCAAAGAAAAAACATAACTTTGCATTAGCAACTGGAATTATTCTAACAGGTCTAGGGATTATATACACCTTGCATAACAACTTATCACCTCTAGTTAAATTACAAGGCTTTATCGAAAGCCATACTACTGGTTTTATAGTAACTGGTATAGCATGCTTAATTTATTATGGTTTCAAAAAGGAGAAATAAATGTCTGATTGTATTTTTTGCAAAATCATTGCTGGTAAAGTCCCATGTAAGAAAGTTTATGAAGATGAAAATGTATTAGCATTTCATGATATTAGTCCAGTAGCAGATGTACATATTCTAGTTATTCCTAAAAAGCATATTACTAGTTTAAATGCGTTATCTGCTTCAGATGAAAGTTTTATTGGCAAATTTATGCTGGGCATCCCTAAAGTCGCTAAAGAAATGGGGCTAAAAGGATTTAAAACTGTATTTAACACAGGTAAAGAAGGTGGACAAACTGTTTTTCATATTCATGCCCATATTCTCGGTGGTACTATTCATTCCATACCACAGTAATTAATTTCCTAAGCTACAAAAAAAATTCATAACAATAGGAAATGAACCATTCACAGATCCATCTAGCCTAATGTAATCTAGCTCCAAAATTTATTGTTACTACGCTCATTATCACTACTACTCCAATAGCTATTTTTTTTTATAATATTTGATCTTTCAAAAATATTGTTTAATTTATTGGGGTAGTATATATTTCCTGATAATAAATCTTTTTGAAACTTAAATTTCTGCAAAAGATATTTAACCTCTGCAGAATACTTAAGTAAGTGATAATAATCATACTCTTGACCTAAATTAATTTCTTGTTTTTCAAAATTCAAATGTTTTAGTAAATTATCAAAACAATAATTACAAATAATATCATTTGAACTTTGTTTACATAAAAGACAGTTTTGTTTAAAAAGAAATTTATCACTAATAAACATATTTACTTATAAAACTCTTTAGTCGCTCTATTTTAGGATCTTTATAAAAAACACTCATAATCACCAACTAGTTTTCCTAGATACTTGCCTTCAACACATTAATAACAACTTAATTGCTATTTTTGTTACTCCAACAAAAATTCTGCAAGAATATGATCCATCCTATTAATCTAGAACAATTGTTAACTTCATTTTCCATTATATCTTTATATTAACTTAGAGTCATACAACTTATGTTGAATGTTCCCTTTTCGTATTATAATAAATTTAAATATACTTAAATATTGAAGGTTTGATTTACTTTCTAATTTGATATTTTTCATCAGTATAGATGGCTCTACTTTCAGTAGTCCCAAATTAATAAGCTTAAATTTTTAAAGTTAATAGGCTCTCGTTTCCTATTTTAATAAACTAATACCTTTTATAGAGATAAAAAAACCATTACAATCACATCAACAAAATTAAATTTTAAAAAACATGTTTAACTACAATCTTTTTTTGCATCACTTATCAAATAGAAGAGTTTACCAAACATCATTTATAAAAAATGAAATTGCTCAAAGACTCTTAAAAAGACTTGATTTTATCAAACTTAATCCTATAGTAATTCTAGTTGAAGGCTATCAAGATAGCAATTATCTAAAAACATTAAAAAATCGTTTCTCAAATGCAAAAATTTATAGCAATCAAAATTCTCAGCAAAAGTTTGATATTATAATATCAAACTCTACTATTCATTTAACAGATAACTTAACTCAAGAATTAGAAAATTATTATGAATTGCTAAACAATGATGGAATCTTACTTTTTTCAACTTTCGGAAATAAATCTTTTGCTTCCATAAAGCAAGCCTTTGCAGCAGTAAGCAATAATAAACATACCAACGATATGATAGATCTATTGACGTGGGGAGATACTTTACAATCTAGTAGATATAAAAATCCAGCTATAGAATCAGATTTAATTATATTTACCTATGAAAGCACAAGTACCCTTTTTGAAGATATTAGAGCACTAAATGAGCCTCTTGCTGATACAACCATGCATAAAGGCTTAACAGGTAAAAAACTATGGAACAACTTCAACACCCAATTTAAGCAAAATTTACAGCTAGAAATAGAAGCTCTATATGGTTATGCAATACGTAAAAATGATGATAGTTTAAAACCTCATACAAATCCAAATAGAGTAAGTCTAGATGAACTAAAAGATCAAATAGCTAATTTTAAAAAAACTAACAATACATAATAGCCATAGTTGATAACTGTTTCCAATCATAATCTGGACATTGTGTTGGTTTTTTAAGAGGCTGACAATATGTACTCCAAGTACCTCCTCCATAAGTTTTCATAATCAAACATTTTTTCAAGCGTTTATTTTGACCTGTTAAAGCCCCAACTATTGTGACATCTTCAATTGAGTAGCCATCAGATAATTTATACTTAGAATTATCACTACTATTATCTATTTCATTAAATGAATTATCTATTTGCTTCGAAGTCTTTATATTATCCAAAAGTGTTTTATAGTTTTTCATTTGATAAGCATCCGCATCATTGTAACCATGGGCTTCTTTTGTAATATAATCTTTTGTTGATTTCCCCTGATAAGTTCCATAAGAGTCTTTAAAATCTTTACTAATTTCATCTTGACGGTTTAAAATATCGCTAGCTGCCTTAACATCTTTTTGCATAGATGCCTTCTTATCTTTCTTTACCACAACATGTTTATTAACATGTTTATTAATTTGTGTTATTCTTTTTGTAACTTCTTCATCTGACGGTTTATTAGCTTCACCATCAGCCAATATTTTCTCTGCATTTGCTAGAAGTGCATCATAACTGGCATTACTAGTATCAACCATAATACTTAAACCATCATCATAACTCTGCGTACTTGATTGCTTAGATTTAGCTTGAGCCTTACCAGTATTATTTTTCAGCGTAGATTCTTTACTAGCTGTGGTATTGACTATCTCTTGCTTAGTTTGAGTAGCATTAGAGTCAGCAAAAGCAGTGCCATAATTTAGAGACGCAGTAACTAAAAGAAATATAATTTTTTTTCTCATAATTAAATAAAAAACTTTTTCTTAAGCAAAGTATATTAGATATTAAACATATAAAAAAGTATTTTATATAATACTTTAAATAACTATCTGTTCCTCATGAAGCTCTATATTATAATATTCTAAAACCGTATTTCTTATAAATTTAATAAGTGCAATTATATCCTTGCCTGTAGCATTACCATTATTAACAATAATACCGCCATGTTTAAGTGAAATTTGTGCATCACCAATCATTTTACCTTTAAGCCCAAGCTCTTCGACCATAACACCTACAGGCATATTTGCTTGAGGTCTTTTAAATACACTTCCTGCCGTAGGTTTTTGTGGTAAATTAGATAGTCGACGTGAATAAATATCGTCTAATTTAGCTTTAATCTCTAGTTTTGATTTTTTTTCAAATTCAAATTTAGCAGACAGTATGCAGATATTATTATCATTTTTGAACATAGAATATCTATAGCCATATTCTATATTTTCTTTTTTATACTCTACTATTTTTTTCTTGTTAAGATCTAAAACTCTAATACTTCTAACATAGGTGTAAATCTCATCGCCATAGGCTCCTGCATTCATAATTAATGCCCCACCTAAGCTTGCTGGAACATCATAGAACGTCTCTATACCACTTAATCCAGCATCATAGGTTGCTAATGCAAGATCTTGTAGCAAAGCTCCCGCTTGAACATCAACACAACTATCAGAAATATTAAATGAGTTAAAGTTCTTACAGAAGATAACAAAAGCTATTTCATCATTATAATACTCTTTAGAAAAAATTATATTACTACCATTACCAAGAAAAAACATATTTTTATGTTTATCTACAATATTAAGCAATTCAGTTTCATTTTCAGGAAAGTAAACATGTTTTGCAAAAGATCTAATTCTGTAAGTGTTATATTTTTCTAAGGATATATATTGTGACATTACTTACCTAAATATTATTATCTAATATCTCTATTTTCATAAAATGAGACATATTCTCTATAAGATCATTATACCCTCTAAATATCTGATGGACATTATTTATAGTAGAAAACTCATCAAGTAATGACCCTGCCATCAAACAAGCCATCCCAGCACGTAGATCTTTTACACTCATAACTGCTGGACGAATATTCCTAAGACTTTTAACTGGTTTTATCTCAATTAAATTATTATCTATGGAAATATCAAATCCCATTTTACGGATTTGGTACACATAATTAATTCGCTCAGGATAAACAGTATCTTGAATAGTGCTACAGCTATTTGCCATAAATAACATTACGGCATATATAGGCTGTAAATCTGTTGGAAAATGAGGAAAAGGAGCTGCTATAATATCAACTCCTTTAATATTACTTTTTTTACCAAAGAATTTTAATGTCTTATCTTTTTGATCATATTCCCATTTAGCTGTTGAATTAGTTAGTTTCTCTAAAGGTTTTGTAATATTATATGTATTTTTTGTGTTTATATTTGTAATAGTTACATTTGTCTTATATAAATATGCCATAGCTGCATAAGTCATGGCCTGAATACGATCAAAGATTATCTCAAAATCACAACCCAACAACCTTGCAACACCTAGTATTCTAATTTTTCGACTCTCAATATCAAACTTAATATTAGCTCCACATTTATTTAAATAATCAATTAATGTGACAACTTCAGGTTCTAAAGCAACATTTTCAAGAATAACCTCAGAATTGCCAATAACTGCATACATAACTAAATTCATAGTTGCTCCAACAGATGGAAAAGGCATCTTAAATTTAGCATCCTTTTCTTCTTTATAGACAACTTCTATATGTTCTTCTGCTAATGTAACCTTAGCACCTAATGCTTCTAGCCCTTCTAAATGAATATCAAAAGGTCTTTTTTCGCTAAAACTACACCCTCCAGGAAATCCAATTTTTACACACCCCTTTTTCTTTAACATAGAGCCTAAAAGCATCAAAGAACAACGAGTTTTTGAAGTCATTTCACCACATAGTTCTAATGTTTGCATTGATATTTTAGTTGTATCAATTGTTACATCTTCACCATTTTCAGAAACATCTGCACCAACACTTTCAAGTATTTCTTTTGCACCCTTATAATCCAACAAAGTTGTTGGAACATTACTAAATGTAGTTTTTGTATCAGGAATTAAGCTAGCAAATATTAAATGTAGTAAAGCATTTTTTGCACCACTAATATTTATTGTTATTTCATCAGCAATGTTATTTAACTTTTTTACTCTTACTGCTTTCATCTTTTGATCTCTTATTTTTTCTAGTCGCAAATGGATTCTCTGACTGCTTAAACTCAAATACTATAGGAGTTCCTCTAAACTCTAAAGCCTCTCTAAAGAAATTTTCTAAATATCTCTTATAAGAATGTGGTAGCTTACTTAATTGATTACCATGTATAACGATTACTGGAGGATTATGACCACCTACATGAGCATATTTTAGTTTGATTCTAAACTTACCTACCACTGGTGGTGAATGGGCATCTATAGCAAGTTGTAATAACTTTGTAACATCTGCTGTAGTTATTTTCTTATTAGCGCACTCATAAGCTGTTTCTATAGACTCAAAAACGTGACCTACATTTGTTCCATGGAGAGCTGATATAAAGTGAATATCTACATAATCTTGTAGGAAATATAATCTTCTTTTTATATCTTCTTTAACTTTATTACGGTCCTGCTCTGTCATGCCATCCCATTTATTGACAGCCAAAACAAGCGCTCGACCATTCTTAATTGCAAAATGTATCAAACTTAGATCTTGATCTGATATACCTTGTCTAGCATCAACTATAGCTACTACAACGTTTGAATCTTGTATAGCTTGTAAAGTCTTAACTACTGAGAATTTCTCTAATGTTTGTTTTATCCTACCTCTTTTACGTACACCAGCAGTATCAACTATAGTATATTTTCGGCCATGTCGCTCAAACGGAACACTCACGCTATCAATAGTTGTTCCAGGCATATCAAACACCACAACTCTATCTTCACCAAGCATCCTATTTGTAAGAGTTGATTTGCCTACATTAGGCCTACCAATCAATGAGTAATGAATACCGTGACGCAATTGCTCCTTATGCACACCCGTTTGTGTATAGTCTTGATAATAATCATTTAAAGGTTTTTTTAGAAACTTATCTACTAATTTTTGAGTATTTCTACGATGTGCCGCCGATATAGCAAAGACTTTGTCAAATCCAAAACTATAAAACTCTGACATCGCAGCTTCTTCATCCACACCATCAACCTTATTAACTACAACTATGACTTTTTTATCCCTTTGACGTAATAAGTTAGCTACATACTGATCACTAGCTGTTAGTCCAGATCTACCATCTACTATAAAAAATACTAAATTGGCCTCATCTATAGCCATCTCAGACTGTTTAGCCATAAACTCATCAAAGCCTGCATCCTGATCTGATATACCACCAGTATCAACTACCAAATAATCAAGTCCATCATATTTTGCTTGACCATATTGACGATCACGTGTTACACCTTCAAAATCAAAAACTAAAGCATCTCTAGAATTAGTAAGTACATTAAATAATGTTGATTTACCAACATTAGCCCTACCTACTATAGCAACTAAAAAAGACATATACGTCCCATTTCTTTTATAATTTTATATATTTAACGCTAATATTACTCTATTTAGATCATTTTATAAAGCTAGAAAATTTAATCAAATATTATGTAACATAATCAATACTATGAAATTTTTATTAAAAAATACTAATAACAAAGTATAGCAATACTAGAAGAGTAGGAAATTTAAGTTAACCACTGAAAAATTAAATTTTAAAAACCTATAGAAAACACATGTATTATTAACAATAATGATATACCTTATAAGTCTAATACTGCTACAAGATATGTTCTTGATAAAAACAAATAAAATTAAACATATACTGACATATC